>JAZNRU010000047.1:0-289466 GCA_045590895.1 Acutalibacteraceae bacterium
GCGGACGGTTATCCCGTAACCGTAACCGGTTATTTCACCAGTGCAAACTATGATTTCCGTTATGTACAGGGCCTTGTAACGGTCAATCCGCGTCCGCTGTATACAAATGCAACCGTAACAAACCGTAACTTTGCAGCTTCCAATTATGACGTTGCAATCAACTTCAGTGCTCTGACCAATGTTTTCGCTCCCGATGCGGGCAACGTTACTCTTTCCTCTTTCTCGATTACCGGTACGGTTGAGAATAACGCAGCAGGTACAAGAGCTGTCACCTACACGAAACCTGTTCTTACCGGCTCTGCAGCAGGAAACTATGTACTTGTTGTCAATCCGGGTGAACTGACCGTTGAAATTCTCAAAGCACAGCCTCTGAACGTGGTTATGCCCACAACAGCCGTTGTTGTATACGGTTCACCGCTGTCCACCGCTGTGTTTACCAGTTCCAAAGAAGGTGACGGTACCTTCCGTCTTGAAAATGCTTCCTCCTATCCGGCAGAACACGGTATTTTCAGTGATGTTTATAAGGTTGAATTTGTGCCGACCGACAGTGTAAACTATGCAACCTTGAGTGCTTACATTACGCTGACGGTTGAAAAGAAACCGATTGCCGTTTCCGCTTTGATTTCGGGTACATACACCGAAGGCGAAACCCTGAGCATTGTTACCACCGCAATTGACAATACGGTGGCTCCCTATATCAATTATGAATGGTACAGACTCAACAATGCCGGTGACAACATCCATACCGGTGTCAAACTCGGTGAAGGCTATACGTACACACTGACAAGTGATGACGTCGGTTACTTCATTGCCTGTGCCGTAACCGTTGACAGCAATGCACCCTATACCTGTGATGCAATTGCCGTTTCCGACGGTGAAATCAATGAGATCCACAGAACCTTCTTCCAGAAACTCTGGGCATGGTTCTACAAGATATTCTCATCCATTACGCAGTTGTTCGGTTCCGTGAACGGCTGATTGCCAAGAATTAAATAAAAAATCGGCACCCCTTTTTTGGGGTGCCATTTTTGTTGTCCTCAGATAACTGAACGGTTTTTGTTACTTTGCGTGGTGCAATATAAATTCAGTTGTCAGTTGCAGCCACAGCCGTTGTTGCAATTGCAGGTATTGCAGGTGTTGCAGGTATTGCAACCGCAATTGTCGGAACCGAGAAGAATAATAACGATCAGAAGGATGATCCAGCAATTGTTACCGAGAAAGTTCATCTTTTTCCCTCCCTTCGTGCCCTCAATTCATACTATGCCACGGCTATGTTTGCGTGCAAAAAGATTTTATGCATACATAACAAAACAGGTGCTGTTTTGAGCGATCATCACTCAAAAAACAGTACCTGTTTTTGTCTTTTGTTTTGATTCAACAATCCCTTGAGAAAGGGGATGGTGTTTTTTTGCACCGGTATGTGCTGTGCAGAAGTACAACGAAAATTATTGCATTCCCTGCGGTCTCGCACCGACGAGCATTTCGCTCATCAGTTTTGCACATCGTGCGGATGAAAGGTTCAGCGTACCGTCCAACCAGCGGAAGATCATACCGCGGATACCGCTTGCGGAAAAACTGATATAACTGCGAACGGTTTCCGGATCGCAGTCCGAAAAGTGTGCCAGAATCTGCGGTACAAAGTACACTGCAAAATCATCACTCAATTTCTGTATAAACTCATTGCCTACACATGAAGAAAGAAGGAGTTTATAATACTCTTTGTTTTTTTCAGCAATACGCAGATTACTTTCCAAAGTGGGGAACGGATTTTCGATAAAACTCAGAATGCCGGCTTCTTCAATGATTCTGAGAATTACGGTAATCGCATCGTTTTCAAGTTTGCAATACAGATCATGTACATCAGCATAATGTGCGTAGAACGTGCCTCTTGAGATTCCGGCTCTGTTGATGATGTCAGTAACGGTGATCTTTGAAACGTTCTTTTCATTCAAAAGTGAAACGTACGCGTTTTTAATCAACTGACGAGAACGAATCGCGTTCTTGTATTCTGCTTTCTTTCCTTCTGCCATATTAAATTTTCTCTCCCTGTAAATTCTCCGCAGAAACCGTAGTCCGATTCCTGCGGGTAAGAATTTATTTCCCTGCTTGCTTTGAATATTTCATCTTGTAAACAAGACGCATCAAAGCACATTCATATCCCTTGATCGTGGATTTTCCTTTGTCGAGTAAGTTTGCGGCAACAAAGGATTGACAACCCTTTTCGGCAACCATTTCAATTGCCTGCGCATCGCTCATGCCGGAACCTGCACACAAAGCACCGTTGTCCTTGAGAAGAACGGCATTGCGGCCTTTGAGTTTCTTAACCACTTTTTTAGCCGTTTTCTGACCGTTGTTCGGATCAAACGTTGCATTGCGGGCGGTTACGCCGACGATCTGTGCAAAGTCATCCAGGAACGGACGGACGGTCTTGCCGATGGAGGACACGGCCACGACGTCTTCCTGTTTGTTGTGAATAATACAATTGACATCATCACGGTTGTTGTAAACCGCCATGTGCAGTTCAGCGGAAGACGGATATTGTACGGCAGTATCAAACGGGGTGCCGTCGCAAAGGCGGATGCGGACGCTGTCGCCTCCTGCAGCGGGGGTCATCAGCATGGTTTCGCCTTCACGTTCGGAAATGTAGGCGGCAAATTCCTGTGCCGTAATCGTATCTTCTTTGAGTGTTTCTGCTATATAACAACTCAAAGAAGTGAAACTGTCGGCAATGTTGCCTGTTTTCTGTTCATAACGGTCAAGAAGCATCTGTTTGCAGACGACTTCCAGTTCCTGAGCAACACAGAAAGCGTTTTCCATGTCCGTTCCAAGACAAACGGCACCGTGGTGAAGCATCAGTGCGGCGTTTGCATCGGAGCGAGCAATGGCTTCGCTGACACCTTTTTTCAGTTTACCCGTGCCGGGCAGACCGTAAGCGGCGGCAGGAATGCAAGTGCCGAGAATCGCGGCACTGTTTTCATCCTTGACGGGCACGTCAAGACCTGCAAGACCTGCCATGGAAGCGTAGAGCTGATGGGTATGGATCACGAAATTGCAATTCGGACGCAGACGGTAGCAGGATGCGTGAATGCCTTTTTCGGAGGAGGGTTTGATATCTCCGTCGTAAGTGCAATCGGCAATGCTGACAAGCACGATCTCATCGGGAGTCAGTGCGTTGTATTCACGTCCGCTGGGGGTAATGACGAAATGCGTGTCGCTGACACGGCAACTGACGTTCCCCCAGGTGCGGGCAATGAGTCCGCACTTGACGAGTTGTTTGCCTGCCTCTATGACAGCCAATTTTGCTTCGAGAATATCCATTATTTTACCTCTTATTTGTTGAGCAGTTCAACGGTAGCAAAGACCTTGTCGAATCTGGTCAGAGCTTCGTCGATAAGTTCGGGTGTGTAAGCGGCACTGGTGTACAGTCTGCTGCCTGCAAGCGTTACGAGGCCTTCTGCCATGTAAGCGGCACCCATGTGGGTCATTTCTGCCTTGCGTGCATCCGTAGCCTTGATGACACCGGGGATGGTCCACGGCTTCTTCCAGTTGATGGAGAAGTGCATGGTGCCGACGGTTTCAAGATGGCAGATGGAGCCTTCGTTGTAAGCAACGAACGGAAGGTTGTACTTTTTGATGAGTTCCTGCAGACCCTTGGTAAGACGGTCGCCCATCTGACCTGCCTTCTGGCAAGCATTGGTACGGTCGATTTCTTCGAGGGTGTAGTAACCTGCACAGCAGGAAAGGGGATTGGCGGTCATCGTGCCGCCGGTGAAAGCCTTTTTGATCTTCATGCCGGAATCGTCAAGACCTGCACCGAGATACTTCATGTATTCCTTCTTGCCGCCGACACCGCCTGCGCCCGGATAGCCGCCTGCGATAACCTTGCCGAAGATGGTAAGGTCGGGGGAGACGCCGAAGTAACCCTGTGCACCTGCCATACCCATACGGAAACCGGTTACGACTTCATCGAAGATAAGCAGTGCGCCGTATTTACGGCAAAGTCTTTCAACGCCCTTGTTGAAGTCGAAATCAAGCGGAGTGGTGCCGCTTTCGGGACCGACGGGTTCAATAAAGACAGCAGCCGTGCCGCCTGTGAGCAGGTTTGCTCTGAGTTTTCTTTCAAGGTCTTCCAGGTCGTTGGGGAAGAATTCCTGCGTATGTTTGAACAGGTAAAGCGGAACGCCGTTAGCCTGTGTGAATTTGGAGCCGGGAACACGAATGCCGTAACCGAGCTGATCGGACCAACCGTGGTAGGCACCGCCCATTTTGATAATGTTCTTTTTACCGGTTGCAAGACGGGCAACACGAACTGCCGTCATACAAGCTTCGGTACCGGAACCCTGCATACGGAACATCTGAACCGTTTCAACGGAATCGGAGATCTTCTTTGCAAGTTTGTATTCATATTCATGGAACAGACCTGTGGAAGGACCGCAGGTGTTCAGAAGGTCGATGACCTGTTCACGGATCTGAGGCGGGTTGGAACCGAGAACGGTGGGACCGCCTGCCTGCAGGAAGTCAAAATACTTGTTGCCGTCAATGTCGTACAGATAGCAACCGTCTGCTTTCGTGAATACAAGCGGGAAGGGATAGTTGAATGCAAGGTTATGCTGAACACCGCCGGGAATGATCTCGCGGGCTTCAGCGATCATTGCTTTTGAAGTAGCACATTTTGCTTCAAAATAATTGTCAACATAAGCCTTCAGAGCATCCTTGCTGACCGAGTAGATCGGCTTGGCAATCAGTTCATCAAGGGCTTTGTTGACAGCTCTGGTGTCATGGTAATCGGTGATTGCAAAACGAGTGTCCATAATTACTGGTACCTCCAATATATAATATTTCACATGATATAATAACATATATTAAAAATCTTTGCAACTCATTAAAGCATTGAAATTGTTAATATTTTATTACATTTTTAATTGTTTCTGTATGCAAACAATGCCTTTCGGGGTGATATCGATGCAACCGTAGTTTCCGTCCGCTGCGGCACCGGGATTGAAAAAATGAATACCGTTTTCATACCGTGTCAGCGGTGTGTGGGTGTGTCCGAACAAAACCAGTCCGTAATTTTGCAAGGATGCGTACAGACCGATTTTTTCCAATCCGAATTTTACATTGTAAAGGTGACCGTGGGTGGCGAAAATACGAACGCCGTCAAAGGTTACGCTGTATGCATCCTGCAAATTATCATTGAATGCGGAATCACAGTTGCCGCGTACCAAAAAGAACGTCCGTCGGTCACTTTCCTGCAAATACTGCAAATCTGCGGCACCGTCACCGAGATGAAAAACGGCATCGGCGGTCGGTTCAGCCGCCAGAATTTCTTCAAGTCGGCTTTTACGGCTGTGCGAGTCGGACATAACGAGTAATCGCATGAATAATCACAATCCTTTCCACATAAAGTATACACAAGGAGGGATTGAATTGCAAGATAAACGAGTGGAAGCCCTGCTGAATATGCTGGCAAACGGTAACGTTTCACAGGCACAGCAGAAAGGATCTGAAATTGCTTCATCGCTGACACCCGAACAACAGATGCTGTTGCAAAAGGCTATGTCGGACCGTTCAACGGCAGAGCAATTGCTGAAATCTCCGCAGGCTGTTGAATTGCTGAAAAAACTCAAAAACGGCGGTGGGGGACATGGATCTCAGTGATCTTTTATCTTCGTTGAGCGATGAGGATATGAAGCAATTGCAGGAAACGGCATCGCAGTTGCTTGGGAATATGTCACAGCAACAGGCTGAAGCACCTGCAGGCAATACATCTGCCGGCGGTTTCGCGGATGCCTTTTCATTGGATCCGAAACTGATCGGCGGTCTGTCCAAATACTTCGGCAAAATGAATGAAAAGGATGCAAAATGCGATTTTCTTTATGCTCTCAAACCTTTGTTGCAACCCGATCGCAGGAGCCGTGTGGATGAGGCGGTCAATATTCTCCGTGTGATGAAGATTATGCACATGATGAAGGACGGTGGCTTGCTTGGCTGATTATACGTACGCACAACTTTCGCAAATGCAGAAGGAAGCCGTGCAACGGGTGCAGGAAATGCGAAAGAGAGCCCGCTTTGCGGCGGAGGATGCAGCCCTTCGGTTTGATGAAAACGATCCGCCGCAGTCAACCGACCGCTCAACACCGCCCGTGCAATGTCAGCAACCCGTCTGCACGTCGATGCCGAACGGATTGCAGGGGGTGCAGGCACGGTTGTCACAGAAAACGGAGCCGCAGACGGGTGCTTGTCCGCTTTGCAATAAAGGAAAGGGACGGGAACAGCGGTTTTTACAGTCGTTGCTCGGCGGAAAAATGTCCGCAGATGAAAAAGATCAGGCGTTGCTCCTTTCGCTTTGCTTTTTGCTCAAAGCCGAACAAGCGGATGAAGACTTGATTTTGGCATTACTGTATCTGATGCGTTGAAAATTTTGTGTTTGATGTGACATGTTTGTATAAAGTGTCTAATTTTATGTCGTATATTTTGGTTATGGAATGATGCGTGTTCAAAGTTTTGTCAAGATATGTTCATGCTTTGTTCATATAAAAATGATAAGATTTTAACAATGAATCATGTTGAAAGTGAGTGCATAAAGATGTTTGAAGTATTTCTCGGTTATATTACCGATATTGCTGATTTTATCAATTCCATTATTGATACAATTAAAGGATTGGTAGCTTCTCTTACGGGCAAAGAACAGGAAACTACAACCATACAGAGTGATGAAGATGCCTTGTTGGCAAAAAGTATGTACAACGGATAAAATGGGGTAATTACCGCCGTCTGATGATCGCAGTCATCCGGACGGCTTTTATTTTCGTCAATCTGCTCATAATGAAAAGACAAAAACTGTTTAATATCCCGAACTTTCTTATTTAAGCATTATTCATAAAAATTTAATTGACATGCTTATTTTGTTTTGATAAAATAGATAAGAAATAATATGGATATAATATCCATAAATAATTTGAGGAGGAATGCATTTTGGCTAATATGAATTTGACAGATGCAAGAACCTTGGCATATATCAATATGTATGCCGTTCTCGGCACGCTTGAGAATCTCTGCGAACTGGATCCGCAGGCAAGAGCACTGCTGAAAAACAAAAAACCGCTTTCCATCGGTATGATCGTCAAAGGCGGTCCGTCCGCAACGCTGACCTTCAAAAACGGTTATTGCCGTATGAGTGACGGTGTTGACAAATGTGACATTCTGATTCCGTTCGGCTCCTGTGAAAAGTTCAACGGCATGATCGACGGCACAGTTATGCCCATTCCGTGCAAAGGCTTTACCCACATTGCTTTCTTGCTGAAGAGTTTTGTTCCGCTTACAGACCTTCTGAGTAAGTATATGCGTCCCGATCCTAAGGATCTTGAGGATGAAAGATTCTTCGAAATCAGCACTTCTCTGATGTTCTATACCATTGCCGTTGCCCTTGCACAGATCGGCAATAACGATGAAATCGGTAAATTCAGTGCAGATCACATCGTAGACGGTGACATCAAGATCGCCATTACCGGCGGTCCGAGTGCTACCATCCGTGTACGCGATCACCGCATGATTACCGTTAAGAAAGAACCCGATTCTTACCGTGCAATCATGGAATTCACCAGCATCAAACTTGCACGTGACCTGTTTGACGGCAACGTCAATGCGGTTGCCTGCATCGGACAAGGCTCTATCATCATGGGCGGTATGATTTCCATGATCGACAACGTCAACCGTATTCTTGACCGCGTTGCGCTGTATCTGGCATAAGGGTGACGGATACAATCCAACCCCGCCCGAAAACGGTTCTTTTTAAGTCTTTTCGGCGTTTCACCCTTTTATGGATTTTCGAGTATTTTAACGAAGTACCGACGGAAATCCGCCTGTAAAAAACGGATTCGGATTATATCCGTCACCCTTAGGAGGAAATAAAGATGGCATCTAAACATTTTAACTATGACAAGAGCCATGCATGGTTTGAAAGAGCCTGCAAGGTGATTCCGTCCGGTCTTTACGGCCATCAGGGCCCTGCAGAGGGTTGCTGGATCCCGCCCACTTCCTGGCCTTTCTTCACAGAAAAAGCACAGGGTTCCTATTTCTGGGATGTTGACGGCAATAAATTCATTGACTATATGTGTGCATACGGCCCCAATGTTCTGGGTTATAACGATCCCGACGTTGATGCCGCCGCTATGGAACAGGCAAAACTTGAAAATTGCGTTACCACTCCGTCCACAAAGATCGTTGAGTTTGCTGAACTGATGGTCGATACCGTTGCCAGTGCAGACTGGGCATTCTTTATGAAAAACGGTAACGATACCACCCAGGGTGCGATCATGTGTGCCCGTGCACATACTCACCGTAAAAAGATCATCTTTGTAAACGGTTTCTATCACGGTGTTTCCATGTGGACACAGAAAGTTGACTATCCCGGTGTTATTCCCGAGGACGTTGCAAACAACCTCTACGTTGACTGGAACGACTACGAAGCACTTGAAAAACTCGTAAACGAAAATGAAGGCGAAATCGCAGCTTTCATTTCCACGCCCTATATGCACGGTAACTTCGTTGATAACGTAACACCTGCCGAGGGCTATTGGCAGAAAGTCCGTAAACTCTGCACCGAAAAGGGCATCGTTCTGATCGTGGACGATGTACGTGCAGGTTTCCGTCTTGACGTTGCAGGTTCCGACCATTATTACGGCTTTGAAGCAGATATGATCTGTTTCTGTAAGGCTCTTGCCAACGGCTGGAACGTATCCTGCCTTTGCGGTAAGGAATTCCTGAAATCCGCTATGAGCGGTCTTAGCTACACCGGTTCTTACTGGATGAGTGCCGTGCCTTTTGCCGCAGGTATCGCCTGTATCAACAAACTCAAGGCTCTCGATGCTCCCAAGATGTTCCGTGAAAAGGGACTGATGCTCACCGAAGGTCTCAAAGCCGCTGCCGCAAACAACGGTTTCCACATGGTGGCATCCGGTGAACCCTCTCTGTTCTATCTGCGTCTTGCAGACGATGACAGCCTGCTCATTCACCAGGATTGGGTGCAGGAAATGGTACACAGAGGTATTTATCTGACCTCTCACCACAACCACTTCATCAATGCTTCTCTGACCGAAGAAGACATCAAACGCACCATCGAAGTTGCAGAAGATGCCTTCCATGCAATCAGACCCAAGTATCAGTAAATTTTTGATCTATCGGCGGTTGCTTTCGGTAACCGCCCCTTGATAAATATTTTTATTAGGAGGAATTTTCTATGTCCCTTTCCAAGGCAGAATGGCTCGCTCTTGAAAAAAAGGTTGACGAGCTTCGTAATCTGACGCTTGATACGACCTATTGGGCAGGTAGCGGACACATCGGCGGCGGTATGAGCGTTCTTGACATCATGACCGTTTGCTATCACAAGTATATGAACATTAAGGTTGACGATCCGAAATGGGCTGACCGTGACCGTTTCATTCTCAGTAAAGGTCACACTGCAATCGCTTACGCACCTCTGCTTTGCGATCTCGGCTTCAACGATAAGGAAATGCTTAAGACTTTCAACCTTTCCGGTTCCAAGATGGGTATGCATCTGGACTCCAACAAGGTTGTCGGTGTTGACGCTTCCACCGGTTCGCTCGGCCACGGCCTTTCCATCGCTGTCGGTACGGCTCTTGCCGCACGTGTACTCGGTAAAGATTACATGACGTTCTGCGTTCTCGGTGACGGCGAATGTGACGAAGGATCCAACTGGGAAGCCGCTATGACAGCAGCTCACTACAAAGTAACCAACCTTATTTCTTTTGTTGACCGTAATAAGTGCATGATCGACGGCAGAACCGAAGACGTCAAGAAACTTGAGCCCTTCTGCGACAAGTGGACTGCATTCGGCTTCATCGTTAAGGAAATTGACGGTAATAACTTCAAAGAACTCTGCGAAGCGATCGATTTTGCTTACGAAAACCACAAGAACGGCGGCACACAGCCCGTTATGATCGTCTGCAATACCCTCAAAGGTTGCGGTATCGACTTTATCGAAGACGATTACACCTGGCACTACGGTGCATTTGACGAAGATCGTTACAACAGAGGCAAGAAAGCACTTGCCGAAACCTATAAAAAGCGCGTAGCCCGCGCAGAAAAGGAGGGTGCATAAGCTATGGCAGGCGGAATGACTTATACTGCAATTGAATCCACACAGCTTTCTACATCCGAAATTTACGGTCAGGCTCTCGTTGAGCTCGGCAGAGAGCATCCCGATGTCGTTGCTCTTACCGCTGACCTTGCAAAATCCACTAAGATCGGTGACTTCATGAAAGAATTCCCCGACAGATTTTTCAACGTCGGTATTGCTGAACAGGATCTGTTCGGTGTTGCCGCAGGTATGGCAAGAGCCGGTCTTGTACCGTTCCTTTCCACTTTCTCTCAGTTTGCATCTTTCCGTGCTGCTGACCAGCTTCATACCGACCTTTGCTATCAGAACGTCAATGCAAAAGTCATTGCTACCCATTCGGGTACTTCTTTCGGTCAGGCAGGTTCCACCCACCATGCGATCTGTGACCTTGCCGTTACCCGTTCCATTCCGAATCTGACCGTTATCGTTCCCGCTGACGGTTATGAAACCTACAATGCCGTCAAGGCTGCTTATGCAACCCCCGGTCCGTTCTATATCCGTATCAACAGAGGTTTTGACCGCGTTCTGTATGAAAACAGCGACTACGGTTTTGAGATCGGCAAGGCTGTTACCGTTCACGAAGGCACTGACATTACCGTTATCGCTTGCGGTTCCTGCGTATTCCAGGCTGTTCAGGCTGCTGAATTCCTTGAAAAAGCAGAAGGTCTGAAGGTTCGCGTTCTGAATATGCACACCATCAAACCTCTTGACAAGGAAGCCATTCTGAAGGCTGTTATGGATACCCGTCGCATCATCACCGTTGAAGATCACACCGTTCTCGGCGGTCTGGGCTCCGCAGTTGCGGAAGTCGTCGTTGAATCCGGTAAGGGTTGTGCCTTCAAGAAACTCGGTGTCAATGATCAGTTTGCTCCCATCGGTCTGCATGAGGATATTATGGCTGTTCTCGGTATTGATGCAAACGGCATCATTGAAGCTGTCAGAGAAGTCATGAAGAAAGACTTCGAAGAAGACGACAACTGGGATGACGAAATGTAATCGTCCCCATTCCCATACGAAAGGAAAGAGATGCAATGGCAGATAGAGAAGCCTTCTTGACAAATAAGATATTTTTGAATGCTGCTTTGCCGCTTTTGAAAGTCATCGCTGCTGACGTTCCGAGCATCAATAAGATGTTCAAAAACGTTCACTGCGTCTATCAGGTCAGTTGTCTTGCTCCCGAAGCACCGGGCGGCAAGTATGCCATCCACTTTGTGGTCAACGGTGACGAATGGAAGATCCATCCCAAAATCGAACCCAGACCGATGGTTGAACTTGAGTTCAAGAGCGTCGAAGCACTCAACGCATTCTTCAAGGGCAAGATTGCACCCGCAACACTGCCCAAAATGAAGGGCGTTACCAAACATCCCGCCGCTTTTGCCGCTTTTATGGCCGCATTGCTGAAAATGGCAAATCTGCTCGGACTTGAAACCCCGCCCGAAGATGAAGATACCAAGAGATTGCTTGTAAAATGCTACTTCTATCTTCTGAGTGCAGGTATCAGTCAGCTCAACAAGAACGGTCATGAAGAAGTCCACGATTGGGCACTCAAGAGCCCTGACCGTGTCTATGCATTTGCCGTGCAGGATGAACCCTCCGTCAGTGCATTTATCCGTGTCAAAGCAGGTAAATCCCGTTCCGGTAAGGGCGAATACAAGAGAGCAATGCCTTTCTTTACGCTCAAATTCCGTGATCTGGACGCTGCTCTCGGTACGCTGATGTCGATCGATGATATGCTTGAAGCCACCAAGGAAGGCAAGATCATCATGGAAGGTGCTCCTGAATTCGGAGCCCAGATCGGCGGTTATATGCTTTTGGTCGGTTCTTTGGCAAAATAAACAAATCGTAAATTTGTTGTTTGAAAAAAATTATTGCAGGAATGCTGATTTTGCAAGCATTCCTGCTTTTTTGTTGCCTAACTCCAAAAACGGACAGAGGCGAATTCTTGACAAAGTTTTGATAACAAGGTATAATAGTAGCACTTTAATGTGGAAAGGGAAAAAGCAGAATAATGGCGAGAAAAGAAGATCTTCGGTTTGTCCGTACAAATCGCAAATTGTATGAAACTTTTTGGGAATTGTGCGGCGAAACGGTTATGGATGAATTGAGCGTAACGGATATCTGTGAAGCGGCTGATATCAACCGTGCTACTTTTTATAAACATTTTGAGGACCGTAAAGAGTTTTCCATGTACTGTATTGCACGGAAATTGCTTGAAACTCGCCTTGAACATACAGGTCGCGAATTCGTGAGTGTTGAGACGTATTATGAAGACGTTCTTCGTGAAATGTATGCAGTTCTGCGATATGTAAAGAATCTGAACGTAGATCATTTGTTGGCAGGTTCTTCGAGCGTTCGCACGCTTTATGACGGAATGATGCGTTTTTATTTTGATGAATTCAGCAACGTTATCAAAAAAGCAAAGATCGCCCCGCAGGTGGATGCGGGTGTGTATGCCGCATATCGCATCGGTTCGCTGTTAAGTATCGGGTTCTATTCATTTATGAAGGGTGATACCCTCATGAGTGAAGAAGCCTGCGAAACCGTCATTGCGAGTCTGATCCTGCGTCTGAAAGAAGCCGAAAGAATGTTGAGTGACAAATCCTGACAGGCTTTGCGTTTTTTTACATCTTAATACATCAAAAAAACCGCCGCATTGTGAGTTTATCACAATGCGGCGGATCAACTTTTATCAGGGGATTCAATTAATACTTTTTGCGTGCAACGTAACCCGTGTGCAGAATTTCATGAGCCTTGTGGCTGTTGGGTTCACCGAAGAACTCATCATAAATTGCCTTCACGTCGGGATTTTCATGGGATTTGCGGATGGGCAGAGCCTTGTCGTCAGCATACAGACCTGCGGCACGTTCTGCTCTGATGTTGCGGAAATTGTGAACGGATGCGGGCTGAATGGGCTGACCGCCGCCGTTTACGCAACCGCCGGGACAAGCCATGATCTCAATGAAATCGTAGGCCTTTTCGCCGTTCTTAATCATTTCAAGCAGTTTGCCTGCATTGGCAGTACCGGAAACAACAGCAACTCTGATCTCGTTGCCTGCGATGGTGTAGGTGGCTTCTTTGATGCCTTCTACGCCTCTGACGTCGTGGAAATCAAGGGAAGTAAGTTCTTCCTTGGTAAGAACTTCGTAAGCGGTACGCAGAGCTGCTTCCATAACGCCGCCGGTAGCACCGAAAATGGTACCTGCACCCGAGCCGAGACCGAAGGGAGCATCGTACTGTGCATCGGGAAGTTCTCTGAACAGAATGCCGGCTTTTTTGATCATTCTTGCAAGTTCGCGGACGGTGAGAACCGCATCAATGTCAGCAAGACCTTCAACAGCCGTGTGTTCGGTTCTTTCTGCTTCAAACTTCTTTGCGGTACAGGGCATTACGCTGACAACGTAAATGTCTTTGGGATCAATGCCCATCTTTTCTGCATAGTAAGTCTTGGCAACGGAGCCGAACATACCCTGCGGGGATTTGCAGGAGGAAAGGTTGGGAATGAATTCGGGATAATAGGTTTCGCAGTATTTGATCCAACCGGGAGAGCAGGAAGTGATGAGAGGCAGATTTTCTTTCTTGGTGTATCTGCCGAGGAATTCGGTTGCTTCTTCCATAATGGTAAGGTCAGCACTGAAGTTGGTGTCGAACACACCGTCAAAGCCGAGAGCCTTGAGGGCTGCTACGAGTTTGCCGGTAACAACGGTACCCATTTCATAGCCGAATTCTTCACCGAGACCGACTCTGACAGCGGGAGCTGTCTGCACGATCACGTGCTTTGCGGGATCGTTGAGTGCGTCAAATACCTTCTGTGTGTCATCTCTTTCGGAGAGAGCACCCGTCGGGCAGACGGTGATGCACTGACCGCAGGAGATACAGGCAACGTCAGCCAGCGGTTTTTCGAAAGCACAACCGATATGGGTGTCGAAACCTCTGTCGTTTGCACCGATGACGCCGCAACCCTGGTTCTTTTCGCAAACAGCCATGCAACGACGGCAAAGGATGCACTTTTCATTGTCTCTGTACATATGAGCCGCACTGCTGTCGATCGCATACTGCGATTTGACGCCTGCGAATGCATATTCGTTTTCAATGCCGTAATCGTTGCAGAGTTTCTGCAGTTCGCAACTACCGGAACGCACGCAGGAAAGGCATTCTCTCTTGTGGTTGGAGAGGATGAGTTTCAGAGTGGTCTTTCTGGATTCGATAACTTTGGGGGTGTTGGTGAAGATTTCCATGCCTTCATTGACAGGGAATACGCAAGCGGCAACAAGGCTTCTTGCACCTTTTACTTCAACAACGCAAATACGGCAAGCGCCGATTTCATTGATTTCTTTGAGATAGCAAAGCGTGGGAATTTCAATTCCTGCCATACGGGCAGCAGTCAGAATGGTGCTGCCGGCGGGAACGGTATAGTCTTTGCCGTTAATTTTGATATTTACATCAGCCATTGTATCCGTTCCTCCTTATTTCTTGACGATTGCGCCGAACTTGCACTTTTCGATACAAGCACCGCACTTGATGCACTTGGACTGGTCGATGACGTGCGGATTCTTAACCGTTCCGCTGATGGCGCCGACCGGGCATACTCTGGAGCAGAGGGTGCAGCCCTTGCACTTGTCGGCTTCGATCACGATGGAAAGGAGGCTCTTGCAGACGCCTGCGGGGCACTTCTTGTCAACAACGTGAGCAATGTATTCATCTTTGAACTGCTTGTAGGTGGACAGAACCGGGTTGGGAGCTGTCTGACCGAGACCGCAGAGAGAGTTTTCTTTGATGTAGTAGCAAAGGCTTTCCATTTCATCGAGATCAGCAAGTGTGCCGTTGCCGCTTGTGATCTTTTCGAGAATTTCATACAGTCTCTTGGTACCGATACGGCAGGGGGTGCACTTACCGCAGGATTCGTCGACCGTGAATTCAAGGAAGAACTTTGCAATGTCAACCATACAGGTGTCTTCGTCCATGACGATCAGACCGCCCGAACCCATCATGGCACCCTGTGCCGTCAGGTTGTCGTAGTCGATCTGAATGTCAAGAAGCGATGCGGGAAGGCATCCGCCGGAGGGGCCGCCCGTCTGTGCTGCCTTGAATTTCTTGCCGTTGGGAATGCCGCCGCCGATGTCTTCAATGACTTCGCGAAGGGTGGTGCCCATGGGGATTTCAACAAGACCTGTGTTGTTGATCTTACCGCCGAGTGCAAAGACCTTCGTGCCCTTGGATTTTTCAGTACCCATGGAGTTGAAGAATTCAGCACCCTTGAGGATGATCTGGGGAATGTTTGCAAAGGTTTCGACGTTGTTTTCGGTGGTGGGCTTGCCGAACAGACCTTTGACTGCCGGATAGGGAGGACGCGGACGGGGTTCACCGCGGTTGCCTTCAATGGAGGTCATAAGAGCCGTTTCTTCGCCGCAAACGAAAGCACCTGCACCCAGACGGATGAACAGATCAAAGTCAAAACCGGAATTGAAAATGTTTTTGCCGAGCAGACCGTATGCACGAGCATCGTCAATGGCTTTCTGCAGACGGGCAACAGCGATCGGATATTCGGCACGAACGTATACGTAACCTTCGGTAGCACCGGTAGCGTAACCGCAGATGGTCATGGCTTCAACAAGACAGTGCGGGTCACCTTCAAGAACGGAACGGTCCATGAATGCACCGGGGTCGCCTTCGTCAGCGTTACATACGACGTATTTCTGGTCAGCCTGGTTCTTGGCTGTGAAACTCCACTTCAGACCGGTGGGGAAACCGCCGCCGCCTCTGCCGCGAAGACCGGAATCCATAACGGTTTTGATAACTTCTTCGGGTGTCATTTCGGTCAGAGCCTTACCGAGGGCTGCATAACCGTCCATAGCAATGTATTCTTCAATGTTTTCGGGATCGATAACACCGCAGTTACGCAGAGCAACACGTTTCTGCTTGGAATAGAAACGGGTATCACTCAGAGAAACGTTGCCCTCGACGACAGCATCAGCAGCAACATCAGTGTAGGCAAGGCGTTCTACGATACGGCCTTTGAGAAGATGTTCTTCAACGATCTCTTTGACGTCGCTTTCTTCAACTCTGCTGTAGAAAGTACCGTCGGGATACACAATAACAACGGGGCCGAGTTCGCAAAGACCGAAGCAACCGGTCTTAACGATCTTGATTTCATCCGAAAGACCGTTCTTTGCGAGCTGTGCTTCAAATTCCGGAATGAGTTTGACACTGCCGGAAGAAGTACAACCGGTGCCGCCGCAAATCAATATTTGAGCACGAACCATTTTTATACCTCCAAATTACCTTAAATCTTGCTGACTGTATATTCTTCGATGACTTTGCCGCCGATGAGGTGTTTTTCAACGATCTCTTTGGCTTTTTCGGGAGTCATCTTGACATAAGTGACCTTTTCTTTGTCTGCTTCGTAGATCTCTACAACAGGCTCAAACTGGCAGATACCGATGCATCCGGTCTGGGAAACGGTAACTTTACCCGTGAGGTCGCGGTTGTTGATTTCTTCCACGAATGCGGAAAGGACAGGTCTTGCACCGGCTGCAATACCGCAGGTTGCCATACCGACAACAACGCGGATATCACCGCTGCCTTCGCGAAGAACGACTTTGCCCTGCATTTTTTCTCTGATTGCTGCAAGTTCTGCTAAAGACTTCATGTTTTACAGATCCTTTCATTAATGTATATATTATTTTTTTATAAACCTGAATATTGTTCTTTGAGGTAATCGGAAATCCATGCGATCACTTCAAAGGTATCAAGTGGGATATCGCCCAGAACCGCTTTCAATTCATCCGTATCCAGCGAAACACAGCCGTTCTCTTGTGTGTGGGTAAAGATCCAACGTATATCCGGACTGCCCTGTATGAGAATGGTGAGTGTGGATACGATATCTCCCAACGGGGTGAAGTCCATGTGTGTCGGATCAAAAACCGCCGTTACCACGGTGCCGTGGTCATCCGGGTGTTCGCTTTCGTGGCGGGATGTAATTGTAAGGAAGCCGCCTGTCTGTTCCGCCGCAAGTTTGAACAGCGGGATGCCCAGACCGACGTTTCGCGTGGTGCGTGTAGTCGTGAACGGGTTGGTCACATTCTCAAGAAAATCGGCTTTCATTCCGCAACCGTTATCGGTGATGCGGATGGAGAAGTGTTTTTCCCGTTCCTCCAGTTCGATCGTTATGACCGTCGCCCCTGCTTTTATGCTGTTCTGTGCTATATCGAGAATGTTCAAAGATAATTCTTTCATCTTCTTTTATTCCCCCCGTAACTGACGAAAAACTTCATTGCGGACTTTGTCTGAGGAATACGGCTCGTCGTCGATCTCGAAATAATCGTCCTTGTCGCGTATATCCCACAGATAATGGGCATCGGAACTGACCAATCGTTTTTTTTGTGCCGTAAGCGGAAATTTTTCTGCGTAAGAACTTTGTTTTTCTTTGTCGTGAAATTCCGCACAGGCAAAAAACGGTGAGTCGGGAAACGTTCCGAGTGTGGCTATAACACCGTTGGCTTCGCGGTCAATGTGTGCCGGATAGCAAATGCCGTGAAAGGGCTTTACCGCATCGGGTACTTCTTCGATCGTAAGCACGGTAGCGTTGGAAAGAAGATCCGCTTCGGTGCCGATGATCTCATCGTTTTCATCCATGATGAGTTGTTCACCGAAAATATCCGTACGGTTTTTGATGTGGATCCTTTTCGTATCTACGTATGCATCAAAAGCCATGGCATCTTCCAGCGTGGGGAATAAACATACGATGTGTATGTCTTCCGCCGTTGTCAGTTCCATTCCCGCAATGGGGATGATACCGTTCTTTTTTGCCGCCTTATAAAAAGCGGGGCAGTTTTTGCAGGTGTTGTGATCGGTCAGAGCGACGATCTGCAAGCCTGCCAGAGCCGCCATGCCTGCAATGTTGTTGGGTGTCATATCGTTGTCACCGCAAGGGGACAGGCAGGAGTGAATATGAAAATCGTAATAGTACCGATTCATACGTCACTTGTGATCCGAACGGCGGTTTCGTAAGCGGGCAGGGGAGAACAAACGATGTTTACGTTCTTTGCTTTTGCCGTATTGAGTACGTTTTCATCGGGTTGTACATCTTCGGCTAAAATAACAAGGCTGACGTCCGAAAGGGCGGCAACTGCGGCAATGTTGATGTTGGACATGATCGTGATCCATGCATTGTCCTGCCGTGCACGGCCCATGACCCAACTCAGCAGATCTCCGATATAGCAACCCTTGACCGTGCGGTCGGGATCGGGCATTGCCAACACTTTGAAACCGTGTTTTGCGGCAAGAGATTCTGCTGTCATTGTTCCTTGTCCTCCTTGTTTGCTTGAGTGCAATTTTTCTGTGCCAGAACCACGCAGCGGTCTATGCCGGGAATCAATCCCTTAACGATGTCCTCCGCAAAGGCACGGCAGGTCGGACAGCCGCAGGCACCGCAATCGATGTTCGGCAATTCTGCACGCAGTTTCTGAATCTGTGCCATCATCCGCATGGATTCTCCCATATTTTCACTCAGACGGGAAATGGGGATGTAGGTCGGCAAGGATTCCGTAATGTATTCGGGCGGGATAAATCCCGTATCCTGCGGCAGGAAGTTTTTGGAAACAGGCATATATCTTCTGACAGCCTGTAAACGGGTTTTTGCAATAAAAGGATTTTCGATCGTCATGATCCCGCCGACACAACCGCTGATGCAGGCGTTCAGTTCAATAAATTCAAGTTGCGGCGGCATATTGCCGTTTTCGATTGAATCAAGAACCTGATTGCAGTTCTGAATACCGTCTGCATAGAGGTAATTGTCATTGAGGATCGCGGCACATTCTCCGCCCGTGGAAGCCCAGCCGATACCGATCATACCGGATTCGCTGGTCACAGTCGGGGCTTTGTCACGCTTCATGACACCGATAAGTAAAAAGTAGATCTCACTCATGGACACGACGACGTCGATATTGCTTTTGTAGTCACCGTAACCGTTGCGGATGTAACTGACCTTCGCGGCACACGGAGAAATAAAGAAAACGGCGATGTCCTCGTCTTTGAGTTCGGGATGTTCCTGCTTTGCCTTCTGTTTTGCTTGAATGGCGGCAATTTCCATAGGCGGAAGCATTGGCATCAGATTGTCTTTCAGGTAAGGAAAACGCAGAGCGATCAACCGTGCAATGACGGGACAGGCGGAACTGATGACCGGTTTTTTGATGCCTTCCGTTTTCAGGTACAGCCTCGTATATGCCGAAACCAGTTCAGCGGCCTTTGCCACTTCGTATACTTCGTCAAATCCGATATCCAGCAGACCTTGCAGAACGCAGTCCACATCGTCAAGGCCGGCAAACTGACCGAACAAAGACGGAGCAGGCAGAGCGATCTTCCATTTGTAGTGCATATAATGTTCCAGTTTGCTGCACATGGCTTTTTTCGCTTTGTGCGGACAAACGCGGATGCACTCACCGCAGTCAATGCAACGGTTGGTGTTGATCTCCGCGTGACCGTTTTTGATTCGGATCGCTTCCGTGGGACAATGACGTACGCAGGTGGTACAGCCCGTGCATTTTTCCTTATCCAGAACAACGGAATGTCTGTAATCGTTCATAATAATACACTCATAGTGATTTTAGTGCCTTCGCCGACCACGGTTTCAATTTTCATATCGTCCGTGTAGCGTTTCATGTTCGGCAAGCCCATGCCGGCACCGAATCCCAGTGCTCTGACGTGGTCGTTTGCCGTGGAATAGCCTTCCTGCATGGCAAGGTCAATGTCCTTGATGCCGGGGCCTTTGTCGTCGAGAATAATTTCAATGCGATCTTCATATACGTTGACATCTGCCGCACCGCCGTGGGCATGGATGACCATGTTGATCTCACCTTCGTACATGGCGATGGAAACCTTACGAATGATTTCGGGGGAAAGACCGAGCTGACGCATATTCTTTTTCATCTGCACCGAGGCCTGACCTGCCGAAACGAAATTATCACCGTCTACGTCAAAATGGAAATTCAGGAATTCGCTCATGCTTTTCTGGATACACCCAGACCGTTTGTGTAGAGCGTTCCGCAGGCTTCATACATACGCATATCACTGCTGAGAAGTACGATGCCGTTTTCTTCTGCAAATTCGATCATTTCCAGAGTCGGACGTTTTGCTCTTACAAACACAACACAGCGCATATCCATCATAACGGCTGTGCGAATGACCTGAGAATTAACAAGTCCCGTCAACAATACCGCCTGGTCTTTGACAAAAGCAAGCACATCGCTCATCATGTCGCTTCCGCAGGCAGAATGGACGGTGGTATCAAGATGCTCACCGCAACAAAGAACTTCGGCGTTGAGCAGATTTTTGATCGTTTCAATATTCATAATGTACCCCTTTGTGCGTGGGATGATTATTCGTATTTTGCGAGAATGCCGGGGATCATATCTGTGGTCAGTCTGCCGTAAACATCATCGTTGACGGTCATAACGGGAGCCAGACCGCAGGCACCGATGCAACGGCAGGCTTCAACGGAGTATTTGCCGTCAGCGGAGCATTCACCGGGCTGGATGCCGAGAATTTCACAGATCTTGTCGAGAACGTCACCGGAACCTTTGACGTAGCAAGCGGTGCCCAGACAGACGGAAATGTTGTATTTGCCTTTGGGGGAGAGTGCGAACTGTGCGTAGAAGGTTGCAACGCCGTAAACTTTTTCCATGGGAACGTTGAGACCTTCAGCGATCATCTGCTGCACTTCATAGGGAAGGTAGCCGTAGATCTCCTGTGCTTCCTGCATAACAGCCATCAGTTTGCTCTTGTCCTGATTTGCTGCTGCAATGACAGCCTGCAGCTTTGCTTCCTGCTCAGGCGTGCCGTTGAAGGGAAGGTTGCTGATTTTTTTCTGCATTTCTGAATATCCTCCATTAAAAATAAAAAATGTGACTGATTTAAGGTTTTGGGCAGAATTACCCTATCCCAAACCCAATTTAGTATACCACTTTGTTAAAATTGTGTCAATAGTATAATAATAATAAATATAACAAAATATGGCATCATTTTTATTCATCTTTTATAAATTTCACATTTTTCAAAAATCCTCTTGTAAATTGGCGAAATCAATTGTATAATATCTCATTGGAATTTATATTGGAGGAATCACAAAATGAAAAAAGAAGTTCTTATTGAAACATCTGCAAGACACGTTCATGTTTCCCGCGAAGCACTTGATATTCTGTTCGGTGAAGGCTACGAACTGACCAAGAAAAAAGACCTTTCCCAGCCCGGTCAGTACGCCTGCGAAGAAAGAGTTGCCGTTATCGGCCCCAAAGGTCAGTTCCCGGCAGTTTCCATTCTCGGTCCCGTCCGTCCCGCAACGCAGGTTGAAATTTCCGCTTCCGATGCAAGAAGCATCGGCGTTGTGGCTCCCGTCCGTGAATCCGGTGACATCGCTTCTTCCGGCGGCTGCAAGATCGTCGGTCCCAAAGGCGAAGTTGAGATCAACGAAGGCGTGATCGTTGCAAAGCGTCACATCCACATGACTCCTGCTGATGCCGAAAATTACGGCCTTACCGATAAGCAGATCGTCAACGTCAAGATCGAATCCGCAGAACGCACCCTCATTTTCGGTGACGTTGTTGTCCGTGTACATCCCAACTTTGCACTTGCCATGCACATCGACACCGACGAATCCAACGCCGTACTGCCCGCCGCAGGCACCATGGGTGAAATTCTTTAATTTCGTACCAAATAAAAAAACCTCTTTCGGTTTCGGCTGAAAGAGGTTTTTTTTGTGTCAGATCAGTTCGTCGTCGATCACGTCGGCGTTTTTGTCGGCACGGATGGAATCGTAGAACGCATCGTATTTGTCTGCCCATTTTTTCACTTCGTCACGGTCGTATTTTTCGGGCAAAGCGGCAAGAATCGGCAGCAGTCTTGCCATCCATACCGTGAAATCAAGCACTTTGGAACGCAATTCCCTGTTGTCGAAGAAGCGCATCATTTTGTCTTTGATAACGGAAACGCCTGCCTGTGCCAGCAGGTCAACAAGTCCGTTTTCGGTTGCGGTGGCATCGATCATTTTCTGATTGATGATATCCTCTCGTAACAGGAATGCCACTTCTTCGGTCGTCAGTTTCGTCATCATGACTTTGCCCAATGCAATGATTGCGGCGTTTCTGCCGATCTCTTTGAAAAACTGCAACTGATAATTCCACAGCTGTTTTGCACCGTAAAAGCTTTCCGTATCCGCCATGACCGTTTCGGCAAGAATTCTGCCTGCCTGCATGGCGTAGCCCACACCCGAGCCTTTGACGGAATAGGTCATGTATGCACTGTCACCGATGGCGGCGTAACCGTCCGCAACCAGAACGGAAAGCGGGTGGCGGACGGGAATATCCGTCACGTGACCGCCGCGAAGCAAAGTGTCACCCAATTGCGGATTCTCGGCTTTCAGTTTTTGCGTTGTGATTACCGTATCCGCATCGGTGTATTCCCCGAATCTGCCTATAAGCACGTCGGTATCGTCTTCATTCGTAATCAGCCACTGCATACCCACCGATCCGTTTTCGAATACGTATACCTTGTACGGTTCGGTCGGCGGACAATCTGCATTTTTGTTATAAAAAGCACGGTATGTGTGCAGAATGTCAAAGGCTTTTGCCTCACGCTCAATATGCAGTTTTTCGGGCAGATTTTTGCGAAGCGGCGAGTTTACGCCGCAGGCATCCACGATCAGATCCGCAAAGTACATTCCTTTGTCCGTCAGCACGCCGCAGACTCTGCCGCCGAAAATGACGGGTTTTTCAATTCTTGTGTTGAATATGAAATTGGCTCCTGCATCCATGGCCAACTGCACGAGATGCTGACAAAGCACCTTGCGTTCGATCATAACGGTATAGCCGTCATCGGGCACCGCCTGCGAGATATCAGGCGTAATGCCGTCACCTACGCAAAGAGTGATGGGGGTACGTTTGACGATGTAATCCTGCGGAATGGGGATGTTCGATTTTTCAAAGCAATTCACGTTTACGGAATCGGGTTGATCCAACCCCATACTGTAGCGTGCGTTCTTTTCGATCACGGTGACGTCCGCACCTTGTTTGGCAAGGTGATACGCCGCTGCAAGACCGCCGTGGCCGCCGCCTGCAATCAATATTTTACCGTTCATGTGACTTTCCTCCTGTTGAATTTGTAATGGGAAGAATCACCGTAAACAACGAGCCCTGTCCGGGAGCACTGACGACCTCGATACGGCCGCCGAGCATCTGCAGGATCTTCTTCACGAGTGCCAGTCCGAGACCGTTGCCTGCGGTTTTGTGGGAAGTATCTCCCTGATAAAATTTATCAAAAATATGTTCTTTGATTTCTGCCGTCATACCGATACCCGTGTCTTTTATATGCACCCGTATCTCATCGGCATATTGCTTTGCCGTGACGCTGATCTTGCCGTGTTCGGGCGTGAATTTGATCGCATTTCCGAACAGATTGTTCCACACGTGTGCCAGCAGATCTTCGTTGCTGACATAATTGATCTCATCGAGATCCATATCGATCTCAATATCTTTATTGCTCCATGAATCCTCAAACAAAAGCATACATCTGCGCAGTTGTTCATCCAGGCTGAATTGCGTTTGTTCGGGAATGATCTGCTGTTTTTCAAGACGGGTGAGCAACAGAATTTCATCGGAAAGATCGGCAAGGCGGGAGGCTTCTTCGTAAATGATCTTCAGGAATTCACCCTGCTGTTCTTCACTGACCTCACCTGCGTACAGTTGCATTGCCATGCCTTTGATAGAGGCAATGGGTGTCTTGAATTCATGGGAAAAATTGGAAATAAAGTCTTTTCGCATCAGTTCCGTATTACGCAGTTCCGCAGTCATGGCATTGAAACCGTCTTCCAGTTGAGCAATGGTCAGATTTTTACCGAACTGACGGCTGACGGGTTTGACACGTGCCGTGTAATCTCCGTTTTTGACCTGTTCCATGGCTTTACGCAGGTTGTCAACGGGTTGCAGAAAGAAACGCGACAGCAGAATGGCGGCAACCGAACCGATGGCAGTGCTTGCGATGAACAGCAATGCGATGAGCACCACGGAGGTGAGTTTCCAGACTCTGAAAAAACCGTTCTGCAAAAGCAGTATGAACGTTACCCCCGTGATGATATTGGTCGCAAGAATGCTGAAAAATACACCGAAAGAAAGTTTTGTGCTTAATTGACGGTTCTGATTGTTCATTTCTGCTCCTCGCTGATAACGGCCTTGTATCCCAATCCGCGGACGGTTATGATCCTGAAATCGGGATTGTCACCGAATTTTTCACGAAGCCTGTTGATATGTACATCCACGGTGCGTTCCTCGCTGTCGGTATCCATGCTCCATATTTCATCCATCAACTGTGCCCGTGTGAACGTTTTGTTGGGATAGGAGAGGAGTTTATACAGCACTAAAAATTCTTTTCTCGGTAAGACGGATTCGTTTTTGCCGACCGTAACCGAAAACGAATCATACAGCAATCTGGTATTTCCGATCTGCAATGCTTTGTCTGCCGAAATGCGAGCACGCCGTAAAAGAGCCTTGATGCGAAGGAGCATTTCCTGTTCGTCAACGGGCTTTACCATATAATCGTCCGTACCCGACAAAAAGCCCGTACGTTTGTCTTCGGGGGCGTCTTTTGCGGAGATCATGAGAATGGGGATGTTGATATTTGCATCACGCAGTTCTTTTGCAAACGTAAAGCCGTCCATATTCGGCATCATCACGTCCAGCAGGATCAGATCCACGTGCTGTTGTTCCAGAATCTCCAGTCCTTTGATGCCGTCCTCAGCAAGAAGCGGCGTGTAATGTTCTTTTTTTAATATGAATTCATATAACTTGCGGGCGTTCGGATTGTCCTCCACGACCAGAATATTAATCAAGACAAATCACCTCTGTCCGTATAATAAATCCTTTTGTTAAACAACAGATTAAACATTTGAGAGAATTATACCATAAAAAAACAAAAAATAAAAGCAAAAAGAAAAATTGATTAAAAGTTGACTTATAATTTTTTTTTTGGTATAGTAAGGGTATCAGATTTGTCTTACAGACAGTATGGAGGGTAAGTATGAGAAAGAATCAGAACCAAAAAGTATTTGTGCTCATGGTCGTTTTTACACTGCTGTGTACGATCTTTGCATTCCCCGTCGGTGCGGCACAAACGGCTGCCGATGATGCCGCTGTGACCGATGCAGTGCTGTATGCGGCAACCGATGATGCAATTGCGGATGCAGAAACCGTTGAAGATACGGATGCGGCAACCGACGAAGCCGAGGCAGACGTTGAAAACGAAGACACTGCCGCAGGTGAAGAAGTGGCTGTGGAAGAAGAAGTGTTTATGGGTAACACCATCGGCCGTTGGCTGGATGCAACGTTCCCCAAACTGGACTATGCCGTATTTACTTTTGTCACAAAACTTCACAGTGAAGTGATGAACGTCATCGTCAGCACGCTCACGCATCTGGGTGACAGTGAAGTTGCCATTCCCTTGCTCGTTGCCTGCGTTATCATGTGCTTCTTCAAGAAAACACGCCGTGTCGGTATCACCGTGGCTTTTGCCATCGTGTTGGGTACTTTGTTCACCAACGTCATTCTCAAGAACGTATGCGGACGTGTCCGCCCCTACGTCAATCTTGCCGATAACCCCGAATTCATGGGCTGGTATCAGTTTGCAGGTGCACACGTGGAAAGCGACAACTCGTTCCCCAGCGGTCATACCACCTGTGCATTTGAAATGGGTGTTGCTTTGTTCCTGAGCATGAAAAAGAAGAAGATCGCTTGGATTTTCCCGACCCTTGCCGCAGTTGTCGGATTCACAAGACTGTATCTGTGCGTACACTATTTCACGGACGTCGTTGCAGGCGTGATTGTCGGTACCTTTGCCGCCTTCCTTGCATATTTCATTATGAAAGCCATCACCGATGCAATCGAAAACAAGCCCGCACTTCGCGATTTTGACCTTGCCGAAAAGATCAAAGGTCTGAAAAAGGCGTAACGAATATAACATAACGAACAGGCATCCGCAGATAAAAATGCAGATGCCTGTTTTTTTTGTGTTTTTTTACTTGGTTGCGGCTTCAAAGATGCGGTCGAATATTTCTCCCGGCATATACACGTACACCCTTGCGTTGATGCCTTTGAATCCCACGTAACCGCTTTCAAAAAGGCGGATACCGACGGTCGTTCCGTCTTGCATTTTGAAGAAAAGGTGAGCCTGCTTGTCGTTGTTGTACAATCGGTTCGGATCGGAACTCTCTGACAAATCCACGAATCCGGAGACGTTCAGTGTATCAATAAATGCACGGATATCCTCTTCGGAAACCGTATCGAGGGATTTATAATTCCCCTTATTATAGTTCCAATCGTCATGCAATTGATAGGTGACCGAAGCGTAATTCTCCGAAAGATGCAACAGATCTTCATACAGGTCAGCACCCGTTGCAAGGTAAATACCGTTCAGACTGTCAAAAAGACCGATGTAAGTGCCGTCCGTAAATTCCATGACCGCGGCAAGACGGAACGAGGGATCATATCCGTTGAGTGTGTAAAAATCGTAGGTCGTGTTGGAGGTGAATTGCCCCGTGTATTCCGATTGCGGTGAAAAACAGGAGATCTTTCCGTTTCCCGTTCCGAGGTATTCCCCCAACAGATTTTTCGATGCTTCGTATTCGAGTGTATACGGTTCCCACAGGTATTCTCCGACGTAAACCCGGTCGTTGTAAATAACCATGGCAAGCATATCAATCATCACGTTTTCATCTTCGTTTACTTCGACTTCAATGGCGGGAATGTAAACGCCTTTCGGCGATACCGAAGACTGATATTCGGAATACTGTGTCGCGTTCTGCGTATCGTTTTCCTGTAAATCGGTAGGGTCGGAATGATCGTTTTGCTCTTGGATGGGTACGTAAAGCGTGTTTTGGACATAGTCTGTCAAAAACCATGCCGACACCGCAACACACAAAACAAGGGAAAAGGCGACTGCGAACCGTTTTCTCTTTTTTTGTCTTTCTGCTGTTTTTTTTGCGTATAATTCTAAAATCAAGCGTGTCTGTTCTTCATTCGAACGCATTTTCAATGCCCTCCTTCCGACAGGCGATTTTGAGTGCCTGTCTTGCTCTGTATGCATCGTTTTTGATCTGCTTTTCGGTCTTTTTTAAGACGCGGGCTGCCTGTTTGTAACTCATGTTTTCAAAATAGATAAGACACAAAACCGTGCGGTACTGTTGCGGCAGTGTTTGCATGGCGGCATACAGTTTTTGATTGGTTTCTTTTTGAAAGAGTGCGTTTTCGGGCAGATCAAAATGCGGCAATTCAAAATCCCCGTTTTCAAAAGAGATCTCCGGATATCTCTTTTGCTTACGCAAAAAATCGATCGCCTTGTTTTTTGCAATGCGGAACAGCCATGTCTTGAATTTGGCTTCTTCGCGGAAGGACGGTTTTCTTATCAGTAAATAACAGAACGTGTCTGCGGCAAGGTCTTCCGCCTGCATCCGATCCTGTACGAAACCGAATAAAAACAGAATGAGCCGTTCGTTGTACAATGCCACAAGACTGCCGAAGGCCTCCTTATCGCCCTGTAAAAACAGATTGTAATATTCATTGCCCCTGTCCATGCCCTCACTCCTTTCACTTCTTAAACGCACAAAGACGAAAAAAGTCTCACAAACAATATATCAAAATGTTTGATTTTTGTCAAAAGAAAAGGAGGTCCTGCATCCGGAAATGCAAAACCTCCGATATATTGAGTTACGGCCAAAGATGACGAAGATCTTCGATCTCAGCCGCGGTCAGATCGTTTTCCATGTTGTCTCTTGCAAGGTCATTGTCGAAAACGTCGTAAACGTCCGTTACGGGTTTTTCGATCTGTGAGGAGGCAAGCAGTTTTTCATGGAATAATTCCAGCGAGGGAATATCGGGTTCGGTTATGATCGGATCTCGTTTTCGGTCGGATCTTTTATTCTTGCCGTGCAAGTGTTCCATACGTTTCACCTCAATAATAGTATATGTAAAAAGGTGAATCGTTCGCATTCATTTTGCAGGTAAAACTGTAAGAAAATAAATTGAAAAACAGCAAAAGAATGGATATAATAAAATAAAGTTTATATTTGCGGTGGTAAAAAATGAAAATAACCTGTCTTATCGAAAATACAACGCAGAATGAGGAATTGACAGCCGAACACGGGCTGAGCCTTTTTATTGAAACGAAAGAGAGCAAACTGCTGTTTGATATGGGGCAGACGCAGGCACTTTTGTCCAATGCGGAAAAACTGTCAGTCGATCTGACGGCGGTCGATTTTGCGGTACTGTCCCACGGGCATTACGACCACGGCGGCGGTCTTTCGGCTTTTCTGCGTGTCAATTCCGATGCTCCCGTGTATCTGAACAGCCATGCGTTCGGTGCATATTACAACGGGACGGAAAAATACATAGGGCTTGACGTTTCTTTGCGGAACAGCGATCGGCTGATTTTCGTCGGGGATGAACTGCAAATCACGGAAAATGCCTGTTTGTTTTCCTGCAACGGGATGTCCCGTGTGCACGATTTGGGTGCATTCGGTCTGACGGTTTCGGAAAACGGTGTATTTCGCCCCGATCCGTTTTTGCATGAACAGTACCTTCTGCTGGAAGAAAACGGTAAAAAAGTACTCGTCAGCGGTTGTTCACACAAAGGCATCTTGGATATTGTGTCCCGTTTTGAGCCGGATGTGCTCATCGGCGGCTTTCATTTTTCAAAAATTGAAGATACGAAAATCCTTGACGATGCCGCTTCATTTCTGAACGGATTTGAAACGCAGTATTACACCTGCCACTGCACCGGCACACGGCAGTTTGCATACATGAAAAACAGAATGCGGTCGCTTCATTATCTTTCCTGCGGACAGAGCATTGAAGTGTAACATCCCCTTTATGTTCCGTAATAAATGAAGTTTTTTTCAAGATGCGGCGTTGCGTTCATGTATACCAGATGCACGTCTGCAAAGGCACCCGTACCTTCTTTGAAGAAAACGATTTTTGTGATGCCCGTGTTAAAAAAAGACGGATCAAAAACCTGTACGTGGGAAAGTCCCAGTGCGGCGTAAAGCATGAAGGTGTTGAACGCGGCGTGTGCGGCAACCATGACCTTCTCTCCGTTATGAAAACGGTTGCGTAAATATGCAATCGCCTCTTTGCCGCGTGTGAGCAGTTGTTCGTCCGTATCGTCCGCACCGTGGAAAATGATTCGTTCTGTTTTGTCCGTGTCGAGAGCACTGACGGCAAAGGGGAATACTTTCTGCAATTCATCGATGGTCTTTCCGACACAATCCGTACCCGTGTTGCATTCGGTGAATACCTTGTGCACTTCGATCTGTTTTGCTCCGTTTGCAGGCTGATGCATTCGTACGGCTTCGGCGGTCTGCAAGGCTCGCCGCATTCCGCTGGAGAGCAGATAATCAAGCGGATACTCTGCAAAGTATTCTCCGAGCAGGGATGCCTGTTTGCGTCCTTTTTCGGTCAGCGGCGGATCGCTTCGATTGTCATCGTCAAGGCCGTCCGTCAAGTTTGCATTGCCCATGGATTCTCCGTGGCGTACTAAAAAAAGTTCCAGTTCAACGATTCCTTTTGCCATTGTTTTTCTCCCGTGTTTTTTTTGTGACTTTGTCACTGAAATAAATGCAGGATCGGGGTATACTGAAGACAACAAAGGGGAAAACGAAAACCCCGAAGAAAGAAAGGAATGAATAATATGTCAGTCGTTAAATTAAATAAAGATAATTTCAATCTTGCTTTGAACAGTGAAAAGAAAGTGCTTCTTGATTTCTATGCCGATTGGTGCGGCCCCTGCCGTATGCTTTCTCCGATCGTCGATCAGATCGCCGAAGAAAACGAACGGTATTTTGTCGGTAAAGTCAATGTCGATGAAGAACCTGCACTCGCACAGCAATTCAGTGTTGCGAGCATACCGATGCTCGTTGTGATGCAAAACGGCAAGGTGATCGGCAGTTCGCTCGGTGCAAAACCGAAAGCACAGATCCTTGCGATGTTAGAGGGTTAAATCACGCAGTTTCTTTTTATCAATGATCCTGATACCTTTTCGGGAAACTTCCACGATTCCCTCGGAAGCGAAATATTTAAGCATTCTTGAAATAACCTCACGGGCAGATCCCATATATCTGGCGATCTGCTCGTGTGTGTATGTCAGCTCCTCTGTCTGCAATCTTGCCGTTTCATCCGACAAAAAGATCGCAAGCCGTTTGTCCATGCTCATGAACAGGATCTGCTGCATGACCCACATCACGTCCGAAAAACGGCTGATCGCGGTTTCCAGAGCGAAAATTTTGACGTCCTGATTGCGTTCGGATACGGCCGCGAAAGCAGGTCCGCTGATGACGACGCATTCGCTGTCTTCCTCCGCATCCACGTGTACGTCAAATGTGATCGCCTGTAAAACGCAGGATGCCGACAGCATACACATATCGCCCTCATGCAGACGGTAAAGGGTAATATCTTTCCCGTCTTCGGATAAAATATAAACACGAAGGCAACCCTTTTGAACCGTAAAAACACCCGAACATTCATTGCCGTCATGTAAGGTCGTGCCCTTTTCGTATGTCAATGCCATACTGCTGTTACAAAGGTATCCGCGTTCTTTTATGTCAAGTTTGCTCCAGAACGGAAAGATGTTTTCAAAAAGAGAATCAAACGTTTGTTGCATTCATTTCTCACCTCAATATTAATATTTTAGAAAAAGAAACACGAAAAGTCAAGCCGTGAAATGTGATAAAGTCACGGAAGAACATACTGTATTGTGATATAATCATAACATAAAGCAAAGGAGGAAACGGATATGAAACACGTTTACGATACACTGATCATCGGCGGCGGGCCTGCAGGGTACACCGCAGCCATGTACGCCGCAAGAGCAGGTCTGGACGCACTGGTTCTTGAAAGAATGTCGATCGGCGGACAGATGACGCTGACGAGCGATATCGACAACTATCCAGGCTTTGAAGACGGGGTGGACGGTTTTGAACTGGGGATGAAAATGCACCTCGGAGCCGAGCGTTTCGGTGCAAAAACGGAGTATGCGGAAGTTACGGCGGTTGATTTTGCAAAGCCGATCAAACAGATAAAAACCGTAAGCGGTGACTTTTTTGCAAAAACGGTCATCATCGCAACGGGAGCAAATCCGAGAATGCTCAATGTTCCGCAGGAAAGCGAACGGACGGGGAGAGGCGTTCACTATTGTGCCCATTGCGACGGCAGATTTTATAAGGATAAAACGGTGGCCGTGATCGGGGGCGGGAATACCGCCGTATCGGATGCGTTGTATCTTTCCCGACTTGCAAAAAAAGTATATCTCGTACATCGCAGGAATGCACTCAGGGCTACGAAGATCTACAGCGATGCATTGCTGAAAGCACCGAATGCGGAATTGGTGTGGAACAGCACGGTGCAATCTCTGCTGGCGGATGAAACATTCAACGGTCTTGTCTTGCAGAACGTGCAGTCGGGTGAGCAAAAAGAACTGCTTTGTGACGCGGTGTTCGTCAGCATCGGCAGAAACCCCGCAACGGAACTGTTCAAAGGCATACTTACACTCGATGAGAACGGATATATCGTTGCGGATGAAAGCACGCAAACGAATATCGACGGTGTGTATGCCGTCGGAGACGTCAGAACGAAAGCATTGCGGCAGGTGGTAACGGCGGTCGGTGACGGTGCGGTGGCTGTCCATTATGCGGAAGAATATCTGTCACGCAATGAATGAACCGCACAAAAATGAACGATACTGTAGGGTGACGGATATCATCTGTCACCCTAAATAAAAACAGCGGAGGATACAATATGAGTGAAGTACTGTTTTATTATTGTGAACACTGCGGTAATATGGTACAGGCGTTGCATCATCTGCATGCACCGATCATGTGTTGCGGCAGAAAAATGACGTTGCTCAAAGCGGGAACCGTGGAAGCATCCCATGAAAAGCACATTCCCGTGGTTGCGGTTGATAACGGTTTTGTAAAGGTGGAGATCGGTGCGGTTGCACACCCGATGACTGATGAACACAGTATTCTTTGGGTGTACCTTCTGACCGATCACGCAGGACACATAAAGTATCTGAACCCGGGGGATGCGCCCGAAGCGGTGTTTGCCCTTCACAACGAAAAACCTCTTACCGCGTATGCCTACTGCAATCTGCACGGCTTATGGAAAACAGAATTGTAAGTTGCAGTATTCGGAAAAATTTGTAAATTCGGGTAGTATTAAGAAAAGTTTTGTGTTATAATGGCTTCAGTTTGAAGGAAAACGGAGAATCATCATGCAAACTTATTCTTATGTTGAAAAAGGGCAGTTTGAACGCATCGAAAAACCGAAACCGCAGATCCTCGATCCGCGTGATGCCGTTGTGAAAGTGACGGTGGCAAGCATCTGTGCAAGCGATCTGCATATTAAAAACGGACACATTCCCCGTGCCGTAAAGGGCGTTACGGTCGGTCATGAAATGGTTGGGATCGTTGATGAAGTCGGCAGTGCCGTCACCCACGTAAAACCCGGTGACCGTGTGACGGTGAATGTGGAAACGTACTGCGGAGAATGCTTTTTCTGCAAAAACGGTTATGTGAACAACTGTACCGATGCAAAAGGCGGCTGGGCTTTGGGTTGCCGCATTGACGGCGGACAGGCCGAATACGTCCGTGTTCCGTTTGCCGATACGGGGCTGAATAAGATTCCCGCACGTGTGACGGATCTGCAGGCGTTGTTGACAGGTGACGTGCTTGCAACGGGGTTCTGGGCAAGCCGCATTTCCGAGATCGGTGTGGACGATACCGTGCTCATCCTCGGTGCAGGCCCCACGGGACTTTGCACCCTGCTTTGCGTGATGCTCAAAAAGCCCGGACGTATTATTGTGTGTGAAACGGATGAAAACCGCATCCGTTTCGTCAACGAGCACTACCCGAACGTGCTGACGGTAACACCCGAAGCGGTTGAAAACTTTGTGCGTGACGTCAGCGACAACGGGGGAGCCGATGTCGTCATTGAAGCCGCAGGCGGAGACGATACTTTTGACCTTGCATGGAAGTGTGCCCGTCCGAACGGCATTGTTACGGTGGTAGCCCTCTATGACAAACCGCAGGTCTTGCCTTTGCCGGAAATGTACGGCAAGAATCTGACCTTCAAAACAGGCGGTGTGGACGGCTGTGACTGTGCGGAAATTCTGCGGCTCATTGAACGCGGAAAACTGAACACAATGCCGCTGATCACCCATGTTTTTCCGTTTGAAAAAATCGAAGAAGCCTACGATCTGTTTGAAAACCGCCGCGACGGCGTTATCAAAATCGCAATCAAAATGTAAAACAGCAGGTTTTTGTTGTCTGATGACTGCAAAAATTCTGCAAAATAAAAAGTTTGTGCATTTCAGTGCAAAAACTTGACTAAATCACCTTGTTTGTGCAGTGCTTTTAAGGTACAGACATTATAAAAACACCAAATTCCCGAGCAAAAGTGCGTTGCGGAGAGTTGGTGTTTTTTTATTGCAATCAGAACTGTTTTTATCGTTTCCGTTTTCTTTCTTTTATGCCGAAAATATATTAACGATGCTGACGATAAAAATGAACAATGCTACGAGCAGAACAATGATCGCAATCGTTCGGTTTCGTTTCCATTCCTGTATTCCCTGTGTGAGCATGAGCACGCCCAGCATGGGAATTGCAACAAACGTGGCATTGTCCCAGACGTGCAAAAGACGAAGCAGTGAAAAAAGAATGGTAAGAGCCGATGCAACCAGGCGAATGACGGTCAGGATCCGATCTTGTTTTGATAACTCCCGAAAACTGTTTTTCATGTCTGCACCCCCTTCATTATTCTTTGTCAATGCCGAACAGCAGTTGACCGTCGGCATTGCATATCTTTTCATTGCCGAATGAAATATTTGCGGGCACATCGTCATTTTCCGTATTTTCGTATGTTACGGTAAGGGTATGAACGTATCCGATTGAATCTGTTGCACTGATATGCAGATCCAGGCGTTCATTTTTTGCAACCGGTAAACGCATTGTGAAATCGCATTCGGAATATTTTCGTTCCTTCTCCGATTGCATTTCTCGAACCGTTTGCGTGATCTCATATTGTTCACCTTTGATGCCGTTTCTTTCTTCCGTTGCAAAAAAGCGTTCAAATATGATATCGGATTCGGGGGCATCCGAGACCGAAAAGCCGAACACGATGTTCAGTTCACCGTTTATGTCCGTTTCGTTTCCCGACAAATGGCAGTACAGGGAAGGAAGATATTGTTGGTATAACATTGACAGATCAAGCGAAGTCAATGTTTCCGTTTTGGTAAGGCCTTCACTTGTCACAGACAGAACGGGAAAACTGTCATGCGTTGCAAACAGCCCTGCCTGCAAAACCGCACGGTATTCATTGCCGTTCTTTTCGAAAACAGCCGCTTTTCCGTCAAACAGGACCGACAGTTGCATCTCATCCGAAACGGTTTTCGGAATAACCGTGATCTCTACGCCGACCGTGTCGGTTTGCGTGTCAAATGTTACATTGCGGTAAGAAATATCCGTTACCGTACTGTTTTGTTTGGCAAGTGCATCATCTATATGGTTTTCAAAAGACGAAACTTTGCTGTCGAGTGCGTCAATGTCGCTGTAAACGGCATTTAATCGCGTTTGCATATTATCAATTTTTTTTGATATGTGTGCGTTTTGAACGCAGGTGATGAGTGTAAAAACAAGCAATACCGCCAAAGGCAGTTGTGTGCTCAGAAAAAACTGTTTCTTTTCGTTCATGCGTAAGACCTCCTTATGGCTTGCATTTTTCTTCCCATTCGCTTTCTTTGAATCCCACCAGAACAAAATCTTCACCGACGAGCAAAGGGCGTTTGACAAGCATTCCGTCACTTGCCAGCAGTGCGATCATTTCTTCCTCGTTCATGACGGGCAGTTTGGTTTTCAGTTCCATGGATTTGTACAAAAGGCCGCTTGTGTTGAAAAACTTTTTCAGCGGCAAAGCACTTTTTTCATACCAAGATTTCAGTTCTTCCGCGGTCGGATTGGATGTTTTTATATCGCGAAGATCAAAAGCAATGCCGTTTTCTTCCAGCCATTTTTTGGCTTTCTGACAGGTCGTACATTTCGGATAGCAAATAAAGGTAAGCATCATAATTCTCCGTTCATTCAATCTCAATGAGTTCGTATTCTCTTGTCCCGATGCCGAGAGCGGCTGCCGCTTCAACCGTGTGAATGCCGTTGCGGCTTTCGATTCGTTCGATCAGATGCGGTTTGCCGGGATCGGAGCAGGCATACACAAGGTCAACGCAGGCCTGATCGATCGCAATCGGATCATCTGATACGAGAATACCGATATCGGCAATACACGGATCTTCCGCAACCGCACAGCAGTCGCAGTCCACGCTCATGTTTTTCATCACGTTTACGTATACGATCCTGTCCTTGAAAAGTTCGCAAACGGAAGCGGCGGCATCTGCCATGGATTCCAGAAACGCATCGTGATCGGATTCCCAGAACATATCGGGATCGCCCGCACCGTGAATATAAGCCTTACCGTAAGACGATGCAAAGCCGATGGACAACTGCTTGAGTGCACCGCCGAAACCGCCCATGGGATGTCCTTTGAAATGGGACAGCACCAATACGGAATCATAATCGGTGATGTTTTTACCGACGTAATTCTTCCGAATGACTTTTCCGTCGGGGATCGAAAGTTCCTTGTCGGGACCTTCCGCATCTAAAATATCCACGTCAAAATACTTTGACCAACCGTGGTATTCAAACAGTTTTTTGTGTTTTTGCGTGGTGTTGCGTTCGCCGTTGTAGGCGGTGTTGCATTCCACTACCGTGCCGCCCACGTAATCTATGACGTCTTTCCAGAAATCGGGACGCAGAAAATTCTGATTTCCTTTTTCACCCGAATGCACCTTTACAGCCACTTTGCCGGGGAGTTCCTTGCCGAGTTTCTTGTAAAGTGCAAGCACGGTTTCGGGGGAAATGTTACGGGAAAAATATACTTTTGCAGGCATCGTACGATTGCTCCTTCATATCTTTAGTTTGTTATAATTATTATACAGGAAACGCAGAAAAATAGCAAGTATGTGTATTTAAAGAAAATACTCGGTTGACACATCCTTCTTTTGCGGTTATTATGGAAACGGAAAACTAAATAAAGGAGATCTGTTTATGCAACAATCTTTGGCGTATCTGAATAACCTTATCCGCATTCTTGAAGAAGTTTCCCGCGAGCAACTGCCTGCGATCGATGCCTGCGGAAAGGCTTTTGCAAAAGCACTTGAAACCGATCACGATATTTATCTGTTCGGCACGGGGCATTCTCATATGCTCGCAGAAGAACTCTTTTACAGAGCCGGCGGTCTTGTGAATCTGCATCCCGTGCTGGAAACGGCACTGATGTTGCACGAATCCGCGTCAAAAAGCACCGAGATCGAACGCCTGCAAGGCTATGCCGATATTCTGTTTGCCGATTACGGCATGAAAGCAGGGGATGTCATTGTCATTATTTCCAATTCGGGCAGAAACGGTGTTTGTGTGGATATGGCACAACTTGCAAAAGAAAAAGGGCTGACCGTGGTGGCACTGACCAATCTCAATCACTCAAAGTCGAGTGCATCCCGCCATCCCAGCGGTAAAAAACTGTATGAATTTGCCGATATCGTGCTGGATAACTGCGGTTGTGTAGGGGATGCCAGCGTGTATTTTGAGGAGATCGGCAGAAAAGCCGCACCCACGTCCACTTCGGTCGGAGCCGCTATGCTCAATGCGGCGGTGGTTGCGTGTATTGAGACCATGCTCGCTGACGGTGTGTTGCCCGAAGTGTTCTCCAGCAGCAATGTTGACGGCGGAGATGCGATCAATCAGGCATTTATCGATAAATACAAAGGCAGGATCCGTTCGCTGTAATACAACATAATCACAGAAAAAAATCCCCGTAAGGATTTCGCAAAAAGCGTTCCTTACGGGGGTTATTTTGTTTTGAATCAATCGCAGAAATGATGTGCAAAGGTTGCAACACCGTCCGAGCCGATGCTCAGCGTGGAGCCGCCTTGCAGGCCTTCTTCATAATAGCAGGCTTTTCCGAGTTTCAGACCGTAGGAAAGTCTGACACCTTCATAAACGAAAGATGCATTGCAGACGTGGTCGTGACCGAAGATCATGTTTTTCGTGCTGTCAAGTTCAAGCACGACGTCCATGAAGTGATTGTTGACCGCACCCGGGCAGGGTGTTTCGTGGATCACACCGAAAGAGCCTTCTGCATAGGGGCCGGTAAAGCAATCGTTTTCTTTGTCGTAATATTTTTCCCAAGTGGTTTTGACTTCATAAACGGGAATGTGCATGATCGCGGAACTTTCAACTACGCGGCCTTCGGTTGCTGCGATGCCGTTGACAGCCCATTTGTACCATTCGATCTGGTTGTCCCAAAGGTGATCGTAACCCTCAACGGTATTACCGTTTTCATCCGTCCATGTGCCGTTGTTGTGGGTATCCATCATGAACAGAGTGTGGATCACTTCACCGTTTTCGGTGATGTTGATGATGTAGTTGCCGTGTCCCATATCTGCAGGACCGAATTTCCAAAGGCAGTTTTCAGCCTGATGGAACAGATAAGCACACCAGAATTCGCTGATACAGCCCTGTCCGTCATGGTTGCCCATTACGGGAGCCCAGGGAATATCGAAAGAATCGATGTAGTTTACAAGGTTGATGTAAGCGAGCGTTGCCCATGCGTTGTCACCCGAAAGGGTAATAAGATCGGGCTGTGTTTCTTCAACCAGTTTTGCGATCATGGCTTCGCTTTCTTCGCCCATGCCGCTGTAGTATTCCATGTCATCCATCTGAATGTCGGCAAGATTGAGAACTACGAAATCCTTGTTCGGATCCTTTTCGAGTTCGATCGCATATTCGGCGGTGTAAGCCTGATCTGCCGACCAATCCTCATAGACTTCATCGCCGAAACTGTCGCCGAGGGGATTGATGATCTGCGGAAGCAGCGTGAAGAACGCTACGATCATCTTGAGTACGCCCATAACTTGTGCCATAAATATGACCTCCTTTTATTATTCATAATCAATATTACACGCACGGACGTTTTTTTTCAATCTTTATTTTACAGTTGAAATTTTATTTGTTGAAATCTATAAAATTATCTGATTGAATTTGTACAAGATCAACAAACAAAACCAGACCGCAACGCAGTTTGTGCAAGCGGAATTTGTTGACTCTTAAAGTGTTCGATCGTTCGCAATTACAGCACGGCTCCGTTCTTTTTGAGTTTTTGCTGTACTTCTTTTATATTGACCGTGTGCGTATTTGTGTTCGTTTTATGTGCGGTTGCAATCGCCGTACCTGCGGCTTCACCCAAACAACAGCAGATCGGCATGATCCGCACGGAAGCCTGTGCTTCATGCGTAGCGGAAAGGCAACGGCCTGCAACCAGCAGATTGTCATATTCTTTCGGCAAAAGGGAACGGTAGGGGATGGTGTAATATTCACCGTCTGCGAAATATCTGTGGCTCGTACCCGTACCCGTCGGGCTGTGAATGTCAATATCGTAATTGCCCAATGCAATTGAATCTTCAAAGCGTGTGCAATGGATGAGTTCATCGCCCGTGAGAATGTGCACGCCTTTCAGTTTTCGGCTTTCTCTGATACCGATATCAACGGCAACCGAGATCAGAGCACTTTCGTCAAATGCGTTTGAATTTTCTTTCAAAAAGCAGATCAGTTCGTGTATTTGCTTGCGTGCAAGCACTTCGGCTTTGCTTACGTCAAACGGATTTGTGGGATCCAGCATTACCACGCGTGTGGTATTGAAGTGCAATACGTCTTCGCCGATGCCGAAGAAAACAAGAATATTTTCACGGGGATTTGTAATTTCACCTTTTGCCTGTTTTTCTTTATAAAGTTCCTGCAAATGCGGTCTTTCTTGTGTGAAAAGGTCAAGGTCAACACCGCTCATTCTGAAACAGGTCGTCATCGGTTGGCAAAAACCGTCACTTTCGCGTCCCAACTGATGATCGCAACCTGCAAGATAAAAGAGTTCACCGTCACCCGTTGCATCAATAAAGAAATCTGCTTCACCCGAAATTTTTTGTGCTTTGGCAACCACATCAACCGCCGTTATTCTGCGACCGTCGGTTTTTACACCGTAAACAACACCGTGAAAAAGGACGTCCGCACCGGCTTCGGCGGTCATATCATCGAGAACGATCTTAAAGTATTCGGAGTTGAATTCATGATCCTTGCAATCTGCCACATAATTGTCGTGCCGTTGTTTCATTTCTTTGAAAATACCTTGTGAAAGATACTGTTTTTCGGTATTTTTGCCGTTTTGTTGTTTCGTCCAGTAGGGCATAAAGGGATAAACGAGATTATTGGCAATGGCACCGCCCAAACAACCCGACTTTTCAACAAGCAAAACCCGGAGCCCTTCGCGTGCGGCACATACTGTGGCCGCAACACCGCTGAGTCCTCCGCCCGCAACCACAAGATCGTATTTCATAAAATCACTCCTTGTATTCTTTGAATTATTATATCACTTCATCGCTCTCTTTTCAATATGTGCCTTTACTGTCAAAATGTATATAATCTGGCAGAACGATTCGCCTGCTGTATGTGACTTAATATATCGTATTGCAGGGTTAATTTATCGCAACACGATAAATTGTTATTGACATTTTCAAAAGAAGGTGCTATGATGATATTAAGAAAAAAGGAGGATTAGCTGTATGGAACAAAAACATCTTTCAAAATGGTTAAAGCTGATTCTGATTGGAGTCGGCATCTGCGGAGTTATTATTTATTTCTTTGTCATCCCTATGTACGGACTGAACCTACGTTCTTTGTATCCGGAGTTTTCCAACCGTTTCTGGCCGTGGCTTCTTTTTATCTGGGTTTCCGGAATTCCTTGCTTTATGGTGCTTTTTTATGGCTGGAAAATTTCAAGCAACATCGGAAATGACCGGTCCTTTACGGAGGAAAATGCTTCTTTGTTGAAAACAATTTCCATTCTGTCTGCTTTGGATGCGGGATTCTTTTTTGGTGGTAATATTGTTTTACTACTATTAAATATGAGCCATCCCGCCGTGGTGCTTGCCTCATTCGTAATCGTGTTTATTGGGGTTGCAATTGCTGTGGTATCCGCTGCTTTGTCGCATTTAGTAAAAAAAGCCGCAGTTTTGCAGGAGCAGAGCGATTGGACTATATAGGGAGGACATAATGGACGGAGAGATTATTTTCAACATAGATGTAATGCTTGCAAAAAGAAAAATGAGTGTAACCGAACTTGCTGAACGTGTAGGAATCACCATGGCCAATGTATCAGTGCTTAAAAACGGAAAAGCAAAAGCTCTTAAAATTTCCACATTGGTAAGGTTGTGCGAAGCATTAGACTGTCAACCCGGAGATATATTGGAATACAGAAAGGGTGAAATGAAATGAATAAGAGAAAAATTGCAGTTATATCAATGGTTGCTGTCATCGTTATTATTGTTATCGGACTTGCATTGGCGTGGAATCATTATAGTGATTATTCCACAACGATAAAAGCCAATTGGGGCTTTGGTTTGCCTTCAAAAGCACATTATTCAGAGGTGTATAGTAAAGATTCCGGTGCAAGTTTTCACGGCGACGGGATAAGATATCACATATTCTCCTATAAAGAGGAAAAACCGATAGCCGAAATGTTTGATTGGAGTGATGAGGAAGAAAAAACTATATTCAACTCTTCCTATCAGGAAGCAATAACGGAATGGTTGAATAGTATTGATGTTCCTTCTGAAGAAGTTCCTGATTATGCAAAGTGTTTGTATTGGTATGAAGCACAAGATGACAAAAGTGAAATTATTGTTTTATGGGATGCAAGTTCAAAGAGAATTTACGTAGTTGAATCGTTTTTTTGACAACTGTTTTTTGATTTGCTGTAATAAACAACTCCGGAATATTTTCCGTCTTTGTTTAATCTTCGGTTTGCAATGAAACCGTCCTTTTTGAATCCCGCCTTTTCCATTACTCTGAACGATTGCACATTTCGTTCGTTACAGGAGCACTCAACCAGGTAATACCCACGGTTATTCAACAAATAGTCTGCAACTGCTTTCAATGCTTCGGCAGCATAACCGTTGCCCCAATAGTGATACCTTACTGTATATCCGACATTACAATAGTTATGTTTCTGAACTACAGTATTCACATCTATATTGCCGACAACCTCGCCGATGGATTTCAATTCCATAACCCACTTCTCGTATTTGTTTTCGTCTGCTTCGCTGATCCATTTTTTGATACATTCCAACTCTTCATCTCTTGTCAAAGCAGGATATTTAATATATTTTGCTAATCTTTCATCCGTTATGATTTCATAGATAGCATCTATATCGCTTTCTTCGTATCGTCTTAAAATAAGTCTGTCTGTTTCTATTCTCGGGCTTAACATTTTTTAATTATACTCCAAATCGAATTTTTTTTGAGGAATTTTTGATATATTATACCACCAACAAAGGGAATGTGCAATAGTACAAATATGCATTGATGCTCTTGTGATCACAATATGTTAATCAAACGCTGATTTTTCGTCAGTAAAAGATCAATGCGTAGCATTGTATATCATCAATTCCGCAAGGAATTGCATATCATCAAGCCGACAGAAAGCACGCCTAAAGGTGTGATGAGATACGCCGCACGAGTGCGGCGATGATATACAGCCCTCACGGGCTGATGATATACCAAGCCTGTCGGCTTGGATAAAAAAACCGACAAGTCGAAACTTGTCGGTTTTTTTTGGCAGGGGTAGTAGGATTCGAACCCACGACACGCGGTTTTGGAGACCGCTGCTCTACCAACTGAGCTATGCCCCTATGTATCTCTGCCTGACGGTGAGTCCTCCAAGCAGAGCTGGTGGACCATCAGGGACTCGAACCCCGGACCAACCGGTTATGAGCCGGTGGCTCTAACCAACTGAGCTAATGGTCCTCATCGGTTGCTCAATTATTATAATGATTCTTTCTTCAATTGTCAAGAACTTTTTGAAAAAAATATATACAATGTTTTGAAAAATAATTCTCCACCGCCCGGAAATGTATTTTTGTTGCAAAGATGCATCTGCCTGTGTTATATTTATACTGATTTAATATGTTTACGAAAGGGGATATACCATGAAGATCCCGAACGCTTTGCAGAATCGCATGAATTTCTATGCCGAACGCTTGGCACACCGTCCGAAATTGCAACGGTTGTATCTCAACTGCTGTCCGAATACGTTGGAAACGACCGTTACCGAACGGGAAGACGGCTCCCTGTTTGTGCTGACGGGAGATATTCCGGCCATGTGGTTGCGAGATTCCACTGCACAGGTCACGCACTATCTGCCGCTGACGGCAAAGGATGAAGAAATGCGGCGTATTATAAAGGGCGTTATTGCGGCACAGATGCAGTTTATCTGCATCGATCCGTATGCAAACGCATTCAATGCGGCACCCAACGGACACGGACACACGGATGACGTTCCGAAAAACGATCCGTGGGTGTGGGAACGCAAATACGAGATCGACTCGCTGTGTTATCCCATGCGGCTTGCGTATCTGTATTGGAAAAACAGCAAGGATACATCCGTGTTTGATGAAACGTTCGTTGAAGCCGCAAAAAAAGCGGTCGCATTGTGGAGAACGGAACAACGTCATTTTGAACAGACACCCTACCGTTTTTCAAGAACAAACTGCCCTTATCACGATACCATTCACAACAACGGCATGGGAATGCCCGTCAGTTTCACGGGTATGACGTGGTCGGGTTTCCGTCCGAGTGACGATGCGTGTACGTTCGGTTATCTGATCCCGTCGAATATGTTTGCCGTCGTGGTGCTTCGGTATCTGGAGGAGATCTTTACGGACGTGCTGGACGATGCACACTTCGTTGCCGAGTGTAAAGATCTTCGCACGGAAATTGATTACGGCATTCAGACTTACGGTGTGATCGATCATCCGAAATACGGGAAGATCTGGTGTTGTGAGACCGACGGTATGGGTAACCGTAAACTGTTTGACGATGCGAACGTACCCAACCTCATTTCACAGCCGTATTTGGGCTATTGCAGTGCGGACGATCCGATGTATGTCCGCACGAGAGCGTTCGTGCTCAGTGAAGACAATCCCTATTATTATAAAGGCAAAGCCGCCGCAGGTGTGGGAAGTCCCCACACACCCGAAAATTACGTCTGGCACATAGCCCTTTCCATGCAGGGATTGACAAGCCTTGATAAAGAGGAAATGAAGAACGTACTTTCCATGCTTGAAAATACGGATGCCGACACGGGATTTATGCACGAGGGTTTCTGTGCGGACGATCCGATGCGGTTTACAAGACCTTGGTTTGCTTGGAGCAATTCCTTATTTGCAGAATTTGTTGAATTTGCCGTAGACAACGGTATTGTATAAAACAGGGAGGATACTTTTATGAATATTCCGAGAGCCGAACATCCCAAGCCGCAGTTTATGCGTGCGGATTGGATGAACCTCAACGGCAGTTGGGGCTTTGAACTTGATAACGGTTGCAGCGGTCAGGCAAGAAAACTGTATATGCCCGATGCATCCTTTTCACAGACCGTCACCGTACCGTTTTGTCCCGAAAGCGAACTGTCGGGCATTGGTAACAAAGATTTTATGTACGGCGTGTGGTACCAAAAACGCATTGAGATTCCGTCTGAACAGAAAAATAAAAAAGTATTTCTGCACATCGGTGCGGCTGATTACAAGACCTTTGCGTATGTCAACGGTCAGCTTGTCGGTACGCATAAGGGCGGCTACGTTTCATTCCGTTTTGACGTTACCGATTTTATCTGTGACGGCGAAAACGTGATCACGATCTACTGTGAGGATGATACCCGTTGTCCGATGATCCCCCGCGGCAAGCAGAGTGAGGAATATTTCTCCCACGGTTGCGATTATACCCGTACTACGGGCATCTGGCAGACCGTGTGGCTTGAGTTTACACCGAACCGTTATATTGATAAAGTAAAATATTACCCCGATTCCAAAAACGGTTACGTCAACATCGTTGCCGATCTGGTCGGTGCAGGTGAACTGACCGCAGTTGCCCTGTATGAAGGAAAACAGGTGGGTAAGGCAAGTCTTGTTTCCGACGGCGGCAGTGAACAGTTGCGTCTGGATGTGAGTGAGATCCATTTGTGGGAAGCAGGGAAGGGCAGACTTTACGATCTGTTGCTCACTTATAATGAAGATCGCGTGCAGAGTTATTTCGGACTTCGCAACGTCCGCATGGACGGATTTAAGTTCCTTCTGAATGAAAAAAGCGTATTTCAGCGTCTGATTCTTGACCAGGGATTCTATCCCGACGGTATTTACACCGCACCCTCGGATGAAGCATTGCTCAGGGATATTCAACTGTCCATGGCTTGCGGTTTCAACGGAGCAAGACTGCATCAGAAAGTATTTGAAGAACGCTTTTTGTATCACTGCGACAAAGAGGGCTACCTTGTATGGGGTGAATACGGCAACTGGGGACTTGATCACACCGATCCCGAGGGCATTTATCATTTCCTGCCCGAATGGCTTTCGGAGATCGACCGCGATTTCAACCACCCCGCACTCATCGGATGGTGTCCGTTCAATGAAACGTGGGACATCAAAGGCTGTAAGCAGTACGACGGTATTCTGGAACTGACCTATCTTGCAACCAAGGCCGCCGATCCCACAAGACCGTGCATTGATACAAGCGGTAACTATCACGTTATTACCGATATTTTTGACGTACACGATTACGAGCAGGATCCTGCCAAGCTTGCCGAAAGCTACAAGGATCTCGTTGCAAAGGACGAATTCAAAAACCACTGCAATCAACGTCAGACCTACAAAAAAGGACAGCCTGTGTTCGTCAGCGAATACGGCGGAATCCGCTGGAGTCTTGTGGATAAAGGCGATAATGCGTGGGGCTACGGCAACGCACCGCAGACGGAAGAAGAATATATGACACGGTATAAGGGATTGACCGATCTTCTGCTTGACAATGAAAAAATCATGGGCTTCTGCTATACACAGCTGACCGACGTTGAACAGGAACAGAACGGTGTGTATACCTACAACCGTGAGGAAAAATTCCCGGCCTCGTTTTTCTATGCAGTCAACACCCGCAAAGCTGCCATTGAAGATTGAATGAATTGCATTTAATTGACATTTTCTTGATTTTGTTAAAGAAAATTTAAGAAAACGAATGTAAAATAACGGCAACAATGGAAATTTGTTGTCGTTATTTTACTTTTTTGACCACTTCTTTCTCCTCTCTCATATCCGTACGGTTCATGCCTTTCCGTGCGGCAGAATCCTCCGTCGTTTTTCGGCGGAGGGTTTTGTTTTTCATGACGGGTTTTCGTTTTGCATATACATGGACGAGGTGATGAACGTTGTTTGAGAAAATTGCCGCCGCTTTATGGGGAATGCCTACGATGTTGCTGTTTCTTTTCAGCGGTCTGTTTTTTACGGTCTTGTTACGGTTTTTGCAGATTCGCGGTATTCCCGCCATGATAAAAACCGTGTGCGGAAAAAGCGGACACGGTACAACACAACAGGTCTCACCCTTTCAGTCCATGTGTACTGCATTGGCGGCAAGCATCGGTACGGGCAATATCGTCGGTGTCTGTGCCGCACTTGCGGCAGGCGGTCCGGGAGCCGTATTCTGGATGTGTCTGAGTGCTTTTCTCGGAGAGGCGACCGCTTATGCCGAAAATACACTCGGCGTGCAGTATCGGCAGACGGGTGCGGACGGTGCGTTACACGGCGGTGCTATGTATACCATGCAATACGGTCTGCAAGAACGGCTCGGGGAAAAAAATGCACGCAGAATCGGAAAATTTTATGCATTTCTGACCGTAGGGGCATCCCTCGGAATGGGAAACGCCGTGCAGGTCAACACGGCGGCGGTCTCATTGCACGATGCCTTCGGTATTCCTGCCTTGCTGACGGGGATTGCCTGTGCGGCAACGATCGCCGTTCTTTTGTATAAAGGTCGCACTGCGGTTGCAAAAACCGCAGAACGGCTCGTACCGGTGAGTTGTCTTGTATTTTTTGTTGCGTGCATTGCCGTGATCTGCAAACAGCATACCCGTTTGCCGCAGGTATGCAGTGAAATTTTGCACGGTGCGTTCGGTCTGCAGAGTATCGGCGGCGGTTTTTCGGCATCCGTTTTACGGCGTAGTGTGATAACCGGATTCCGACGCGGTATTTTTTCAAACGAAGCGGGCTTGGGAACGGCTGTTGCCGTTCATGCGGCGGCAGAAGATGCCACGGCACATGAACAGGGGCTTCGCAGTATGGCGGAAGTGTTTTTTGATACGGTGCTGATGTGCTCGCTGACCGCGGTATGCGTGTTGTGTGTACCCGATGCACTTCGTCAGCCGCCGTCGCAGATGTTTGTTTTTTCTTTGCAATCCCTGTTCGGCAATGCCGCAGGGTGTATGGTTTCGGTTTCGTTGTGTCTGTTTGCAGTATCTACGCTGATCGGTTGGTCTTTTTTCGGTCGGGAGAGTGCGTTTTACGTGTTCGGCAAAAAAGGGGATCAGCCTTTTTGTTTTCTGTTCTGTGCAGTCGTTTGCATCGGCAGTTGCACGTCATTTTCCACCGTCTGGCACGTTTCTGATATCATGAACGCCCTGCTTGCCTTTCCGAATCTTTTCAGCCTGTTTTTGCTGTGCGAAAAAGTAATGAGAAACGGAAAAACTTCCTTTGTTATTGACAAGTTAAAAAAAAGGGGGTAAAATATTGCAAAACAATGATTGAAAAGAGGAAAACCCATGCGTAAAAAACAGTTCAAAGCAGAGTCCAAAAAACTTCTGGATATGATGATCCATTCCATTTATACACACAAAGAGATCTTTTTGCGTGAGTTGATCTCCAATGCCAGCGACGCGGTTGACAAACTCTATTTCCGTTCGCTGACCGATGACAGCATCGGATTGAACCGCGGCGACTTTTGTATACGTCTGACCGTGGATGCCGAGCACCGTCTGCTGACCGTCAGCGATAACGGTATCGGTATGACGGCACAGGAACTTGAAAACAATCTCGGTACCATTGCAAAAAGCGGATCGCTTGATTTTAAGAACAACAACGAACAGAATGAAGAAATTGACGTGATCGGTCAGTTCGGTGTCGGTTTTTACTCCGCATTCATGGTAGCAGACCACGTAACCGTTATCAGCCGTGCGTTCGGTGAAGATACCGCAAATCGATGGGAGTCCGACGGTGCGGACGGTTATACCGTTGAAGCGTGCACGAAAGAAAACGTCGGTACGGATATTATTCTTCACATCAAAGCAGATACCGAAGAAGAAACTTATGCCGAGTTTCTGGATGCTTACCGCCTGTCCTCTCTTGTCAAAAAGTATTCAGATTATATCCGTTATCCCATTAAAATGCTGTTTACGACTTCCAGAAAGGTGGAAGGCACGGAAGATCAGTATGAGGACGTGACGGAAGACCGCACGCTCAACAGCATGATTCCGCTTTGGAAGAAGAACAAGAGCGAAGTTTCGGCGGAAGAATACAACGCTTTTTATAAAGAAAAGTTCTATGATTATGAAGATCCGCTGAAAGTGATCCATTCCAAAACCGAAGGACAGGCAACCTACAGTTCTCTGCTGTTTATTCCTGCTCATGCACCGTTTGACTATTATTCCAAGGATTTTGAAAAGGGACTTGCACTGTATTCGAAAGGTGTGCTTATTACCGATAAATGTGCCGATCTGCTGCCTGATTATTTCAGTTTCGTCAAAGGCCTTGTGGACAGCGAAGACCTGTCTTTGAATATTTCCCGCGAAACGTTACAGCATGACTATCAGCTGCGTCTGATTGCAAAAACGGTCGAAAAGAAGATCAAGAGCGAACTTTCCAGGATGCTCAGCAACGATCGCGAAACGTATGAAAAATTCTTTGATGCATTCGGCACACAGCTTAAATTCGGCGTTTACAGCAACTACGGACGTGACAAGGATGCCGTTGCTGATCTTCTTCTGTTCAAGTCTTCTCTGGAAGGTAAATACGTAACGGTGGAAGAATATATCTCCCGTATGCCCGAAGATCAGAAAGCCGTTTATTACGCCGCAGGAGAAACGATTGATAAGATCAATATGCTTCCGCAGGCAGATGCCGTCAAGGCAAAGGGCTATGAACTGCTGTATTTTACCGACTACGTGGATGAATTTGCCATTCAGATGCTCGGTGCACAGGACGGCAAGGCGTTCGTGAATATCTGTGCGGAAGATGCCGATTTCGGCACGGAAGAAGAAAAGGAAAGCGTAAAGGCTAAGAACGAAGAATGCAAGGATATGCTTGACTTCATGTGCGAAAGCCTCGGTGATGAAGTCACCGCCGTCCGCTTTACCGAAAAACTCGGTGAACATCCCGTGTGCCTTGTCAGTGAGGGCGGTCTGTCTTCTGAAATGGAAAGAGTGCTTCGCTCCATGCCGGGTGCCGCCGACGTAAAAGCATCGCTGGTGCTTGAGATCAATGCCAATCACGCCATCGCACAGAAGCTCATTGATCTGTTTGAAACAGACCGTGAGCAACTGGATAAATATGCAAAACTGCTCAATGCACAGGCAAGACTCATCGGCGGTATGTCGATCGGCAATCCTGCCGAACTGAGCACGTTGATCTGCGAACTGATGATCTGATGAAATAATAAAAGAGCGTACGGTGCCGTTCCGTGCGTTCTTTTTTCTGTTGACAATAAGTGGTAACGTGTGCTATATTTTATATAAAGAAATAAAAGGAGATGTGCATGATGAAACTTGCTTACAGACAGGAAGAAGCACTTCGCAATATCGTCCGTGTCGTTAAACAGATCTTTGGCGGCGATATGAAAAAACTTGCCGTTCTCGGTCTTGTGATCGTGGAATCGCTCTGCTGTGTTATTTTTGATACACCCGTAACCCCCATCGGTCCCGAACTGGATCTGACGGGCTATGAACTTGTTTTTGAGGACGAATTTGAAGGCGATGAACTTGACCTTGACGTGTGGAAGTACCGCGTACAGGGTGTCAGACGCGGCGGGTTTTTCAATAAAAGCCAGGTGTCCGTGCGTGACGGCAATCTTGTGATCGCGGCTCAATACCTTGAAGACGGTGCATACGGTGCAGGCTGGTATGCAGGCGATGTTACGCTGAAAGAAAGATACAAACAGGGGTATTTTGAAGTCAGAGCCATCTGCAACGGAGCTCCCGGTTTTTGGAGTGCATTTTGGTTGCAGGCATCGAGCCCCTACGATGCAAAGTATTCGCAGGGCGGTGTCGGCGGTTGCGAGATCGACATTTTTGAATCCTCTTATGAGGGTAGTCTGCTTTATGACGGCTCGGTAGCAACCACTCTGCACTGTGCAGGTGTGGACGGTGTGCAGGAAGGCTTCCAGTCCCGCATTCTCGGTGACTTCAAGGGCAACAACATTTTCGAGGAATACAACACCTACGGCCTTGAATGGACGGAAGATGAATATATTTTCTATATCAACGGTGTGGAATCCTGCCGTTCTTCATTCGGCAACGGCGTTTCACAGGTAGCGGAAGACGTTATTCTTTCTCTTTGCGTGCCCGAAGCCGATAAACTCGAAGAACTCGATCCCGAAACCTACTATTCCGAATTTGTGATTGATTACATCAGAATTTATCAGAAATAAAAAATAAAACAGAAAGACGGTATCACTTCGTTTATACAGGTGATACCGTCTTTTGTTTACTTCAAATATTCTTCAATGATGTATTTCGGCCGTTCTTTGGTTTCAAGATAGATCTTTCCGATGTATTCACCGATGACGCCGATTGCAAGCAACTGCAATCCTCCGATCGCCCAGATGGAAACAACGGTCGAAGTCCAACCCGTAACGGTGGCTCCCGTCCAATGGCGGATAAGGGAATACAATAACATGAGAATGCTGATCGCAAAAATGACGAAACCGAGTACCGTGACCAGGCGAATGGGACGCACGGACATGGAGGTGATCCCTTCCATTGCAAACGCGATCATTTTTTTCAGGGGGTATTTTGATTCACCTGCCGCACGTTCGCCGCGTTCATAGGAAACTTGAGCCGTTTTGAATCCGAGCATGGGAACAAGGCCGCGTAAAAACAGATTCACTTCCTTGTATTCGGACAGGGCATCCAATGCACGTTTTGTCATCAGGCGGTAGTCTGCATGATCGTTTACGATATCTACGCCCAACCATTGCATAAACTTATAGAATCCCTGTGCGGTGCCGCGTTTGAAAGCCGTGTCCGTTTCACGGGAACTGCGTACGCCGTATACGATGTCGCAACCGTCATAGCAGTGTTCGATCATGGCGTCGATCGCGTTTATATCATCCTGTAAGTCGGCATCCATTGAAATTACGGCATCGCATTCCGCACGGACGGTCATAAGTCCTGCCAGCAAAGCGTTCTGATGTCCTTTGTTGTGTGCAAGTTTAATGCCGCGGAACAGGGGATCGCGTTCGTGCAGATCGCAGATAAGATCCCACGTTTTGTCTTTACTTCCGTCGTTTACCAAAACGACTTTGCTTTCGGGGGAAATCTTATGTGCGTCGATCAAAGATTTCATTTTTTCTTTCAGTTTTTCTGCCGTAATGGGCAAAACTTCTTCTTCATTGTAACAGGGGATCACAAGGAACAGTTTTAACAGATCCAATATGTTTTCATTCCTTTCTTACATCCAGAAGTTCATGATATTTTCAACGATCGCAAACAGGCGAACGGTATCACTGTTGCGAAGGGATGCGGATAAAAATTGCCAATTCTGTGCAATGCAGATCAGAAAACTCAAAGCGGTACTGCCGAGCAACAGTCTGTCTGCCCATCTTTTCAAGCCATCGTTTTGGCTCTTTGTGTACAGATAAAAAGCGATAAAGAACGCACCGAACAGAATCTCCCACGTAAAGTCCATGCAGTATCTTGCTCCGTAACCGCTTTCCCAGATGGAAAACAGAACGACAAAGGGAGCCGCAATACTCAATGCACCGATCAGCAGTGCGGCGGTACGTTTTTGGTTCTTATTTCCGCACTTTTTCCATGCGGACGGTGCGGCAAGCAGGGCAAGACAGGGTAATGCACGGTAAATAAGACCGACGGCGTATTTGTTTGCAACAAAATAATATCCGTTGGGGTGTAAGGTCTCAAAATCATTGCTGACGTAGGGAAATTCCGGACTGAATTTCGGCGTATTCAGAATATAGTTGTAAATGCCGATGCTCACAAATCTTGCATGGAACTGCGATTGCGTGAAATCGTTGATCGTCAGTGAATACTGAATGCCGAAATCAAGGAACGAATCAAAGCGGAGATAGTTGTAAATCATCTGTATCCCGCCGAACAGTGCAAAAAACACCGTTGCGTTGACGAGATACAGTACTTTTCTTTTGGTTGATTCTGTTTCTCTTATCATTTTTCGCAGACCGAAGAATAAAAACAGCAAGGAGACCACACAGTAAACGGCGGTGGTCGGACGGCAGAGCACCGCAAGTGCAAGGCAGGCAGTGCCGGCTCCCACGAAGGGGATTCTGATCTTTCCTTCGCCGATGAGGTTTGCACGAAGCAAAAAGTATGCCCCCATGACCGTGAACATAAAAGCGGAACTCTGTGCGATCTCATAGAACAGGGGAGAACACAGACAGAACCACACACCGCTTGCAAACTGTACGGTCAACAGACCGAGAACGGATACTCTTATCGGTAAAGTCGGGAAAAACTTTTCAACAAACACCGTCCACAGTAAACTTAAAAATACAATGCCGACCGCACTGAACAAAAGCACAGCCTGCGGTGTCGGAAAATAAAATCCCGTGAGCAGGTTATAGGGTAAAAACAGCAATAAAACAGGTGCGATGCCGTAGTAGGAATAGTAATTTCCGTTATACAGGCAATGATCCCACAAATAGGAAACACCTGCTTCACTGCGTAAACTCCAATCGTACGGGTTTTCCAAGGCCAACAGAGTTTCTGACGGCTTTTGCAACAGTTCCACCTGACCGTTGCGGAACGCATCCACGATCGATTGGGTGATCTGATTGCCGGAAGTTGCTTTCCACGGTGCAAAACCGTAGCAAGCGACCATGACAAACGCAATGCCGAGCAATGCGACAGTTATGCAAACAGTCAGGTATTGATTCTCTTTTTTTCGTTTGGCAACAGGAGCTTTTAACAGAGCGGAATTTGCAAACGCATATAAAAACAGTCCGCAGGACAGTAAAATAAACGTTCGCAACAAAGAAAACCGTATCGGTTTTTGTGCATTGAATTGCACGCCGTATAAGGTAATTTGTTCATTCTCCGTCAATTCGAAACGCAACCGCAGATCTTCAGCCTGTCCCGAAAGACGAAGCGGCATATAGTACGATGCATCATAGTCAGATATTAATTCCTGCGATGCAAGATCATACCGCAATGCGGCATTCGTGCTGTCGGAAACGTCTGCTTTGACGGTGATAACCGCATCCGATGCCGTAATATCTGCATTGAAATACACGTTTGTCAGAGCCGCATCTATGTTCGGTACGGTTATGACGGCGGTCTGCGGTCCCGAAGCGGTATAAATGCCGCCTTCAGTTTCCGTGAATCCCTGCATGGTGCATTGTTGCAAATCGATATCATAGGGATCGTAGTTCTTTGATAGCGTGCTCCACGATGAGAGATTGAAAATAAACAGTTCGCAAGCAAGCACGGCAAGGCTTAAAAATATGCAGAACTGCTTTGTTTTTTGCTCTTTAGAAAAAAACAAAGCAATAACAGGCACAAGCAGAATAAAGAGAAGAAACAGCAACGTATGAATCATTTTTTTCACCGATCATATATATTTAATTCATTCTATCATTTTATTGCTCCCGATGCAAGCGTAATTTTTCTCAATGTTCCGTCAAGCGGGATTTCGGACTTGTTTTCTTGTTTTTTTTTCAGAAAATACTTGCACTGCTGGTATAATTATGCTACAATACAAACAGAAATGTTTTTACATTTAATCTAAAAGCGGAGGTGAAATATAATGGATGCAGGCGTACTTGCAGAAGTACAGGAATTCTTTGCATTTTTGACCGGTATCTTCGAATCCATCATGGCAATGTTCAAGTCTCTTTTCGGTGGTGAAGAAGAAAACACAGAAGAAGAAAGTGCTGCTCAATAAGTAATCGTACTCAACAAAGAATGCGGAAAGTTTTCGGACTTTCCGTATTTTTTTTGTTGCCGACAGACAGTGACAGCATTTTCGAATCACAGGGAGTATGATATTTGCACCAAGGCAAAGCGTGATCTGTGCCTGCCGAAAAACGGAGGAAAATGAAAATGTCAGTAAAAATCATAAATCAAGGAAAAAGTCTGTACGCTTTTCTGGAGGGAGAGATCGACCATCACACAGCCGCAAAAATACGGCCGATCATTGACGATGCCCTCGTGCAGAGTTGTCCGCAGGAACTGGTAATGGATTTTTCAGCGGTGACCTTTATGGACAGTTCGGGAATCGGGCTTGTTATGGGGCGTTACCGTGCTGCACAGGCACAGAATTGCAAAGTGCGTATTCTCAATGTACAGGAACGGGATATGCGTGTGATGAAAATGTCGGGACTTGCAAAAATCGTTGAATTCGGAAGGTGCTGAAAATTATGAAAAGTCTGAATGAACTGAAAATGACCGTGGATGCAAAAAGTGTCAATGAGAGTTTCTGCCGAGCCGCCGTGGGGGCTTTCGTTGCACAGCTTGATCCCACCGTGGAAGAACTCAGCGATCTGAAAACCGCCGTGAGCGAAGCGGTGACGAATTGTATCGTTCACGCCTATCAAGAACAACCCGGAAAAATCTACATACAGGTCAGAATAACGGACGGCGTTTACGTTTCGGTCAGAATCAAGGACAACGGTTGCGGCATTGACGACGTTGCAAAAGCAAGAGAGCCTTTGTATACGTCGGTCGGCGGCGAGCGAAGCGGTCTCGGCTTTACCGTCATGGAGAGTTTTTGTGACTGCCTGCGTGTCCGATCCAAGGCAGGACAGGGAACGACGGTCGTTATCGAAAAACGAATTTTCGGGAAGCGATAAAAATTGACAGCATCTGAAAAATTTATAGAAGAAAATCTCGGTCTCGTGCATTCCTGTGCCAACCGTTTCCGCGGACGCGGTGTGGAATATGAAGATCTGTTCCAGGCAGGCTGTGTCGGACTTGTCAAAGCCGCAAACGGATTTGATCCCGATCGCGGTTTTGCTTTTTCTACCTATGCCGTGCCTGCCATTTTAGGCGAGATCAAACGCATTTTCCGTGACGGCGGTTCGGTCAAGGTGGGCAGAGCCGCAAAGGAAAAAGCACGGCAGTTGATGAAGATCCGTGATGCACTTGCCGCAGAACTCGGCAGAGATCCCACGGTAGAAGAAGTTGCAAAAAAAGCAGATATGGAAACTGCCGAAGCCTCATTGCTCATCTGTGCATCTTTGCCCGTGCAATCGCTGACCGCAGGAGAAGACGGGGAATCGCAAACGGATATACCCGTGGATTCACCCGAAGAAGTCATTACGGATCGCATTGCTTTGCGTGAGGCACTTCTGCATCTGGAGGAATGGGAGCGTGAACTCATCGAATACCGTTATTTTGCTTTGCTTACCCAAACGGCAACGGCACAAGCGATGGGAATGTCACAGGTGCAGGTATCGCGTAAGGAAAAATCCATATTGCTGAAACTGCGGAAAATGATGCTGTAATACCATATATGCATTGATAAAAAAAGAATAAAATATACTTTCATTTTTTCATTGAATGTGCTACAATACCCGCGTTATGATTTTTTGAAACGAGGTCAGTGTGAAAATGAAAGCAAAAATTCTCGGTCCCATGATGTTGTTACTGACGGCACTTTTGTGGGGGATCGCCTTTGTTGCCCAAAGCGTCGGTACCGAACAGGCAGGTCCGTTGACGTTCAACGGCGTTCGTACGTTGATCGGTGCTGTCAGCGTGTTGCCCGTTGCACTGTTTTTCCGCCGTAAAAATGAAAGACAACTTGCGGTTTCCAAAACGGCAGAGGAAAAGAAAAACGATACAAAGGTATTGCTCAAAGCCGGTGTTGCCTGCGGTCTTGTGCTGTTTGGTGCTACCAATCTGCAGAACCTCGCTTTTGAATACACGGATGCGGGAAAAATTGCATTTATCACTTCGCTTTATATTCTGTTTGTTCCCGTTTTCGGTCTTTTGATCCTTCGCAAAAAAGTACGCGGTATTCTGTGGCCTTGCTGTGCGGTCGGTCTTATCGGTATGTTTTTGCTGTGCATGGGCGAATCCTCGCAGGGAATCAACAAAGGTGACCTGTTGACACTGGGCTGTTCGGTTGTTTTTGCCGTGCATATTCTGGTGGTCGATCGCTACGTTGACCGTGTGGATCCCGTTATGATGTCCTGCATTCAGTTCTTTGTTGCAGGCTCACTGACCACGATCTGTGCATTTATTTTTGAAGAACCGAGCATTGCAGGTGTGCGTGCGTGTATCGGTGCCATTCTGTATGCGGGTATCTGCAGCAGTGCCATTGCCTATACCTTGCAGATCGTCGGTCAAAAATACACGGAAGCGACGGTTGCAACGTTGTTGCTGTCCATGGAATCGGTATTCGGTGCCATATCTTCCGCTATCATTCTGCATGAAACCATGACCGTGCGTGAAGTGATCGGTTGTGCTTTGATGTTCGTTGCCATTATCGTTTCGCAGTTGCCTGAAAAAAAGAAAGCCGTACAGACGGTATAAATATTATTTCATATTGCAAAAGACAGCAGTTCCGTTGATGAAACTGCTGTGTTTTTTTTACAAAATATAGTCCGTTATGCAATCGTACCAATGCACGTACGTTTCACCGTTTACCGTCAGGGTTTCGCTTTCGGGCAGAATTTCCGTCCACAGTTTCCCGTAACGGTGAAAAGCCCAATCGTTTCGGTTGAACCGTCTCCATAAAACGGTTCTCCCGTTTTTGTCAAGATATTGCTCAATTGCAATTCGCCCGCCGTAATGGCCGATGTTGACAGCGCAGACCGTATCGTACGTTTTATCGCCGATCGCTACGTTGAATCTGCCGACAATATCGGTTACTTCTTTTGTTTCGTCCGTTGTGAGCGTTGTTCCGTTCTTGTGAATGAGATTATTTGCTTGCATATTGACTTCAAAGCCGCAATTGTTTTCGCCAAGTCCCCAGTTGATATCGAAAATGTCGTTGTCCAGAAACGTAAACAGACGTTTGACGCCGTTTTCAACGTGGCTTTCGGCAAGATAGCGGCAATGCGTATCGGTCAGTTGTGCCACGTATTGCCGTTCGGTCACCGTTTCTTTTCCGCGTGCAACGGGTATGTGTTCGCTTGCCGTTATTTCAACGCCTTCAATTCCGTGAATCTCAGCTTTTTGCGTTACTTTGGCTACGGTATATTGCGTGAGTTTATGTGTCGGTTGTTCATAGCATCCCCATACCGTCTGTGAGCCGGGTTGCAGAAGAATGCAGAAACCGCGTAATTCCTCACAGCGTACGGAAAAGGGTGTAAGACTGCTTTGGATGATTGTATAAGGCGGTAAAACAGCTGGTAATTTTTTCATCGTTTTTTCTCCTTTCGTGCGGTCGGCAAACGGGTACAAAGCTCTGAAATTCTTTTTTGCATAATGCAATCTGCTTTTGACCGTTCCGACGGGAATGCATAACCGTTGTGCAATTTCCTCATGGGAAAGATCCCGAAAGAAATACAGAAAAAGGATTTCACGGTCTTTTTCACCGAGTTTTGCAATTGTTTCACCGACGGCTTCTTTCATTTTCCGATCCGACGGCGGCGACAGCCACGCAAGTTCCGTTCGGATTGCCTGTTGACACCGAGCATCTGCTTTTATCTTATTGTAGTAATCATTGCATTTGTTTGCGGCAATGTGCAATAACCATCCTTTGAATGCACTTTTGTTTTTGAGATTATCAAAGTTTTTCTGTGCTGAAAGACAGGTGTCCTGTACGATGTCCTGTGCATCAAAACTGTTGCGGATGCGAAAGTGCACAAAACGTTCCAATGCGGTCAGATTTGCAATAAGCAAGGATTCAAAAGTATCCAACCGACCACCTCCTTTTTTTCAGAATGAAAACGCGCTTTCAACTATTAAGACGGAAAAAATACCCGAAAGGTTCAAAAAAATAATGCGGACAGCAAATTTGTCCGCATTAAAACTTTTATGTGCATTTTATGTGCAATTGATTTGCAATATTATGTCAGATTACGTCTTTATGTGCAATGACCGTGCCAAAGGTTTCGGGATCAAAGACTTTTCCGTTTATCTTTGCACTTTTTACCAACTGCCTGGTTTTGACGTATTCCGCTTTACCGGGGCAGAACGGATACAGGCCCAGACAACCGAAAACGTACCAAAGTGCCATGGAGCCGTTGTCCTCATCACCGGGGAAACCGTCATCAGCATAGGAGAAGGCTTCTTCGCACATTCTTTCAACCCAGTATGCGGTCTTTTCGGGTTGACCGTACAGAGCGTAAAAATACGGGAAGTGGAACGACGGCTGATTGGAGATCGCACACTGACCGTAGTCGGCGGCGGCCATTTCCGTCATTTCATGAATTTCACAGCCGTATGCATTGTCAATGTAGTGCGGCGGTTCGCTGAACAGGGCGTCGAGTTTTGCGATCACGCCCTGCGTGCCGCCGAACAGGTCTGCAAATCCCTGCGGATCGTGCTGAACGGCAAAGGTGCTCTGCCATGCACAGCCTTCTGTGTAGTCAAGTCCCCATTTGATGGGCGAGAAATCCTCCCTGAATGAGCCGTCCGTGTGTCTTGCACGCATGAAGCCTGTTTCACTGTCAAAGAGATTCTTGTAATTCAATGCTCTTTGTCTGTATTCCGCTTCAATTTCCTTTTCACCGAGCAAATTGGCGATCTGTGCAATGCAGAAGTCACCGTATGCGGCATCCAATGTCAGATTGACGCTTTCTTTCTGTTCATTGTAAGGCACGTAACCGAGTTTGCAGTAACTTTCGGCTCCGTTTCTGCCGAAATGCCTTTCGGGTGCATCGGTGGTTGCGTGTTTGATCATGGCATTCATGCACGCACGCATTTCATCTTCAGTGAGAATGCCTTTCACTGCGGCATCTGCAAGCACGGCGTCAATGAGTGTGGACGGCATACAACCCACTTCACCGGGAGCGATCCAACGCGGCAACCAACCGCATTCGTCGTAATCACGCAGGAAACTGCGGCACATCTCGGCGTATTCATCCGGACAGACCAATGAATAGAACGGATAACAGGTGCGGAAGGTGTCCCAGAAACCGTTGTCCGTATAACGCACACCTTCACGGACTTCGCCGTCATGCGGGCAATAATGCACGATCTTGCCGTTTGCATCCGTTTCGTCACAGCGGTGCGGATACAGGAATGCCCTGTACATGCAGGAATAGAACGTGCGGTGCTGTTTTTCATCTTTTGCTTCAATTTCAACCGTTGCCAGACGTTCTTCCCAAAGATTCTCGGCTTGCGTTCTGATCTGCTCAAACGTTTTACCCGATAACTCAAGTTCAATACTGCGAAGGGCGTATTCATAGCCGATATATGAGATCGCAAGATACGCTTCGGCACTTGCACCTTTGAGTTTCAGGTGAATGGCAGTGTTTTCTCCGTCAACACCGTTTCCGGGGGCGGTTTTATTGTCTTCTGAAATCAGTGTGCCTGCCGAATCAATGCAATCAGAAGTGAATCTGACAACAAAATACTGTTTGAAATTGACCGCTTCACCCGAACAACTCTGTTTCGTCCAACCCGAAAGGGTGTTGTTCTGTGCATCGAAACTGAAAAAACAGCGGTCTCTGACCGAAAGGAAGGAGATGTAATTGTCCTGTTCGTCATCAAAATTGAGTTGCAGTGCCGCACCGCGAAGCGACGGTGTCATTTCCAGCGTGCATCTGTAACGCAGTAATCGCATTTTTATATAGTGCGGCTGTAAAACGGCATCTTCGGGACGGAAACCCGACCAACGGTCTTCGGGATCCGATACGGGTTTTCCTTTTTGCGGCATGATGCAGATCGCACCGTGATCGCCGATCCACGGACTGGGCTGATGGGTGATGCGGATGCCTTGCAGACAACGGTGTGTGGGGTGATAATACCAACGCAGATGTTCGTCCGTTTGCGGACAGAAACTGACCATGCCGAAAGGAACCTGCATCAGCGGCAGGCTGTTGCCGTTTGAAAAACGGTGGACGGATGCGGAGCCTTGTTTCGTGTTGACCAAAGAAATTCTGTTCATTTTTTTCACCTCAAAAAAAGAGGCAGTCGCGAACGGTCTGCCTCTCGGAAATGTATTTTATTCGGATTTGATTTCAATGTGATAGCCGTGGCTCTCAAGGAACGGACGGATTCTGCCGGCGTGATTGAGGAGCTTGCTGATGGACATATCGTGATTGAGGGCATCAATGATAAGGGAAATATATTTGGACATATCCACTTCGCAGAACCACTTGCGTTCAAGCAATTCGGGTGTGCGGTAAACAAGGTTGGTGGTGAATACGCGGTCAATAAGACCTGCTTCAAAAGCCGCGTCAAACTTGTCCAGACCGTTGCAGAACAGACCGAATGCAGAGCACAGGAAGATACGGCGTGCGTGCATATCCTTGAGTTTCTTTGCAACGTCCAACATGGATTCGCCCGAGGAGATCATGTCGTCCACAACGATCACGTCACGGTTTTCGACGTTGCTGCCCAAGAATTCATGTGCAATGATGGGGTTTCTGCCGTTGACGACACGGGAATAGTCACGTCTTTTGTAGAACATACCGAGGTCAAGACCAAGTACGGAGGAGTAGTAAATGGCTCTGTTCGTGCCGCCTTCGTCGGGGGAGATGATCATCAGATTGTCTTTGTCGATCTTGAAATCGTCAATGTTGTTGACCATGGCCTTGATCATCTGATAGGTGGTGTAAACGTTTTCAAAGCCCTTCATGGGGATTGCGTTCTGCACTCTGGGATCGTGTGCGTCAAAGGTGATGATATTGTCAACGCCGAGATTGACAAGTTCCTGCAGAGCGATCGCACAGTCAAGGGACTCACGGGCAACACGCTTGTGCTGTCTGCCTTCGTACAGCATAGGCATAATAACGGTGATTCTTCTTGCCTTGCCTGCGGTTGCACCGATCACACGCTTGAGGTTTGCAAAATGATCGTCGGGGCTCATGAAAACTTTGTGACCTGCGATGTCGTATTCAATACCGTAATTGAATACGTCGCAGATGATGAAGAGGTCACCGCCGCGGACGGTTTCGTGAATGGTGGCTTTGCCCTCACCGGAACCAAAGCGGCTGAAATCACATTTGACCAGATATGAATCACGTTTGTAGCCTGCAAAAGCAAGGCTTCCGGTGTGTTCGCTTTCACGTTTGTCACGCCATGAAACAAGATAAGAGTCAATCTTTTCGGCAAGTTCTTCACAACCGGGGGTTGCAATTATGCCGAGCGAACCTACAGGTATGGTTTCAAAATTATCGGTATATTCGGGCATGGGAAAAACCTCCTCAATCATAATATATATATTTTACACAGAAAGCACCGCGGTTTCAAGACTTGATTCTACTTTTTTTTACATTTTCTTAATTGCACCAATACTGCTTGTTTTTTTTGCCGTATTTTGTTGACTTTTGCCCTGCATTTTGTTAATATTTTCAAAAAGACAGTAAGGGGATATGATTATGTCTGTTAAGAATAATGATTTTCGTCCCGATCCTGCACGGTATGCCCGTTCATTGTCGGAAATGATCCGCTGTGCTACGGTTTCTTTTGCGGGATACCGTGACGAGCAAACGTTTGTTGATTATCTCAATTACATAAAAGAGCGTTATCCGCTGGTGTTTTCAAAGTGTGAAGATCTCGGAGTTGAGGGTTGCATTTTTTTGAAATGGAACGGTAAAAACGCAGACGATGCTCTCGTATTGATGTCACATTCCGACGTCGTACCTGCAGATGACGACTGGCGGTATCCGCCGTTTGAGGGCATTATTGCGGAAGGGAAGATCTGGGGCAGAGGATCGGTCGATACCAAAAGTTCATTCTGTGCCATTCTCGAAGCAGTCGAAAGTCTGCTTGCGGAGAATTATGTTCCCGAACACGACGTATATATACTTTCTTCGTTCTCCGAAGAAATTGCAGGTGACGGTGCACCCAATGCCGTAGCGTGGCTCAAAGAACGCAACGTCAGTGTCGGTCTCGTTATTGACGAAGGCGGTGCCGTACTTGAAAGTCCGTTGCCGATGCTCAAAAAAGATCTTCTTGCGGTCGGTATTTCCGAGCGTTCGTCCGTGCGTTTTTTGGTGGAAGCGCAAGCAGGGCACGGCGGCAACGCCATGAAAAACCTGTCGAAGTTCGTTATGAAAAAAGCCCCCGCATTGGGAAACCGGCAATTAACTCCCGAATTGCGTGAATTGCTTGTACGAATTGCACCGCATCTGCCCGATCCTTTGGGGAAGATGATTGCCAACGTTGACCGTTTTGAAAAACCGCTGATCGCGGCACTGACAAAACTTTTGCCTTCCTTTGCAGCTATGTTCGGACCGAGCCTTTCTTTCGTACCTGCCAATGCCGCCGCCATTGAAGGTCTCAAAGCAGGCAGAGCCGCCGCTGTTGCAGTCGTGTCGGTCAATCAATGCGACGATCTCGGAAAAGCAGTGGAAGCATTCATAAAATATGCACGGGAGAATCACATGGAAGTGCGTGAACTCAGCCGCCGCGTGGCAGATTCCGTTGAACCGCTTGACGGAGACGGTTTCAGACAGGTTGAAGAAGTTGCAAACCGTGTGTTCGGAGAACTGATCGCAGTGCCTTATCCCATTCTCGGAAACACCGATGCACGTCATTTCGTGGGCTATGCAAAGAACTGTATCCGTCTGAGTCCCGTGCGTATGACTTTTGCACAGATCGGTACGTTCCATAATAAAAATGAAAACGTCAATTTTGATTCCATGACCAATGCGGTGCTGTTTTACCGTGAACTGGTAAAAGATCTTTAATTATCATTATAAGACGGGTGTTTTACGCACCCGTTTTTTGTTATATAGGAAAGTTACCAAAAGGAGATTCTTCATATTTTTAATTGTTGTTGATTATTCCATATTGTGTCAACGGGTGACTTATGTTATTATGTAGCAAGCGACATAATTTCAAGGAGGTGCATCATGTCCGAAGCAAAGCATACGGGACCTCTTTTTCGCATTATTCACACGGCAATCGATCAGCAGATCAACGCAAGTGTGCTTGATATGGAACTGACGTCGGCACAGTTGTTTGTTCTGCATTATATCATCCGCAATGCAGAGAGAGAGATTTATCAGCGTGACGTTGAAGATCACTTTGAACTGTCACACGCCACTGTGTCGGGGCTGATCGCAAGGCTGGAAGCCAAAGGTTTTCTTGTGAGCATTCCGGGTGAACGCGATAAGCGTTACAAACGCCTGTGTGCCACGGAAAAAGCACTGTGTTGCGATCAGCAGATGGGGAAGAACATAGAGCAGACCGAACAGCTGATACTGCGTGGTTTTTCCGCCGAGGAAACACAACAGTTGCATCAGTATCTTGAACGCATCTCATGCAATCTCGGGATAGATATTGATGAAGTGCGGAAGAAAAGGAGGAAAGAGAAATGATTAAAAAATTAGCCGCAAGTATCCGCGAATACAAAATCAAAACCGTTCTGACACCCATTCTGATGATCGGTGAAGTTACTTGCGAATGCATTATTCCCATGATTACCGCAAAACTCATTAATTCCATTGAAGCGGGTTGTTCCATGCATGATATTGCAAAATACGGCTTGCTGTTGGTGCTCATGGCAGTGATCTCACTTATGTTCGGTGCTTTGGCAGGTATTACCTGTGCTACGGCATCCGCAGGTTTTGCAAAAAATCTTCGCAAAGATCTTTTCTACCGCATTCAGGGATTTTCGTTTTCCAATATCGACCGCTTCAGCACCGCTTCGCTCGTTACCCGCATGACGACCGACGTCACCAACGTGCAGATGTCCTTTATGATGATTATCCGCGTTGCCGTGCGTGCACCGCTGATGCTTATTTTTGCAACCGTTATGGGTGCTGTGGTCGGTAAAAAACTGGCACTTATTTTCTGTTGCATCATTCCCTTGCTGGCGTGCGGTCTCGGATTCGTTATCTACAAAGCCTTGCCGCTGTTCAGAGCCGCATTCAAGCGTTATGACAATCTGAATAATTCCATTCAGGAAAACATCAAAGGAATGCGTGTCGTCAAGAGTTTCGTGCGTGAGGAGTACGAAAAAGAAAAATTCACGAAGGCATCGGGTGACGTGGCTGAAATGTTCACGAAAGCCGAAAAATTCGTTGCTTTCAACAATCCTTTCATGCAGACGGCTGTATACACATCCATGATCCTTTTGTCCGTATTTACATCCTATCTTGTTGTTTCTACGGGCGGCACGTATCTTGAAGTGGGAACGCTTGCAAGTATGCTGACCTATTCCATGCAGATTCTCATGTCCCTTATGATGCTCTCCATGATTTTCGTTATGATTACCATTTCCGTGGAATCCGCAAAGCGTATCGTGGAAGTACTGGACGAAAACAGTGACATCACGCAGGTTGAAAATCCCGTCACGACGGTAAAAGACGGAAGCATTGAATTTGAAAACGTCAGTTTCAAATATTCAAAGAATGCGGAAGTGTTTGCACTGGAAGGCATCAATCTGTCGATAAAACCGGGCGAAACGGTCGGTATCATCGGCGGTACGGGTTCGAGCAAGACTACGCTCGTACAACTTATTTCCCGTCTTTATGACGTAACGCAGGGCAGTGTAAAGGTCGGCGGTACGGACGTGCGTGAATACGATCTGAATGTTCTCCGCGATCAGGTTTCGGTCGTGTTGCAGAAAAACGTTCTGTTTTCGGGCACGATCAAAGAAAACCTGCGTTGGGGCGATCCGAACGCATCCGATGAAGAACTGGTGCGTATCTGCAAACTTGCACAGGCAGATGAATTCGTTTCCGCTTTCCCCGACGGATACGATACATATATCGAACAGGGCGGTTCCAACGTATCGGGCGGTCAGAAACAGCGTTTGTGTATCGCAAGAGCCTTACTGAAAAAACCGAAGATCCTGATTCTGGACGATTCCACTTCTGCTGTGGATACCAAGACGGATGCATTGCTTCGTGCGGCTTTCAGAAGTGAGATCCCCGGTACGACGAAGATCATCATTGCACAGCGTATTTCTTCCGTGCAGGATGCCGATAAGATCGTCGTTATGGAAAACGGCAGAATTGACGGTGTCGGTACGCATGAAGAACTGCTGAAAAACAATTCCATTTACAGTGAAGTTTATTATTCTCAGGTCAAGGGAGGCGAGGACGATGAGTAAGCCCATGCGTATGCCGGTTCGCGGTGCTCACGGCGGAAAAATGCCCCCCGGTGCACCCGGAAAACACAAGATGGATCCCAAACTGATCGGCAGGCTGTTAAAACTTCTGATGCAGGATTATCCGGTCTTGCTGGTGCTGATTCTTCTTTGTGTCGTCCTCAACGCCGTGATCGGCGTTATGCCTGCCGTATTCATTGAAAATATTACCGACATCATTCTCAAAGGTCTTGACCTTGCAAGGCAGACCGACGGTGCCACCGCATGGGTGACATATAAAGGCGAAGTCATGCAAACGGTCGGTATTATGGCTTGTATTCTTGCATCAGGTGTCTTTTTTGCAGGTCTGCAGGCTCGTCTGATCGCCGTTATGACACAGGGATTCCTGCATAAAATGCGTTTGCGTATGTTTGATAAGATGCAGGCTCTGCCCGTGCGTTATTTTGACACCAACCATCACGGCGATATCATGAGCCATTACACCAATGACATTGACACCCTGCGTCAGTTGATCTCGCAAAGCATTCCGAGTATTTTCCAGGCAGTCATTACGTTGGTCGTTCTGCTGTTCGTTATGTCCTATTTCAGTATTTCTCTGATGGTTGTCGTGTTTGTCGGCGTTATTGCCATGTCGCAGGTCACGAAACGTGTCGGCGGCAATTCCGCGAAATTCTTCATGCGTCAACAGCAATCCGTCGGTAAGGTGGAAGGCTACGTGGAAGAAATGATGAACGGTCAGAAAGTCGTCAAGGTCTTCTGTCATGAAGAAGCCGCAAAAGAAGGTTTTGATAAGGTCAATGACGAACTGTTCCGCAATGCGGAGAGTGCCAATAAGTTTGCCAATGTTTTCGGCCCCGTGATGAACAACATCGGTAATATTCTGTATGTTGTGACGGCATTTGTCGGCGGATTGCTGATTACGTCGGGCGGAAATTACAATATTTCCCTGCAGAATATCATCGCAAACGGGACGTTTGCGGCACCGCTTGCAATCTCGGTTGTCGCAACCTATCTCGGTATGTGCAAACAGTTTACCGGCAACGTCAACAACGCATCCCAACAGATCAACTCCATTGCCATGGCGATGGCAGGTGCTGCCCGTATCTTTGAATTGCTCGATCAGGAAAAGGAAGTGGATGACGGTTACGTCACACTCGTGAACTGCCGTGAAGAAAACGGACAGATCGTGGAATGCTCGGAACGTACGGGCAAATGGGCATGGAAACACCCGCACAATGCAGACGGTACCGTTACGTATACCTTGCTTCGCGGTGACGTGGTGCTTGACGGCGTTGATTTTGCCTATGAAGAAGGCAAGACCGTTCTTCACGACGTGGACGTGTATGCAAAACCCGGTCAGAAAGTCGCCTTTGTCGGTGCCACGGGTGCCGGTAAGACCACCATTACCAACCTTATCAACCGTTTTTATGACATTGCAGACGGTAAGATCCGCTATGACGGAATCAATATCAACAAGATCAAAAAAGCAGATCTTCGCCGCAGTCTGGGTGTTGTTCTGCAGGATACGAACCTCTTTACGGGAACGGTCATGGATAATATCCGTTACGGCAAACTCAATGCCACGGATGAAGAATGCATCCAAGCCGCAAAACTTGCAAATGCACATTCTTTTATTACCCGTCTTCCTGACGGTTACAATACGCAATTGACTTCCAACGGTGCAAATCTGTCACAGGGACAAAGACAGTTGTTGTCCATTGCAAGAGCTGCCGTTGCCGATCCGCCCGTTATGATCCTCGACGAAGCAACTTCTTCGATCGATACCCGAACGGAACTTCTTGTGCAGCAGGGAATGGATGCACTGATGAAAGGCAGGACCGTATTCGTTATTGCACACCGTCTGTCTACCGTCCGCAATTCCGATGCGATCATGGTGCTCGATCACGGCCGTATCATTGAACGCGGAAACCATGACAAACTCATAGCCGAAAAAGGCACCTATTACCGTCTTTACACAGGTGCATTTGAACTGGAATAAGTATTATAAATACAGCCCGATTTCACCTTTTTATGATGAAATCGGGCTGTATTGTTGCAGATTATGTAAGAAGCATTGCCGCAAATCAAATGAACTGTCCTCTGCTTAGCAGTGGTCTTCTTTGCGGACGTATGCTTATTTCTTTGCGGACTTCTTTGCGGACCGACAATGTTGTACGAAGCCTTTTATATCGGGCTTTTCAGTTTGTCGGTCTTTTTGTTTTTGCGGACTTCTTTGCGGATTTGATCCTGTTTTTCTGCGGACCTCTTTGAGGACCGTACATACTATTATATATAGAAAGAATGTTTAAAAGAATGTTATGTAAGAAAGAGAGAGAATAAGTCATTCGCACACGCACAAAATTAGGGAATGTGTTATTTGTTGTTTTTTTTGTTTTTTACGGGAAATTGTGGAGGATAGATTATGATTTATTTGTATAAAACATAATTTGCGGCAAAAAATAAAGGGCTGCGTTTGCAACCCTTGTATTTTTGTTTTACTCTTATGCAAACAGATCGCCGAACAGGCTACCGAGGATGCTGTCCATGGAATCGGAATCGGAATCAGCAGAATCGGAGTCAGCGGAATCGGAATCAACGTTGCCTGCATTGCCGCCGTTGTTGGTGCTGCCGCCATTGGTGCTACCGCCGTTGGTGCCGCCGGAGGGAATGCTGGGAATCACGATAACAGTGTTGTCATTTGCAGTGCCGTTACCGTTGCAGTTGCAACCGTTGGTGCTGCCGCAGGTACCGCAAGCATTCTGTGCACCGAAAGAAATGTCAATGCGAAGCATGGAGAGGATCTTGTACAGATAGGGAACGATGGTCTTGATGACTCTGTACAGGAAACCGAACAGCGTGGTGGGATCTTCTTCGGGCATGATGGTGATGTTGTTGTTTGTTACGTTGTTTGTGATGTTCGTTACGTTGTTGACGACATTGTTTTCTTCACGGCTGGGCTGCGTGGTGGGCGTTGTGTTACCCGAACCCATGGGGGCGGAACTACGGCCTACAACGCTTGTTGCGGAAGCGGCAATGCCCAGACAGCTGAACATCATGATGACGGACAGGAACAGTGCGATAAATTTTTTCATGTTAAAATCACTCCTTTGAAGCCATTATAGTGCAATTGTTAATTGTTGTCAAGTATTATTTATACAAAAAAGGTATAATTTGAAATATTTCCGAATCATAAACAAATGTTTGTTCAATTGTGTTTTGCGGCTTGCAAAAAGATCATCAAATACTGTATAATGTGTACAGAAAGATCGGAAGGAGGGATCGCATGGCAAAAGAACGGGTGATATTGCACAGTGATTGCAACTCATTTTTCGCTTCGTGTGAAGAATTGCTCGATCCGTCTTTGCGTGACGTTCCCATGGCGGTTGCAGGGGATCCGCAGAAGAAGCACGGTATTATTCTTGCCAAGAATGAGAGGGCGAAAAAGTACGGCATCGTGACCGCAGAAACCGTGCAATCCGCTTTTCGTAAATGTCCGCCGTTGGTTACGGTGCCGCCGCATCATGATTTTTATGTAGAGATATCAAAACGCATCAATGAGATCTATCTGGAGTATACCGATCTTGTTGAACCGTTCAGTATTGATGAATCGTATCTTGATGTTACCGGGAGTCTTCATTTGTTCGGGATGAATGCGGAACAACTGGCGGATACCATACGCCTGCGTGTGCAGAAAGAGATCGGCGTCACCGTGTCGATCGGCGTATCCTTTTGCAAATGCTTTGCCAAAATGGGAAGCGATTACAAAAAACCGAATGCAACCACCTGCATCACGCGTGAAAACGTGCATACCGTTTTATATCCTCAACCGGTTGAAAACTTTTTGTTCGTCGGTCAGTCAACCGCCGCAAAACTGAAACGAAGCGGTATCTACACCATAGGAGATCTCGCACGTGCCTCCGACCGTCAATTGGTGCATCTGCTCGGAAAACAGGGAATGCACCTGTGGCAGACCGCAAACGGTCTGGATGCCGATCCCGTGCGTTCTTACTATGAAAAACGTGAAGTGAAATCGATCGGAAATTCCATGACTTTTTACAGGGATCTTACGAATCTTTCCGAGATCAAGTCCGCATTGTCTGCTTTGTCTGACTCTGTGGCGGTACGGCTTCGTTCGGAAAATAAAAAATGCACCTGCGTACAGGTGCTCATCCGTGACAGTGCATTTGAGACTATTTCACGGCAAAAAACACTTTTACAGCCGACGTGGTTGCAAAAGGATATTACGCAGGCCGCCGTGGAACTTGTGGTTGCCAACTGGAGCATCGGCAGACCGATCCGCCTGTTGGGTGTGACCGCCGCTCAACTTCTGGATGCAGACGCGGCATACGCCCAGGAAAGTCTTTTTACCGATACACAGGCAGGACAGCGGCAGGAAAAAATTGAATCCGCAATGGCGGGATTACGTAAGAAATACGGCAAGCAGGTCGTATCCTTCGGTCACAGCACGCATGAAGATCTCGGTTTTGCCGAACAAAGCAAAAAACGGAAATTGACCGATTGATCAGTTTTCCACCTGTACGAGCCGACGGATCATGACGTAACTCATATATGCAAACATTTCCTTGCTCATTTTGTCGGGATTCTGCAACCATAAACGAAGCATTCCGATCATTCCCTCTGCAATGAACACATAAAAATATTCGTATGTTTTTTCAAAGCCCGCACTGTTGAAATCACGGAAATAACCAAAAAAGAAGGTGCCGAGAATTTCTTTGAGTTTTTGCGGAAAAGCCGTGGAATTGGAGTTGTCAAACAGCATCAGCGTGGTTTCTTTGTCTTCCATCAGAAGCCCCAGCAGTTTTTGAACCGATACGAGCATATTGTGTGGAAATTCCCCGTCAACAAATTCATCAAGGATCTCTTTGACGTGATCCAGTGTTTGCATTTCAATTTCTTCGATCAGGCCGTTGATGTCCGGATAATGCGTATAGAATGCATTTCGGCTGAGTTGTGCCCTTTCGCATACTTCTTTGACCGTGATTTTGTTCAGCGGTTTGCTCTGTGCAAGGTGTGCAAGACTTACCGCCAATGCACGTTTCGTTTTTTTGATACAACTGTATTCTTTATGCTCTGCCATTATAGTCCACCTCGTTGCAAATTGTTACAGTATGTAACAATTATAACATATTGAACGAAAATGTCAATTGACTTGCATATAAAAATTCAATAAAATACTAATAATATATCAAAGGCGGTTGACGGAATGTTTGAAAGACTAAAAGCGATTGTTGCTGTATATCTTCCTGAAAATGCACAGGAGATCACGCTTGAAACCGATTTCAGAGGGGATCTCGGATTGACCTCTCTTGAATTGGTGGATATGTCCGTCGCGATTGAAGAAGAATTCGGCGTTACGATCTCTGAACTGGAAATTGTAACAGGCAAGACCGTCGGTGATGTTTTGCAATTGATAAAAAAGAATAAGTAAAAAAAGGTAAAAGCACCTGCAACACTTGATCGTGTCGCAGGTGCCTTTTTCTTTAGTCTTTTGCTTTGGATTCGCAGTAGATGCAACGGTATGTGCGTTGTTCACGGTTTGTGAGTTTGAAGATCTGCGGCAATTCCTGTTCAATAGAGGTAATGCAACGAGGATTGCGGCATTTGATAACGTCACGCACTTCATCGGGCAGTTCCATCTGAATGCGTTTTGCAAGCACGCCGTCACGGATGATGCTGACGGTGATTCCGGGATCAAGATAGCCGATGATATCAAGATTGATATCGATCAGATCAAAAACCTTAATGATATCCTTTTTGCCCATTTTTACGCTGTCGGCGTTCATGATCATGGCAACGGTACAACCGAGATTGCCGAGTTTGAGAATATTGTAGATATGCATGGCACCGCCGGGCTTGATATGGTCAAGAACAATGCCGTTTGTGATAGGATTGATGATCATTTTATTCCACCTCCAGCAATTTCATGATCAGTGCCATGCGGATGATCTTACCGTTGAACACCTGTTTGAAGTAGCAGGCACGCGGATCATCGTCGATCTCCACTGCAATTTCGTTCACACGCGGAAGCGGATGCAGGACGGAAAGATCGGGTTTGGAGTCTTTCATCTTGTCAAGTGTCAGAATATAACTGTCTTTCAGACGCAGATAATCTGCTTCGTTGAAAAAGCGTTCTTTCTGCACACGCGTCATGTAGAGAATATCCAGTTCGGGCATCACGCCGACAAGATCGGTGGTTTCCACGAAATCGATGTTTTTCTCAATGAGGTATTCCTGACGAAGATACTCGGGGATCATCAGTTCTTTGGGACTGATGAGAATGAACTTTACGTTTTCATAACGTGACATGGCACAGATAAGAGAATGCACGGTTCTGCCGAATTTCAGGTCGCCGCACAGTCCGATCGTGAGATTGTCAAGTCTGCCTTTCTCTCTTTTGATCGTCAGAAGGTCGGTCAGTGTCTGCGTAGGATGGTTGTGACCGCCGTCACCTGCGTTGATAACGGGGATCAGACTCTTGTTGGCAGCCACAAGGGGAGCACCTTCCTTGGGATGGCGCATGGCGATGATATCGGCATAGCAACTGACCGTGCGTGCGGTATCGGCTACGCTTTCTCCTTTTGCCGCGGAAGAAGAATTGGCTTCCGAAAAGCCGAGTACGCTGCCGCCGAGTTCCAGCATTGCGGCTTCAAAACTCAGTCTTGTACGGGTGGACGGTTCATAAAACAGGGTAGCCAGTTTTTTACCGTCGCATTTGTGTGCGTATTTTTTAGGATCTGCAATGATATCGAAAGCGGTTTCGATCAACTGATCGATCTCTTCAATACTCAGATCAAGAATGTTAATCAGACTTCTCATTTTTATGCTCCGATCCAGCTTTCATCCGAAGGATTGTCACGGAATTTCAGAAGTTTTGCAATGTCACTGTCGGCAATGTAACCGGTTTCGGCGGCTACCTTTGCAATGGTGTCAAAGTTGGTAAGGGAAGTGTTCTTTACGTTTGCGGCTGCAAGGCGGTCAAGACCTTTCTGCATACCGTAGGTGAAAATGCTGACGATGCCCAGAACTTCGGCACCTGCTTCACGCAGTGCTTCCACAACGTCGATGACGCTGCCGCCCGTGGAAATGAGATCTTCGATAACGACAACTTTCTGTCCCTTTTCGAGTTTGCCTTCAATGCGATTCTGTCTGCCGTGATCCTTGCTGCTTCCGCGAACGTAACCCATGGGCATATCGAGAATGCTTGCGGCGATAGCGGCGTGGGCAATGCCTGCGGTACTCGTACCCATCAGCACTTCTGCTTCGGGATATTCGGCTTTGACGGTGTCGGCAATGGCCTGTTCAACGATCTTTCTCTGTTCGGGTGCTGTGAGGATCAGTCTGTTGTCACAGTAAACAGGGCTTTTGATGCCGGACGCCCACGTAAAGGGCTCCTGCGGACGGAAAAATACCGCTTTGATGGCAAGCAGCGCTTCTGCTACTTTTCTTTCAATACTCATTTTTTCTACTCCTTATCCGATATATTTTAACCGATGAATTCGTTGCAGCAACGTCTGTAGGCGGCAACGGGATCTTCTGCTGCGGTGATCGGTCTGCCGACAACGATGTAGTCGGAGCCGATTTCTTTTGCCTGTGCAGGTGTCATAACACGTTTCTGATCGCCTACGTCACCGTCTGCAAAACGTACGCCGGGAGTGACGGTCAAAAAGTCTTTTCCGCACAGTTCATGTACTTTGCCTGCTTCCAGCGGTGAGCAGACGACACCGTCCAGACCTGCATCTGCGGCGTTCTTTGCATAGTGCATGACCACTTCGTCAATAGGACGGTCAATGAGAAGATCTGCGGTCATCGCTTCCTGTGAAGTGCTTGTCAGTTGTGTGACGGCAATCAGCAGGGGACGGGTACCGTCGGGTCTTGTCAGACCTTTGATGGCGGCTTCCATCATGGCTTTCGTGCCGCCTGCGTGCAGATTGCAGATGTCTGCATCGAGGTTGGAAAGCACGTTCATGGCTTTCATGACCGTGTTGGGAATGTCGTGCAGTTTCAGGTCAAGGAAGATCTTGTGACCTCTTTCTTTGATTGCTTTGACAATGGACGGACCTTCCGCATAGAACAGTTCCATGCCGATTTTCACGAACGGTTTTTCTTCCGTGAAACGGTCCAGAAATTCCAGACAAGCCTGTTTGCTGCTGAAATCGCAGGCAATGATTACGTCTTTACCCATTAGTGAGCGCCTCCTATAATATCCGTTAAATTATTGATACCGTATTTTTGCATGACCGCAGGCAGATCTTCGATGATCTTTTTGCAGGCGAAGGGATCGATAAGGTTTGCCGCACCCACTTCGACTGCCGTTGCACCTGCGAGCATCATTTCGATCACGTCTTCCGCCGTAGCGATACCGCCCATGCCGATGATCGGAATTTTTACCGCTTCGTAAACACTGTAAACCATACGCAGTGCCACGGGCAGAATGGCAGGACCCGAATAACCGCCGGTCTTGTTTTTGATGATCGGTTTTTTCGTACGCAGATCAATACGCATACCCATGAGGGTGTTGATCATGCTGATGCCGTCCGCACCTGCTTCTTCGCAGGCAAGGGCTATGGAAACGATGTCGGTGACGTTGGGGCTGAGTTTGATAACGACCGGTTTGGTCGTGACGGCCTTGACCGCTTTGGTGACTTCTGCCGCACTTTCACAGCTCGTTCCGAAACTCATACCGCCGCCGTGTACGTTGGGACAACTGATGTTGACTTCGAGAATGCCGACCTGTTCTTCTTTATCGAGAGCCGCACAGACTTCCACGTATTCATCCAACGAGAATCCGCTGACGTTTGCGACTACGGGTTTGCGGAAACATTCTTTGAGTCTGGGCAGTTCCTCGGTGATAACCTTTTCGACGCCCGGATTCTGCAGACCGACCGCGTTGAGCATACCGGACGGGCATTCCGCAATACGCGGTGTGGGATTGCCGAAACGGGGCTCTCTCGTGGTGCCCTTGAATGAAAAAGAACCGAGAATGTTGATATCGTAAAGTTCGCTGAATTCATAACCGTAGCCGAACGTTCCGCTGGCGGGAATGATCGGATTGTCAAGTTTCAGACCGCAAAGGTTTACACCTGTGTTTACCATATAATTTCCTCCTTTACGAGTACGGGGCCGTCTTTGCAGATGCGTTTGTTGCCGTATTTTGTTTTGCAGGAGCAACCCATGCAGGCACCGAAACCGCAACCCATGCGTTCTTCAAAACTGTACTGACCGCTGACGGTTGCCGTGTTATAAACGGCTTTGAGCATCGGTTCGGGACCGCAGGAATAGGTAAACGTGCAATCGACGGTTTTGAGTGCATCCGTAACGAAACCTTTTGTGCCGAAACTGCCGTCAACCGTAGTTACAAGAACATTGCATCCGATCTCTTTGAATGAATCTGCAAGGAAGATCTCGCTTTCCGTGTTAAAGCCGAGAATGGCGGTTACTTCTTTGCCTTCGGCACGCAGAGCTTTTGCAAGGCCGAACATGGGCGGTACGCCTACGCCGCCGCCGATCACGACGGGATGTTCTCCCGAAAGAGAAGGATCAAAACCGTTGCCCAGCCCGGAAAGAACGTCGAGTTTTGCACCGTTTTGTAAGGTTGCCATGTATGCCGTTCCTTTGCCGACGACTTTATAGATGATCGTGACGGTCTGCGTATCCCAATCGCAAACGGAGATCGGTCTGCGAAGATAAAATCCGTCCAGTTGTATGTTGATGAACTGACCGGGGGCCGTGATTGCGGACGTGTCGCCGCTGAGTATCATTTTATAAACGTTTTCCGTCAGTTTCGTGTTTTCAATAACTGTGAAAAAACCTTGTTTTGTCATTCTTTTGCCTCCCATACGATATTGCCGTTTTTGACCGTCATCAGACACTTGCCGTATACGGTCCATCCCTCAAACGGCGTTGCTTTGCCCATGGAAACGAAACGGCTGCTGTCGATCATAAACGCATCGTTTAAGTTGAAAACCGTGAAATCGGCAGGTGCACCTTCCGCAATGTCCGTTCCGATGCCAAAACGTGTTTTTGCATTGTTATGAAGCAGATCCGTCAGTTTTTCAAGTGTGATGAATCCCGTTTTTACAAGATGTGTATACAGGATCGGGAATGCGGTCTCAATGCCCGTGATTCCCATTAAACTGCCTGCAAGACCTTTTGATTTTTCCTCTGCGGAATGCGGTGCGTGGTCGGTTGCGATCATATCGATCGTGCCGTCTGCAATTCCTTCCAGCAGGGCTTCACGGTCAGCCTGTGCACGAAGCGGCGGATTCATTTTGAACCGTCCGTCCTCCTGCAGGTCGGCATCGGTCAGCACAAGGTAATGCGGTCCCGTTTCTGCGGTGACGTCAACGCCCGCTTTCTTTGCTTTGCGGATGAGATCCACGCTTTCCTTTGCGGAAATGTGGCAGACGTGATACGCACAACCCGTTTGTGCGGCAAGGTGCAGATCGCGTTCGATCATCTTCCATTCGCTTTCCGAACAAATGCCCTTGTGACCGTGTGTGCGGCAGTATTCGCCGTCGTGAATATAGCCGCCGTTGAGCAGTGTGTTGACTTCGCAGTGGGCAGATATGATCTTGCCTGCCTTCTTTGCACGCACCATGGCTTCACGCATCATTTCGTCATCCTGCACGCCTCTGCCGTCATCGGAAAAACCGCAGATGAACGGTACCATTTCTTCCATGGCAGACAGTTCTTTGCCCTGCTGACCGACCGTGATCGCACCGTAGGGATGCACGCCGATCACCGCATTGCGGCGGATGATCTCCAGTTGCTCATTTAAGTTTGCAAGGCTGTCGGGCACGGGTTTGAGATTCGGCATGGAGCAAACTTCCGTGTAGCCGCCTGCGGCACACGCACGGCTGCCCGAGAGGATTGTTTCTTTATAAGAAAAACCCGGCTCTCTCAAATGCACGTGTGCATCGATAAAACCGGGAAAAACAAAACAATCGGGAAAAGAAAACACCTTTTCCGCATTATTGTTGAAAGCAGAAAACGAGCCGTGCTTCACCGAAAGAGTTTCCGGTGAAAAACGGCGATTTTTATAGACATTGCAATTGTTGATGTTAAAATTCATATCTCTCATTCCTTTCCATGCATTATACTGCTTTTTTTGTTCTGTGTCAAGACATATTGTTGACATTTTCATATAAATATGGGATACTGTCAGCAGGAGTGAGAAATATGTCTTTGTTTGATGAGATCAAGGCTTATACAGACAGAAAACTGTATCCCTTTCATATGCCCGGTCATAAACGAAATTTGCAGTTTGACAGCATGAACGGACTGTTTGCATACGATCTTACCGAGGTGGAAGGCACGGACGATCTGCACGCACCGCAGGGCATTCTTTTGCAGGCACAGCAAAGAGCCGCCCAACTGTACGGCTGTGACGATGCGTATTTTCTTGTCAACGGCAGTACGGCAGGTATTCTGACGGCAATCAGTGCCGCAGTGCCCTGTGAAGGGGAGATTCTTGTTGCCCGCAATTGCCACAAATCGGTGTTCAATGCCCTTTTTCTGCGTAGTTTGCAACCGCATTACGTGTATCCCGCTGTTGATGAAGCGTTCGGAATCAACGGCAGTATACAGGTCGGTGACGTGCAAACGGCGTTGGAAGAACATTCGCAGATAAAAGCGGTGGTGATAACAAGTCCTACGTACGAAGGTGTTGTCAGTGATATAAAAAGCATTGCCGAAACCGTGCATTCTTTCGGTGCGGTTCTGATCGTTGATTCCGCACACGGTGCACACCACGGTTTTTCCGTGCATTTTCCCGAACAGGCGATCCGACTCGGTGCCGATGCGGTCGTCGTCAGCCTGCATAAAACCCTGCCTTCTCCCACGGGAACGGCTTTGCTTTTGCTGAACGGAAACGGCGTTTCCCGCAGTGGTGTCAGACGGTATCTTGATTGTTACGAAACCAGCAGTCCGTCCTATCTGTTCATGGGGGCTACGGATGCCTGTATCGGCCTGCTGAAGGAAAAAGGCGATGTCCTGTTTGCCGATTTTGCGGAGAAACTCTTTGATTTTGACAAGCGGATGCAGGCTTTACACGTTTTACGGGTTTTTTGTTCGGGCAATGACGGTATAACAAACCATCCGTCCGTTTTTGCACACGATAAAAGCCGTATTGTTGTCAGTACAGCCAATTGTAATATGGACGGTTTTGAACTCGCACGGATTCTGCGTGAAAGATTCAGCATCGAATCCGAAATGGCACTGGGGGATTGTACGGTCCTGCTTGCAGGCATCTGCGACACGCAGGACGGATTTGACCGCCTTACGGATGCCTTGCTGACGGTGGATGCGGAATGTGAAAAAAAAGAAAAACAGCCGTTTTCGGTCTGTCCGTGTGCCGAGCTGGCAATGAAGCCGTCGCAGGCGGAAGGCAAAAACGGAAAATTTGTTTCTTTAGAGGAAGCCGCAGGTGCGGTGTGCAGGGAGTACGTGTGTGTCTATCCGCCGGGGACACCCGTATTGGTTCCGGGAGAGATTGTGTCACAGGCGGTTGTTTCGTATTTACGCGATGTTTTGTCGCAAGGAGCAAAAATTACGGGAAGCGGCGGTGCGATGCCCGGAAAAATTGAGATTTGCGACCTGTAAATTTATCTTGACAAGCAACGTATATGGTGATATTATAATATAGACAAAAACGCAGATACCTGCGAGAAAGAGGATATTTATGGCACATATCAATACCATCAACACCAGAAATCTTCATGAATCCGCTGTTAAGGGCGGTTGCGGCGAATGCCAGACTTCCTGCCAGTCCGCAAGCAAGACCTCCTGCTCGGTCGCAAACCAGAAGTGCGAACAGTGCAAGAAGAACAACGACTGAGTCGTAAAAAAACAGAAATCGGCCGCAGTTCTCGTTGACTGCGGTTTTTCTGCTTTCAGGAGAGAATAAAAATGGTTCATCTTTATAAAAACAACGGCTACAACATCGTCATTGATGCCAACAGCGGTTGTGTACACAGTGTGGATGACGTGGCTTACGATATGATAGGTCTTTTTGAATCGACCGATCGGCAAACGCTCATTGCAACTTTACTCGAAAAATACGCAGACAATCCCGCAGTGGATGCAAAAGAACTTGAGGAGATCTATGCGGATATTCTTGCTCTCAAAGAATCCAAACAGCTTTTCTCGGAAGACGAGTTTGCCGCATTTCAGTGGGATTTCAAAAAACGCAATTCCGTTCTCAAAGCAATTTGTCTGCACGTAGCCCACGATTGCAATCTTGCGTGTAAATACTGTTTTGCGGGAAAAGGTGAGTACAACGGCGAAAAAGCACTCATGTCCTTTGAAACAGGAAAGCAGGCTCTTGATTTCCTGGTTGCTAATTCGGGCACCCGTCACAATCTTGAAGTGGACTTTTTCGGCGGTGAACCGCTGATGAATTTTGAAGTGGTCAAACAACTGACCGCTTACGGCAGAAGCCTTGAAAAGAAATACAATAAAAACTTCCGTTTCACGCTGACCACCAACGGCATTCTCGTCAACGATGAGGTCATTGATTTCTGCAACCGTGAAATGAGCAACGTGGTTTTGAGCATCGACGGCAGAAAATGTGTCAACGACCGTATGCGTGTCAGCCGTAACGGGTTGGGAAGTTACGATATCATCCTGCCTAAATTTCAGGATTTTATTGCAAAACGCGGACAGCGTGACTATTATCTTCGCGGTACGTATACGGGCTTTAACAAGGATTTTGCCGCTGATATCATTCATCTTGCCGACCTCGGTTTCAAGGAACTGTCCATGGAGCCCGTGGTCTGTGATCCGTCCGAAGAATACGCTCTGCACGAGGATGACGTGCCTGCCCTTTGTGAGCAGTACCAGCTTCTTGCCGATGAAATGCTCAGACGCAAGCGTGAAAAGAACGGATTTACATTCTATCACTATATGATCGACCTCATGGGCGGCCCGTGCATCGCAAAACGTATCTCGGGTTGCGGCGTGGGCGTTGAATATATGGCTGTCACACCCGCAGGGGAACTGTATCCCTGCCATCAGTTCGTGTCGGAAGAACGTTTCCTGCTCGGTAACGTGTGGGACGGTGTTTTGCATCCGGAAGTGCTCAATGAGTTCAAACTGTGCAACGTCTATGCACACGAAGAATGCAAAGACTGTTTTGCACGCCTGTATTGTTCGGGCGGCTGTGCGGCGAACGCATACCATTCCACGGGAGATATCACGGGTGTTTACAAACTCGGTTGCGAACTGCACAAAAAACGCATTGAATGTGCCATTATGCTCAAGGTTGCCGAACAGACGGAAGGGCTTGAGCAGGAATAATTCTTTCAATAAAGAAGTGATGATTTATGAATGCAACATCTGTGAGTGATGTTTTAATAAAAGATTGCATCAGTAAAGACAAACCGCGTCTTTCTTTTGAGATCTTTCCGCCCAAGGAATGGGCAAAATTAGAAGATACGAAAAAAGTGGCAAAAGCTCTTTCCTGTTATGCCCCGTCTTTTATCAGTGTGACCTACGGTGCAGGCGGCGGCACGTCGGATTATACCTTTGCACTGACACAGCAGATCACGGAAAAATACCACGTGCCTGCATTGGCACATCTGACCTGTGTCGGTTCAGACAAAGAAAAGGTGGAAGCCGCTTTGCAGGAAATGAAGTCCCGCGGGATCCGCAATATCCTTGCTTTGCGAGGTGATATTCCCCCCAACGCCGACTTTGCGTTTTCAAAAGATTTCCGTCATGCGGATGAACTGATGCGTTTTATCAAAGAAAAAGGCGATTTCTGCATCGGCGGAGCCTGTTATCCCGAGGGACATCCCGAATCCGCATCCACCGAAGCGGATATTGAATCGTTGAAAAGAAAAATTGATGCAGGTGCGGATTTTCTGACCACGCAGATGTTTTTTGACAACAATATTTATTATACATTCCGTATGCGTATGCTCGGAAAGGGTATGGATATTCCCGTTCTGCCGGGCATTATGCCGATCGTGAACGCAAAATCCATCAAACGCATCTGTGCGGTGAACGGCACGCCCTTGCCGCCCCGTTTCAAGGCGATCGTTGACCGTTTCGGTGACGATCCGAAAGCCATGAAACAGGCAGGTGTAGCCTATGCCACCGAACAGATCATTGACCTGTTTGCAAACGGTGTCAATCATATTCACCTGTACACGATGAACAGACCGGAGGTTGCAGGTGCGATCATCAACAATCTGTCGGGTATTCTCGGCAGATAGTGTGACGGATTACTAAGCAGAAAGCGGGAATGGAATGAATTTTTCGGAATTACAGTTTTTTGACGGCGGTTTCGGTTCTCTTTTGCAGAAAAGAGGTCTGCAACCGGGTGAAAAACCGGAAATGTGGAATATAACGCACCCGGATGCCGTTCTTGAAATTCATAAAGAATATCTGCTTGCGGGCAGTGACGTTATAACCACGAACACGTTCGGTGCGAATGCACTCAAATATGAAAGTCCCGAAGACGTGATCCGTGCAGGCGTGCGTGTTGCCAAACAGGCGGTCACGGATCACGGCCACGGACTGGTTGCTCTCGACATCGGGCCGACAGGGAAGTTGCTGGAACCGTTCGGTCCTCTCTCGTTTGAAGATTGCGTACGACTGTTCAAACAGCAAATGGAAGCCGGTTTTGACACGGCGGATCTTATCATCATTGAAACCATGAGTGATCTGCAGGAAGCCCGTGCGGCGGTGATTGCCGCAAAGGAGACCTGCGATCTTCCCGTTTTCGTCACGCTGTCGTTCGGTGCGGACGGCAGACTCCTCACGGGAGCAAGCGTTGAGGTTGCCGTAACGGTACTTGAAGGTATGGGCATTGACGCCGTGGGGCTTAACTGCGGTCTCGGCCCCGTTGAAATGTTGCCGCTTGCAAAACGTATGGCGGCGGTGACTTCATTGCCGATTTTACTCAATCCCAATGCGGGAATGCCCGTGCTTGAAAACGGTGAAACAGTCTATAAGATCACCCCCGAAGCCTATTCGCAGGCGGTCGGGGAATTGCTTGAAGTCGGCGTTGCTTTTGTCGGCGGTTGTTGCGGAACAACGCCTGCTTATATCCGTGCGGTGCATGAAGCGTTTGCAGGACATCCTTTTATAATACCTGAAAAGAAAAATAAAACGGTCGTTGCATCCAATCTGCAGACGGCAGAACTGTCGGAAAAACCGATCGTGATCGGTGAACGCATCAATCCTACGGGTAAACCGAAACTCAAAGAGGCACTGCGGAATGCGGACATGGATTACGTGGTGCGTGAAGCCATGGCACAGGAGGAAAACGGTGCGGACGTGCTGGACGTCAATGCAGGTGCTCCGGGTGTCAATGAAAGTGAGATCCTGCCGCAATGTGTGCGTGCGATCACGCAGGCAGTCGGTCTGCCTTTGCAGATCGATACGGCAGATGCCGCGGCAATGGAACGGGCATTACGCTGTTATTGCGGCAAAGCACTCGTCAACTCCGTCAACGGCAAACAGGAATCCATGGATGCCGTTTTCCCCCTTGTGAAAAAATACGGCGGTTGCGTTGTGTGTCTGACTTTAGATGAAAACGGTATTCCCGAAACGGCGGAAGGCCGTTTGCGGATCGCGGAAAAAATCGTCCGCGAAGCCGAAAAATACGGCATTGAAAAAAAGGATCTGCTGATCGATACGCTCACCCTTTCCGTCAGCACCAAAGCCGACAATGCAAAGATCACGCTGGAAGCTTTGCACCGTGTTCGTTTTGATATGGGCATCCATACCGTTCTCGGTGTGTCGAACGTATCCTTCGGTCTGCCCGACAGACCGGGTGTGAACGCCGCATTTTTAACCCTTGCCATGCAAAACGGCTTATCTGCCGCTATTATCAATCCTTTGAGCCGTCCCGAACGCACGGCGGTACTTGCATACCGTGCACTCAACGGCATGGATGAAAACTGTGAAAACTATATTTCCTTTGCCGCAGATGCTCCCGCACAGGTCGTATCGGCAGAAAAGGAACAATCTCTTTCCTTTGCCGTTCAAAAGGGACTTGCGGAAAAAGCGGCAGTGCTTGCAAAAGAAATGCTCAGATCGGACGATGCTCTGCAGATCATCAACCGCGAACTCATTCCCGCACTGACGGCGGTCGGGGATGCCTTTGAGAAAAAGACACTCTTTTTACCGCAGTTGCTTTCCGCCGCAAAAGCCGCACAGGCCGCATTTTCAGTACTGCGTGAAAACAGTACGCAGACGGCGGATACGGATAAAAAAATCGTATTTGCAACGGTCAAGGGGGATATTCACGATATCGGTAAAAATATCGTGACCATGCTTTTGAGTAACTACGGTTTTGAGGTGCTGGATCTGGGCAAGGACGTGCCGCCGCAGACGATTGCGGATGCCGTGACCGAAAACGACGTGCATCTCGTCGGTCTGAGTGCACTCATGACCACCACCTTGCCTGCAATGGAAGAAACCGTGCGTTTGCTTCATACCGTCAAGCCCGATTGCAAAGTTATGGTCGGCGGTGCGGTCGTTACGCAGGAGTATGCGGATTCCGTAGGTGCACATTATTACGGTAAGGATGCCATGGAAGCAGTACGCATAGCACAGCACTTTTTTACGGAAAACTAAAAAAATACCATAAAAAGATCCCGTTCAGCGGTTTGCCGAGCGGGATCTCTTAATATTATTTTATCTGTTCAGAAATTCAAGATTGGTGCAGTAAACAATATCTTCTTTGCCTGCGATCATACCGCACACCTTTTCAATGTGTTCCCAGTTGTTGCCCCACACGTCATAGTCGAATTCATAGGAATGTCCCCACAGATAAAACAGCAGGTCTGTGTCGGTGGGCGTGGCATCAATGAATTTCTGCAACAGGTCAAAGATGTTTTCATCGCCGTGATGACAGGTGGGATGCCACATCATCGGATCTTCAGGCGGTGCAAAACTGCCCGTGCTGTCAATCGTGCGGGCGTAACGGATGCCGCAGGAAGCAAGAATATCCGCCGTTCTTTTGTCGTAAGTACCGCCGGGATAGGCGTGACCGACCACCTCATAACCCGCAAGAAGCGACAGTGCTTTCATATCGTCCGTGATCTGCTCTTTGACTTTTCTTTTCGGCAGTTTCGTAAGATCGGGATGCGTTTTGGCGTGGGTTGCAATTTCATGTCCTGCATACACTTTTGCGATTTCTTCGGGAGCTATTTTGTTGTGTGCAACGGGTTTACCGAGACGGATAAGCGTGTTTTCGGTGCCCAGAAAACCCGAATTGACGTTAAAAGTGCATTTCAGATTGTAACGGTTGAAGATCTCAACCAATTTTTTGTCCTGTAATACACCGTCGTCGTAACTGAGCGTAAAGTATTTTTTGTATGCCATGACCGATCCTCCCTTTATTCTTTCTCTTTGTTGATACCGTAAATATGCGGCAATTGTTCACTGAAAAATGCTTCGGGTGCAATATTTCCCTGTATTGCCGCCTGTGCTTGCTGTAAAAGCAGCAAGCGTTCCTGTTTCAGACGGAATGCAGGCAGATTCGTATATTGACTTCTGATCTCATTGTCTTCTTCAATTCGGTAAAGGCACTGCGTTGCGTCGTCTTGGCCGTAGTAAACGAGAATATTCTGTGTCGTGTCGGCAATGCCTGCAAGCAGAAAAAGATCCGACGGCATACCCATAAAGACGGTTGTATACGGCTTTGTGCAAAAGCCTTTCTGATAAAAGGAGGTCGTGAACAGAAAATCCGTTTCGCCTGCGGCAAAGCGGTCGACAGCCTTGCGGCGTTTGTCGAAATCCAGTCCCGCATGAGACAAGGCACAACGATAACCGAAAAAACGGAAATAACGGTAGCTGTCTTCCGCTTTCTGACGGTCACTGCAAAACACCAATGCTCTTTGTACCTGTTGCGTGCGGACAAGATTTTCGAACAGCGGAATGGGTTGTTCGCTTTTCGTGCTTTGCAGGTGCGTGTCCGCGATTGCATTTTTCGGATAGATTCTCGCAGGTGTTTTCATATTGAGTGATGCCGTAATGTCACGCAATACCGCAGATTGATCAGTGGCACAGAACGCACACACGGGCAGCGTGTAGGAAAGTTCCGACCGCAGATCGCACAAGAGCCGCAGTCGTTTGTCATAGTGCGACAGCAACACGCTCGTGCGTTCTGCGTGCAAGAGGAGAATCGCACGGAAGGGAACTTCGTTGAGCAGATATGCAAGGTTTTCGTTTTTGAGTATGGAGACAGATGCAAACACAACGCAGTGATCGTTCTTTACGATATAGCGTAAGCAATTCTCGATTTCTTCGGGTGGTAACGTTTCACGCAGGAAAAAACGGTTGCCGCCGTCCAGCGTTTTGCGGAATTCACGATTCGGTGTGCAGGGAAGCAGACAAAGGATCCGTCCGCCTACGGCAAGACAGATTTCTTCCAGCAATTCATCGCGGCATTCAAAAACGGGGCTGAATACCAGCACGTCCGCTTCCGAATGCAGTTTTTCGGCAATCACCGCCGCTGTTTTGTTATGATCGTGCATTCTTGCATCTTCCTCAATCGACATTTTTTAATAGTATATCAATATTTGTTAACAAAATCAATATTTACATTTTCCGTATTCTGTGCTATTATTTTACAAAATGATAAAAAAGAAGGTATATTTATAATGGATGACAGAACTCCTCAGCAGATCAAAGAAGAAATTTGTGAGATCGGCCGCCGTATTTACATGAACGGTTTTGTGGCCGCAAACGACGGCAATATTTCCGTCAAAGTCAGCGAAAACGAATTTTACTGCACGCCCACGGGTGTTTCCAAGGGATTTATGACACCCGATATGATCATCCGTGTGGACGGTGACGGTAATAAGATCGAGGGTTCTCTGAATCCGTCTTCCGAGATCAAAATGCACCTGCGTGTTTACCGTGAACGTCCCGACGTCAACGCCGTCGTACACGCACATCCGCCCATTGCAACCGCTTTTGCCGTCTGCAATATTCCGCTGGATCAGTACATCATGCCCGAAGCGGTACTGTTTTTGGGTACCGTTCCCGTCTGTGCCTACGGTACTCCTTCTACGGATGAGATCCCCGAATCTCTGCAACCCTACATTCAGGATCACGATTCGTTCCTGTTGCAGAATCACGGTGCACTGACCGTCGGCAATACGCTCATGCGTGCATATTTCAACATGGAGTCCGTTGAATTTTACGCCAAAGTTTCCAAACTTGCAAAAGAACTCGGCGGCGGCAGAGAGTTTACGGACGAAGAAATGGCAAAACTGGCCGAGATCCGCAAAGGCTTCAACGTAGCCGGCAGACATCCCGGCTTTGACCGCAAATAAAAGGGTAAAGGAGATCATAAAATGAAAAAGGGTAAAATCATCCGCAAAAGCATAACCACCGCCGCAACATTGGCGGCCGCTTATGCCTATCTTACCAAAACAGGTGAAATTGCACCCGTCGGTTCGGATAACTTCAAGGAATCTCTCATTGCTTACGGCAAAAAGACGGGTTTGGAAACACTCGACAAAACGCTGACGGGTGGTTTGTCCTTTGTGGAAAAACTGCTGTGCGAGCCTTCCTCGTTCGGCAATATTCCCTCTGCCGATGATTTTTACGTCGGTACGGAAGAATTTCTGCGTGCTCCCGCAAAGGGTGCAAAGTGGTATCTCGGCAGTGCGTGGGCAAGTCTTGTGCCCGATGACTGGCAGACGCATCCGTATTTCCTCGGCGGTTACATGGTAGCCGACAACGGTTTTACCAACCGTGTGGAAGAACTCATTGACGATATGCGTATCCGTTGCATCGCCCTGTCGGACAACTCCGACCGCGGCGTGCATCTGTTCGGCACCATTGACTGTATCGGTTTTGCAAACAAGGACATCCGCATCGTACGTTCCAAGGTTGCCGAAAAGGCAAAAGAAGCGGGTATTAAGCTCGGTTCGGTCAATATTTTCTCCACCCATTGCCACAGTTGTATCGATACCCAGGGCTTGTGGACGAAAACAGAGGACGGCGGAAAGATCCTGTCCAATATGCTGAAATCCGTCAAGGGTGAGGAAGTGGAAAAGGGAACCGATATGCATTTCCTTGAGGTTCTGTATGAAAGAGCGGCAGATGCTCTTTGGGCGGCTGTAGAAGATATGACACCGGGCAAAATGACCTTTGCACAGAAGGACATCGGAAGCGGCTACGTAGACAACCGCAACCGTCCGTCCGCAACGGCTCTGCCTACGGTCATCAACCGTTTCCTGTTTACCCCCACGAGCAAGAAGAAAGCACCCACCATGATCGTCAATATCGGTGCACATCCCGACGTTGCAGGACTTGCAACTTCGGACGGATCGGGCAACGGCCGAGAGATCAGCGGTGACTACGTATATTATCTCGGAGAAACACTCGCTGAATACGGTTACAACTGTATGTTCTTCAACGGTGCCATTGCAGGTATCTACATGGCAAGAGGCCTTTCCAATGACGGTCAGCCCATGAAAAAACGCTACGAACAGTCTTTGCGTTACGGCAGAGAACTTGCAAAGATCGTGATTGCGCTTACCAAAACGCAGGAGGAGATCGAAGCGGATACCGCTCTTTCCGAACCCGAAACGGTTGCAAAAGAAAGAGAACTCGGCGGCAAAGGCTATACCCTCTGGTATGAAAACTGGGAGCCTGTCAAAGAACGCAAACTCAACCCCGTGCTCAACGTCCGTATCCGTGAGATCGTAGTTCCCGTCAAGAATCCGCTCATCCGTATCGCAGGCAAACTTGCCATGGCAAACTACGACATTGCACGCATGGGCAAGAACGGCTATTGCGTGACGACCGAGATCGGCTATATGGAATGGGACGACGTGAAGATCGCCATGGTGCCCGGTGAACTCGTTACAGACCTCTATAAAGGCGGTGCATCGCTGACTGCGGAAGGCTCCTGCAGGGGCTATGATTTCGGTTATCCCTGTCTGTGCGATATCTTCGGTGACGATCTCGTTTGCTTCGGCCTTGCCAACGATGCGATCGGTTACATCGTACCCGACAACGATTACTCCATGCGTCTTCTGGACGGACATTACCATGAAACCCTGTCCTTGGGTGATGAGACCGGCTCCACGATGATCAAAGGCTTCCTTGCTCTCAACAGAGAACTGTAAAACATGAAATAAAGAGTGCTGTGTCTGAACTTCTTTACGAAGCTTGACACAGCACTTTTTGTTTTTATTCAATCATGTCCATGATGCGTTTGTCCAACGCCGTATCGGGTGTTTCTGCGGTGTTTGTGACAGCCGCTTCCACTTCTTTTTTCGTGTAGTGACGGCTTCCTGTTTCAACCGTTCCCGTGACGGTCTGCAAGGCGGCGGTCTGTTTTTTTCTGATGAATACGAATCCGCATACACTCAATACGCACAGACAGGCGATGACCGTGAAAAACGCATCGTACCAACGGGTGCGGGTGGTCAGGTCAGTGAACTCGGTGAACGCAGCGGGTTTTTCTTCAAGTGTCAGCGTAACGTAACCTTCGGACCATGCAATGCGTACGGCATCCCCGTATGTTTCCTGTAAATAAGCAATCAACGCCTTTGTGGTTTCGTTTTCTCTTGCGGATTCAAGAAACTCCACCTGCACGCAGTTTTCCGTTTCGTACAGTCCCGTCGCACAAAGACCGTTGTTTTGGGCATCTTCAAAATATTTATACAGTTCCTCCTGTATGCGAAGCAGGTCGTTTCGTGTATATTTTTGCCGTACGATTGTAACGCTGTCGTCGTTTTTTATCAGTGACAGTATTTCGTTTTCGGCTGCTTCAAAATCTGCACTTTCCGCAATACCGAAAGTCAGATTGTTCATGCCGCCGTCGGTTGACCATACACCGCTGATGTAATCGGGATACCGTTCGTTCCATGACTGATACAATTCTCCCGCATCTGCGTACGGCGGGTCTTCCGTTTCTGCGGCACTTGCAAAAATCGAAAACAGAAAAACAAATAAAAGTGAAAGCAATAAACTGCACTTTTTCATTCGGTGATACCTCCGTTTAAGTCATTTTGTAAAGATTGAACGGCAAGTCTGTATTGCCGATAGGTATACGAAAGGGAACAGCCGATGATTTTTGCGATCTCTGCAAAACCGAGTCGGGCATTGATATGCAAGGTCACGATTTCCCGCTGTATCTGCGGCAAACGGGCGATGGCGGTGCGGATGTCAATTTGTATATCTGCGGAAAAGGGTTGTTCTGCGGCCTTGTGTTCGACATGGGAAAGCGGCAGATCGGAATTGCTCTTTTTACGCAAAGCATCAACGGCGGCATTGCGTGCACAGGCAAAAAACCAGGCACGGACGTTGCGGATACTGCTTTCGGGCGGTTCCCTGTACAGTTTCAGAAATACGTCCTGCAGGATATCTTCTGCGGTTTCTTTTGATTGTACAATACGCAGAATGATTGAATATACGGGCGTTTTCCATTCTTCATACAATGCTGCAAAAGCGGTTTTGTCACCATTTCGCAATTCTTCCGTAAGTTTGCGAACGGTTTTCTCATTCATGTGCTGTCACTCCTTTCATACGTTCGGGATCCCTCAAACACTATGACGGATGAAAACGGTGATTTTTTCAAGAAAAAAGAAAAAACGGCAGAAACTTATAAAAAAAGTCCTGCCGCTTATCTGACTAACCGTGAATGTTTTCCGTCAGTATAACGTTTCCCTCGTCCGTAACGGTTGCAATGATACCGTTGCGGTTGACCGTTGCGTAAATGGGAACCTTTGCCGTTACGGTCAGATTCCACTTGACATTCGGATAGATCTTGCCCAAAGTATTTGTGACGATGGCGATTTCCGGTTGCAGTGCTTTCAAAAAGGACATGGAACTTGAACCGAAATAGCCGTGGTGTCCGATTTTAAGCAGGTCAATATCTCCGATCTCATCGGCAAGCAGTTCTTCCTGTCCCGTTGTGGTTGCAATGTCGGAGGCAAGAAAAACCGTGTAGCCCGCTTTTTCGAGTTTCATGCCAACGCTTTCGGCGTTGTTGCCCTGATCCTGCATCATTTCCACGGGTGTTTTTGTACCGTAAAGGGTAACGTTGAAATCTCCGAACGTAAACTGTTCGGGAAGATCACTGATCCACGGTGTGTTTGCCCGTTCGGCGGCATTCAGAATGCGTTCGTAAATACCGGGAACGTCCCACATTTCAATTTCATAGTCATGCAGAACTTTGAGTGAAAGTTCTTTCATATACAGGGTGTTGATACGGATGCTTTCATCTTCGAGAATTGCCTGTGCATTGCCCGTGTGGTCATAGTGCTGATGCGTAAGGAGCATGAAATCCAATTCGGCAATGCCGTTTTCATCGGTGCATAACTTTTTGATATAAGAGAGCACCTGTTCTTCATACCCCTCATAATCTACGTTTTTTCGCGGATTGTCATTGCCTTCACCCGCATCCACCAAAGCAAACCTGCCGTTGCTTTCAAGCAGAATACAGTCCGAACAGCCCGTGTGCAGAAAATGAATGCGGTCGTCACCGTTTCTGCCGTCAAAGGTTTCGGCGGTTATTTCATATTCGGATTCATAAATATTGCAAAGTACCAGTGTCATTATGTCCAACAGGAAAATCAGAACCATCAGCGGAACGATGATCCACGTTGCAATTTTTTTACCCATTTGTGCACATCCTCAAAATGAAGTCATTTCATTTTATCATAAATGAAATATTTTGCAATACGAAAATTTAATAATTTTACGTTTTTCACTTTATTTTTTCAATTCGCACCCGACCGGGTTTCAGCGGCGGTCTGTTTTGTTCGAATTCCAGTGAAACCGCATGGTAGGGGCCTGTCACGGCAGCGGGGTAACTGTTTATTTCCTCACTTTTTGCAATGATCTCATCCGCCGCAGTGTTGGCTACCGTCAATTCCAGTTGACCGTTCTGATTAAGATCGGCACCCGATATGATTGCAAACATCGGACTCAGCCCGAAATCCGCCGCTTTTTTGCCGTCGAAATATGCCGATGCGGTAACGGACGTATCTTCCAATACCAGCCGATACCGTTCCTCTGCTTTCGGCTCGTTCGGCAGGGCGTAGTGTGCCGTATAGGTGATCTCTCCGGAAAAGTCACGGTCTGTAATACAACTTACATCCGTATCTGTCATGTCGATCCCGTTTCGGCAGATCGTGAATCGTTTTGCACGCACGGGTCTGAATCCCGTTATCGGGATGGAATATTCGGTTTCCCGCGAATCACAAGGTAAGGTTTCTTCGGATTCCAGAAACACGGCCATTTCACCGCATACCAGTGAAATATGTGCTTTTTCCGCACGGTAGATTTCACCGCTTTGCAGTTGCAGTTCGTAAAGATTGTCCGTCGGAATCTGCAGAATTTCTTCAGCCTTTTGTTCGCCTTCATTGAAAATGAACCACAGCATTGCGTTCTTGAGTTTTCTTTTCATAACACGCAGATTTTTGTTTTTCACTGCAAGGATGGGTTGGCTTTCTGTGAGATAAGGGGATATTTTTGTCCGCAGATCTTCGGGCATATATCGGCAGACGGGCACTTTTATGTGCTGATATACGGCGTCACCGATCTGCAGTCCGTCGGGGGTTGGCTGTGCCTGTTCGAGTGCATAGTCATCAACAATTTCAAAACAGACGTTGTTTTGCTCAAGTTCGGTGCCTGCCTGATCGTAATTTTTGCAAGCTTCTTTACAGATCCGGCTGTTTGCCCAAAAATCCGCACAGGGTTGATACAGGGCCGTGTCACAGACCGCTTCTCCGAGGCGAAGCAGGTAAGAAAGGCGGGCATAGTACGTGTTGAAATTCTGTAAATGGTAAAAACCGGGCTTTTTCGGGGTGAAAACGGGTCTTTCCGTCATGGCTGAAAAGCCGTGATCGTTTGAAGAAAGGCTGAATATGTTGAATACGTTGATGCCGCGTATGGCCTGATAATTGAGCACGTATCGCATTTCATCCTGTGTCACGGCATCTCCGTATACGGCAAACGTCTCGGTCAGTGCCAGTTTTTTGCCGCTTTGCCGTGCCGCAGAAGACGCAATACGCGGAAAAAACGGGCTTGCCTGTGTTGTCGGTGTTGCACCGTTGCGGGGATAGCGGATCTGATGCGTGATGACGTCGATTCCCGGTACGTCAAAAGCACTTAATGCATGCAGATGGCTGAAATACATTTGTCGGGCACCGCCGTCGGGAATGTGATCCAGGTCCAGGTGTCCGCCGAATCTGATTTCATGTTCACTGCACCAACGGGCAATTCTTTTGCAATAATTCTCGTAAAACAGTTCTCCGATCAGACGTCCGTAATCGATGCGTGCCTGTTTCCGTTTTTCCGTTGTCGCCGCGTCTGCATCCGTAAGAACGGGCAGGTAATCGGTTATGTCGTAATGGTATACCGCCTTGAATTTTTCAATGAAATTCTTCGGAATCAGTTTGGGGATGACCGACGGTTCATCCGTGAAAAAGAGCGTGATATCCCGTCCGAACATCGGTTTCAGATGCCTGTAATGTGCTTCGTACGTGTTGCTGATAAAAGTATCCGTAACGTCGGGATTCGTGGTGTCCACGTGGTTGCGGCTCGCAATTTGCAATTCTCTGAAATAGTATTCCGTCACAACGGTTCTTTCTTTGGCACGGAAAGGCTCGGTGATGCGTTGCTTGTCGATAAAAGGATAAACGTCTTTTTTGAGAGTATAAATCTCTCCCTTGTTTAATATGACCTCACGTTGCTGAATGACGGTTTCAACCGCATCAGGGTTTGTTTTTGCTGTGTTTCCGCACGCACCTCCCGACGGCCAGCCCCCTTCATCGTACAGCCAGCATTCCATGCCGAGGTCTTTGGCTTTGCTGAGTGCGTATCTGACCATTGTGAAATATTTCTCCGTCAGATAATCCGGTTGCAGAAAGGTCTGCATGGTGTCAGGACGGAATGCGGACGGCAGGGGAAGAATATAAAGCCCGCGGATTCCGCAGGCGGCATATTCGGTCAGTTGACGGTCAACGGAATCCTGTGTGATCGGTGAATTCCATGCCCATACGTAGATCATTGAGTTTTCTTTGGAAGGCTTACGGAATGAATCTGGATAAAATGTATTCATACAAACCTCCTGCGTGTTTCGGATAATTCATATTAGCACATCGGCGGCAAAACTGCAAGGATGAAAGGGCGTGCAAAAGGAAAGGTGAGTTTATAATTTTTTAAAATTTTACTTGTAAGATAACTAAAAATGCGGTATTATAAGAAAACTTAAAAAATAAAGGAGATTTTTATGTCTCAACCTGCTGTTAAAAAGAATGAAACCGGCAAAGATCTGTTGCAGGGATTTTGTGCCGCTTTGTATATTTTTCCGCTGTCGTTGGCAGTCGGTGCAATTTCGGGGGTCGGTGTATTGCCCGGATGTCTTGCGGGAATTGTCGGCTGTCTGCTTTGTGCGGCGGGAAAAACGTGTTACACGCCCTGTTGGATGCTGTTTATGCCTGCATTTTTCATTATAAAAGAATTCGGTACGGGCTTTGCCTTTGCCGCTATGCTGACGGGCAGTATTCTGTTTGCACTTTTTCATGCACTGTCCGCAAAAAAACAGTTTCGTTTTGAACTGACCGATGCCGCAAAAGCAGGACTTGCCGTCGGTGCGGCTTTTCTTGCAACGGTCATTCTGACCAAGGACTATTTCGGTATTGCCGCATCGGGCAATACAGCCATTGAAATGCTTCGTTCCTATCGCTCCAACGGTTTTCACGCAAATTGGAGGGGTGTGTTGTACGGTACGATTACGCTTGTGATTATGATTACGTGGCCGCGTAAATTCCGCACGTTCAAAAAATATCTGCCGGCTCCGTTCATGGCAATTCTCATTCCCTTGCTTTTTAATATGCTTCTCAACAGGGAAGCCTACCGTACGCCCGTATATGAAGTCGGTGCGTATTCTTTTGCGGATTTCGGACGTTTGTTTGATTTTTCTTCCAACGTGCATTCGTGGTTTTTCCTGCCGCTTGCAGGTGTCGGTTTTGCCGTCTGTATGATCGTTGCCGCAAGCTTTTTCGGCGGCTCTTTGCAAAGCGATAAAGGATTGTCTGCGGCTCATATCTGCTGTTCTCCCGTGTGTTTACCCTTGCAGGAATATATGTACAGCCCGAAAACCGCACTCGGCGGTATAATCGGTGCTTTGACCGTGAGCGTTCTCGTATTGCTGACTCCGTTGATCGAGCGTGTGCCTTTGCATTCTCTGGCGGTCGTGCTGATTACCCTCGGTTGGCAAAGCGTGCCGTGGGGACTTATCAAGAAGGCTTTTCAGCAGGGATTCCGCGGGGGCAGTGCCTTTGTTCTTTGCGTGCTCTGCTTTGTGTTTGCCGATCCGATCGCGGCGTTCGTCGTACCGTTTGTATCGTTTTTTGACAAATTAAAAGAGAATAGAAAATCTTGACATCTTTGTTGTCGAAAGTTGACAAGATACTATACTTATGTTATTATATAATTAGTAATATTGGGAGGTAATTTTATGGTATGTAGTAATTGCGGTCGGCAAAATGCTCCCGGCGACCGAATCTGTGTTTTCTGTGCGGCTCCTCTTGCGGGTGCCGATGCTAAAATAATATGCCCCACTTGCAAAGCTGAAAATGCCGCTACCGAGAGATATTGTATCAAATGCGGTTCATTGTTGGTAAAAACAGGCAGACCGCCTGCACCGCCCGAACCGCCCAAACCTGCATATACGTACAGAACGACGGTGCGTAAACTCGATCCCATGCCGCAGGCTACCGTGCGTACACCTGCCGCAAAACAGGCTCCTGCACAACAGGCCCCGGCACAACCGACACCCGTGCAATCCAAGCCTGCACCTGCGGTCAGTGTGACGGATCCCGTTGCATCCTTTTCCGCACAGGACGTTGCGCAGATGGATGCACTGGCTACCTTGCTTGCATCCAAAAATGCGGTCGTGTGTACGTATTGCGGTTCCGTGAATGCACAGGCAGACGGTGATTGCTGTGTTTGCGGTGAGCCGTTGGTACGAGAAGAAAAACCGAAAGAAAAGGAAAAAGAAACACAACAGCCCAAAACGCAACCCAAACCCCAGAAAAGCACGCAAGCAAAAGATAAACCAAAAATCCCGCTTCATGTTCTTATTTTCAGAAAAGTGTTCGGTCTCGGTAAGAAAAAGGATGCCGATAAAGCCAAGAAAGGCTTCCGTTTTTCCGATAAAAAAGTACTGATCGCGGCGGTTGCCGTTGTGCTTGCTTTGATTATTGTATTCGGTGCGGTCGGCAGTGCCGGATCTTCCGATGCATTTATTTACGATGCGGTGGACTATAAACTGTTCTATTCCGTAGGATCGGGACAGGCAGTGCTGTATGCAAACGGCAAAAACGTTTCCGCAGAGAATGCGATCGAAGAACCGAAAACGATCTATTACGATATGGACAATACCTGCGGTATTTACGCCATGCAGGTGCAGAATGATGCCGCAATGACAACGGCGGTTTACTATTTCGATCAGAAAGGAACCACCCGTATTCTGGATTCCGTCAACAATGTTATCTATTTCTCCTCGGACGGAACAGGCGTGCTTTACATTGATGCCACGGCGGCATTGGCTCTTTACGATGTCGAAAAAGGCACTTCGCAGGTCATTGCCGAAAACGGAAAGTATATTTCGGGTGCATTTGCTATTTCACCCGACGGTGACTATGTCATGTACGGTTACCGTAATGATGCAGGTACCAATTCCGTATGTATTTTCCATGAAGGCACAAAAAAGGACGTTTGCTCCAGCGGTGTGCCCATTGCCGTTTCCGAAGGCGGCAAAAAGGTCTATTATCTGACCGTTCTGAACAATACCTACGATTTCTACGCGACGACCTATCGCAAGCCTGCAAAGTTTACGAAGATCGCATCGGGCGTGTATGCCAATGCCATTAAATTCAATGCCGATCTTTCCCAGGTGCTCTTTACGTTGCTGGACGGCGGTACCTATTATTCCAAAGAAGGCAAGCAGGCACAGCGGATTGCTTCTTCCGCCATGTATCCGCTTGTGTGCAACGCCGTCAATTTCAAGAGTTGCTCCGGCCTTGCCACCGTTTACGGTGTAAATGAATTCTTCGATCATTTCTGGATCGGTGAAAACGGTCTGTATTACGTGGAATCGGGTGAAGAACCGCTGATGCTCGTAGCCGGTGTCAGAGACTATGATCTGAGTTACGATGCCGATCGTCTTGCTTATATTGATGCGGAAGGCCGTTTGTTCGTGACGGATCGCAAATCCGCTTCCGACACCAAGACCGCTTGTGCAGAAAACGTAACGAGCGTAGCCGTTACGGGAGACGGTAAGAATGTATATTATCTCAACAGTGCCAATGCCCTTTGCAATCTTGATAAAGACGGCGAAAGTGCGATGATCTCACAGGAAGTGGACGGCATCATGTGTTCCGAGGAAGGCGTATATTACAAAAATATCTCCGCAACGCAGGATTACAGACTCAACTATTGCTCGAATGCAAAAAGCGGTAAAGAAGTTTGTGACAGCGTACTGAGTTTCCAGATCAGCGACGGATGTGCTTACTACACCACGGGTGACGGGCAGCACATGTATTACAGCAAAGACGGCAATCGCAGTTTCAAACAATTATTCTGATTTGAAAGCAGGGATTTGTTTTGGAAGAATCCAATCAAATGCGTGATTATGAAGATTGCGGTCTGCAGATCGAAGGATCAGAACGGAAAAAGCGGCTGACTTCTTCACAAGTCATCACGATTCTTTTGTTTGTTGCCTGTATTGCCGTGCTTGCACTGCTTGTGCAACGTGCCGTAGTTTACGAATCCATGCAACGGTATGAAATAGCTGTTTCCATCATCAGTCAGGTGGATAATTCGAATAATGCTGACGATGAAACGGACGGACAGGAGAATGTCTTTGTCAATATCAACACGGCGGATGCAGAAGAACTGTGCAGGCTTGAAGGGATCGGGAAGGTCAAAGCACAAGCCATTATTGACTACCGTACTGAAAACGGGCCGTTTACGTACCCTGAAGAAATTATGAAGGTCAGCGGGATCGGAGAAAGTACATTTGCAAAAATTGCACCGCAGATCCTTTTGAAAGATATAACCGAATCCGCAGGAGACCCTGTAACCGAATAACAAACACAGATAAACACCGCCGAGGAAGTATTGTTCCACGGCGGTGTGTTTGTTTGCTTTTATTATTCGGTCGGAATGTATTTTTCCACAAAAGACATGCAGGCGGTGTGGTAGGTTTCGGGATCCACGTCTACGCTGTTTGCGTGTTCTGCACCCTGAATGGTCACTTTTTCTTTCGGACAGGAGGCGGCGTTATACAGTTCGTCACGCATTCTGAACGGAACAAACGTGTCCTCGGAACCGTGCAAAAACAGGGTAGGTACTTTTGATTTTGCAACCTGGCGGATGGGATTGTTTTCTTTGACGTCCCAACCCGAACGCAGTTTGAACCACTTTGCGGGTGCCCACAGTGCCCACGGTGCGGAAAAATGAATGTTCTGGCGTATAACGTCCGTGAACTGTTCCCAACAGGTGGTGAAACCGCAGTCTTCCACAAGACATTTTACATTGTCGGGTATTTCCGCTTCACCCGTTACGTTCATCATGCAGACAGCCCCCATGGAAATGCCGTGCAGGGCGATCTGTGCCTGCGGATCCTGTTTTACAATGTAATGAATCCAGTCCAGCACGTCCAGTCGGTCCAACCAACCCATTGTAATGGCCTTGTGTTCGCTCTTGTCATGTCCTCTTGCACTCGGCGTCACGATGTTGAATCCGCGTGCGTAATAACGGCGGGATTGTGAAGCCATTTGATGCGGGCGGGACGTGTAGCCGTGGGCAAGAATGGCCCATTTGTGGCTGTTGTTTTCCTGTTTGATAAAATAGGCGTGAATGGCTTCACCTTTGCGGTTGAGAATCGTGGTGTCCTGCGGGAACATCGCATCAAACCATTCACCGTCCGAACAGGTATCCAGTTCATTTTTGTGAATCTCTTTCAAGCGGTCAAAATTAGGTTCATTTTCCGGTAATTCATATTTTCCGCGGAAATCCGAAAGAAGCATAAAGTGTGCCAGTTCACAGTAAGCGAACGTCAGCATACCGGCACCGATTGCGGCACCTGCCAAAAACTTTTTCATTTCATATCCTCCCTCCACGGCAACGGCACAAAACGGTCACCGTTTTACAATCCGAGTGTCTTTGCTGAAAATACGGAAAGCGGTTCAGGTCTTGACACTGTTTCTTGTTCATTATATATTATTTTTGTTAGTTCGTCAATATTTGCACGTGATAAAGAGGTATTGTATGATATATTCATATTCATTTGAGAGTCCGTTGGGGTATATTGCGTTGTATGCAACGGAAGAAAAACTCTGCGGTCTGCGATTCTTAAAAACAGACGAAAACCGTCCGAATGCAGTTATAATGCAGACAAAGGAACAATTGTGTGAATACTTTGACGGCAAGCGAACACAATTTGATCTTCCGTTACTGCTTGCGGGAAGCGATTTTCAGAAAGAAGTATGGAATGCTTTGCTGAAAATTCCGTACGGAACCGTTGTTTCATATTCCGCCCTTGCAAATCTGTGCGGACATCCGAAAGCTTTTCGTGCGGTCGGTACGGCGGTCGGGAAGAACCCGATTCCCGTTATCGTACCTTGCCACCGTGTCATTTGTGCGGACGGCACGATCGGCGGATTCTCCTGCGGACTTGATAAAAAAGAAGCCTTGTTGCAGATCGAAAAGATCGATATAAAAAGATAACGATAATCAAAACAAAAAAGCATTCCGACGGAAAGAAATAAAGCCGTTCGGAATGCTTTTTCCGATTATATATAAATTAAATGCAAAACAGTTTTTGTGCCAATTCGTCTGCAACGGATTTGGCGGGAGTGGGATAATAAAAGTCGAAATCGGCGGCTCTGCGGTTGTCCACGCCCACCCAAACGGTCTTGATATTGTCGGTGGATATGATCTGCCGCAACGTGTCGAGTTCATCGGGGGTCAGTTCGTTTGCGGTCACGATCAGAATATGCCCTGCATCGAGCATGATGTTTGCCACTTCACCGAGCCTGCGGATATGTTCGTTGCGTTCCTCGGGGCTGTTCATGGAATCGTCCGTTTTGATATCCGAGCCGACACCGTAAAGCACGTTTCCGATGCCGAGATAATAAGCGATCTTGCCGTTTTCCAGCAATTTCTTTTCTAACTTTCTTGCAATTTCTTTTTTGTCGATCTGCAATTTTCCCGTCAACACAATAAGTTGTGCACGCTGTCTGTAATAGCCTTCGCGTTCGTGCGGTGTCATACTGCTGCGGATCCATTTTACGTTGCGGCGGATGAGTTTCTTTTCGAGTTCTTCATCTTCTTCCACATCCGTAATGATACCGCCGCCTGCGATCTCATAATCGTCCACGATAACGAATCGCGATGTATCTGCACACTGACCTGAAAGATCAAACGCAAGCGGTCTTTCAAAATGCAACAGGCACTGTGCGACCTCGTGGCGGTCAACGGTTTGTTTTGCACTGTTTTCAAGCGTAGAGGCGTTCAGAACGCTGAGAATCTTTTCAACACGCATTCCGACAGCGGCAGAACCGATCTTGACTTTATAGATCTTTTCCGTATTCAACGGTTCCTTACCCAGCCAGAAAACCGAAGTTCTCACAAGACTGCCCGTTCTGGGCGGCTGCTCACCGATCTTACAGCAGAGTTCACCGCGTTTTGCATAGATCTGTTCGGTCATGCAGAAACCTGTGGCTTTGCCTGTGGAAACACTCGTCTGTACGGGTTCTTCAAAACCTTCAATGGAATGAACCTTTGTTTTTTTACCCGACGGCAGGAACATCACTTCGTCACCGACGTTCAGTTTGCCTGCACTGACGGTACCTGCAATAATACGCCTTTCATCGCGGCTGTTGGTGAATTTGTAAACGTCCTGTACCCACATACGGAAGGCGTGGTCGTCACCGTCTGCGATCTCTTTGAATGCATCGAGTGCATCCAGCACGGTCAGACCGTCATACCAAGGTAATTCTTCGGATTTGCTTGCAATATTATAGCCTTCCACGGCGGAAATGGGGATGAAGTGTTGGGGCACGATGTCCACGTTTGATAAAAATGCACTGTATTCGGCAACAATGTTTTCATATACGCTTTGTCTGTCCTTCGGCTCAATGAGATCGAGTTTGTTGACGAGTACGACCACCTGACGGATACCGAGCATGGAAAGCATATAACCGTGTCTGCGGGAATTTTCCATAATGCCTTCGTGTGCGTCAATAACAAGCAGAGCCGCTTGAGCACGCGAAGCACCGGTAATCATGTTTTTCAAAAATTCAATATGACCGGGTGCGTCAATGATGATGTATTTGCGTTTTTCGGTCTTGAAAAAGCATCTTGCCGTGTCAATGGTGATTCCCTGTGCACGTTCGTCTTTGAGTGCGTCAAGCAGGAATGCATACTCAAATGGTTTGTCATTTCTGCGGCAAAGGGCTTTGATCTGATCGAGTTTGCCCTGCGGGAGAGAGTTCGTATCTGCCAGAAGTCTGCCGATGACGGTACTTTTACCGTGATCCACGTGGCCGACGATGACGATGTTCATTTCTTTGTTTTCGTGTGTGTTACATGTAGCCATCTTTACGCAATTCCTCCAATCCGCCGCCGTCTTCTTTGTCCTGTTCTCTGCCCGACCGTTCGGCAATATTTGCAAATTTACCCGTTTTGAGTTCTTCAATGATCTCGTCTATGTTTCTTGAATCCGATTCCACGGGGCTGGTACACGGCCAGCAACCGAGTGAACGGTAGCGTTTGCCGTCACCCTGATTGAAATAAAGCGGTACTACGGGTACGTTTTCACGTCGGATGTATTCCCATATATCCAACTCCGTCCAGTCAAGCAAAGGATGGATGCGGATGTGTGTGCCGGGTTTGAAATCGGTTTTATACTGTCCCCAGAATTCGGGCGGCTGATCGCCGATGTCCCAATCGTTGTTCTTGTCACGCGGGGAAAAATAGCGTTCCTTGGAACGGCTGCCTTCTTCGTCGGCACGGACACCGACGATAACGCCCGTATACGGCTCGGTGTTTTCATCGCGTTCATAAAGTCCCGTTTCGTGATTCATGCGGTAACGCGGCCATTCACCCGAAAGCGTACAGCGAAGTGCTTCGGTTTTTAAGTTTTTACAGCATTCGAGTCTTGTGCAATTGCCGTCGGGGAAAGTCTTTTTCTGAGCCAGTGCATCAGCATTTTCGCCGTATACCATATCAAGATGCCACTCACGGGCAAGTCGGTCACGGTATTCGATCATTTGGGGGATCTTATAATGTGTGTCGATGTGCACGAGGGGAAACGGTACGTGACCGAAAAATGCTTTGCGTGCAAGGGTGAGCAAAACCGTGGAATCCTTGCCGATCGACCACAGCATACAAAGATTGCCGAAGCGGTTGTACGCTTCACGCAGAATGTGAATGCTCTTGCTTTCAAGATTGTCAAGATGTGTCATCATAGACTTTATTTCCTCATTCCAGTGTATTTTCGGGGCGGTTTAAGATGTAAAAGCCCTTGTCGTTGAGCGTGTTCGTGCGATTGTAGGTGAGGGGTGTGTGATCGAGTTGCCGCAGGACACCGCCTGCCTGTTCCACCACGCAGTGCATCGCACAGGTATCCCATTCACTTGTAAGACCGGTGCGGTAATAAATATCCGCTTTGCCTTCGGCGATCAGACAACCCTTGAGAGAGGAGCCTGCACTGATCGTTTCTTTGATCCTGTCTTTATTGTTATCAAGAATTGCCGTCAATCGTTCATCTGCATGAGAACGGCTTGCCATAACGGTAAAACCGTCCGTTTTGTCGGAGACGAAAATCCGATCGTTTTGTGCAAAAAAAGCGGTTTCACTGCCGCTGTGGGAGTAAGCACCGCAACCCTTGGCGGCATACCACAAAGTGTCGGTAACGGGTGCATACACAACGCCTGCAAGCGGTTTTCCGTAAGCACAAAGACCGATGTTAACGGTAAATTCGCCGTTGCGTTTGACAAATTCCTTCGTGCCGTCCAACGGATCCACGATAAAACAGAACGGATTGCAAAGACGCTTACCCGTGTCCTTTGTTTCTTCCGACAGCAGGGCAATTTGCGGATACTCTTTTTTCAGAAAATCCACGATCACCTTGTTGGCTCGCAAGTCAGCCTGTGTCAGCGGAGAACGGTCGTCTTTTGTCTGTACGGCAAAATCGGAGTTATAAACGTCCAGTATTTCCGCACCTGCCGCAAGGCTTATGTTGCACAACTGCCGTGTGATTTGCGGCAAGGTCTGATACAGGCACAAAAGATTACAAATGGCTTGTGCTGCATCAGCGGGTGTGCAGGAAAGCGTATCGATCTGCAAAAAGGGTTCTGCGGGCGTTTCATAAGGGGAGGAGATGCCCGTAAAGTCCAGTATCTCTCCGTCGATCGCCTTTTTATAAAGTCCCTTCGTGTCGCGTTTGATGCATTCATCAACGGGTGTATGCACGAATATTTCAAAAAATGCAACGTCCATTTTCTCCGCCGCTTTTTTAGCCTGTTCTCTGTCTTTTTCAAAGGGTGAAATGGCACTCACAAAGCAAATGCAACCGCTGTGCGCAAGAAGAGCCGCTACGTGAGAAATGCGGCGGATGTTTTCCGTGCGGTCAGAATCGGAAAAACCGAGATCGGCATTCAGACCAAGGCGGATATTGTCGCCGTCCAGCAAGTAGCAATGAAAACCTTTGTCCGTCAGCATTCTTTCTGCTTGCACCGCAATCGTGGATTTTCCGGAGCCCGAAAGCCCCGTCAGCCATACGACCGCACCGTTCGTGCCGAACAGCCGTTCACGTTCCTGCTTTTCCACAAGATTGTTCTGTCTGAAGATGTTGTTCATGTTGCACCTTCTTATTACGCATATTTATTTAAATATATAACAAAGAAAACGGCAAGTCAACAATAAAACAAAATTCTTTAGTTTTATGTTGCAAATTTGTGTTGCGGATGCTATAATTCTTGCGAAAGGATGTGGAGAAAATGATGGTAACCGTCATCGGACGCGGTCATTCGGGTACGCGTGCCGTTTCCAATACACTTGCCGAAAGCGGATTTTTTATGGGTGCACCGCTGAATAATTCGTGGGATTTGATTCCCCCCGAAAAAATGTACGAAGCCTGTGCCGTATTCGGTGATTACGTAAAATATGAGGGCGATCTCAAATGGGATTTTTCCAAGGTGCTTTCCATGGAGCCCACACAAGAATTCAAAACGCTCATCGAAGAATATCTGCACTCGGTGCTGTCAAGTGATGCTCCCGACAAAGGATGGAAGATTCCCGAAACCACGCTTTGCTATCCGTGGATCGTGAAAATGTTCCCCGAAATGCATTATATCCATTGGGTACGCGATCCCCGCGACTGCATTTTAGGCGGTCACGTGACGGATGATATGGCACGTTTTCACATTGAAATGCCCGAAACGGATGACGTGCGTGAACAGCGTGCTCTTTCCTGGAAATATCAGCGCGAACTGATGCTGGCAACGCCCGATCCGAAGCACATTCTCCGTCTGCGTTTTGAAGATATGGTGTTTAACCAGGATGAAACGCTTGAAAAACTGGGTGCATTCCTCGGCAGAAAAATGGCAAAGATCCCCATGCGTCCCGACTCCGTCGGACGTTACAAGACCGCAGAAGGCAAGGTCATGTACGACTTCTTCCTCGACGACCTCAAGGAATGCGGCTACGAGAACTGAATACGATAACGGCAGTACCTTTTGTTTCGGTACTGCCGTTTTTTTTGATCATGTACGTTTTGGCGGGCTGTAGTTTAAGCACTGACTTGTTGCATAACGGAAAAAATCTCACACAAGCAATTTCTGTGAAATATCCGTGTGTTTCGTTATGTGCATCAACTGCAATAAATATCATTATACCAAGATAAATTACTATGACAGCAATAACAGCCGCAATGATGACCTTGCGAATGTTGATTGCTTTTTTAATATTGTTTTGTTTGGTCAAAATTAATATATCAAACCGTCAATAACCTTGGTTGTACCTTCTATGACCGTTTCCGAATAATACGCGATATCCGAATCAATCTGTCTTTTGACCTCAAAGCACAGCAAGACGAACAGAACGGCAAGCAACAGTCCGACAAGGGCAAGTGTCATTCTGCGAAACAGGATCTTCTTTTTAATACTCTTGATGTCATTTTCGGGCATAAAAGATCTTGCCAATTCTTCGGGCGTACCGAAATGCTTACGGATCATATTTATATCGGTGACATGATTGCTTTGGGCATAGTCAAAAACGGACGAGCGTATATCCGCCAACGTTTGCTTTTTTATTTTTCCGTTACAAACGAGATTTTTTCTGACGTCTGCGAGGTATGAATTGATCTCATCGTCCAAAGATTTCATTGTTTTATTCCCAACTTTCGTAATATGATACCGCTTCGCCGTTCGTGTATTCAAAACGAAGAATATTCTTTTTTGATTCATCGGCAATCAGACACGATATAAGATAACTGAACACCACAAGCACAACGGCAATGATTGCCGCCGAAACAAGAATTCTGCGAACGCTCACTGCGTTTTTGATTGTTTGTGGCTCGGCATCCGCAAGATGCATCTGTGCGATCTCCTGCGGTGAGCCGAAACGGGAGACGATCTGTGAAATATCACCGATCCCGTTGCTTTCGGCATAGTCGTATACTTCATTTTCAAGATCGGCCATGATCTGTTTTTTCAATTTTCCCGCGCATACGAGATTTTTGCCGACGTCGGATATATATTTTCTGACAATTTTCTGCGTTGTGCTCATATTATTATTGTCTCCTTAGGGTGACGGATATAATCCGAACCCGTTTTTTACAGGCGGATTTCCGCCGATACTTCGTTAAAATACTCGAAAAGACTTAAAAAAGCGTTTTCGGGCGGGTTTAGATTGTACCCGTCACCCTAAACCGGATACAGCACTCTACAAAATAACCGTGCGTTGCATTATGTGCATCGTATATGATAAACAGCATCGCAATAATATAAACGATTATGACGGCAACGACTGCCGTAAGTATCAGTTTTTTTGTATTGATGGCTTTTTTTATATTCTGCGGCTCGGCATCGGCAATATATGCTTTTGCAATTTCCTCGGGCGTGCCGAAACGGTCATAGATCGCCTGTACGGAATCGACCCCGTTGTTTTCCGCAAACTCAAAAACCGCATCGCGGATATCCGCAAGCACTTCCTTTTTATTCTTTTTCAGGCAAAAAAGATGCGTACCGACCTCGGATACGTATTTTTCAATGTCTTTACTGATTTGCGTCATAGCGGTTTACCTCCCTGTCAGTAAGGCGAACGAGGTCTGTTGTAATTGTGTCACTTCTTCAATAGCTCCGCGTTCATAATAAATGATTTTGTTGCTGTGGCTGTCAATGATTGTAATTAAGAAAGTGAGTGCCAACATAACAAGTGCAATGACCACGGCAATAACGATCACCTTGCGTATGCTGATCGCTTTTTTTATGTTCTGCGGCTCGGTGTCGGCTATGTACGCCTTTGCGATTTCTTCGGGCGTACCGAAACGCCTGTATATATCGTCAATGGAATGCACCCCGTTGTTTTCCGCAAACTCAAAAACCGCATCGCGGATATCCGCAAGTACTTCCTTCTTATTCTTTTTCAGACAATAAAGGTGTGTACCGACTTCGGATATGTATTTTTCAATGTCTTTGCTGATTGCAGTCATTGTCATTGTTCCTCCTTGTCCGAAATCACGGTTTGATTTCAGGTAAAAACTCCGTTTGCAACCATCAATAAAGTGGTTCCTGTTTCAATGTCTATCGTTACAGTCCCATGTCCTTGTCTGTATGATTCAATAAATATAGATAAAAGAAATATGACAAACGCAAGAACTACGGCAACAACCGCCCAAACCAACACCTTGCGTAAGCTGATCGCCTTTTTTATGTTCTTCGGTTCTGCATCTGACAGGTAGGCTTTGGCAATTTCCTCGGGTGTGCCGAAACGCTTATAAATATCGTCTATGCTTTGTATGGCGGAATTTTCCGCAAACTCAGAAATTGCCTGTCGGATATCTTCAAGAATTACCGCTTTATCCGATTTTTTACAGGGAAGATATGCTTTCACCTGTGATAAATATTTTTCGATATCTTTATTGATTTCGGTCATTTATGTTTTGCCTCCCTGTCAGGAATTATTGAAATTTGTTCCTGTAACCCTATAAGCGTCTATATAATATGTTCCTTCTTCTGCTATTGTAACCGTAAATGTTCCGTGACTGTCACCATGTAAATCTAAAAAAACTGCGGTGACAAAACCGGTAAAAACTAAAAGTGCTGCAACAACCGCCGCAATCACTACCTTACGGATGTTGATTGCGTTTGTGATTTTTTTCGGGTCAGCATCGGTCAGGTAGTTTTTGGCAATTTCTTCCGGTTTGCCGAAACGCTTATAAATATCGTCTATGCTTTGTATGTCGGAATTTTCCGCAAACTCAGAAATTGCCTGTCGGATATCTTCAAGAATTACCGCTTTATCCGATTTTTTACAGGGAAGATATGCTTTCACCTGTGATAAATATTTTTCGATATCTTTATTGATTTCGGTCATTTATGCTTTTCCTCCCTGTCAGGTATCAGTGTAGATTCCGCTGAAAATGTGTAAAATCTTTCTTAATTTGATATTTGCGGCAGAGTGGTTATTTCCTCAATAGGAGTATCGGTAAAATATGCTGCGTTTGCATTATGACTGTCTACAATTGCGATTATAAATGTGATTGCCAACATAGCAAGTACGATAGCAACTGCCGCAACCGACACCTTTCGGATGTTGATTGCTTTTTTTATATTTTGCACTTCGGCATCGGACAGATAGGCTTTTGCAATTTCTTCGGGCGTGCCGAAACGCTTGTATATATCGTCAATCGAATGCACTTCGTTGTTTTCGGCAAACTCAAAAACCGCTTCGCGGATCTCTGCCAGTACTTCCTTTTTGTTCTTTTTCAGACAAAAAAGGTGCGTTCCGACCTCGGATATGTATTTTTCAATATCTTTACCGATCGCGGTCATTGCCGTTTCCCTCCCTGTCGGTTGTCAGCCATCGTATTTTTTCGCATAGACGTCTGCCATATCAATAAAGGTTACACCCTCTTCAATTTCTATATGCAACGTACCGTTTCTGTCCTTGTGAGAATCAATGAAAATGCAGGTCAAAAATACGGTAAAGATCAAAACAACGGAAACGATCGCCGCAAACAACATTTTGCGTATGCTGATCGCTTTTTTTATATTCTGCGGTTCGGTGTCGGCAACGTAGGCTTTTGCAATTTCTTCGGGCGTGCCGAAACGCTTGTATATCTCGTCAATCGAATGCACATCGTTGTTTTCGGCAAACTCAAAAACCGCTTCGCGGATCTCTGCCAGTACTTCCTTTTTATTCTTTTTCAGACAAAAAAGGTGCGTTCCGACCTCGGATATGTATTTTTCAATATCTTTATTAATTGCTGTCATTTCCGTTTTACCTCCCATTTGCTCCCGTTGCATTACGGTTTTATCGGGTTAAAAATTATGTCAGCCGATACCGGGCATCGTGACGTTTTCAAAGATCGTTTCTTCATAATAAGTAATTGTAGCAAGGTGATTATCAATGATCGCAATAAGAAACGACAACGCAACGATTGCAACAATGACAACAGCCGCCACGACCAGCACCCTGCGGACGTCGATCGCTTTTTTTATATTTGCAGGCTCGGCATCGGACAGATAGGCTTTTGCAATTTCCCCGGGTGTGCCGAAACGCCTGTAAACGTCTTCGATGCTTTCAACCGAAAATTCTTCCGCAAACGCAAACACAGCCTCGCGGATATCCGCCAGCACTTCCCTTTTCTTCTTTTTCGGACAAAACAGGTGCGTGCCGACTTCCGATATGTATTTTTCAATCTCTTTGTTGATTGCTGTCATTCCGTTTTGTCACCCCTGTCCAGAATCATGGCAATACCCGTTGCAATTTCATCGTAGTCCTGTTGCATTTGTGCAAGATATTCTCTGCCTGCATTTTCAAGATGATAATACTTTCTCGTTCTTCTTTTGCCTACAAGCTTTGAATATGTAGAAAGATAACCTGCATCTACCAATTTATATAATATGAGGTAAAGCGTACCCTCAAGCATTGTGAATCTGCCGCCGCTTTTTTCATCCATAAGCTGCGTGATCTGATATCCGTACAAGTCTTCCTTGCTCAGAAGATGCAATGCAAGAAGTTCCGCACATCCTCTTTTGAAATTTTCCTGGTTCTGACTCAAAAAATCACCCCATAAAACAAGCGTTTTTCAATATGGGCAAAATTATAGCATAATTTATCATAAAAGTAAATAATAAGAAAAACCGTGGATCTGTGCAAATCTATTTTAGCACAAATATTATTGCTTGTAAATACATTTGCTGTAAATATATTCTTGACAAAAGGCATTGCATGTGATATTGTAAATATATCCTTTTTTTTGGAATGTGAGGGTGATGCTGCATGGTTTACTGAAATTTTAACTTTTTACACCGAAAAAAATTATTTAAGAAAGGAAATGGAAATTTTATGAAAACAAAGAAATTATTATCCCTTTTATTGGCAGTTATGATGATTTTATCATCGGTGCCGATGTTAGCATTTGCTGCAGATCAGATAGTATTGACAACAGCGAATATAACGGAATATCCGGTTGCCAATTTTATAAATGAAGACGGCGCATTTATAGGAATGACAGTCGGTGAAAGTATTACTCTTTCAGGTGGTAAAGTTTGTTACGATTCAAACGGTGACGGAACATTGGCAGACGACGAAGCTGTTCCGGGTCACTTTGAAATCGTTGATCCTGATACAGTTCCAAACCTCAGCGGTGGTAGTAATAACAGAGTAAGTATAAAATTTGTTCCTGATGACGAAACAACTTATGCCGGTTTTGAAGCGTTAAGGAACAGAAATGTTCAATACCTCGTTCAGAAAACAACACCTGTGTTTGTTGATGAAAATGATACTATTCCTGTTGCAACAAAATTAAAAGCAGGGGATACACTTTCATTATCGACTCTTTCCGGTGCGGAAGTTACTAATCCGTATAATGCCAATGAACCTAAAATTTTAGGAGCTTCATGGACATGGAATCCTAAAGTAAACAATCCTAGCAAAACTATTGTTACGGAAAGTGGATATTACGAAGCTTATTTCCTTTGCTCAGGATATGTTACATTAACAGCAAGCGTGTGGGTTGGAATTGAGGGAGACACATCAGACGAGCCGTCAGAAGAAGATCCGATAGTTTACGGTGAAGTAACCTCTTGGCCCACAATCGGATGTCCCGAATGGGAACCGGGTATGACAGTTGCAGACCTCACCCTTACAGGCGGCGAAGCAACGGTTGAAGGTACTTTTGCAATCACAACAGCAGCAACAACGATATTGAAGCCCAACACAGCTAATTCAATTAAAATTGTTTTCACACCTGCTGATTCTGAAGTTGTAATGACAACAGAAACGACAAAAACAATTCAGATAACACCCACATTTACCGTAAAAGATATCACAGTAACGGTTGATCCCGATTTTGTCTGCACCTATGAATACGGTACAAAACATCTTGGCTCTCTTTCAGGTGCTTCCGCATTCGGAATTACAACTGATCTTCCTTCAAATATCAGAGCAAATGTGTTTGCTTCTGTGGTAGTTGATAAAGACGGTAACGCTGTCGATATTTATAACAAATATCTTACTCCCGGTGAATATACAGCAAGGATAGCTATTTCAATCCCTAAAACAGAGATTGCCGGTGTCGGTGAAATTCAGTTATATAACAGCCCCGTATTTATAGAGAATATACCCATCGTTATCACAAAGCAGAAATCAACCGGAGAATTCGCAAGTCTCAGAAAGGTTACGGATATAACCGAGGGCGAAGGTCAGTCCACAGCAAATATCCAATATAAATTCTCTGATAAATCAGGCGTTGACGGTTACTGTGTTCTTAAGGTGAACGGTGAAACAGTTGTTGATAACATTGCTTCTGCAGAAACATCATATTATTCATCATATTTATTTACAACCAACACAAGCGGCAAGTTTACAGCAACACTTGAATACATTCCTGCTGAAACAGACTATATTGAATTCGAAACAACAGTTCTCACACAGGAATTCGAGCTTGAAGTTCTTGAACCGGAAATTCCTGTTATTCCCGGCGGCTTTGACATTGACGACATTTTCGGCAATCTCGGCGACCTTACCGAAGGCGACAGCGAATGGGCAATCATCAACATCATCAGAAACCTTATTGCAAAGTTCAAGTCCTTCCTTCAGCAGCTTATTGAAACCTTCCAGAGCATCGGCGGCTGATAGAACCCTTCCACCGCTAACGCGGTCCCCCTTTCCTTTCAGGGACGACAAGACAAGATAGAACCAATCCAACATATAGTTCTATTCTCCTTAGTGAAAGCACCCTGGGGTGACAGAACCCGAACAGCATATGCCAAAGAATGTCTGCGTTCACGCACCTTTGTGCATTTTTTGTCTTGAAATACGACAGTATTCCTGCAACAAAGAAATACCCAAAATGCACGCAAACGCAGACATTTTTGGTTCTGTGAAGTTTTCGGCGAGAATATTTTTTCTGTATCAAGGCAGAGAATCTTAAAAAGGCTAACGCCTTTTAAGATTTGATAACACAGATACAGGGAAAATAGACCGCCGAAAACCATATGATGCTCGAGCTCTGTCACCCCTGATCCCCGGACACTGACCGTTCGGGGATTTGGTGTATAATGAAGAAATACGGAGGTTGAAATGACAAGCACAAAGGAAACAATAAAATGTCCGATATGTCAAAAACGCATCTTTGACATCGTAAAACGCCCTGCAGATGAAGCCGGTATTGAAATCAAATGCCCCCACTGCAGACAAGTGGTAACCATAAGCCTGAAAAAGTAAGCACAGGGATATGCGGAAAAAGCCGTATATCCCTGATTTTTTCAGTTATAGATAAGCTCAGCGCAGACAATTTCTCTTGCCCGTTGCTCAATGTTACCCATACGGCACACCCACTCAAGCTGATTTTCTTCTTTCAGTTGCTCTGTGACCCTCTCAACCTCTTTCATCTGCTCAATGAGAGTATCAAACATGTCCTTTGCCTGCTTTTCAACCTCGGCACAGTGCTGATAGAGTTTGCCCTGAATAAGCAGGGTGCTAAAAAACACCTTCTTATGCTTTTCAAGATAGGTCTTGTGCATCATTCCCCATTTACCAAGAGTAATATTTGCTTCTTCGGGCGGGATGATGAGGTTAGGAATTAAATAGTCGCCAACCTGACGGTAACTGATAGAATTTTTGTTTGACATAAAAATAGCCTCCTTTAATTTTGTAGCTTCATTGTACAAATTAAAGGAGGTCTTGTCGAATGTGCGGATTATGTATATTATTTTGGATTATAAAAACTTACATTCAAGTCAAGCATTTTTTGAAAAAATTCCGTCATTTCTACTTCAGGTTTATCCTCTTCTTTTACCAAATCGTTAGCAATAATTTCGTATAATAATAACCAGCGTGAACCATTGAACTTTTCACCTTTAAGCTTAAATAATAAATCTTTTATTGATTTCTTTATTTGCATTGCTTCTGACTTTGTTCTAATAACATGTTTGTTGTGATTTTTCCAGATATCAAGTGCAATTATTATTGCAAAGTCATTATCACTATTCAAAATCTTAATTATATTTAACCCATCAATTGTCAAATCAAGTTCTCTGATGATTTGCACAAATAACAAGCTTTCTTGTTGCAGTTGGTTTTCTAAACTACAGGATAATTCTTTATTAAATACTTGTGTTAATGTATCATATCGAATTATGTTTAGATTTTTCTTTAAATACCTCGTAACATATTTTCCATAACGCGGGTCAATTAGCATAATATTGATTAGCGTAGGAATTATTACATATAAATCATCTCTTATTAGAGGTTTGTCCTTTATATATTTTAGAGCATATTTGTATGCGCCTTTTTCACCATGTGAATACAAATCAGCCGCGGTGTTGAGTACTCCAAATACGCCATCTTTTTCAAAAGATGCTTCTAGTGAATGTTTTAAATTTGATATTATTTCATACGGATATTTATTTATCTCAGTTTTTGCTGTGTTTAGAGATAAATTATACTCATTCAATACTTTTTCAATAATTGGTAGACTTTCTTGAGCTTGAGCTTCTGTTCTAAAATAAAGTTTATAGTCATCTACATATCTTTTGAACTTTAGATTCTTTTGACAAAGTTCATCATCAATCCTAGCAAGAATAATCTCCGAAATAATTCTAGATGTAAACGGACCAACTATTATCCCATTTGTTTCGTTGTTTTTTTGAAAACGCACAAAAGAATCTAAACAATCTGCTATTTCATAATCTTCTTTTATTACTTCCGGGCTTTTTGTCCTAAAGTATTCTTTTGCCTTTTCTTTGCCACAAACAGCCCAAGAAATAGAGTGCGTATATAGTGAATTATAACAATTTGAAATGTCAACTTTTAACCGATATTTATAGCCAAGAGATGCTCTTATGCAGTTTTTAATGCCTTTTATAAAATCACTTTTTAAATAGAATTGTTCTCTAAGTGTTTCACAATTAATTAACTCTTCTGCTTCACCATGCATGTAAGAACGAATAAACTTTATAGGAGATAAAGAATTATTGCTCTTTGTATATATCTCTATTTTATCCCACTTTTGTTGCATAAATTTTGCAAGTCGCAAAAAAGCTTCAGGATTTGGTACCGAAAGGACTCTACGAGAAATATCATTTTTATATGTAGATAAAGTGGACGGAGATGTAGTATTCTTTTTTCCGTAAGAAGCTTGTTTTTTTGATGCTTCAACTTCAATAGATAGTTGTTCAACAACATTTGAAAACTTCTCACTTGAAAAACATTCAGGAAACTGTTCCGCAAAGAAACCATATCTACTTACTTGTATCAAGAAGTTTTTATTATTTAAGTTTTTAACCTTCATGAACATCCCTCTTTTTCATTTATTGCAATAATTTATAATGTCCAAAAATATCTCTTTAATAACCTGTGATTTGTTTTGATTGTTTGTTTATATTAATATCATTTTCTACAAAAATAGACAATATGATTATATATCAATTTCAATTATTTTGCAACAAATCAATTATGAGTGATCATTTAGATAGTTTTGTGCCTATACAAATAGGGTTCATATTAATTAATTTTGAAGAAAAATTCATACGAATGCTAAAATATTGTAAGGCAAATTTATGGTTTTGGGTCTTGTTGATTATCATTTTCAAATTGGTTTAATTAATCAACGTGGAGTTTATAGTCCTTCGGGTGGAGATGAGGAGGAAAGATTATCTAATAAATATTATGAGTATGCAAAACTTTTACAAATTGAATACCCTAAAACATCTCATGCAGTCCAGACAATAGGTGATAGTTATAAGTATGAATCTAGGTTTGAAAGGGCTAGAGAACTAAAAGGATATTATTGATATTAATTTCTAATAATCTTTGCTTTTTGAACCTGTTGATATATATACTTAAGCATCACAAACAAATTGGATTCTGTATGAACATCTAAGCCATTGTAAGTAATGTTTTTAGCTTTTTAAATATCTTTAATTAACACTTAAAAATGGAAAAAGCTCCGCATAATACGGAGCTTTTTTCTATATGTAATCAGATATAAACAAAAAACCCGAACCCTTTTCCTATTGGGAAAACTTGGTTCGGATTTTTCTGGTTTGGTGCGCCTGACAGGACTTGAACCTGCACTCCTCACGAAATTGGAACCTAAATCCAACGTGTCTGCCAATTCCACCACAGGCGCGAATATGAAGATACTATAACACAGCAAAAACGGTTTTTCAAGAGATTTTTCTGTTTGTTTTGTTGCGGTCTGTTTGTTTTTGTTGCGGTCAAACGCGAAAACCAAAGAGTACACAATCAAGGCGAAGCCTTGTATATCATCCGTTGCACTGCAACGGCATATCATCAACTTCGCAGAAGTTGCATATCATCATTGCGAACCATGCAAACTTACCGAGAAGGAATAAACCAACTTTCGCAATGGATAAAAAACAAAGGACTTCCGAAGAAGTCCTTGTTTTTTATTGGTGCGCGTTAACGGACTTGAACCGCTGACCACTCGCACGTCAAGCGAGTGCTCTACCAACTGAGCTAAACGCGCATTTCTCAACTGCGAGAGGTATTATAATACATCGTGCAGAAAAAATCAAGCCTTTTTTTCAAATTTTTTAAATATTTTTGTTCGGATTATTCTATGCTGTTTCATTTTGACCTTTAAGGATCGCAGGTACACGTTTTTCCCTGCGATCCGAATATAAAAATCTTATTCGTCACCGTCGTTGAGTTCCATCCATTCGCTGAACAAGTTTTCCAATTCGTCGGTAACAGCCTGCAGATCGGCGGTCAGTTGCAACACGCTTTCATAATCAGCGGCAACGGACGGATCATTGAGTTGTGCTTCAATTTCCGTTTTGCGTTCTTCGGCCTCGGCAATGGCGGTTTCAAGACGGTTGATGCGTGTTTTTTTCTTGCGTGCCAGGCTCTCGAGTTCCTTACGCTGTTTGTATTCGTTGGGTTTCTTTTCGGCGGCCGCCGTTTCCTTTTTAACGGTCTGTGCCTCGCTCAGGCGTTGTGCATAGGTATCGTAATTGCCCTCCATGGGTGTGACGGAGGTACCGTTGAATGCCATGATCTTGTTTGCAATGCGGTTGACAAAATAACGGTCGTGCGACACGGCAAGAATGGTACCGTCATATTCTGCCAATGCATCTTCAAACACTTCACGGGATTGGATGTCAAGATGATTGGTCGGCTCGTCGAGAATCAGCAGATTCGGTTTGGACAGAATGAGCAACAGCAAAGCAACTCTCGCACGCTCACCGCCCGAAAGTTCGCTCATTTTCTTTTCGATCTCGTCGCCTTTGAACAGAAACACGCCGAGATAGCCGCGGATCTCCGACACGGTCAGTTGCGGAAAACGCTCGTAGATCTCCATAAGCACCGTGCGGTCGGAATGCAGCCCCGTCTGATTCTGATCGAAATAACCGATCTTCACGTTGGCACCGAAATAAGCATAGCCTGCATCGTGCGGCATTCTGCCCGTCAGCACACGAAGAAGCGTGGTCTTTCCGCAACCGTTGGGGCCAAGCAGAAAAACGCGGTCCTCGCGGTAAATGTTCATGGAAACGTCCGAAAACAGCGTGTGCGTACCGAAGGATTTTTTCAGTCCTTTGGCGGTAAGCACTTCATCCCCCGTGCGGCAGGAAGCCGTCAGACGGAGTTTGAGTTCGGACTGTTTTGGCGGCATTTCGGGCAACTGTGCACGCAGATGCTCGATTTCTTTTTCTTTACTGGCAATGGTTATGTAGTTTCGTTTCTGATTGAACTGTTTTTGCTGTACGATGATACCCTCAATGCGTTCAATTTCTTTGGAAATGCGTTCATATTCACGGCGTTGGCTTTCCAGTGTTTCCTCCTTGAGTTTCATATACAGCGAATAGCCGCCCTTGCCGCAACGTGCCGTACCGTTCACGATCTCAACGGTACGTTCGGTAACGCGGTCAAGGAAATAGCGGTCATGTGATATGATAATGGCGGCTCCCTTGTATTTGAGCATATATTCTTCCAGCCACTCCACGCTTGCAATGTCAAGGTGGTTGGTCGGCTCGTCCAGCAACAGCAGATGCGGTTCACTGAGCAGAAGTTTTCCGAGGCTGAGTTTCGTTCGCTGACCGCCGCTGAGTGCACGCACGGGCAAACTGTGTTCGCTTTCGGGAAAACCGAGACCGACCAGACAGGATTTTGCCCTTGCCTTGTACGTAAGACCGCCTTTGTTCTGATATTCTTCGGTAAGGCTTGCCTGTTTTGCAATGAGTTCATCGGTGTTGCCGACGTTGGCATCCAACGCGGTGTGCAATTCTTCCAACAGCACTTCCATGTGTGCAAGATCGGAAAAAACGGTCAGCATTTCTTCGTATACACTGCGGTCACTGTCGCGGCAGGCGTGCTGTTCAACGAAACCGACCTGCGTACCTTTTGCAAAATAAAAACTGCCACCCGTGGGCTCATGCTCCCCTGTCAGAATTCTGAACAGCGTGGTTTTGCCGCTTCCGTTTCTGCCGATAAGACCGATACGGTCATTTTTGGCAACTTCAAAAGAGACGTCCGTGAGGACATCTCTGTGTGCAAAAGACATTTTGAGTTCGTTTACGGTAAGAAGCGACATAATTTATACTCTGATTTCCACGATTTTCATATTTCCCTGCACGGTAAAATCACCGTATGCGGCAGGAACAAAGATGCAGGAACCTGCTTTGAGCGTAATGCTCTGTTCTTTTGCCTTCAGCGTGCCTTCACCGTCGGTGACGAGCAGGCTTACAAAAGAAGATTCATCCGCATTGCGGGTGCATTCTCCGTTGACGACCAATGCGGTCATGGAAAAATATTCACATTCTGCAAGCAGTTGTTGCGTTGCACCGTCAAGAGAACACACTTCTCCCTGTGCGGAGAAATCGCGTTCGGGCTTGCAAAGATGCACGACGTCAAGTGCCTTACGGACGTGCAGTTCACGCTGTTTTCCGTCCTTGCCGACACGGTTATAGTCAAACACGCGGTATGTAACGTTGGAGCTCTGCTGTACTTCCGCAAGCAGGATCCCCGCACCGATGGCGTGCAACGTACCTGCAGGAATAAAGCAGACGTCACCCGGTTTTACGGCAACGCGGTTGCATTTTTCGAGCAAGGTACCCTGTTCGATCGCCGTGCGGCATTCTTCTGCGGTCAGATCACCGTTGAAACCGTAGATGAGTTGGGCCCCCTCGTCGCAATCCAGAATATACCACGCTTCGGTCTTGCCGTTTTCGTTTTCGACACGGCGTGCGTATTCGTTTTCGGGATGCACCTGCACGGAAAGACGGTCTCTTGCATCAATGAATTTGACAAGCAAGGGAAAATCGGACAGATCGGCACATTTTGTACCCAATACGCCTTTGCCGTGCTTTTCCACTGCCTGAGCCAACGTCAGCCCGTCATCTTCGCCGCCGCAGACCACACTCGGACCGTCCTTGTGTGCGGAGAGCATCCACGCTTCGGCAATATTACTGCCGTCGGAAACAAAGCCGTACTTATCTTTCATGCTGTTGCCGCCCCAAATGATCTCTTTGAGAGCCGGTCTGAGATTGAGTATTTCCATATCCATCCATTCCTTTTTCTGAATATGGGTTGAGTATACCTTATTTTTGCTTATTTGTCAATCACCCCGACCGACTCCCAAAGACGCCGCAGAACTGCATTTTTGCAACCGCCGTTTTTATTACAGTACGCAAGATTGGTACAAACGACACTTTTCGTGCCGTTGTGATAAACGGTCTCCTCCATAACGATATTTTTTTCAAGAACACAGCAGTATTGTTCATAAGACTTAAAATGTTTCTTCAATGTAATCACCCATTGTATTATACGGCGTTGTGAATGCAAATAAACGCAGGATTTGGCAGGTAATATGAATTTTGTCACATTCATTTTACGCAGCCCAACCGCATACACATATTTACAAACAAAATATATTGACAATTTCTGTTTATTTCGTTATACTGTAGTGTAATATTATATGAAAGGAGAACGCCAAAGTGGACGTTCCTATACGATCGTGGATCTTACTCAATGCCGCTGACGTGCAGACAGCAGCAACCGCCAATGTCGGTGGTGAAATTTTATCAAAAGTTATCGTTTTGTTTTTGCTGATTCTTGTCAACGCATTTTTTGCGATGTCGGAAATTGCAATTATCTCCCTCAACGACACAAAAATGCAACGTATGGCGGAAGACGGACACAAAAAAGCAAAACAGGTATGCAAACTGACCGAAAACTCCTCGCAGTTTTTGTCCACAATCCAGATCGGTGTCACTCTGGCAGGCTTCCTGACGAGTGCTACGGCGGCTTCTTCCTTCGTGCCGCTGTTCAGCCCCTTTATTCAATCGCTTCTGCCTTCTCTCAGCCCGTCGCTGATTGAAAGCATTTTAATGATCCTTATCACCATTATCATTTCCTACTTCTCGTTGGTACTCGGTGAACTGGCTCCCAAACGCATCGGCATGATCTATGCCGAAAAAGTATCGTTCAAGGTCATCGGCATTCTTCTTGTGATCGCAAAAGTCACAAAACCGTTCGTAAAAGTGCTTGCTTTCTCCACCAACCTCGTTGCCCGTCTGTTCGGCGTGGATCCCAATGCGGATGAAGAAGAAGTAACGGAAGAAGAAATCAAGATGATGGTCGACGTCGGCGAAGAAAAAGGTGTTATTGAGGACATCCAGCGTGATATGATCAACAACATCTTTGAATTTGACGATCTCAACGCCGCAGACATCATGACACACCGTGTGGATCTGACCTGCGTGAATGCAGACGCCGCACTTGATGAACTGCTTCGCAAAACGCTGGTGGAAAGCGGCTATTCCCGCGTGCCGGTGTATGAAGACGATATGGATTCCATTATCGGTATTCTGTACGTCAAAGACCTGTTCCAGTATATCGCAGAAGAACTGCCTGCAGGCATTACCCCCCGCCACGTTATGCGCGAGCCTTATTTCGTTCCCGAAACGAAGCCCTGCGGCGGCCTGTTCCGTGAAATGACCGATCAGCGTATTCAGATCGCCGTCGTCGTTGACGAATACGGCGGAACGGCAGGTATCGTCACGCTGGAAGACCTGCTTGAATCCATCGTCGGTAATATCCGCGACGAATACGACTTTGACGAAGAAGAAGACATCAACCAGATCAACGAAACCACCTTTACCGTGGACGGCGGCACTTCCATTGACGAACTCACGGAACTTACGAGGGTAAAACTGCCCGAAGGTGATTTTGATACGGTTGCAGGTTTCGTTCTGTTCCAATTGAAGAATCTGCCCGTCGGCGGCGAAGTGTTCGATTACGAAAATCTCCGTTTCACGGTCACGGAAGTGGAAGAACGCAGGATCTGCGAAGTCAAAATTGAAATTCTGCCCGTTGAAAAACCTGCAGATGAGGAAGATGAAGAATAAAAAAACAGCCTGCTGCTTGAATGCGGCAGGCTGTTCTGCGTTATAAATCAATAGAACGTCGCAATGCGGTCATCGCCTGTCAGCGGCTCACAACTTTCAGCGGAAATGCAATTGAGAACGGGGCCGCGTTTGCCGTAGAGACGGCTGAAACGGATCTCGATCTTTGCGGTCAGAATGATCCACTGCGCATTCTGAATACGGTCGGCATCAGCCCATTTGGTCACGAAACCGCAATAGGCAATATCATCCGCACAGCAGGTCATTACGTGACGTCCCGTGACGAACATCTTATCGGGGAATTTTTCATTGACGGCACAAACACCCTTGAAGCGAATGGTCTTGCCGTTATATTTTTTCATATCTTCCGTGATGTCCTGATACCACAGGGCGAAATCGCGGTCTTCCAATTCAATAACGGGAGCATTGATGTCAAACGGCATGGGATCGACGATCTCATCGGGCTCAACGGAACCGTCCGCAAATTCATACACGATCTCCGCACGGCGGCTGACACCGCGAACGATCTTGTGGAACGGTAAAATATCCGTACCGTTTGGCACACGGTTGAAAATAATGCTGTCGGCGTTCTGAATTTTATCGAACACCAACGAACGCATATTGGCATTGTACATTTCGACGGTGGTACTGTCAAAGAACAGCATATTCTGATACGGGATCCAATGTTCGGGGAGTGCATCGTAAAAATTCTGCAACATCCACATACCGTTGTATTCCACGAATGCACGCACGGCACCCGTTTCACGTTCCATTTGCAGAAGATTTTCTTCCGTCAGGTCGCTGACATCCTCCACAACGCGTTTATATACGTTGGGAGAACTGAAACGCGATGCATCGTATTCTTCCTCGCCTTCTTCACAGACGATAAGCAAGGTCTTTTCACCCGAATTCACACGCTTGTCCTGCAAGGTATCCTGCAGAAACGTGGTTTTACCGCTTTCAAGAAAACCTGTAAACAGATATACGGGAAAGTCTTTATTCTGTGCCATATCAGTTCACCCCGAACAACTGTGCCAGTGCATCTTCATGCAGTTTGGAGCCGATCACGCAGAGTCTGCCGATCACGCCTGCCGCACCCGTGCGGACTTCCCCTTCACCGGGAACGTAGTCAAAATGAAGCCATGTGCCGTCTGCACCTGCCACAATGCCTTTTGCACGAAGCACTACACCGAATTTACCTTCATCGCAGAGTTCGTCCAAAGCCGTCTGCAAGCCTTCCGCAGTAAAGACAGCGGTGGTTTCTTTGCCCCAGCTAGTGAACACTTCGTCTGCGTGGTGATGATGGTGTCCGTGATCGTGGCAACCGCAATCACAGTGTTCATCATGAGCGTGGTGGTGTTGATGTTCATGGTCGTGACAGCCGCAATCGCGATCTTCATCATGCTCGAGGTGATGATGCTCATGGTCATGGTCGTGACAGCCGCAATCGCAATCTTCATCATGCTCGTGGTGATGATGGTGATGTTCGTGATGGTGGTGTTCTTCTTCCATCAGATGTTCCACGGCCGCCTGCAGGGAATCCCTGCGTTCAATGGCTTCCAGCAAAGCCTTGCCGTCAAGTTGCGTAATGGGTGTGGTGATGATAACAGCCGCTTCATTGTGCGAACGGACAAGAGCCACGGCGGTTTCGAGTTTTTCGGCACTGACGGAATCGGCATGGCTCATAACGATGGTGCCTGCGTGTTCGATCTGATCATTGAAAAACTCACCGAAGTTCTTCATATACATTTTTGCTTTGCCTGCATCCACAACGGTGGTAAAGGCATTGAGCACCATGCCTGCCTGTGCATTGTCGCGGACGGCACGGATAACGTCGGAAAGTTTACCGACACCGGAGGGCTCAATAATGATGCGGTCGGGAGCGTATTCTTCGACCACCTTACGCAGAGCCTCACCGAAATCACCGACCAGACTGCAACAGATACAGCCCGAATTCATTTCGCGGATCTCAATGCCGGCTTCCTGCAGAAAACCGCCGTCGATACCGATCTCACCGAATTCATTTTCGATGAGCACCAGTTTTTCACCCGCATAGGCTTCGTTGAGCATTTTGCGGATGAGAGTTGTTTTTCCGGCTCCGAGGAAACCGGAGTAAATATCAATTTTAGTCATTGTTATCAATCCTTATTTTCAGAATACCTATTCAATATACCACTTTGTTCAGATTTTGCAAGTGGAAAACATCAATTTTCGAGTGTTTTTGCGGCTGTGGAGACGATTTTTTTCAGCACGCCGTCCGTGAACGGACTGTCGATACCTGCGGTCTCACACAGACCGAGGAAGGTTTTTTTACCGCCCTGTTCCGCAAAAGCAAGGTAACGCTTCCACGCATCTTCACGGTCCGCATTCATCATGGACCAGAACGTGAGAGCAACCGTCTGTGCAAGGCAGTAATCAATATAGTAGAACGGCAGTTCGTAAATATGGTGCTGACGTTGCCATCCTCTGCCCTCGCCGTAAAAAGCAAGATCGGAACGGTCCACGTACGGGCGGTACTGTCTTTCGAGATCTTCCCAGGCTTCATGGCGTTGTTGGGGTGTCAGTTCCGGATGATCGTAAACGATGTGCTGGAATTCATCCACCATACAGCCGTAAGGAATGAAACTCAGACAGCCTTCCAGATGTGCCAGTTTTGCAGTGGGCGTATTTTCGCCGTAGAACAGATGCAACCACTTCCATGCAAAAAACTCCATGGACATGGAATGGCACTCGCAGGATTCCATGGTGGGATCCATGTTTTCACGCACTTCAAAATCCTTGGCAAGCCAGCCTGCAAATGCGTGTCCCGCTTCATGGGTGAGCACTTCCACGTCGTCGGACGTACCGTTGAAATTGGAGAAAATGAAAGATGCCTTGTAATCGGGCAGGAACGTGCAGTAACCGCCTACCTGCTTACCTTTGCGGGAAAGAACGTCCAAAAGTTCATTGTCGTACAGTTCGTCCACGAACACAGCCGTCTGCGGCGACATTTCCCTGTACATCTGTCTGCCTGCATCAAGAATATCCTGTGCAGAACCGACGGGACGGGGATTGCCTTCGGGGAATTTAAAATCCATATCGTAATAATGCAGTGTATCCACACCGATGCGTGCTTTCTGCATTTCTTTGAGTTTGCCGCAAAGAGGAACGATATCCGTCTTGACGGCATCGCGGAATTTTTTCACCATTTCGGGGTTGTAGCAATTGCGTTTCAGACGCAGATAGGCAACCTGCGTAAACGATTCCAGACCGAGCGTTTTTGCGATCTGCGTACGTACCTTGATGAGAGAATCATAGATCTCGTCGAGTTCTTCCGCGTGTGACTTATAAAATGCGGCATCCGCTTCAAATGCGGCTTTACGCACACTGCGATCCGCACTCTGTTTGTAGGGTGCCAGTTCGGAAAGCGTGCGTTCTTTGCCGTCAAAGAGAATCTTTGCACCTGCAACGAGTTTTGCGTAGCGGCTGCACAGTTTGTTTTCTTCCTGCATCATCGGCACGATCTCGGGTTTGAAAGCACGGTTTTCAAGTTCGGCATTGACAAACATCAGTTCCCCGAATTTTTCTTTCAACTGCGGCAAAAAACGGCTTTCAAGCAGGGCAAGCTGAAACGCACTTAATTTTTCGGTCAGGAAAGGAGAATTTTCATCGTAAAAATCGTTTTCAGCCTCATAAAATGCATCGGTCGTATCTATGGAGTGACGGATATACGTCAGCGTTATCATCGTTTCAGCATGGCTTGAAAGTTTTTCATGCTCCGCAAATGCCGCAAACACGTCCTGTTCACACCGTGCATTGCGGACAGCCTGCGTCAGACGGTCATACGCCGCAGATAAACTCTGTATATCCACTCTTTCATATTTCATTTCGGAAAATTTCATACCGTACAACTCCTCAGATCTGTAAAATTTTCTATCATATTATACACCCAATACCTGTCGAATGCAAGCAATATACTTTTATTATTGTGTTGACGGACAATACTTTTATATGCTATACTCGAAAATAACAAGGGAGGGATTGATTATGATTCTTGAAGCAAAAAAAGAATACGTTTTTCTCTACAACACGCAGGCTCCGTCCTGTCACGCCTCCACCGTTCTGCCGTTGCCCAACGATACCGTGCTGACCGCATGGTTTGCAGGACAACGCGAAGGTGCGGACGACGTCGGCATCTGGGCAAGCATCCGCAAAGACGGTCAGTGGAGTGCACCCGTGCGTATTTCCGAAGAACGGGACGTTGCTCACTGGAATCCCGTACTGCATCTGCGTGAGGACGGTAAGATCATTCTGTATTACAAGTACGGACAGACCATTCCGAACTGGATCACGAAATACGTCATTTCCGAAGACAACGGTCTGACGTGGTCTGCCCCTTGCGAACTGGTTGACGGTGACACCGAGGGCGGCAGAGGCCCCGTCAAGAACAAGTGCATCCGTTTGCAGGACGGTACCGTGCTCGCACCTGCCTCCACCGAACAGAACAAAATGTGGATCCCCTTTATTGACCGCAGTGCAGACGACGGCCTGACGTGGGAAAAGCAAACGCCGATGGAACGTCCGAAGTACAGAAGAATGTGGGTAAACATGATCCAGCCCACCCTGTGGCAGAGTGCAGATCAATCCGTTCACTGTCTGCTTCGCACCAACCAGGGGGCTGTGTATCGCAGTGATTCGGAAGACCTCGGCATTACGTGGTGCAAGCCGTACAGAACGGCACTGCCCAACAACAATTCCGGGCTTGATCTGGCACAGGACAGCAAGGGCAATTTGTGGTTACTGTACAACCCCGTCAGCAAAAACTGGGGTGACCGCACACCGCTGACGCTTGCCGTATCCAAAGACGACGGTGAAACGTTCAAAGACGTCATCAATCTGGAAGTCAACCCCGGCGAATACTCCTACCCTGCCATCACCTGTGTCGACGACAAACTGTATCTGACCTACACGCACCTGCGTGAGCGTGTCGCCTATTGGGAGATCACACCCGAAATATGACCGTTTACATTGATGCCGATGCGTGTCCCGTCACACGCATTGCAGAACAGATCGCAAAACAACACGACGTTCCGTGCGTGCTTTTCTGTGACACCAACCACGTGCTGTTTTCGGATATTTCCGAAGTGGTCACCATCGGAGCCGGACGGGATGCGGTGGATCTTGCTCTCATCAACCGCTGTACGGCAGGTGATATCGTAATCACACAGGATTACGGCCTTGCCGCACTGGCTTTGGGAAAGAGGTGCCGCTGTATACACCAAAGCGGTATGCGTTTTACACAGCAAAACATCGACCGCTTGCTGTATGAACGTGCTTTCGGTGCAAAAATACGCAGAGCAAAATCCAAAAATCACCTCAAAGGACCGCGAAAACGCACGAAAGAAGATGACGAACGGTTCGCCGCCGCTTTTGAAAGGCTGTTGCAGGAAGCAATACAAGATCAATAAAAACAAAAAAAACGGGAGATATAAGTTTTTACGCTTATATCTCCTGATTTTTATTTTATAGTTCAGAACTTTCTTCTGCTCTTCACAAAGAATGCGACCGACCAATAATAAATCGGGATCAGCAGGAACAGTATCCACGTCGGATGCCAGATATGAAGCCCGAAACCGATGAGCAAAAACAGCATGACGATCACAATGGGAACGGGCATAATGAACAAAAACGCTTTTTGCGATCTTGCCTTCAACGCGGCGGCGATCATGTAGTAGCAAGGAATCAGAAGGAACATGATCCACGTCGGATGCCAGAGTTTAAGCACCGTACCGACGAAAACATAAGCGGCAACAATGAGCAACGGAAACGGGAATATGAACATCAGCCGTGCCGTGTTGCGGCGGTTTGCAAAGGTCGTCCATTTGTCAAACAGGCCGAAAATGCCTTTGAATATACCGTCGGCCATTCTTTGTGCCTGTTCCTGATAGTCCTGTTGCTGTGAGGATTGTTGCTGCGACTGCTGTTGAGACTGTTGTTGGGATGTCTGCTGATAGTTCGGCTGTTGCCATGTCGATTGCTGTTGCGTTTGCTGTTGCCAAACTTGTTGTGCAGGCTGCGGCGGTTGAGCCTGTACCGGTTGGCTGTAATTGGGTTGCGGTTGTGCCTGTGCCTGCGGACGGTAGGGAATTTCTCCGTTGAGCATCTCGTCCACCGTGATCGAGTAAAAGGATGCAATTTTGGGCAACAATGCAAGATCAGGCGTTGCAGTACCGTTTTCCCATGCAGTGACCGTTTCTTCCGTCACCTGAAACTGCACGGCGATCTGCTGTTTGGAATAACCGTTTTGCAGACGCATTAACGCCATTTTATCGGAAAGCGACATAGCCATATATGTTTACCTCTCATTCTGTATGCAATACATTTATATCATTATACAATCCAAACCGACACAATACAAGTGTTTTATTAAAAAAAACACAATTCACAACCGTGAACCGTGTCTTTTTCATGTTGGTTATTAACCCTGCAATCTTGCGATCAATTCAGCAAGATCCCCAACGGTTGCCAACTGTGCAAGATCCGCATCGTCGATAGAGATCTTAAAATGTTCTTCCACGTCACCGACAAGGCTGACGAGCGTGAGCGAATCCGCACCCAATTCATAAAGCAGATCCGTTTTTGCCGAAATACTGTCGGCAGGCATCCCCAGACGTTCGGCAATCAGTGTTTTGAGTTCTTCAAGCATTTTCCTGTTCCCCTTTTTTTTGATTATATAATGCAATAACTTCTTGTCGTATGATCTTCATGGTTGCAGTTTTCGGAAATTCCTCACGGAAGATCTCCACATCCCCGATACGCATAAATGCAGGCAATTGAAACGATGCACGAACCAACGCTTCTTTCAGTTTATGCTCGATCTGTGCCGGATCCTCTTTCGGAAAATCCTTGGGATCGGCATACACGGCGGCGGCAATGATCTTACTCTCCGTTTCACCGTACATTTTGATGCTCTCAAAGACGACCGCTTCACGGATGCCGTTTACGTGTGTCAGAAGATGATTCTCAATTTCTTCGGGACAGATGTTCTTCCCGTTGTCAAGCACGATCAGATTCTTTTTTCTTCCCGTGATGATCAGTTCACCGTCGGCATCCTGTTTGCCGTAATCCCCCGTGCAGAACCAACCGTCCACAAAACTCGACAAAGTTGCCTGTGCATCCTTATAGTATCCGGCACAGATATTATCACCGCACAGCATGATCTCTCCGATTCCGTCCTCATCGGCATTGCGGATGCGGAAACGGCCGTTTCTGACGATCGGCAAACCGACCGATTCGGGCTTTTTATCCGCGTGCATATTCAATGCGGCAATGGGAGCCGATTCACTCAATCCGTAACCGAGATAGATCTCAAATCCGAGGCTCTGCAAGGTCTGCAGATAATCCTTACGGACAGCCGCACCGCCGCAGGCAAAATAAGGCAACGTGCCGCCGAAATAGGACAACACCGCTTTTCTGACCAGGGCATGGATGGGTGCCGGTGCATTCGTAAGCGATGCCGCACCGCCCTTGATACCGTTCTTCTTCAATTGGCTGTCCAGTTCTTTATATAAAAAATCAATAAACGCAGGAACGACGACGATCATCTGCGGCTGACAGGCAACCGCATTTTTGAGCAGATGCCGCAAACTGTCGTTGATATACAGCACCGCATTGATGCTGATCGCGGTCAGCACCGTACAACCGAGTTCAAACACGTGATTCATCGGCAGTACCGACAAAGCAGATGCCATGGGCGGCAACACACCGGTCAACGAGTACGCATTTTCGATCAGATTGCCGTGTGTAAGCATAACGCCCTTGTTAGCTCCCGTTGTACCCGATGTAAAAACGATGGCGGCGATATCCTGTGTTTTCACTTCTCGCTGTGAAAACGGCGGCGTACCGTCCACGAGCAATTCTCTCCCCTGTCTTATGAGCATCGGCAAACTCAGGTCTTCACCTTTGCCGACAAAAGGAACGCAGGGTACGTTTCCTGCCGCATCACGCACGGTTGCAAGCAAAGCATCGTCACAAAGGATCCATGCAATATCTGCCTTTTCGATCAGATATTGCAGTTTTTCACCACGCAGTTCCTTGTCCAGCGGAACGGCAGTACCGACACCGCAACAAGCGGCAAAAAAGGAAACCATCCAAGCGTAGCCGTTGCGACCGATCACACCGATGTTCTTCCCTGCCAGGCCCCGTTTCGTCAGTGCAAAGGAAAGTGCAGAGGCGTCTTCACAAAGTTGTTTTGCGGAATATTCGACGTTACCGTCGGAAGAAAACTCCACGACCTGCGTGCGATTGCCGTAAACAGAAGCGGCACGCAGCAACAGATCTTTCAGACTTTCGGGCTTGCCCAATGCACTGAACTGCCTGCGCAGATGTTCCGTTTCTTTATTGTACCGCACATTGTCCGGCTTTTCTTTTGCTTTTCTGTCACGCAAAGCTGCGGCAAAACCGCTACGTCCTTTGCTTTCACTTACCACCATGTTTGTTGCTCCGAAAACGTGTTTATTTGCTATTTATATGATACAACAAAACAGTGTGAATTGCAATCAACAATGTGTCGGTAATTTGTGGATTTTATGCAAGATTATGAACTAAATATTAACAGACGGCTATACTTTTTACAATATGTACAAAATTAAACAATTTTGGAAACATTCGTCAAGCATCAACCGTTTCGCGTCCTGCCGTTTCAAGGTCTGCACCTTTTGTCTCTTTCACAGTTTTCAGCAACAGGACCACGGCGGCCGATACCGTAGGAACGGCAACGATCAGGCAGGTTGCCCATACGGAAATTTTAAGGATACCGATGACCATAGCCGCATAACCGACCGCCATACCGACCGTTACAAGCAGACCTTCCGCACCGACGACGGAGGCACGGATCTCGGTAGGTACCTTTTCGGTCATCATAATATTCATATAATCACGGCCGATCCAGTATCCGCCCTGATACAAGCCGCAGAACGCACCGATGAGATACGCATTCCAGCCGTTGTTGATACCGACGGCAAACATGATAAAGAATATCACGCACAGAGAGGAATAAAACGAAACGGTTGCCTTTCTGCCGAAACGGTCGGCAACGAAACCGGAAGTAAAGGTCAGAAACGCATACACGATCGGCAAAACGAACAAAGCCTGTGTGACGGCTTCGGTGGACATTCCGGCAATGTGCATGGCAGATTCGTAATAAAGCCCCACCGATGCAATGGCGGTATCAAAAACGATATGTGCAACAATCAGCGAACGGGTGTCTTTATGTTTGAATATGTATTTACAGGCATTGATAACGCCGTGATTCTTTTCATCTGCCTTTTTCTGCTCTTTTTGCAGGCGGCGTTCTTCCTGCCGTTCTTCAAACGGACGGGACAGATACGCAATACGCTCATCCAGAAATACTTTGGTTTCCTTGGAAAGCAACAGAACGGCAAGGCAGGCGGCAAAACCGAAAATTGACGGCACGAAAAACACTTTCCGCCACAAGGTGGGATCATTTCCCATCAGCAAGGAACGAAGCATGGGAACGAACACCACTCCGACGATGCCCAGACTCTTGAGCAGGCTGTAAATGCGTGCACGTTTTTCTTTGGGTGCAACTTCCAGAATGTAAATGATCTGCATATCGTGCCCCATAAAGAAACTGATGAGTGCGGAACCGAACAGAAAGACGTAGTAATTCGGTGCAATTGAGGTTACGAATAAACCCATGGTCATGCCCAGTGTAGACAGAACGAACAGGGGTTTTCTGCCGAATTTATCCGCAAGTGCTTTATAAAACGGCGTGATGATACCGAACACGTAACTGACTACGTTGATGGTCTGATGCAAGGCAAGACCTTCTTCGTAATTATACGACTTCCCGAACATCTGTGCATTGACAAAGAATTCGGTAATATACGCCGATTGCAGAGAATTCGGCAGATTGCTGGTCACCTCGTCAAGAATGTTGACGAACGTGATCAGAAACAGCAGAATTGCAAAATACCCTGCATAGGTTCCTTTGTTCTGCTGTGCGGTCAAACGGTGCAACTGCCGTTCTTCACGCTGTTTTTGTTTTTGAATTGCCTTTTCTTTTGCCATTGCGATCCCTCCGTAAGAATGATATTTTCAGTGTAGCATATTCAACGGCAAGGTGCAAGCAGAAAAGGAGATCATACAGATCGGAATGCTATTTATCATGCACGGCATCATTTTATCATTTTGTTCTTGACAATTCTGTGTTCTTCTGCTAAAATAATGTGCGTTATCAAGCAATAACACCTGCATAAACAAATACGGAGAGTTGTCCGAGTGGTCGAAGGTGCAGCACTCGAAATGCTGTGTGGGGAAACTCACCTAGGGTTCGAATCCCTAACTCTCCGCCATACAAAAACACCCTACCCTTGCGGTAGGGTGTTTTTGTATTTACGATCAAATAATTGAGTGCTTTTATGCAATAATATACTTTTATCTTGACAAAAGTATCATTGTGATGATATAATTCAACTATAACATCACAATGATACAAGGAGTGCCTTATGAACAAAATCGAATTGTTCCACGGAACGGATCATATTATTGAGCTTCCGAATATAACCAAAGGGAATCCTAAAAACGATTACGGAATGGGATTCTATTGCACCCGCATCCCGGATATGGCGAAAGAGTGGGCATGCAAACAAAACACGAACGGTTTTATCAATCGCTACGAATTGGATCTGACAGGTTTAAAAATACTGAATCTGTCGGACGGTACGCATACCGTATTAAACTGGATCGCTCTTTTACTGCAACACAGAACACTTTCTTTGGATTCCGAAATTGCCGTTGATGCAAAGGATTATATTATAAAACACTATTCCGTTGATACTTCTCAATACGATGTTATTGTAGGTTACCGTGCTGATGATTCGTATTTCAGATATGCGGAAAGTTTTGTAGAAAACGGTTTATCGCTTCGCAGTTTAAACAGAGCGTTGCATCTCGGCAAACTCGGAGAACAGACCGTCCTCATTTCAAAGAAAGCATACGATCAGCTCAAATTCATTGATGCACAGCCCGTCGATAAAACCGTTTATTATCCACAGTTTATTGCCCGTGACACAAAGGCAAGGGATGCATATAAAAACGACATCAGAAAAAGAAAATCCTACCGTGACGATATATTCGTGATGGATATACTCAGAGAGGAGATACGAAACGATGACCCACGCTTACAACAAATCTTATCTGAGTAATGCAAAAAGCCGTTTATCCCAGTTTTTTGACTATGCAATAAACGATTGCAAGATGAAAAGCGATTGGATCGCTATGCTGTTTGTGCAATCGGGATATGCAGAACAATTTGAGAGAGGAAACCCTGCCGTGCTTTCGGGAATGTCCGGAACAGAACTTGCTCAGGTTGTAATCAATAAAATCTACAAAGAAAAAAAACTCCCTGCTCCGCGTTTCTGCAGGGAAAAATCACCGGAATATTGGGCTGGTTGGGCACTTGCAGAATATCAATGGTACACCGGCAGAAGATTTAAGGATATTTTTGAATATGCACCACTCTCAAAGATCATATCCATGTATTCGGTTTATCACGAAATGGATATAACACAGTTTATTGACGCAATTGAGCAGTTATATACCAAAACGGATGCGGAAACAAAACTGAAACAGATTCGCGAAAACAGAGGTCTTTCGCAAGCGGATCTCGCATATGAAACGGGAGTGAACCTGCGTTCCATTCAGATGTACGAGCAAAAAGTAAACGATATTGATAAAGCACAGGCAAAAACGCTTTATAAATTATCAAGAGTTCTCGGTTGCACGATTGAAGATCTGTTGGAAGATCCGATGAATTAAGAATTAAAATACAAAAAGCCTTTCATCCCCAAACGGGGACGGAAGGCTTTTTGCATTGACGGAAAACTCTGCGGGGCTATCAAAGCATACAACTGAGGGATTCAATGTATGCACACAGTTCCGTTTCCAGATTCGCCTCGGTCAGTTCGTTGCAAACGGCAAGGCGTGCGAACTCTGCCGCCTGTTCACGATCCACCGAAACGTCCGGACAAAGGATGCATTCACCATCCGCTTTTGCGAGTGCAACACCCCAAGTATCGATTATTTCTTCACCGATATCCTGCTTATGGCTGTACACATATCCTTTAATAAACATCTTCAAATCTCCTTTCATGTGACCTCTATTCACCCATTTTATAACACAAATTTATGTCAATGTCAATCACATTTTTAATATTTTTCATATTTCTGCACAATCGATCAAAGTGGCTTCATTTGTTTGTATATTTCTTACAAACTTACATGGTTTATTCGACAGGCATCGACAAAAGCAAATACCGAACGCAATCGGACAAGCGTTTTTTTTGGATCGGCACAAAAAGAAAAACAGATGCATCGGAGGCATATCATCCTCAGAATACATCTGTTTATTGTTTTACATATTAAAGAACTTTGCTCAGAAACGTTTTCAATCTTTCGGTCTGCGGATTGGCGAAGAATTCCTGCGGTGTGTTTTCTTCCGCGATCACACCTTCGTCAATGAAAAGAACGCGGGTACCGACTTCGCGTGCAAAGCCCATTTCATGGGTGACGACCACCATGGTCATACCGCTGTCGGCAAGTTCTTTCATAACGTCAAGCACTTCACCGACCATTTCGGGATCCAACGCACTGGTAGGTTCGTCGAACAGCATCACCTTGGGATTCATTGCAAGTGCTCTTGCGATGGCAACACGCTGTTTCTGACCGCCCGACAGGGTGGACGGATAGGCACTTGCCTTTTCCTCCAGACCGACACGGCGTAAAAGACGTCTTGCATCTTCTTCGCAGTGTGCTTTGAGTTCCTTTGCGGTTTTAGGTCCCGTATAGGACGGATCTTTTTTCAATTTTTTCAGTTTCTTCTTACCCAGACAATAGGGAGCCAGCATCACGTTGTCCAAAACGGTCTTGTTATTGAACAGATTGAACTGCTGGAACACCATGCCGATCTTTTCACGGTGGCGGTTGATATCCACGTGGATATTGGCAATATCCTCACCCTCAAAAATGATCGAACCTGCCGTGGGATCTTCCATGCAGTTCAGACAGCGTAAAAAAGTACTCTTACCGCTGCCGGACGGGCCGATGACAACGACCTTTTCACCCTCGTGAATGGTGGTCGTAATGCCTTTGAGCACTTCATGGTCACCAAAACTTTTACGCAGATCAACGACGTCTATCACTTTTTGCCAACCACCTTTCCATAATCTTCAGGCCGATGGTGATCACCACGACCAATACAATGTAAATAACGGAAAGCACGATATACGGAACCGTATATTCGTATGTGCTCGTACCGATTTGTTTGAACGCATAAACGAGGTCAAGCGCACCTGCATAACCGATGATGGAGGTTTCCTTGATGAGTGCGATGAACTCGTTACCCAAGGTAGGCAGAATGTTCTTGATTGCCTGCGGCACCACGATCTTGACCATGGATGCGGAATAACTGAAACCGACCGCACGGGCGGCTTCCAACTGACCGCCGTCAACGGAATTGATACCGCCGCGCATGATCTCGGAAACGTACGCACCGCTGTTCAGACCGAAAATGAGGATACTTGCCTGCACGGCAGTGACCTTGAATCCCATACTCGGCAACAGTACGAAATAGCCCATCAGCAATTGCACCATGACGGGTGTTCCGCGGAACAGTGCGACGTACAAAGAACAGATCTTTTGCAGAATAAACGGGATTCTTTGCAAAATCCACATGATCGCAAAAAACAAATAATAAAAACTGACGACACGCAACAAAGGCTTCTTCGGGAAACGGTCCAAAAAACGGTCAAAACGGCCCTGCATGGCGTACGGCAGGATCGGATATTTCGGCATGACGCTGATCACAGCGATCACGATACCGATGAGCATACCGATCACAAGGCCGATCACGGCGACCATGATCGTATTTTCAAGACCGGCTAAAACCTGTTTATAACCGCCTTTGTCAATAAAATTGATGATAAATTTATCCCATTTCAGGGAAAAGTCTGTCAGCATATCACTTCACTATGACAGTGTTTGCAACGGCAAGCACTGCGACTCCCCTTTCCGACTTTCTTATAAAAGCAACCCCGCCGTCAGACGGGGTTGCACGAATTTACTTCAATAATCAGCCGTTGACGCCTGCAACAATGTTTGCTGCGGGTGCTTCGTCGATTACAACGTAAGCGATGTTACCGTTGATGATATCCTGAACGGCAAATGCACCGTTGGAATAACCGACGCCTTCAATGTTTGCAAAGCCGTCGAAGCCCCAGTCTGCATCACCGTCGATGTAGAAAGCACCGGTGGTACCGGTCTGGTAACCGATCTTTGTGCCTTCTGCAAGACCTGCAAGAACTGCTTCTGCTTCTGCTGCGGTGGAGCAGGCATCAAATGCGGTGTCGTTTGCGGGAGCAATGATCTTCTGGGATGCGTTGTAGTAAGCAGTGGAGAAGTCAAGGATTTCTTCACGTTCGGGCTTGATGGTCAGACCGGAAGCGGCTACGTCACACATACCTCCACCGACAGCGGTGCAGACGGAGTCAAATTCCATGTCGTTGACAGCAAGAGTCTTGCCGAGGGATTTTGCAAAGTGATTCATCAGTTCGATGTCAACACCGTAGTAGTATTCGCCTTCAACATATTCAAAGGGAGCGAATGCTGCGTTGGTGGCAATGACAAGCTGATTTTCGGATGCACCGACTTTTGCATCGGCAATCAGAACACCTTCGGGTGTGCCGTCGCCGAAATACTTGTTCATAATGTCATCAAACAGACCGTTTTCTTTGCTGTCAGCAAGGAAAGCGTTGAGAGATGCAAGCAGTTCAGCGTTGCCCTTGGTGACTGCGAATGCATATTCTTCTTCGGTCAGGGGGATATCGATGACTTTGAGAACTGCGGTAGCAGCATCGGTAGCATCTGCGACGGTAGCATCGTCAGCTACGGAAGCATCGGTGGGATCTTCAACATCATTGCCGCAGGCTGCAAAGCAACCGATCACGAGGCAAAGAGCTGCAAGAACGGAAATAACGGATACAAGCTTTTTCATTTTTTTTACACTCCTTATAAGATTGTGCTGTCAGTATAACATACTTTTATAATTATGCAAGACCTGTTTTGGATTTTCTCTTTTTAGTCCTACTATTTTCTGTCGAAACATCTCTTTTTTGGTGAACTTGCCGAAGCAAAACCGTTCAGATAAGAAAAAAAACACCCCTTTTCGGAGTGTTTTTCTGATTCTGTCATTTCCCCTATGCAAACTTATGCAACGGGAAGTGCATATTTTTCCGAGAACTGTGCATATTTTTCCTGATATACAGGATTGTTATGCTTGATATTATTCAGATATTCATGCATATCCATGGTATCGTGCGACATTTCTATCATACATCCGGCAACGTTGGAACAGTGGTCGGATACACGTTCGAAGTTATTCAGCAGATCCGCCCATACAAAACCGACTTCAATGGAGCAGTTGCCTTTCTGCAATCTCTGAATATGACGAAGCCGCAGGGCATCCTTGAGATCGTCCACCACCTGCTCAAGCGGCTCCACCTGTGCGGCGGCGGCAAGATCGCCGTCCAGAAACGCTTTCATTGTATAGAAAAGGATCTCTTCCGTTGCCGCCATCAGCACTTTCAGTTCACGCTGTGCGGATTCGGAGAAAACGACACCTTTTTCCTTGATCTCCTCTGCCGATTCCACAAGATTGACGGCATGGTCGGAAATACGTTCAAAGTCACCGATCAGATGCAACAGTTTTGCCGATTCATGGCTGTCGGCATCGCTCATGGGATAGGTATTCAGTTTCACAAGATAACTGCCTAAAATATCCTCGTAACGGTCGGCTTTGCCTTCCAGCACACGCACACGCTCGGCAAGTTCGGGTGTGTAGTCCTGCAATGCGAACATGGCTTTGCGCAGTGCTTCTTCGGAGATGGTTGCCATTTTGACCGTCAGATCGTGGCAACGGCTGATTGCCAATGCGGGGGTATTCATCAAGCGTTCATCCAACTCGATTTTTGCTTCCGTAGCATCGCCCTTGGGTTCGGGAATGAGTTTTACGGACAGTTTTTCAAGCAAACCTGCCGCAGGGAACATGATCGCCGTGCACGCCACGTTGAATACGGTATGCACCAACGCAATGCTCCATGCACTTGCCGCGGATTCAAACAGCGGTACGTTCACAACGGCACGCACGATTGAAAATACGATCAGCAGGATCGCCGTACCGATAATATTAAAACACAGATGCACGACGGAGGCTCTGCGTGCATTGCGGTTGGCACCTACGGATGAAATGAGTGCAGTCACACAGGTACCGATATTCTGTCCCATGATAATGGGAACGGACGTGCCGACCGTGATCTGTCCCGTTGCGGAAAGAGCCTGCAATACACCGACCGATGCCGAGGAAGATTGAATAACGGCGGTAAGAACGGCACCTACGAGCACACCGAGCAGGGGGTTGGAGAACATAAGCATCAGATTGCGGAATCCTTCCAGTTCAGCAAGACCTGCAACGGCATCCGACATGGCATCCATACCGAACATCAGCGTTGCAAAACCGAGCAGGATGGTACCGATGTCTTTTTTCTTATTGTCCTTGAAGCCCATGTACAGAACGATACCGATCAGTGCAAGGATCGGAGAGAAAGACGTAGGCTTGAGGAGTTTCATAAAGAAACTGTCGCCTTCAATGCCTGCAAGGCTGAGGACCCACGCCGTTACGGTGGTACCGACGTTGGCACCCATAATGACGTTGATCGCCTGCCGCAAAGTCATCAGGCGGGAGTTTACAAAACCGACGACCATGACCGTCGTGGCGGAAGAAGACTGAATAACGGCGGTAACGCCAAGTCCCGTCAAAAAACCTGCCAGTTTACCGGTGGTCAGTTTTCCGAGCAGTGCTTTCAATCCGTTACCGGCTGATTTTTCCAGTCCCTCGCCCATTGCGTTCATACCGAACAAAAACAGACACAAACCGCCGATCATCGACAACACGTTAAAAATATCCACAACAAAATCTCCTTTACTGCCAATCGGCAAAACAAAGATCAGATTCCCTGTTCGACAAATTTTTCCCCGTCAAACACCAACACCGAACGCACACCGTTTCTGCGAAGTGCATCCGCCGCAATATCGAAGGCATAATCAAGTTTCGTACAATCGTGGCAATCGCTTCCCAACGTGACAAGCCCGTTCTTTTCGGCAATGCGACGCATCAAAAACTCGGCAGGATACGGCCAATCGGTCACACCTCTTGCCATGGCACCCGTATTGACTTCGATCGGAACACCTTTTTCCATAACGGCATCGAGTGTTTCCAAAGCAAGGCTTATATAACGCGGATCGCTTTCATCGGGTACCTTATGCTTTGTGATAAGATCAAAATGTGCCAAAAACAGCGGTTCGAGATCCAGACATTTTACGACGTCTTCATAGTAAGCACGGCAGAATGCGATCTGATCGCCATGAAAACCGACGTCAATGGCTTCTTTCGTGGCGTTTGCACTTGAATCGATGGGATAGTACACCCCGTCGGCTTTCACGTAATGCACGCCGCAGATAAAATAGTCAAAATCCGCTTTTACAAGCGGCTCACTGAACGCATCCTGCTCCAGACCGAGCAAAACTCTGATCCTGCCTTCATATTCTTTCTGCAATTGACGCACCGTACTTCTGTAAAGGTCATACCGTTCGGGCGGCAGGCAGTAAGAACTGTCAAAGCACGTATAACTGTGATCGGAAAGACCGATGGCACAAAAACCTTTTTCAATTGCCGCTTCAACGATATCTCGCGGTGCGTTTTTACCGTCGGAAAAAGTGGAATGCGTATGCATATTGGACATCATGTTCATAATTTTTACCCCATGCTTTCACTGCCGTAATCATACAGGCAAATATTTAAGTCAACAGGACCGTCAATACCGTCAACCTTTCCGTTTTCGGTGTATTGCCAGATCGTGTAATGATAATAATAGGTCGGCTGATCGTTGTACTGTGCAAGCCAGCAATCGTAGCCCTGTAATGCTTCAAGGTCGTATTCAAAATAACCGATCTCGCAGTTGAGATAGATCATGGGACGGTAACCGGCATCCCGTATCCTGTCACAGAACGCTTTTGCACAGGCCGTGATGGTTTCGGAATCGGTCGTATAGGTACGCGATTCCTCAATATCGTACCGTTCCCAGTCGAACACGATCGGATACTGCAAAGGATATCCCCTGACGAGTTGCAGGATATAATCGGCTTCTTCGATCGCCTCTTTTTCACTGATCGCCTGCGAGAAAAAGTATACACCAACCCGTAAGCCTGCCGCAAGTGCTCCTTCTATATTTTTTTTGAAATTCTCATCCGTATAGATCTTTCCGCTTTTCCCGTATCCGCGGTAAGCGGCTCTGATAAAGGCAAAGGAAATACCGTCGTCGCGTACTGCCTGCCAGTCAATATCCTCCTGATGCGTGGACACGTCGATACCCGTTCGTGCGATCAGAGAAGAATCCGCGTACATCATTCGTCCGTCATCCGTTCTTGAAAACAACTGCGGATCAAACATGGCTTTGTTTACGTTGTAATACGGAATCTGCTTTCCCGTCATATCGTGGATGGAATAATCCGCTTCCGTAATGGGCTGTGCTTCGTAAGACACCTGTTCATTGAGCAGATCCGGATTCCAGCGACAGGCACTCAGCCCCGTCATTGCAAAAACCAGTATCAACAGCGGTAAAAGTCGCATTTTCATTATTTTTGTTCCCTTCCGCCGATACACCGTTGCAATCGGCTGTTTACTATGTTAATATAGAAATAACACAACAAACTGAAAATAAAACTTAAAACAATTTTAACACAAGCAAATTTCTTTTGCAAGAAAAAACGGAGGTTCTATGAAAAATTACCGTCTGCTCTCCCCTTACGAAAAAGTGGATTGGAACACCTGGAAACGGTACAAGGGCAATCTGCACACCCATTCGGTTGCAAGCGACGGCGAAATGGATCTGCGGGATGCCGTTCTCGCTTACTACAACCGTGATTTTGATTTTCTTGCCATGACCGATCACGGCGTAACGGGAAGACCTTGGGATGAATGTCCCTCAAAACCGCTGATGTACCGTGCTTTCCGTGCCATGCGGCATTATGATCTGAATTGGTTTACGACGGAAGAAGCCCGTCACCTTGCAGACGGTACATATCCGCTTCCCGACGGCAATGCACGCGGCAAAGGAATGCTGTGCGTGCCCGGCGGCAACGAAATGTGCAACCTGACCGCTACCAAGACACACGTCAACGGCTTTTTCATGAAAGGCTGTGAAATGTTCGGCGGCAAAGAAAACGATTACGAATGTGCCGTAAAAGCGGTGCAGGAAAACGGCGGCGTTTCTTTTATGAATCACCCCGGAAGCTGGTTGAACACGAACAAGGATATCAACAAGATCCACGATCCGTTTTTAACGCATTATTTCGGCAATATCCTGCTGAAATACGACACCTGCCTCGGCATTGAAGTTTTCAACGAAAAGAACTCCTCAACCCCGTGGGACCGCCACCTTTGGGATCATCTGCTGCAATACTGTCTTCCGCACGGCAAACGGGTGGTTGCATTCAGCAACGGAGATATGCACATTGAACGCGACGTGGATTCTTCTTTCTGCTATTTCTTCATGCCCGATCTGACCGTAGACAGCGTAAAGAAAGCCATGCGTGACGGCACTTCCCTTTGCGTAACGCGAATCATCCGCAAAAATGAGACCTTCGGTCCCGATGAAGACATGGACTGCCGCAACGTCGACAAGCCCGTTCCGTTGTTTGACAAAATCGAAACCGAAGAACACTCCGTCCGCGTACGGGTCACGGATTTTGACCGCATTCTGTGGATCGCAGACGGAAAAGTCATCAAAGAAGAACGCTTTGACAGCGTGCAGGAAATCGGTACGTTCACGTTGGATCTTGATTCGGTTGAGAATGCAGATGCATTTTCTTACGTTCGCGTGCAGGTCTCGTCGCCTTACGGCATTTGTCTGACACAGGCGATCGTGATCGACGACGGCACGCCTGCCCTTCCTTTCGTTGAATCGGAAGAAGACAAACGGCAATTGCGTGCACTCAGACGCAGAAGCAACCGTGCATGGCTTGCACTCAAAGGCTTGTTGGGTGAGATCCCCTATCGCATCCGCCTTATGAAAGCCCGTAAAAACGGCACGGCTGACAGATAAACGGTTTCAATTCTTGCAATTTCACAAAATAGATGATATTATAAAATAATAACACTGCAAACGGGAGGGATTGTTTTGGCAGATCAGAATGTCAGCACACAGACCTACACCGACGAACAACTTGGTTACGTGTATGAAAACAGGCGTTACGTAGGCACCAAAGAAACATTGGGCTTCATCCTTTGGGATGCGGCACAGACCATGAACATCAATGCCTATTCCAACCGATTCGTCACAAATATCGTCAAGGTTGACCTCGGTTATCAGACCCTTGCAAAATCCATCAACAGCGTATGGGACATCGTAAACGACGTTTTCACTGCCGCCATCGTTGAAAAGACCCGTACCCGCTGGGGTAAATTCAGACCCTACCTTTTGGGCCTTGCATTGCCGGGTGCGATCATCACCATTCTCTACTGGTGTATGCCTTTCTTCTTTGCGGGAAAAGCATCCACTTCAATCAGCAAATTCGTTTTCTATCTGATGCTTGAGATCATGCGTGAAGGTGTCAGCACGTTCCAGTCCATTGCAAGAACGGGCTTGCTGGCAACCATCACACCGCACCCCGTTGACCGAACGAGACTCATCACCATTGCAAACTTTGCTTCGGGCTTTTTCGGAGAAAACCTTCCCGCACAGATCATGACCGTTTTGCTGGACGTCATTGACAACAAAGCACTCAAGACCGGCACGTCCATGGAAAAGCAACTGCGCGGAGCGTTCATGGGCATGGGCACCGTCACCACGATCATCTCAAGCGGAATGTCATTCTGGTTCTTCATGAATTCCAAAGAGCGTGTCATGCAGTCGGTGACCACACCCAAGATCAAAGATTCGCTGCGTTCGGTCATCAACAACAAACCGATCCTGCTGCTGACACTTTCGGAATTTTTGGCAGGTTTCGGCATTTCGGGCAGTGAAATGGACTACTACATTGACGTTCTGCACTTTGCCTCCATGGTATTGCTTGCAGGCATTCCGTCCGTACCGATCTCGCCCCTTTCCTACTCCTTCGTTCCGTGGTTCAGACGCAAATTCTCCAGCCGATTCCTTTACATCGTCAGCAAGAACATCGGCAACTTCCTGTATGTCTTCGTTTTCCTGTTCGGCTGTATCGGCTTCAATCCCAAGACGTTCAAGGGCGGTCTGTATCTCAAACGCTGGCCGATGCTCTTTGCCATGGCAACGTGGGAATTTATCTGGACGTTCTTCTTCGGTCTGCGTTCCGTCATTTCCACCGAACTTTACAACGAAGCCATGGACTATTGCGAATGGAAAAACGGCTACCGTACGGAAGCGATGACCAGCGTTGCAAAGGGACTTGCGGCAAAGGTATCCACCTCGGTCAGCGGCATTGTGACGACGGCACTCAAAAAGATGGTCGGTTACGATCAGAACGCCTATACGGACGGCACCGAACAACCCGACAAGGTCAAGTTCTATATTTTCGCAATGTTCACCATCATTCCCGTGCTGACAGGTTCGTTCGGCATCATTCCGATGCTGTTCTACGATCTCAACGGCAAGAAAAAGGAAATGATGTACGCGGAACTTCTCACCCGCAGAAAAGAAGCAAGCATAGCCGCCTCCGACGGTGATCTGGATTCCATCCGTGCAATGGAAGAAAAGATCAAAGCCGCCCGCGATGAAAAGAAATAAGTAAACAGTATCCGGAGGGAATCAATATGGACGTTTTACGTGTACTCGGTCTTCCTGCACTGGTCAGAAAGATCATCGCCGTTCTGCTGACGGCAATAATCTTTTTCACACCCGCATCTATGTATACAACGCCTGAGAAAACTGCAGAATATATGCTTACAGGCGACGAAACGTTTGCTTACGAAGCCGGCTCACAGTGGACCGTCGGCTTTGCACAGGAAATTCTGACACCTGCGGACGTTACGGCAGACACCTATTACATCGCAGGTTACAACACCAACAACCCCGCACAGGGCATCCTTGACGATATGTACGCAAAGGCGGTATATATGGATGATAACACGGGCAGAGGCGGTGTCGTCATCTGTGCCGTAGACAGTGTCGGTATCAGCCGTGCAGACATCAACGATATCCGTCAGACGGTGATTGAAAGCGGCAGAATACCCGATCTGAAATCGATCAACATCTGTGCCACGCATACGCATTCTGCGGTTGACACGCAAGGTCTCTGGGGCTCTGCATTCTATTCGGACGGCAAAAACGAGGATTTCATGAACACGCTGAAGCAGAAGACCGCCGAAGCGATCATAAAAGCATACGAAGCAAGAACGAACGGTGCTCTTTATTTCGGCACGGCCGAAGCGGAAGATATGCAGGCAGACACGAGAACGCCGATCGATTACGATTCCACGGTCACGAGCATCCGCTTTGCACCTGCGGACGGCAGTGCCGATACCTATATCGTGAATTTTGCCTGCCACGCTGAAATGCTCGGTGCGACAACGACCGTTATCAGTGCGGATTTCCCTGCCTACATGACAAAAGAGATCAAGGATCGCACAGGTGCGGCAAACGTTATCTTTGTAAACGGTGCCGTAGGAGGGCTTATCACCGGTGACAAAATTGAGCAGATTCTTGACAAGGAACTTAATTTTGATTGCTATGCCTATACCGTTGAGTACGGCAAAAAGGTGGCAGATCTGGTCCTGAATATCGACAACGAAACAGAACTTGCACCCGTTATCAACGTAAAATCGGCAACCGTCAGCCTTGTTTGTGACAATACGGCACTTCTGCTTGCCCGTATTATCGGCGTACTGAACAACGATATGGAGAAGAATAACAACAAAGAAGTTTCCATTATCAGTGAAGTTTCTTATATGCAACTGGGCAACAAGCAGATCGGCATTTATATGATCCCCGGTGAACTGTCTCCCGAACTTGAAAGCGGAAACTTCCTTTCCGCAGAAGACGCCGCCAACAAAACGGATGCAGAATATAAAGTTCTCTCGGAAATGTCCGATTGCGAACACAACTTCGTTCTCGGCCTTTGCAACGATGAGATCGGTTACATCATTCCCGACAACGATTTCCTGTTGCACGAGTGGTTCCCGTATTTCAACATTGCCTACGATGATGCAGGCAGAAAGCATTACGAAGAAACGAACTCGGTAGGCCCCGCAACCGCAGGAACACTGCTTGCGGCAATGGACAGTCTGATTGCATCCGCAAAGTAACAATAAAAATATTTATATAGCCGCACCGACAAAAAAGGCAGTGCGGCTGTTTTTTTGTCAGAATGTCGGTTCTTATCCGTCAACATACCGCAGAAATATGACCGATTACCTGCATTCGCTTGCAAAAAACAGGTTTTGAAGATATGATAAAATGGTGGGTTGCCATGATAACCACATCCCAATTCGCGGCAAAAAAAGGGGGCATTCTGTGAAACTTACATTCCGCATCGGCACGGCACATCCCGAAGAAGTGATCGTATACGCCGACCAAAGAAACGAAATGACACAAGCCATTGAAAAACTGTTTGCAAGTGCAAAAACACCGCTGTACGGCTACGGCAACGAAACGGTTATTGCTCTCGATCTATCGGAAGTACAGTGTTTTTCCGTTGAAAACGACCGCTTATTTGCACACACGCAAACGCAAAAACTGCGGCTGAAACAACGCTTGTATCAGATCGAAGCCGCACTCGACGGTCGCTTTGTCAAGATCAATCAATCCTGCATTATAAACGTTGAAAAGATCGATCATTTTGACACTTCTCTTTCGGGTACGCTGTCGGTGATCCTGCACAACGGCTACAAAGATTACGTTTCGAGAAGAAACTTGAAAACGGTAAAAGAAAGGTTGGGATTATAATTATGAATCATTATGTAAAGCAGTTTTTACACCGCGGATTGCTGTTCGGCGGCTTCGGACCGATCGTGGTAAGCATCATTTACGTTATCGTTGAAACGGTCGAAACCTCTTTTTCTCTCAACGGAAAACAGATATTGCTCGCCGTGCTGTCCTCTTACATTCTCGCATTCGTACAGGCAGGTTCTACGGTGTTCGAACAGATCGAGCACTGGTCAGTGCCGAAATCCGTATTTTTTCATTGCATATCTCTTTACATTGTTTACGTCGGCACGTATCTCGTCAATTCATGGATCCCGTTTGATCCGTCGGTCATTGCGATCTTTACGGTCATTTTTACGGTCATTTTCTTTACCGTCTGGCTGATCGTTTATTGTGCGGTGCGAAGCACACAGAAGAAAATGAACGCCGCCGTCGGCAAATAACAAATAACAGGAGTGAAGCGGTCATCCGTCTCACTCCTGTTTTTATCTTTTATTCTGCACTGCTGACCGTGTACGCCGTATCGGCATTTGCCGCAATGACAGTATATTTTCCGTCATATTCAACCGCCGCATTTTCCGCCGAAAACCGTCCGTACAAAGTGATCCTGCCGTCATATTTCGGTGTCAGAACGGCTTTTGTGAGTTTGCCGTTTTTCCAGTACAGATCGACCTTTACGTTGCCTCTTGCAAGAAGCCCCTTTGCGTAACCGTCTGCAAATGCGGAAGGCAGAGCCGGCAAGAGATGCAGGATAAACCGTCCGTCCGAGGTCAGCAGATGACTTTGCAGCAGCATTTCCGTAACGCCTGCAACGGCACCGAAATTGCCGTCGATCTGAAACGGCGGATGTGCATCGAAAAGATTCGGATATACACCGCCGCCGCCCGAATAGGTCGTGATCTTTCCCATGGGTTGCGGACGAAGAAGTCTTGCAAGCAAGCGGTAAGCCGCCTCGCCGTTGTGCAGTCTCGCATGGAAATTCATCTTCCACGCAAGCGACCAGCCCGTTGCATCGTCACCGCGCATTTCAAGCGTTTTTGCACAGGCAGAAGCAAGATCGGGTGTGGTGACGGGGCTGATCTGCATACCGGGATGCAAGCCGTAGAGGTGGCTGACGTGGCGGTGATGCGGCTCGGGGGCATTGTGATCCCAATCCCCTTCCCATTCGCAAAGCTGTCCGCCTTTGCCGATCTGCAAAGGTCTGATCTGCTCTCTTTTTGCAAGCAGTTCGTCACGCAGTTGTGCATCGACACCCAGTATACGGCAAATTTCAGCCATATACGTGAAGTTATCCCACAGCATTTCAAGATCCATGGCTGTGCCTTTGCAAACCCAACCGACATTGCCTTCATCGTCACGGAAATTGTTTTCGGGAGAGGTTGCGGGACAGGTCATGATATTGCCGTTTTCATCCGTGTAGTACATGGCGAGATTGAACAGCAGATTCTCTTTCATAACGGGATAGAACTTTCTCAACTGTTCTTTGTCTCCCGTATAAGCGTAGTATTCCCACAAATGACGGCACATCCACGCACCGCCCAAGGGATACTGCGACCAGCATCCGCCCCATCCGGGAGACGTCCACAGCCACGGATTGGTAATGGTATACAACGTCCAGCCGGGTGCGTTGTAATAGGCTTTTGCCGTTTTGGCACCGTTGGTCGGCAAGACTTCAATGAGTTTCCAAAGCGGCTCGGTGCAATCGGTCAGATTCGCAGGGCCTGCAGGCCAGTAGTTCATCTGCACGTTGATATTGGCGTGATAATCGCAATGCCACGGTGCCTGATAATCCTTGCACCATACGCCCTGCAAATTGGCGGGCAACGCGTTGTCGGGACGGGAGGAGCAAATGAGCAGATACCTGCCGAAATTGTACAGCAGTTCACACAACCCGACGTCCGATTGCTTTTTGCGGAAGTTTTCAAGGCGTTGGGGTACTGTCAGTTCCTCGTGCCGTTCTCCCTCAAAATGAACTGCATTGCGATCATAGAAGGATTTATATTCTTTCAGGTGATCTTCGTATACGGCGGAGAAGCCTTTTTCGTATGCCGCGATCACGTCCTGCAACGCAACGGCAAGCGGTGCTTCACCTTTGAAATTGACCGTCTGATCCAACACGTAATCCGTGCGGACGGCAATGAAAATCTCGGCGTAATCGGCATTTTTCAGTTCAAGATGATCCTTGACCGAACGCAGTTCACCGCCGCTGTTTTTGACGGCAATGCAGACGGCAAAACGCAGATGATCGGCATCACCGTTGCAATAACCGCCGCAGGACAGCAGATTTTCATCCGCAGTGCAAAACGCAAGATCGTCACGCTTAAAGCGGAGATTGAACGACAAGGCACCTTTTTTGTCCGCCGTCAAACGCATACAGATGCAGTTGTCGGGACGGCTTGCAAGGGTCTGCCGATTGAACAGCACGCCGCCTTTGCGGTACGTGACCGTATCGGTTGCCGTCTGCAGATCCAATATATGTTCATATTCGGACACCATACCGAGGGAGGGGTGCAGATGCAGATGCATCTCCCCTGCCGTCTGATACGAACCCGAATACGCGGCTTCAAAACCGCCGCCCTGATTTGTAAATTCAGCATCCAGCAATTGAGCCGCTTTTTTATATTGCTTTTCTTCAATGAGTTTGCGAAGTGCGGGCAGATGTTCATACGCCTGCATACGGTCTGCATCGGGGTACGGTTCCCCCGACCACAGGGAGATCTCATTCAGTTGCAGGACTTCGTGCTTCGTATCGCCGAACACCATGGCACCGAGCCTGCCCGATCCCAACGGCAATGCGGCTTCCCACTGCTTTGCGGGATGCGTATAGCGAAGAATGTGACTCATTTGATCAACTCCTTATTTACAGATCTTTCAGATGTGCGGTATCGTTCATAAAACGCAGTTTCGTGTGCGGCTGACCGTTGTTTTCAAGATACTGCACAAGCGTCAGCCCCGTGTTGTCCTGCGAAAAATTAAAATGTTCGTGCAAATTAAATCCGAGTGCCGCGTGAATTAAAAAATTATTAAACGTGCCGTGTGCCACAAGCAGAACCGTACTGTCGGCGGCACACTCGTTTTTTACGTAACGGATCACCGCTTTCGCCCGTTCAAAGGTCTGTTCGTCCGTTTCCGTTTCGGGCAGTCCGTCTGCATATTCCGCAAAACGGTTTTCACACAGCGATTCGCAATATCCCGACAAACAAGAAAAAGGCAAGCCGTAATAGTTTGCCTTTGTTCCTTTTTCGAGCATCGCATTCAGAAGTTGCGCCTGCGTGTTCTGTATTGCGTTTACATATCCCGCCGTGGCAACACAGCGTTGCAAGGGGCTGACGAAAATACGGTCAAACCGAACGTCACCCAGCCGTTGTGCCAGTGCCCGTGCCTGCCTTTTACCGAGTTCGGTCAAAGGCGGATCGTGCCGTTCATGCTCTGCAGGCTGTGACGGTGTATTGCCGTGGCGGACAATGTAAAGTTCCATTATTTCATAAGACCTTCGCTGACAGCCCAATCATGGAAAGCACGAAGGGCGTGCAATCTCTGCGGAGCCAGCGTGACACCGTGACGGTTGGTGGCATTCATGGGAACACCCTGCAATGCAACGAGGTATTTTGCGGTTACGTTGAAACCGTCACCGATTGCATCGTCAAGACGCATGATATCCCAATAACGGCGTTCGGCAAGAGCCATATCACCGGACATGAATGCATCGTAGAAACGTGCAAAGAAAGATGCACCGCAAGCGGTGGGCGTGGACATGATGCCTCTCGCACCGATCTTGAATGCTTCAAACAGGTAAGGCATATTGGCCTGAATGACACAGGATTCGCCTTTTTCCTGCAATTTTGCACCGATACCGTCGATGGTGCAGGTTGTATCCTTGATACCGTAAACACCGCATTCTTTTACAAGTCTGCCGTAGCATTCACCCGTGATCTTATGCGGTTGCAGACCGGGAAATTCATACAGAAATACGGGAAGATCGGTATACTGCTTGAGTTCACCGATGTAGCTTACAAGTCTGTCGGGATCGTTGCCGAAGCCTTTGGTGGTGAACACGATACCGTCCACACCCGTCTGGCTCATGCGTTTGACTTCTTCCACCTGTGCAAACCAGGAGGGCTCCATGTTGGCGGTTGCAACGATGGTCAGATCATTCTTGTGCTTTGCGGTCAGTTGGGCGAGTTTGAGTCTTTCTTCGAGCGTCAGCACTGCCATTTCGGAAGTTCCGCAAACGCAGAACAGGTGTTCAACGCCGGAAGAAGCCTGATAATCGCAATAATTTTCGTATGCATCGTAGTCGATACTCATGTCATCCTTATAAGGCGTGAGCATGAGTGCGTATACGCCGTCGTAGTATTCGGTCAGTTTTTTCATAATTAAAAAACTCCTTAAGTAAAAAATTTACGCATCCATTGTACACCTACACGGATGCGTAATCAAGTATAAATTTACAAAAGTTGTAAAATGAGCCCCGTAAAATACGAAAACGCATTTGCAAAAAGTGAAAACAGAAACGGTTTCGTAATGTTTTTCGCACAGTGCTTATACAAAAGCCATTCAACGGTCACTGCGGACAATTCAAGAAAAGCCGTCAACAGGACTTTTTCCGCACCCGAAAATGAAGTACTGACCGATATAAGCACGACCACGGGATTGGTGACGGCGTTCACAAGCAAAAGCACGAGATAATCGGAAAGGCATTTTTTGCGTACAAACAGGTATGCAATGCTTTCAAGCACCCACGTCAGAAACAAAGAAATACAAAGCGAGATCAGCGTTTCTCTCATGTCTTTTCACGCTCCGTTTGTGTCAGCCGTACGGCAGGCAGAAGCAGTACGAGCGACAGCACGCACGCTCCGATTCCAAACACTGCCGCATACGAAGAAGCCGAAAAACCGAAATACGACGGCAACAGCCCCAGAAACAGCGAGAAGGTCAACAGTCCGAACGAAAACCCCTGCAAGCCTTTGAGGATCTTCGCCGCAAGATACAAGGTCACGGGCATGGTACAATTAAACAGCAGTACCGCAAGGATCCCGCACACGGCGTTCTCTTTTGAAAAAACGAACAGAATACCGCCCGACAAAAGCGATACCGCACTCGCATTCATCATGCCGAAGCGATCTGCCAAAATGCCGCCCAACGCCTTTCCCACCGACACCGCCAATGCGAACAAAACCGCCGACAAGCCCGTTTTCCATGAAAAACCGAACTGAAAACCTGCCGCCGAACGCAGAAACACGACTGCAAACAGCAAAACGAGTGCAAAGACCGCTTTTTTCGGAACCGCAACACCGTCCGACCAAAAAGAGCAGGTCTTTTCTTCGGTTTTACCGAACAGCAACGCAAGTGCAATGCAGAACAAAGCAAACGTCACGAAGGGAAGAACGTAACCGAAGGAAGATGCACACCATCCGCCTAAAAACAGACCGAACGCACCGGGGGCTACGAAAACACCCAAAGGCGTGCATTTTCCGTTTGCATGGTGCAGGGTATGCACACCGCCGCCGACGTGAAACAGGGCGTTGCCCAGACCTGCAAGAATGACCGTAGAATACGGATAAAAAAGAGGGTAAAATGAGGCGATCACCGCACACGCTGTCAGCAAAACACCGATTCCCGCAAAACGCAGGCGATGGCCGAAGCGGTCAACCAAAAGCCCGAACGGCATCTGCACGGCAAATGCCAGAAAGTTATAAATGAGCAGATACATCTGCAGATTTCCGCGGTTGCCGACGTCTCCGAGGCACAGGAACGCACAGGTAAAATCCACGGCAAAATGTGCAAAACACAACAACGGCAGTTTTTTCATGTACAACGCCTCCGTTCCTGTAATTTCCGTATATATGAGTTCAGTTTAGCACAATCTGTTGCAAAATACAATTTATTAAATGCAAAAAACAAAAAACCGACACCTTGCGGCATCGGTTCTTTGTCAGGAACAGTTGGAAATTCTATGAAAAAGGACAAGAAATCTGATTGTGCCGGCGGCAGAACCGCAACGGCTATATGTAAAACCCGCAAGGGGTGTTTTCAGCAAAAGACAAGTTGCATCCGACACGCAGGCGTGCCGCAAACAGATGTCCTTTTTTTTACAGTTCGTTCTTCAGGCTCATAAGACCGTCGAGCTTCATGATGATTGCAAGTTTCTTCAGACCCTTTGCATTCTTCAGTTCAGCAAACAACTTGTTCTCGAGTGCGAACAGTTCTCTATCCGTCATTCTTCGTTTCACTCCTTTCTCGCTTGTTATGGTTTCATTATACTCAAAAAATTCGATTTGTCAAGTCATTTTGCACAAACAATAAAACTTTTCTTTGTGCAATTTGCACAATGTGGTTTTTACACCAACTTCTTTTCGCTATCAACAAAACAACTAAAGACTTGATTATATTTTTGTTTAACTTGCACAATAATTTTGTTATCACTTTACCATACTGCCACAATGAAATAACACACGTTTCAACTGACGCAAAAAAGTTTGTTGAACTTTTTCAAAGGAAAATGCAAAAAAAATCCGCCCCTGCAATGAAAACAGGAGCGAATTCCGATATATTTCATTAAATGCTTCTTGCCTTGCGGTAAGCACTGCGGACGGCTTCAAACACACGGGCACTCTTAAAGGAATCCCCTATGTTGAATATTTCGGGAGCCGAACGCTGTTTGACGCATTCATAATACAGATCGTCCGCACTGACGACACCCGTGGCAAGCACGACCGCATCGGCTTTGAGTTCGCGGGTAACGAATTCTTCCCCTATTTTGCGAAGCAGATCCATGGGATTTTCAACGTTTTCGGGAAGGATGGGAGCCCACGTCAGATACGGATCGGGCACGTTCTTGTGGATATTCTGTCTGACGGTCACACTGCCGTTGTTCACACTCATGAGCGTGGTGCAGTTGAGCAGTTCCACACCGCCTGCTTCAAGATAATGGATCAGATGGCCGCGGTTTGCCGTGCAGGCATGGTTGCAGATGTATTTATCCATTTCTACCACTTTGACGTTTTTGCCGTGTTCATAACGCAAAGCGTAAGCCGTTTCCGCACCGACGACACCGCCGCCGATGACGACGATATCCCGTGCATCCGCAACCACGGACGGATCGTTGAGCACATCTACCGCCAACAGCACGTTCGCATTGTTGATGCCTTCCACGGGCGGACGTGTCTGCTTTGCACCGGTTGCGATCACAATGGTGTCATAGCCTTCCTTTTTCAGGCTGTCGGCATCCGCATCCACACCCAAACGGAGTTTGAAGTTCTCGTTTTTCTTCATTTTTTCGACCGTATGTTGCAGATAGGCAAGATAATTTGCAAATTCATATTTGATCTTTGCCTGCGAGCCGGGAATCAGACTGCCGCCGATCGCATTCTTTTCAAACAGCGAAACGTGGTGTCCGCGTTTGAGCAGCACCTCTGCGGCAACGATCCCTGCAGGCCCCGCACCAATCACGGCAACGTATTTTTGAGTTTCCGCAAGCGGAATTTCTGCACTGTACTCATTTTCAAATGCGGTTCTGGGGTTGACCGCACACTGCGGATGACCGCCTTCAACAAATTCATTCAGACAGGCTTCCTGACAGCCGATGCACGGACGGATCTCCGCAACTCTCCCTGCATACGCCTTGTTGCACCATTCGGCATCTGCAAGCAAGGGTCTGCCGAGCATGACCATGTCGCATTTATTTTCACGCAGTGCTTTCTCTGCAAGGTCGGGATAACCGAGTTTACCGACGGCAACGACGGGCACGGCAATGCCTTTGTTGGAAAGGATCTTATTGTCTTCAAAATATTTCTTTGCCATTGCGGAAATATCCAGGAAGCACCCCGAAGGCATACTTGCAGGCGGATGCGGCAACCACCAGTTATCATAGCAACCGAGATCAACGTCGAACATATCCACGCCGGCTTCCACAAGGTGATGCATATAAACGAGCGTCTGTTCGCAGGTGCGTTCGTTTTTGAACTTTTTAAGAGGATCGGTGGTATCCATGCGTTCGCCGTAGGTTGCATTGAGTGCAAGGGACATATCAATGCGGTACATGATCGGAAAATCGGGACCGACACGGCGGCGGATCTCTTTTATCATATCAATACCGAAAGCTTCCACGTCTGCATAACGGCCGAACTTGCGGCGATTGAAAGCAGGATTCGTCATCTGTTCAAGAAGATACCCTTCGTGACCGTGCAGATATACACCGTCGAGGTTACAGGCTTTGGCATCTGCGGCTCCCTGTCCGATGCGTTTGATGATCCTTTTCAAAGCAAGATCCGACATCGGCAGACAGGGCACGTCTTTCATATACCAGTTGGGATTCAGCGAAGCACTCCCGGGCATCTCCATGCGGTTGGTAAGGCACTGCGGATTGCCCACTCTGCCCAAACCGGGTGTCAACTGAATGAAGATCTTACTGCCGTGTGCGTGGCACATTCCCGCAAGATCACGCCACGGTGCAAAGACGGTACGTGAACGGTCGATTCGGGGGAAATAAGTCAGATCTCCGTTTTCGATCAGGGATTTGTCGATGTGATAGGATACGGGCACAAGACCTGTGGTAATAAGCCCCACGCCGCCTTTGGCACGTTCTTCAAAGTATTTGAGCATTCTCTGATCGGGGCGTCCCGTTTCATCACACATACTGATATTACCCATCGGAGCCATCACGATACGGTTTTTCAGTACCGTACGGTTGACCTGAACGGGGGAAAACATTGTATTGTAAGGATACAGATCGGCGGTCATTTCCGGAATTTCAAATCCTTTGTTCCACCAATCTCCGAAATCCGCACAAAGCTGACGGACTTTTTGATCGTAACTCATTTTTTTACCTCCACGGGCTGTTTTTATAAATTATATACCGAATACCCGTAAAAGGCAAGATGCAACTTTTTTCATTCTCCCTCATTTCCTTGTTCACCGTCAAAATACAGTTCCCGCACGGTGCATATATTTTCTTCGCACACGTACCGTGCCTGTACGCAGACTCCGTTTTGTTCCCGACGGACGGTCACTTCCCGTTCAAGAATGCGTTTGTTTTGCATGACCTGCATCTGTTCAAGTGCAAAAAGTGAAAAGGTCTGCAGGAGTGTAATATTTTCCGACAACGCAATACTCCGTTGCGTGATCTTCCGATGTCCCCGACGAAAGAGTCCGACAGGCAAGACCACCGTTTTGCCGTCTGCAAACGTTTGCGATTCCTCGCATTTTTCTTTGCCGAACGCAGACTGAAACGGGATCTTCAAGCCGAACCAGCACAAGCCGTTTACCACCGACGCCTTTTCGATCACCGACACTTCTTTTTGCTGTGTCTGACAAAGAGAAATCGTGCGTTCGGTTCTTGCTTCGATGTCGGCTTTTGCGTTTACAAGGCGGAACGCACCGTTTTTCATGACGATTCCGCCGCCGACCAACAGATCGCCTTGTGCGACCGCCTGTCCGACTTTCACGTACCCATGTCCCGCATACACGTCCGCACGGATGATCTCTCCGCCGTAAGAAGCCACCAGATTGCTGCATTCCTGCTCATTTTTTTCGGCAACGGGTGCACGTTCACGCACCTCAATACAGGCAATACAGCCTTTCAGATACACGCTCACCCATGATACGGCTTCCATTTGAGTCAGTGCACGGTCACGGCATTTCTGAATGTCGATGCTTGCCTGCAATACCCCGGGCTTTACACCCATTTCCTCAAAAAACGAACGGATATATTCTTCCGATATATTCTCACAACCGTTGATCTGCACCTGCCATACCATCGAGGACAGCACGCCGACGAGCATGGCACCGAGCACGATCCCGGTGAGGATTCCCCAACGAAAACGGTAACGGTGCAAGACGAAAGGCATCCCCTTTCGCCTGTGTACCGTAAGTTGTGCACCGCTTTTTTCGGCAAATGCGGAAACTTTTTCAAACTCCTCCCGAAATACGACCGCACGTATGCCGCCGTCAAAAGACTGCATCCGCATCAGACGCACGTCGTTCTGATTACAAAGAGAAAGAAACTGAGCTGTAAAGCCGCCGCTTACGGAAAAACGTACGCTCCCCCGCAAAAACGATTCAAAGCGTTCACTCAGCATCGGAACGCACCGCCTTCCGAGAAGGAAACGGTCAGCAAAACACCGTGCATCAGAGCCATGCCGTTTTCACAGCAATCCATTTGCAGTTCGTCTCCGCAAATCGTGATCTTTCCTTTTTGCATCTGCAGTACGATTCTCTGCGGCGTGTAGGTTTCAATTTCAACGATCCCGTTTATGCAGATGCCCAGGGATGCGGAAATACGCACGTCCGTTTGCGTAAACAGGTTCGGCAATTCCAGTTCCTGTGTCAGCACACTGTGCAATTTGTGACGGCGATCACCGTTTTTTTCTTCCATTTTCAGCCACCTCGCTTTGATAATTTATATGCATCAATCATATACATAGAACAAAAACGAGGCATGATGACAATGAAAAACAAAACGGTCAAAAACATATTTTCGGTCCTGTTCATAATACTGACGGCTTCGGCACTGCTGTTTTTTGCAGACGACATCCGCACCTCGATCCTGCAAAATTTTACCCTTGCCGTGCAGACCGTCATTCCGGGCTTATTCCCGTTCCTTATTCTCTCGCAAACCCTTGCACAAACGGGTTTCTCCGTTGCAGGCGGAAAACGATCCGACAAAATCATGCAACGCATTTTCGGACTCCCGTCACAGTGCATTCTGCCGATCCTGTTCGGGCTCAACGGCGGTTACCTTGCAGGCATCAAAACCGTCGGAGCATTATATAAAAACGGGAACATTACCGAAGCCCAAGCAAAAAAACTCTGCCGCTTCTGCGTTTCCCCCGGCCCTGCGTTCGCAATCAGTGCCGTCGGACAGAGCATCTTCAAAAATCCGCAAAGCGGGATTCTTCTGTTTGCAAGTTGCACGCTGGCTTCGGTTTTTATGGGTATATGCACCAAAAAAGAACCTTTGTTAAAACTAAAAAACACGGTCGATCGCCATTGTGAACCGTTTGCAATTGCATTCACCCGTGCGGTGCAATTGAGTGCGGACGCGTGTTTTTCTTTAAGTGCATGGATGGCGGTCTTTGCAACCGTACAGGCTGTGATATTACAGGTGCTGCCGACAGTCGTACAGCCGTCATTTTTACTCTTTTCGGAAGTCACGGGCGGTGTTATACAGGCAGGAAATATCGGCAATCTCCCCCTTTGTGCGGCTGTGCTCGGTTTCGGCGGATTGTGCATTTTCTGTCAGATGTTGCCCGATCTGCAGAAAATGAACATTTCCGTTTCCCTCTTTTTGAGAGACCGACTTTTGCAGGGCGGTCTGTCTGCACTGTTCTGCCGCATCGGACTTGCGTTTTTCCCGACCGCAGATCTGTGTGCACCGACAGCCGCCGTGCAGATGTGCCGTTCTTCGCCTTTATCTTCTTTCTTTTTATTATTTATTTGTTTTATTTTTATTTTAGACCTTGCCCCACGCGAAAAAACATGGTATACTGTTGGCGGCAGGTGATATACTTGAAACAAAAGATTTTCGGTGCAGATGTGCAAAAAGCTTGTGCATACTGTGAAATGGGAAAATTATCCCCCGACGGAGAGATGATTCTCTGCATAAAAAAAGGACTGCGTTCCCCCGCATCCAAATGCCGTTCTTTTCGCTACGATCCCCTCAAACGCAAACCGCCCGCGGCGGTATTGCCCGTTTCTTCCGATCTGACAGCGGCAGATTTTTCTCTGGATTGATTACAGCATCCGACAGAACGCAACAAAGGAGCAGTTACAATGGACTTCAATTTCGGTATCGGCATCGACAAGGATGCCCGCATCGCTAAAAATTTAACCGAACTGGTCGGTCATACCCCTATGGTGGAACTCGGCGGTTTCATGAAAGCAAACGCCATCCCCTGTCAGATCGTTGCAAAACTGGAAGCGTTCAACCCTCTGGGCAGTGCAAAAGACAGGGTGGCACTCGCCATGATCGAGGATGCCGAACAAAAGGGTCTGCTTACCAAACAGACCGTCATCATTGAGCCCACCAGCGGTAACACGGGTGTCGGACTTGCTTTTGTGGCGGCGATCAAGGGCTATAAACTCATTCTCACCATGCCCGAAAACATGAGTGCCGAACGTAAGAATTTACTGCGTGCACTGGGAGCAGAGCTTGTGCTCACCCCTGCCGCAGAAGGTATGCAGGGCAGTATCGACAAAGCAAATCAGCTTGCCGAAGAATACGAAAGCGCGTGGATCCCCGGTCAGTTTACGAATCCCGCCAATGCGGATATTCACAGAAAAACCACCGCCGCAGAGATTTTGCGTGACACCTACGGAAAGATTGATTATTTCATTGCAGGTGTCGGAACGGGCGGCACGATCACGGGTGTCGGCGAAATGATAAAAGCCATCAACAAAAAATGTACCGTCGTTGCCGTGGAGCCGAGCAACTCCCCCGTTCTCTCGGGCGGTAACAAAGGTGCCCACGGTTTACAGGGAATCGGTGCAGGCTTTATTCCCGATATACTCAACCGCCATATCATCGATACCGTGATGACCGTCAGTGAAGAAGAAGCATACGAAGCGGCACGGCAGGTGGCACAGACCGACGGCTTGCTTGTCGGCATTTCCGGCGGTGCGGTATTGGCGGCAACGAAAAAGATTGCCTCAAACGTAAAAAGCCGTCACGCACGGATCGTTGTTCTGCTGACCGACAGCGGAGAAAGATATCTTTCGACCGATCTTTTTGCCGCCGAGTAAGCCTATCATTACAGAAAGAAGGATTCTTTTGGCAAAAGAAATTGATGCCATGACCGCAGGCGTCCGCATCGGCGGTCTTTACAACCGAAGCGACATCAAAGTGTTGCTTTGTTATATACTCAAATGCGTGGATTACCCGACAAGCAAAGCGAGCATTGACACGTTTCTGCTTGAAAACGAACTGGTCAACTATTACGAAGGTTCCAATGCACTCAGCGAACTCGTGCAGGCAGGACACGTGCAGGTAACCACGGAAGATAATATTGAATACTATCAGATCACGGAATCGGGCAAATTCATAGCCCGAGAACTGGATACGCACATCCCCTATTCCGTCCGTCAACTGGTCATTCGCGAGGCGATGCACATTGCTCTTACGGAACGCCGAAAAAAGGGTGTCAAGACCGAGATCCTTCCGCACGGAACGGGCAAAGACGTAGTTATGCGTATTTTCCACGAAGAAGACGAAGTGTTTAATCTGAGTTTTTATTGCACAGACTCTTTACAGGCGAACATGATCTGCGAACGCTTTGAAGCAGATCCCGCCGCTTTATATAAAACCGTCATTGACGCACTCACAGAGGATAAAACAGATAACGATGTATGAACAAACGCTTAGTATAGACAGAATGGAGCAGGCCGTCAGCCTGTTCGGAAGTTTTGACGAAAACATACGACTGATCGAAAAAGAATACGGTGTCACGGTCATCAACCGCGGTGCAGAACTGAAAGTCTGCGGCGATGCGGAACAAGTGATGAAAGCCTGCAAGGCCATTGAAGGACTTATCATGCTCGTCAACAAAGGTGAACAGCTTAACGAACAGAACGTGCGTTATTGCATTTCGCTTGTGAACGACGGCACGGAGGACAAACTTTCCTCCATTGCCTCGGATTGCATTTGCATCACCGCAAGGGGAAAGCCCGTAAAACCGAAAACACTCGGTCAGAAAACGTACATTGAACACATCGAAAACAACACCATTGTATTCGGTGTCGGCCCTGCAGGAACGGGTAAGACCTATCTTGCCGTTGCCATGGCGGTCAAAGCCTTCCGTGCAAAAGAAGTCAACCGCATCATTCTGACACGCCCCGCAGTGGAAGCCGGTGAAAAACTCGGTTTTCTGCCGGGTGATCTGCAACAAAAAGTAGATCCTTATCTGCGGCCTTTGTATGATGCACTGTTCGATATGCTCGGTGCGGAAAACTTCCAGAAATACCAGGAAAAAGGAAACATTGAAGTCGCCCCCCTTGCCTATATGCGTGGCAGAACGCTCGATGACAGTTTCATCATCCTCGACGAAGCACAGAATACCACCCCCGAACAGATGAAGATGTTTCTCACCCGTCTGGGCTTCGGTTCAAAGATCGTCGTTACGGGTGACGTTACGCAGATCGACCTGCCCGACGGCAAGAAAAGCGGTCTGAAAGAGGCAGTCAGGATCCTCAAAAACATTCCCGACATTGAGTGTGTTCAATTTTCAGAAAAGGATGTCGTGCGTCACAAACTGGTACAGGACATCGTTAAAGCATACGAAAAGAACGAAAAATCCAAAAGACAGTAAAGAAGAAAGGAAAACGAGATGAACAAAGTAAAGGTAGTCTTTACCGACGATCAGAAAAGTTACCGCCTTCCCTCCGGAACACGGCTGCTCATCCGCCGTTGCTGTCATGCGGTTCTGGAGGAGGAAAATTTCCCCGTATCTGCAGAGATCAGCGTTCGCATCGTGGATAACGCTTCCATTCGGGAACTCAACAGAGAATATCGCGAGATCGACCGTGAAACCGACGTGCTTTCCTTCCCGCTGTGTGAAGTCGGAGAATACGAAGAAAATCCCGCAACGGGTGTCTGCCTGTTGGGTGACATCGTTATTTCCGCAGAAAAAGCACACGAACAGGCACAGGAATACGGACACAGTTTTCAGCGTGAGATCGCATTTCTGACCGTTCATTCCATGCTGCACCTTTTGGGATACGACCATGAGGCAGGCGGAATCGAAGCGGTACATATGCGTGAAAAAGAAGAAAAAGTGCTGACCGAACTCGGCCTCAAACGCAACGGAAGTTATTTTTTGGACGGAGAATAAAATGAAAACACGCACTGCTTTTATTGCCATCGTCGGTTGTCCGAACGTCGGCAAATCATCCATACTCAACCGTCTGCTGGGTGCAAAGATCGCCATCGTATCCCCCAAACCGCAGACCACCAGAACACGCATCATGGGCGTTCTGACCGAAGGCGACGTGCAGTTGGTTTTCACCGACACCCCCGGTTATCATAAACCGCACAACAAACTCGACGAACACATGAGCAAAGCCATCGGTGAAGGCATTCACAGCATGGATGCCTGTATGCTCGTCGTGGAACCCGATGCAAAGATCCAGCCTGCGGAAGAAGAACTCATCAAGCGTTTCAAACGCGAGAACATCCCCGCAGTTCTGGTCATCAATAAAATTGATACGGTTGCCGAAAAAGAGAAACTCATGAAGGTCATTTTTGACTATTCACAGCTCTATGATTTTGAAGCCATCATTCCCGTCAGTGCCCTCGACGGCAACGGCATGGATGCTTTGATGGAAGAACTGAAGAAACTCTCCTTTGAATCGGAACACCTGTTCCCCGACGATACGCTGACCGACCAGCCCGAAAAGGTGATCGCCGCCGAATACATCCGTGAAAAACTCTTGCGGTCCCTGGACAAGGAAATTCCGCACGGCACGGCGGTTGCCATCGAAAAGTTCAAAGAACGCGATGACGGCAGTGATATTCTGGATATTGATGCGATCATCTACTGCGAAAAAGAAAGCCACAAAGGCATCATCATCGGCAAAAACGGTGCCATGCTCAAAAAGATATCCACCCGTGCAAGAGCCGATATGGAGCGTTTCTTTGATTGCAAAATAAACCTGCACTGTTGGGTAAAGGTCAAAGAGGACTGGAGAAACCGACAGGCACTCATTCATAATTTCGGTCTGGACTGATATGGAAAAATTCAACGCAGACGGCATTGTTATCCGCGTACAGACCACAGGCGAGACTACGCGAATCATCACCGTTCTGACCGCAGAACACGGCGTGTTGCGAGCCTTTGCAAAAGGGGCAAGAAGCAACAAAAGCCGCCTACAATCCGCCACTTCCCTGTTTGCATACTGCCGCTTTACGTTTTCAAGATCCAAAGAGAGTTTCATCGTCACGGAAGCGGACGTCAAGGAAGTTTTCTTCGATCTTCGCAATTCGCTGGAAGCGTTGGCACTGGCACAGTATTTTTGCGATGCCGCCGCAAGGACGATCCCCGAGGACGGCACGGGCGAAGAATTTTTAAGACTACTCTTGAACAGCCTGCATTTTCTGTGCAAAAACAGCAAGGATAAACGCCAGCTCAAAGCCATTTTTGAACTGCGGCTTGCCGTATTATCGGGCTACTGTCCGAATATCGTTGCGTGTGAGCAATGTGCGGCGTTTGAGACGGAAATCATGTATTTTGATCCGCTGAAAGGCTCGTTGCTGTGCAGTGAATGTGCCGCGACAGAGGGTATTGCATTGCCTCTGAGCGTCATTTCCGCCATGCGACACATCGCCTTTGCACCGTTCGACCGTTTGTTTTCATTTTCCTTGTCCGAGCCTTTGTTAAAGGCTTTGGAGGACAGTGCGGAAACCTATTTTCTTTCCGTCACACAGCAAAAATACAAAACACTGGAATATTACAGAAGCATTTGCGTGCTGTAAAAAAACGTATAAAACCGTACCATCCCACAAACGGGAAGTACGGTTTTTTCAATTTTACATAAAAGGTCAGGTACTTTCGCAAATAAACAAATGGCGTTTGTCGAACATACCGCAATTTTGCGTTCGCTTTTCAAGCAAAAAACCGCCGCGGAACGAATCCGCAGCGGTCAAAAACAAATTTTTATCAATATGCAACAGCCCACAGCACCATGTGCTTTGCAGGTTTTCCGCAACAAACGCACACGTCGGACAGTTTTTCCTGTGCAAAGGGAATGCAACGCGAGCCGACGCCCGTTTTTTCCTTGACTTCATCCTCACAGGCTTCTTCTCCGCACCACATGGCACGCACGAAACCTTCACCTTTTTCCGCACGGGAAGAAATGATCTCATCAATACTCGTGCAAGCGTAGGTTTTGCTTTCCATGTTTGCGGCGGCTTTTTCGTAGATGGCTCTGCCGAGTTCATCAAGCAGGTTGGCAATTTCGGTTTCAAGATTGTCAAGAGAAACGAAGTATTTCTGACGGTTGTCGCGGCGAACGAGAACGCACTGATTGTTTTCAATGTCCTTCGGGCCGATCTCAAGACGAAGCGGAACACCCTTCATTTCATATTCGGCAAACTTCCAGCCTGCGGAGTTGTCGGTCTTGTCGATCTTGACACGGAATGCCTTTGCAAGACGTGCGGTCAGTTCGTCAGCCTTTTCGATCACACCGGGCTTGTGTGCGGCAATGGGAATGACGACCACCTGTGTGGGAGCCACTTTGGGCGGAAGCACCAGACCGTTGTTGTCGCCGTGCGACATGATGAGTGCACCGATAAGACGGGTGGTAACACCCCATGAGGTCTGCTGTACGTACTGCTGTTTGTTCTCTTTGTCGGTATAGGTCATATTGAATGCCTTTGCAAAGCCGTCACCGAAGAAGTGGGACGTACCTGCCTGCAAAGCCTTACCGTCGTGCATGAGTGCTTCAATGCAATAGGTAGCAACCGCACCTGCAAACTTATCGCTTTCGGTCTTTACACCCTTGACAACGGGCATATTCAGCACGTTTTCGCAAAATTCGGCATAGATATTGAGCATCTGTTCGGTTTCTGCCTGTGCTTCTTCTGCCGTTGCGTGAACGGTGTGACCTTCCTGCCACAGGAATTCACGGGAACGCAGGAACGGACGGGTGGTTTTTTCCCAACGGACGACGTTGCACCACTGGTTATACAGTTTGGGCAGATCGCGGTAGGAATGCACGATGTTTGCATAGTGTTCGCAGAACAGCGTTTCGGACGTGGGACGCACGCACATACGCTCTGCAAGCGGTTCACTGCCGCCGTGGGTGACCCATGCGACCTCGGGTGCAAACCCCTCAACGTGATCCTTTTCTTTCTGCAAAAGGCTTTCGGGAATGAACAAAGGCATATACACGTTTTCATGTCCCGTTGCCTTAAAACGTTCGTCAAGCTGTTTCTGGATGAGTTCCCAGATCGCATATCCGTAAGGACGGATAATCATGCAACCCTTGACACTGGAATAGTCAACAAGGTCTGCTTTTTTGACAACGTCTGTATACCATCTGCCGAAATCGACCTCCATCGAGGTGATTTCTTCAACCATTTTTTTATTATTATCGGCCATAATCGATCTGCCTTTCCGTTTTCTTTATATTTTTACACCGCGTTCACGCAGTGCCGCATACAACACTTCAATATCCTCACGCGAGGGGGTAAAACAAATGGCATCCATGCCTGCGGCAATACTTGAGTCTACGTTGGCCTGCACGTCATCGATAAACACACATTCGCTTCTGTTCAATCCCGTTACCGCAAAGAACTTTTCGTATATTTCAGGTTCGGGCTTGAGCAGTTTGTAATCCGAGGATATAAAGCAAAAATCAAAATACCGCAAAGCGGGTTTGAATTTGGAATAATGATAAAAATCCTGTCCCGCATTGCTCAAAAGATACAAGCCGTATCCGTTTTCACGCAGTTTTCGGACGAGTTCTTCCGATTCGGGAAACGGCGGCATTTCTTTTTCGGCAAAGCACTGCTCCAGCACAAGGCGTTTTGCAAGGGCTTGCAGATGCACGGGCATTTTTTCGATCACAGGCAGAAACGCATCCTTTTCGACCGTTCCCCTGTCATACTCCAGCCATTCAAAAGAACTCATCAGTTCTTTTCTGAAAATATCAATATCCTCCTGCTTATCCATGTACTTGCCGAGAATGGCGTTGGCATCGTAACACAGCAGGACATTGCCCATATCAAAAACAATATTTTTAATCATAATCAAAAAATATAAAAGGGACGGAACACGCCGCCCCTTTTCGCAACATTATTCTGAGTGCGGACAGGTCATCAGTTTCTGTTCTTGAACATATTGAAGATATCGGAGATATCGTCATCACCGCTGTCATCATCGGCAGCAGGAGCAACGCTTGCAACAGGAGCAGAACTTGCTATGGGAGTCTGAACAGCCTGCTGTACGGGAGCAGCCGCAGCGGGAGCAGCGGTCTGATCTGCAGCGGGATCGACAGGAGTGCCGAAACCGGTTGCAATAACGGTAACGATCATTTCATCGTCAAGAGTAGGATCGGTAGCAACACCGAAAATGATGTTTGCATCAATATCAGCGGCATCCTTGATGAGGGTTGCGGCAACGTCCACATCGTCCAGCGTGATATCTTCGGATGCGGAGATAAGAATGATAACGCCTCTTGCCCCGTCAATGGTGGTTTCAAGCAGGGGGCTGGAGATCGCGGCGGCAGCAGATGCGGCGGCCTTGTCTTTGCCCTTTGCACGGCCAACGCCCATGTGTGCATGGCCTGCATCCTTCATGACTGCGGTTACGTCGGCAAAGTCAAGGTTGATGATGCCGGGAACCTTGATGAGTTCGGCAATGCTTCTGACACCCTGACGAAGAACGTCGTCAGCAATGGAGAATGCATTGAGGAAAGTGATCTTCTGATCGGAAACGTATTTCAGTCGTTCATTGGGAATGATAATAAGGCTGTCAACGTGCTTTTCGAGTTCGGCAATGCCTTCTTCAGCCTGGATCATTCTGCGACGGCCTTCAAACAGGAAAGGCTTGGTAACGATACCGACGGTCAGAATGCCCTTGTCCTTTGCAAGCTGTGCAATGACGGGAGCAGCACCCGTTCCGGTACCGCCGCCCATACCGGCAGTGATGAATACCATGTCGGTACCTGCAAGGATCTCGTTGATGGTTTCCATGCTTTCTTCAGCGGCTTTTCTGCCTACTTCGGGACGTGCACCTGCACCCTGTCCGTTGGTGGCTTTTTCACCGATCTGAATGTTGTGTGTAGCCTTGGAATTATTGAGCACCTGTTTGTCAGTGTTTACAACAATAAATTCAATACCCTGTACACCCGATTCAACCATGCGATTGACAGCGTTTCCGCCGCCGCCACCGACACCGATAACTTTAATCTGGGTTACAAGATCGATTTCACTGGAAATTTCGAATCCCATTTTTATTCCTCCATTGTTTTTTCCGATATGTAAACATTTCGATTTATTTTTATACTAATGTATGATACCATGCTTTTTTCAAAATTTCAAGAATAATTCCACAGAAACAAGAAAAAAATTATTTACATTTTTTGTGACAATATGGCATCTTTGACGAAAAACACGGCCAAATCCGCTTTTTTCAAACGCACGAAGTATTTTAGCGAAATCCGCGTATTATCCCAAAGCACCGCCGTCGCTTCCCTGTGTCTGTTGCTGTCCGACAGATGTTGTATCATCACTCGCGTTGTTACCGCCGACGAGTTCACTGTCCGCACCGCTGACCGCACCGTCCTGCGTACCGCCGACGAGTTCGGAATCCATGTTCACCCACGGATCGAGCGTTGCCTGTTCTTCTTCAACCGTTCCTTCACGGTTGCCGATGGTGATGCTTCCGTCTGCGGCTACGGTAAAGGTATAGCACTGGTTTTTATCTTTACGTTCATCCAATACGGTTTTCAGCACTGCCATTTTTTCAATCAGAATATGATGCGTTCCGCTTTGCACGTAAAACTGATTGCCGACATTCACGGTGACGGCACCGCTGCTGTCCGTTCTGAGCATTTTTATACTTGTGATGCCTGCTTCATAAAACGCTTTATAAGTTTCGCTTGCATACGTAAACAGCAATTCATTTTCAAACGCCGCCTGCTTGCCGACGGTATATTCCGTGACCTGCACACCCGTCAGTTGAGCAACGCCGTAGGGCTTTGCCTGTGCGGTTTCAAGCACTTTGCCGCTGTCACCCAGCACAAGCCAGATCTGACCGCAATCGACACAGAACGTCTGCTGTTCGTACTCTACCTGCAATTCCACCGTGTCGGGGAAGGTGCGGTTGACCGTCAGACTTTTGATATACGGCAAGGCAATGCAGACCGTGTTTGCGGTTTTTTCCTCATTGATCGTCAGAAAGCGACTGTTTTCGGAGATGCCTGCCACCTCAATGATGCGTTCATCCGTATAGCGGCCCGTATTGTCCGTTACGGATATGTTACCGACCTTCAGCAACAATGCCGCAAGGCATACGGCAAGAACCACCAGAATGGCAATTACACCGACAGCGATCTTCACTTCGGCGTTGCGTTTTTTTTGCTTGCGTGTTTTTGCAGAGTTACGGCTCTGCTCATTCATTGAGATCTGCGTTGCCGTCCTCTTGTCTGCTTCCATCTTCATTATTAACCCTCCGGACACAGGCACCCAAACGGTTCAATTCCTCCGCAAGGGATTCATAACCTCTGTCAATATGCTGTAATTCACGCACCGTCGTCTGTCCCTGTGCGGCAAGACCTGCCAGCACGAGAGCCACACCGCCGCGCAGATCCGGTGCACTGACCGTTGCCGCGTGCAGACGGCTGACACCTTTGACGACCGCAATGCGTCCGTCCACTAAAATATCCGCACCGAAACGGCACAGTTCCGGCACATGACGGAAACGGCTTTCAAATATCGTTTCGATCACAACGGTCGTCCCTTCGGCAATACAGCAAGCCGCCATAATGGGAGCCTGCACGTCGGTGGGAAAACCCGGGTACGGCATTGTGCGTACGGTCGGCATGGCTTTGAGTTGTGCGGGGGCACTGATGTTGAGCTGCTTGCCGTTGACACGGATATCACAGCCCGATTCCTGCAAAAGTGCAGTAACGGGACCGAGATGTGCGGGAATGATATTCTGCAACGTCACGTTGCCGTGTGTCATTGCCGCGGCAAGCATATAAGAAGCCGCCGCAATGCGATCGGGGATCACATAGTGCTGTGCACCGTGCAGAGAACTGACACCTTCAATGGTGATGATCCCTTCCCCTGCACCCGTAATTCTCGCTCCGCAACGGTTCAGAAAATCGGCAAGATCGCTGATCTCCGGTTCTCTTGCGGCGTTGACGAGCGTGGTGGTACCTTTGGCGGTACAAGCCGCGATCAGTACGTTTTCCGTTGCCCCGACACTGGGAAACGACAGGGAAATGACGGTTCCTTTCAAGCCCTGCGGACACTCCAGATAAATATGTCCGCCTTCTTCGTTAATAACCGCACCGAGTTTACGCAATGCATCCAGATGCAGATCGATCGGGCGTAAACCGATCTCACAACCGCCGGGCAAGGACAGCGAAGCACTGCCCGTTCTTGCGGCGATCGCACCGAGAAAAATGACGGATGATCGCATTTCCTGCATCAGTGCATCGGGAACGGTACTCGTATTGATCTGCGTGCTGTCTACGGTTACGGTATGTCCTTCCGTTGTAACATTACAACCGAGATGGCGTAAAATATTAACGGTAGCATCAATATCGGACAACTGCGGACAATTACGGATCACGCTGACACCGCGGCAGACGGCAGTGGCCGCCAATATGGGCAAAGCACTGTTTTTGGCCCCCTGTACCTGTACCGTACCCTGTAAGCGGTGACCGCCCTCTATTCTGTATTCATCCATTTGTTTCACCCTTTCACACCGAGTTTGCCGTTGCGGCAATTGGTATTTCCATATTATGAACGGAAGTTTGTCCCGGTGCAAAAGATGAATGCGGATTCACTTACTTGCTTTTCACATCCGTAAGACGCATCACAATATCGCAGATATTGCTCTGTGCATCTTTAACTCCCATCTTTCCTGCGTTGATTCCCATTTGTGCACGCCGTGCGGGATCCTTGATGCAGGTATCGATAATTTCAATTACTTTGTCTGCTGATAAATCCTTTTCTTCAATGAGGAATGCGGCGTCCTGTTCAACGAGAGCCATTGCATTGTGGTACTGATGATTTTCGGCAACGTTGGGTGACGGAATCAGCAAAGACGTCACGCCGAGTGCCTGTATTTCCGCGATCGAACTTGCACCTGCACGGTTGATAAACAGATCGCAGGCGGCAAGATACGATGCCATGTCATATATATATTCCTGCACGCGGATGTGGGGATGCGACTGCGGCGTAATGCCGTTTTCCTTGAGAACATCCAACATATCGGTGCCGTATTTTCCGCATCCGTGTACGAAAATAACGTCCTGCCTGTGTGCCGATTTCAGAATAACGTCCGTCATGCACTTATTAACAGCGGCAGAGCCGAGGCTTCCGCCTGTGGAAAAGATAAGCGTTTTATCTCCGATTTTCAGTTGTGCCCGTGCAAAATCGCGATCTGCCGACAGAATATCACCACGCACGGGCAATCCCGTCACGTGTACGCGGTCACCTGCGTGCATATGTTTTTCAGCCGCTTTTGTCGTCAGCATAACAGCATCGGCATACTTGCTCAAGGCGATGTTCGTTTTGCCGGGATACGCATTCTGTTCGTGGATGGCTGTCGGGAAGCCCATCTTGTGAGCCGTACGCACCACGGGACCGCTGACGTAACCGCCGAAGCCGACCACAACGTCGGGCTGAAATTCTTTGAGTATTTTCTCCACCTGACCGCTTACGAACAACAGGCGTTTGAGTGTCAAGAGATTTCGTTTGATATCCGCAGGTCTGAACGAACGCTGAAAACCGCTGATCTCAATGGTTGCCAGTTCAAAACCCGCTTTGGGTACGAGCGTTGCCTCCATGCGGTCGGCCGTACCCACGAAAAGGATCTGCGCGTCGGCATCTCTGCTTTTTATCTCCTGTGCAAGAGAAATGGCAGGATTGATATGTCCGCCCGTTCCGCCTGCGGCAATGACAACTTTCATGCGTGTTCCTCCTGTTTATTTCCGTTTTTTACCATTGCGTTTTCCTTGCTTTTGAGTTTGGACTGTCTTGAAACCGCCAGTACGATTCCCATTTCACCCAACAGCATCAGAAGCGAAGATCCGCCGTAACTGAAGAACGGCAGGGAAATGCCCGTATTGGGCATGGTGTCGGTTGCAACGCAAAGATTCAGAAACACCTGCGAGCCGATCTGCAACATGATACCGAGAGTCAGAAGCATTCCGTAACGGTCGGGTGCATTGATCGCAATTACAACACCTCGCCAGATGAGAAGTGCAAACAGCAATATCAGTATAAACGCACCGATCACGCCTGTTTCTTCGCAGAAAATTGCAAAGATCATGTCATTCTGCGGTTCGGACACGTACAGATGTTTTTGTTTGGAGCCGCCGATACCCGTACCGAAGAAGCCGCCCGAACCGATGGCGTACAACGCCTGGTTGGTCTGCCAGCGACCGCCGAGCGGATCGGCATCCTTGTCTCGCCAGAGTTCAATTCGCTCCATCATGTAATCGCGGAAGAAATCGGTATAGTTATAAAGAATAAAGAATGCAAATAAAACAAGCAATATTCCGCAGAAAAACCATTTTTTGCGTGTACCGCCGAACCACAGCATTCCCAGTCCGAGCATACCGATGATGATCGTACCCGAAAGATGGCTTTCCATATAAACCAACCCTGCAAAGACAAGCGTTACGACACCGCAAAGCAGAATCGGGATCAGCGAACGGTTCATCAGCGGCATTCTGAAGAAAGAGTTTATACGTCTTGCCCATGTGAACTGCAATTCATTTTTACCGATCAGATCTTCGTAAAAAACGGATATGATATATGCACAAAACAGGATAAGACCGAACTTTGCAATTTCGGACGGCTGGAAATCAACGCCGAACAGCGTCATTCTGCGGCGGATGTCACCGTCACTCGTCGGCATCAGCAAAACCAATACCAGCAACACAAAAGAACCGAAAAGACCGCCGTATGCACCGATGTATTCAATTCTCTGGTAGCGGATATAGGAGGCACCGAGCATGACCGCAAGACCGAAAACAACAAATTTGATCTGTTTTTTTACGTAATACAGCGAATCTCCGCCCGCGTGAGCGTACGCATAGGGGTAACTTGCCGAATACATGGCAATCAGGCCGATCGTAACAAGGATCAGCACGATTGCAAAAAACATCACGTCCGGTGCACCGTCCACAAGGAAAGCACGCAGGAACGGATTCTTTTTTTTCTTGGCGGATAGATTGGACTGTCCCATGGAATCGAATCAACCTTTCAGTTTCTTACTGCAAACGACCGAACCACGTCAGTGCGATCGCAACAATGCCGCCGATAGCGCCAACGATGGAAAATACGACGACAATCTTTTTTTCATTCCAGCCGCACATCTCGTAATGATGATGCAGAGGAGCCATTTTCAAGAGTTTTTTTCCGTTGTGGGTTTTGATATAACCGATCTGAATGATATCGGACAAAAATTCAGCCACATAGATGACACCGATGGCAAGAATCAGCCAAGGAGCATCCAGCGTATATGCAAGCGTTACCACGATACCGCCCAGAAAATGCGAACCGATATCGCCCATGATAACCTTTGCGGGATGCCAGTTCCATACAAGGAAACCTGCCAATGCACCAAAGGTAGCACTTGCAACAAGGCTGACACCGCCGTAACCGCGAAGAACGGCGGTCACCGCAAAGAACACACAGGCAACCATTGTTACGGAGGGGCAAAGACCGTCGATACCGTCTGCGAAGTTTACGGCATTCACCGTGCACCAGATCGCAACATAACCGAGCAACCAGAACCATATACCCATGTCTGCCCAGATGCCGTAATACGGAATGAACATAAAATCACAGCCGTTGTAGTACAGAACAAAGAGATAGGCGGTAATGACGATCAACTGGAAAAGTGTTTTCTGAATTTCGTTCAGACCGAGATTTCTTTTCTTTTTGATCTTGATATAGTCATCGAAAAAACCGATCAGACCGAAGCCGACAGCCATGATGATACCCGCAAATACTTTTACGCGGACCGTGTCGGGAATCTCACTCATATAAACGAGGATATCGCCGCCGAGGAGATGATCGATCAGCAACGTGATACCGAATGCAAACACAAATCCGATCATGAACATAATGCCGCCCATGGTGGGAACACCCTGTTTGGAACGGTGCCAAACGGGACCTATATCAAGAATGACCTGACCGAATTTCATTTTCTGCAACATCGGAACCAGGACGTAGCCCAACAGAAAGGTGGTCAGAAAACCGATTACGACCGTTACAAGAATACCTACCCAAATCTCCATATCTTTTTCATCCTTTCGGGATTTAATATTTGCTTTATATTATTGCATTTTATTCCATATCTGCAAAACAGCCTGCACATCGTCAAACGCGACGGCACCTTCTGCCGTATACTGCATTTTTTCATGCCCTTTCCCTGCAATCAGAATGCTGTCACCGGGTTTTGCGTTGTGCATTGCAAAGGCAATGGCATCATAGCGATCGGCACGGATATGCAAGGTCTTCTGACTTGCAAACCCACGTGCGATCTCAGAGAGGATCTGTTGCGGATCTTCACTGCGGGGATTGTCGTCCGTAAGCACCGTTACATCCGCCAATGCAGATGCGATCTCTCCCATGACGGGCCGTTTACTGCGATCACGGTCGCCGCCGCAACCGAACACTGCCATAAGCCGCCCCGTTGTGACACTGCGAAGTGCTTTCAAGGCCTGTTGCAGTGCATCGGGTGTGTGTGCGTAATCCACGAATACGGAAAAGGGTGCATCGGACAAGACCGATTGCATCCTGCCGGGCACCTGCGGAAAACACAGGGAATCTGCACAGATGCTTTCAAAATCGAAACCGAGAGCCAAACAGGCACCGATCGCCGCCATGGAATTATAAACCGAAAACAGCCCCGTCGTTGCCGTGCGGATCCTTGCAATACCGTTGCGGCTTACAAGCACGTAGGATACACCGTCTTTCTGTTCAACGATGTTCTTTGCCGTGAGAAACGCACTGTCCTGCAATGAATAGATAAGGATATTTCCTTTGCACCTTCTTTGCATAAAAGCAAAGTAATCATCATCCGCATTGAGCACGGTCCTCTCTGCCGCTTGAAACAGTTTGGCTTTTTGTGCGGCGTAGTTTTCTTTCGTGCCGTGGTAATCAAGATGTTCCGAAGTCAGATTCGTAAACACCCCAACCGTGAACGGCAAGCCGTCACAACGGTGCTGATGCAATGCCTGCGAGGAAATTTCGGCAACCGCCGCCGTGCAACCGTTGCGTACCGCTTCATGCAGTTTTCGGTTGAACACAACGGAATCGGGCGTTGTATAATCCGTATTTTCAAATCCGTTTCCGCAGTCCGCACCCAAGGTACCGATGAGTGCCGTTTTTTTTCCGAGTTTTTCAAGCACGAAGCGGATCCAACAGGCTGTGGTCGTTTTTCCGTTCGTGCCCGTTACACCGATCAACTGCAACCTGCGTGCCGGGTGACCGTAAAACTCTGCCGCAACGTGTGCCATTGCCGATCTTGAGTTTTTCACAAGCACCTGCTCACAAATGCCGAGATCGTGTTCGCTTACGACAGCGACCGCACCGCGTTTCATAGCCTGTGCCGCCATTTTATGTCCGTCCGTATGCCTGCCGTTCACACATACGAACAAAGTTTTGTTTCTGACCGCTTCATAACGGTCGGTAATGAGTTGAATATCGGGATCATTGCCGCAGTAGACCGCATCAATGTCCGCAATCAGGTGTCTGAGATTCAATTGATTGCCCTCCGTTCAGATTTTGGCACCTTTATTGAATCCTTCCCTTTTTAACCCCTTGTATTTAAGTATCAATATCCGTCGTCGTAGGCAGTGTTGGAACGGAAATACACCGTGATGATCGTTCCGAGTGCAACTTCCGTTTCCGCTTCTTCCGATTGCCTGTAAGCCGTAACATCGGAAGATGCCAACGTACTGCCGGAAATCTTCAGATTCAGACCGTACAGATTGGCGTAGTAATTCGCTTCACTGACCGTCATGCCCGTAAAATCGGGTACTTTTACCGTCTGTGCAGGCAAGGTATTGTCCGTGTAGAGGATCACTGTACCGCCCGACAGGATCTGTCTGCCGGCTTCGGGCACCTGCGAAAGCACCGTATCACCCTCACCGATGATGCGAACTTCAAAACCTGCCGATTCAATCTGTCTTTCCGCCTCGGTGATATCACCGCCGACAACCTCAGGTACGACGACCGACATATCTTCCATTTCATCCTGTGTATACATCGGTTCAATACCGAGATACGGCAACACTTTTTCAAACACTTCACCGCCGACGGGTGCGGCAATGACACCGCCGCTGTAATTGGCACCGCCCGGTTCGTCGATGATGATAAGCACCGCAACCTCCGGATCATCCGCAGGTGCAACACCTGCAAACGATGCAATGTAGACCACTTCTTCTTCGTTGAGTTTTTCACTCGTACCCGTCTTACCCGCAATGCGGTAACCGGGAACGTAAGCGTTGGTACCCGTACCCTGTTTGATAACTTCTTCCATGTACGCGAGAATGGTCTCTGCCGTATTTTCGGAAATGACCTGTCTGCGGACGTTGGGTTCGGTCTGCGAAACCGTATTGCCGTTTGAATCCACCCAGTGATCCACGATATACGGTGTCATCAGTTTTCCGCCGTTGGCTACCGCAGAAATGGCGGTAATCATCTGCAAAGGTGTGACCGCAAAGGACTGACCGAACGAGCAACTGGCAAGGTCGGACGTTGTGAAAGAAATTTCGGGATCGTGATACGTAACGCTTGCACGCGGTATGCCTTCACCGGAAAGATCGATTCCCGTGCGTTCGGTAAATCCGAAGGCTTGCAGATATTTGTAGAACAGTTCCGCACCGAGATGCTCAACGCCGATATGCACCGAGAACGTGTTGCAGGAATTGATAAACAGATCCGCAAGCGTTTCGGAATCGTGGCCGACGGGATTGTAGTCCTTGATGGAACGGTCCTGCACCTGAATACGGCCCGAACAGAAATACGTTTCCGTTTCATCGATCACGCCTTCTTCAAGAGCAGATGCCACGAGGAACACCTTTGCAACCGAACCCGGTTCATAAAAGTCTGCAATGGCTTTGTTTTTCCACTGGTTGTTTCTTGCATCCGTGTTCGCCTGTGCCTGTTCTTCTTCAGGAAGTTCTGCGATCTGTGCAAGCGTTCTTTCGTCGAGTGCATACGGATCGTTCGGATCGTAATCGGGGAGATTCGACATTGCAAGAATGGCACCCGTTTCCACGTCCATGACGATACCGTATACGTTTTCCGCATCATTTTCCAGCAACGCGTTGTACAATGCATTTTCGAGAATGGTCTGAATCTCCGCATCCACGGTCAGCACGGGACTCAGGCCCTGCTGTGCTTCGTAGTTCATCATGTATTCACCGGGCATGGGCTGTTGCCAGCCGTCCTGTGCGGTAATGGTTCTGCCGTCCACACCGGTGAGTTCATCGTTGTAGTAATATTCAAGTCCCGCAAGACCGACATCGTCTTTACCCGTAAAGCCGAGCATGGTCGAACAGAGATTTCCGTTCGGATAATAGCGGATCGTATCGCCGTCGATGCTTACGATGCCGTACAGGTCAGCCTCGGAGATATACTCTTTCATGGCGGTCATTTTTTCGTATTCGATCTGTCCCGCCACTTCGAGATAACCGTAAGATGCATTCTGCAGAATTTTCTCACGCATCGTTTCTCCGTCCAGACCGAGGATATCCGTCAGTCCTTTCAGCACGGCATCCATGTTTTCATTCGTGACCTTCGACGGATTGACGTACACCAACCATGCAGAAGCACTCTGTGCCAGAACGTGCATATTGCGGTCGTAAATGGTGCCGCGTAACGCTTCATTGGTCGTTACACCCAACTGCTGACTTTCGGCTTTTGCCTTGTATTCATCACCGTGAACGATCGCGATATTGATAACACTGCCGAAACACACGACGAACAGCAGCAGCGTTGCAGTTATCAGAAACCAGACACCGCGTTCGGCAGTAATTGTTTTACGCATTGAGGATCCCCCATTTTAATTATAATTATTATATGAGTTGGCATAAGGGCGAAGGTAATCTTCGCCCTTGTTTTTAAATATAAAGGCACACAGGCAATTTTATGCAAAAGCCTGTGAGAAATATGCCTTGATCTGTTCAAGCAATCCGCCGCCGAATGCAGAATCCTCCCCTGCATACAGTACCTGATCCGAGGTTGACAGGTCAACGTAACGGATCTGATAATTTTCCATCTTCTTCATTCCGAGCACGTCCGTTGCATACGCATCCACGTTTGCAATGCTGAACATACTGTCAATGGCGGAACTCAGACGGACGTTTTCGCTTTTCGCATTGGAGATCTGACTTTCAATCGTACTGATAGAGCCCATAAGCTCGGTGGTCTTGACACTGTTGCTGATAAAAAGACCGATCAGAGCAAACATCATAACACAGCAAGTCAGGATCAGAAGCACCTGCCTGTTGCTGACTTTCGCCTGCGTGTCCTGCACCTGTCCGTTCTTTGCGATCACACGCAGATTCGGATTGGGCTTGACGTTGTTGCGTTTCGGCTCTGCCGCAGGTTTCAACGCAGGTGCGGCATTTGTATTTTTGGGTTCAAATAATGTAAAATCATAAGCCTGTGCACTCTGATAACCGGCCATGATGATCACCTTTCCTTCGCTTTATTTCAACTTTTCGATGCATCTCAACTTTGCACTTCTGCTTCTGGAATTGTTTTCCAGTTCCGCATCCGTCGGCGTTTTTGCCCTGAACGGAAGTGCTCCTCGCGGTGTTTTTCCGCATACGCAAACGGGAAATTCACGCGGACAGGTGCACCCTTGTGTAAATTCTTTGAATTTGTTTTTTACCGTACTGTCTTCCAACGAGTGAAAACTGATGACCGACAGCATTCCGCCCACCTTCAAACACGAAAACATGGCTTCGATCGCATCGGGAAGTCTGCTTATTTCCGCATTTGTTTCAAGGCGCAGTGCCTGAAACGTGCGGCGCCCGGGGTGCCCTTCACGCAATGCTTTTGCAGGCATGGCACTTCTTATAATGTCAACGAGTTCAAACGTGGTCTCGATTCTTTTGTTTTCACGGGCTTTCACGATCGCTTTTGCAATGGATCGTGCATATTTTTCTTCGCCGTAGCGGAAGATAATGTTTGCAAGTTCGGGCTCGGAATACTCATTCACGATGTCCGCCGCACTCTTGCCCTGCATACTCATTCGCATATCCAGCGGTGCATCCTTATGAAAAGAAAAACCGCGTTCAGCAACGTCCAGTTGATGCGAACTGACGCCCAAATCGGCAAGCACGCCGTCAACGGCTTCAATGCCGAGTTTTTGCAGAACGGATCGGATGTTCGAAAAATTATCATGCACGATGATCGCCCTGTCGTCACCTGCAAAACGCCGTGTCAACACTGCAACGGCCTGCGGATCCTGGTCGATCATGACAAGTCTGCCGTTTTCAAGCCGTTCAAGAATTGCACTGCTATGACCGCCGCCGCCTGCCGTACAGTCCACGTAAATACCGTCGGGCTTCACGCAAAGCGAATCAATGGTCTCCTTAAAAAGAACGGGAATGTGCTTAAACTCCATAGCGATCACCAGATGATTCCTTCGAAGCCGACTGCAGGTGCGTCCGTCATCATATCATCCCATGCTTTTGCATCCCAGATCTCAATACGGTTATCGCAACCGAAAACAACGACGTCCTTTTTAAGCCCTGCATAGTCGATGAATTCCTGCGATATAACAAATCTGCCGTTTTTGTCGAGCGAGAGCCTGTCCGCACCAACGTAAGCAAATCTCTGATCGTTACGGTCCGAACGGGTTGCGGATTTCATACGGATCTGTGCAGTTAAACGATCCCAACCTTCCTGATCGTACACGAACAGGCATTCGTCGGGTGCTTTTACGATATAGAAAAATTCACCGAGTTCATCACGGAATTGTGCCGGCATGGACAAGCGGTTTTTGGCGTCCAGCGTATGTCTGTGCGTACCGATAACCTGCATACCGAACAACTCCTTTCTCAGTAAAATCATAAAAATCAAACTTAATCAACACATTTTTATTTTTGTTGATTATCTTATCCCATTTCATGGGTTTGGGCTACACTTTATCCCACTCGTAACGTTATTATACCTGTTTCATACGCAAAAATCAAGAGGAAATTGTGATTTTCTTAATCTTTTTTCATCTTTTTTTCACCCCGCAAAAGTGAAAAAACATACAACATTTCAAGCAGTTTTTTCTTGCGGAAATACACAAATTTTTGTTACAAAAAAGCAAAAAAAGATCTTCACGGAAAGTTTTGGGATGCTGTAATTAAAATCCGGAAAAGTGTAAATTATGATTTAGCGGTGCGTTTTACAGCAGGTTAAATATGAACAATCAGTTTTTTGTGCGTTGCACTGGGGAACCCCCGGCGAGGGTTCCCACACGAAAAACAGTCCACCGGACTGTTTTTCTCCCCTCCTGCGCTTTTTAAGGAAAGGGGTGTTTCGCCCGTTGCGACGGGCGATAAGGGCTCTGCCCTTAACCCGCAAGCTTTTGCAAAAGCTTGACCAAAAATCTTTAAATGCTGACGAAGCAATTTACACTGTGCGAACAGTTCTCTAAATCATAATTTATCTTATTTCTGTTCCCCGCTTTTCCGTAAAAATCAAAATAATCGGCACCTACCGTTATGGCAGGTGCCGATCTTATTTTAAGTTTGTACCGTGCTTATCAGCCGCCGAACAGGCTTCTGAAGAATTCCACGATGCGGCGGAAGAAATCACCGAGTTTATCGAAGAAGGATTTTCCTGCCTGCGGATCGTTGGTGATCTCATCATCCAGAGAAGTATCTCCGCCGGTAAACACGAGAACGGAAATATCGCTCGTTACGTTGCGGATGGTGTAGTATCCGTTTTCATCGGGATAGTAAGCACCCTTACCTTCAACCGTGACGGTATAGTCATTGTTGTTGACAAGTTTGAAGGTGACATCAGAACCGGATACATAGCGGACGGTGCCTTCCTGAATGGTCTGACCGTTGACGATATAACCGCCTGCCGCCTTACTTGTCGGGAACCAGACAATAACATACTTGACTTCATCTTCCGGATCTTCAACAACATCCTGCGTTCCCGTTACGGAAATGGAGCCCGTGCAGTAACCGTCTGCGGAATAGCAGTAGATCTGCGTGGTACCGACTCCGATAACGGTCACAAGACCGTTTGTGCCGACGATGGCAACTTTGGCATCCATGGATACCCAGTTGACAGCAAGGTTGGTTGCGTTATCGGGACGAAGAATATAGCCGAGCTGAATGGTCTGACCGATGGGCTGTGTTGTAGAGGTCTGTGCCGTCACTTCCAGCCACGTTACGTAAATGGGTGTAACACGGATGGTACAGAAAGCCACCAGTTCGGGTTTTTCAAGACTGCGGACGCAGATGCTTGTGGTACCGACACCGACTGCGGTTACAAAACCGTCAGAATCAACCGTTGCAATGCTTTCATCCACAGAGAACCATTCCACATCGGGATAATCGGCTTCCACGGGATATACGCTTGCGGTCAACTGCACCGTTCCGCCGTTGACAAGCGTTATATTCGAGTAGTTGAGAACAACGCTCTGCACGAAACGGTAAACGGTAAACTCGGCACGGTAGGTCTGCGGACCTGTGACTTCCGTGATCTCGGGCGTCCAACCGCTGAACGTATAGGAGAAGAACTGATCGGGTGCCTTGTTGGGAGTTACACCCGTGTATTCGGGCTTTTCGCCGTACTTATAGGTCTGTTCAAGCAGGACGGTTTCTTCACGCATCCAGGTTACGGTGTAGTAACGGTCAGCAGTATCAAAGAGTGCCGTATAGGTGGCATCACCCGTTACTTTGACGATCTCTTTATCCCAACCGCTGAACGTGTAGGTATACTGTGCATCTTCCGCTTTGGTGGGAATGCCGTCATAGGAAGGCATTGCACCGTAGTACCAGTGTGCAATACGCGGTACACCGTCAATGATCCATGTGATCGCATGAATGGTGGGTGTCCATACCGCTTTGAGTGCCACGTTGCCGTAACGGCCCGTCAGCGTAGCGGAAACAGCCGTGGTCGTATTCAAAATCCAGCTGCCGCCTTCGGATACGACCTGCCAACCGGCAAACAGACTACCCTCTTTGGAGGGAACGGGCAGTGCATCCACGGACGTAATATTGTATGTTACGGGATAACTGTCGGGCATTTCACCGCCGTTTACGTTATAGGTGATCGTGTATTCACGAAGTGTATAAACGGCTGTGATAACGAGATTCTGTGCGGGCATGACCTGCGGCAGAGTGCCGATATCCCAAGCTACGTTGTAACCGAGTTTTTCGGGTGCCCTGCGTTGTGCGACCGCCGCACCGTAAGCATAGGTTTCGGTGGAAGAAGTACCTTCGATGATCCAGGTTACGGTATAGCGATTGATCTGCCACTGTGCCTGTACGGTCAGATCACCGTAATTGCCGGTCAGCACTTCGTTAAGATCAAGCACCTGTCCCTGTTTCCAACTGCCGTCACCCAACAGAACGTACCATCCGGTAAAGGTATAACCTTCACGGGTAACGGTGGGAAGTGTCACGGTGCCGTCGGTGGTGTAAGATATATCATAATTGGCCGAGCCGTCAGCAGGATAAATGCTGAGTGTATATTCGGTAGCCGTCCACTGTGCAACCAGCGTAACGTTGCCGTACATACCGTTCAGAGCACCTGCATTGTAAACGGTGTCTGCATCCCAGTTGCCGACGGCGTTGACAGGTTTCCATCCTGCGAACGTATAACCGTTGCGGACAGGTACGGGAAGTGCGACGGCATCTTCAACATTGTAAACAATGCTGTCATTTTCTACCGTACCGCCGTTTGCACGAAGGGTTACGGTATAATCCGCAACGCTCTTTGTGAAGATTGCATAGTAGGCAACGTTCTGCCCTTTGACAAGGGCAGGAAGAGAAGCGAGGATCTCACCGTTTTCGGTAGCAGACCAGCCTGCAAAGGTGTACTTGTAACCGTCCGTCTCAGCTTTGACAGGTGTGGTGTAGTAAGCGGGAATCTCACCCTCAAAACCGTAGGTGACGTTTGCAACACCGTCAATGTACCAAGTAACGGTAACGGGATCGGTGTTTTTGGTAAACGATGCAGTATAGGTTGCATTGCCTGTTACGGGAGCAAGTGCGGGGTTCCAACCCGTGAACTGCCATACGTGGGTTGCGGTGTTTGCACTTTCCTTGACGGGAATGCCGTTGAATACGGGCATTTCACCGTAATTGAAAGTATCGGTTACGGTTTCAATGTCACCGTTCTCGTTCTTTTCATAGATCCACGTTACGGTATAAGAATTGACTCTCTGATTGAATACGGCGGTGTAGGTGTACGTTGTTCCGTTTGCACCGGAAACAGCCGTCACAACGGGAGACCATTCACTGAATTCATAGGTATACTGTGCATCGGCATCTTTCGTCGGGATTTCACCGTCGTAGGTGGGAACGGTACCGTAAGAAACGTTTGTATCGGTCTCAAGCACCGTGCCGTCTTCATTCTGCCATACTACGGTATATTTGTATTCTTCCCACACGGCATTGAACTGTACCGTGCCCCACGCATCGGCATAATCACCTGCGGTGTAAACCTGCGTTGCATCCCATGAACCGACACTTTCGGCAGGCTGCCAACCGATAAAGGTATAGTGATCGCGGCTCACGGAAGGAAGCGTGATACCGTTTTCGACATCGTAATCCTCTACCGTAAGACCTGCCTGCAGGGTATTCTGCGAATAGAACGAGGCATCGTATTTATTAAGTGCCCACTGACCGATCAGTTCCACGTTGCCGTATTTGCCGTGTTCAACGGAGTAAATGACCGCGTTCTTTTCCCAGTTGCCGACGTAATCTTTTACTCGCCAACCGTTAAAACTGTAACCGTTGCGTAGGGGTGTGGGCAATGCGGTATCGGCAAGAATGGTATATTCAACTTCGGTTTCTGCCAGTTCGCCGCCGTTGGGATCGAGCGTTGCGGTGTAGGTATCCACTTTCCACTGTGCGGTAAACGCAACGTTGCCGTGCATACCTGCAATGCTGTATCCTGCTTCATACACGGTAGCGGCACTCCAGTTGCCTGCATCCGCATCGGGTTTCCAGCCGAGGAATACGTAACCTGCTCTTTCACTCTGCGGCAATGCGGCACCTGCAATGACCGTGTAGTTGCGATCTGCAAAGGTAGAGCCGCCGTCGGAATTAAAGGACATGGTATACTGGATGGTCTGCCACTGTGCAACAAGCGTCACATCGCCCCATTTTGCTTCGGGCATATCAGTCGGCTTGACATATTCATTGGCGATCCAGTTACCCGCATTTTCTTTTACCGCCCACTGAATGAACGTATAAGCCGTGCGGGTGGGCTCAATGATATTCAGTTTATCTTCAATTGTGTAGGTGTAAACGGTGTCACCGTCGTATTCGCCGCCGTGCAGATCGAACGTAAGGGTATATTCGATCGGTTCCCAAACGGCGATCAGGGTAATATTACCGTAGTTGCCGATTGCAACGGATGCAACGTCTTCACCGACTGTAAACGAACAGAGGTCGGCGACTTCTGCGACTTCCCAACGGATAAATCTGTAGCCGTTACGGGAGGGTGTCGGAAGATCGGCAGCCGTTTCAACGTCGTAACTGACCGAGGAGGGATTAACCGTACCGCCTGCGGTATCAAGGCTGACGGTATAGGGGATCTTTGTCCACTGTGCGGTAAAGCTGAGCGTACCGTACTGTGCGGAATATTCACCGGGAGCATACTGACTTCCCTGTTTCCAGGAACCTGCATCGCTGTCGGCGATCCAACGCAGTGAATAGCCGTTTCTTGTGCTTGCGGGCAGGTTGAAAGTGTCGCCGATGGTGTAGGTAAAGTCCGCAACGTCCGTACCGCCGTTTTCGTTGAAGGTCAGCGTGTAAGTAGCGTAATCCCAATGGGCATACAGACTGCTGTCGCCTGCGATCTTATAGATCGTATCGTCCGTAACTTTTGTGCCGCCCGAAGCTTCCGTATACCAGCCTGCGAAGTTATAACCGGGACGGGAGGGCGTGCCGAATGCACTGTTGATGCCGTATTTTGCATCATACTCAACCGCGATCTTGTCAAACTGTCCCATCGTGCCGTAGTTATAATAGAACGTTACGCTGTAACTGTCTGCCTTCCACTGTGCATAGAGTGTGGAATCACCGGCAATTTTATAGATCGTATCGGCGTTGACCTTGTCGCCGCCGGAAGCTGCCGTATACCAACCGTTAAAGCCGTAACCGACACGGCTTGCGGTGGGCAGTGTGCCGTATTTTGCATCGTAGGTGACGGTCTTGCTGTCGGGTGCGGTGCCGTCACCGCCGTTAAGATTGTAAGAAAGTGTATAGGTATTGGGTGTATAAACTGCCTTCAGCGTGATATTACCCCACACGGGCAAGGAGTTTGCTGCCTTGACACCGAAATCACCGGCAAGCATGGTTTCACCGACAACAGTACCGCCGCCGTCAACGATGCTTTCCACCGTCCAGCTCTGGAACGTATAACCGGTCTTCTGTGCCGCGGGCAAGGTGCCGCCTTCATCATAGTAGTAAGTCATAGATGCAATCGCATTGCCGCCGTCCGTATTGAACGTGATCGTGTAAGGAGTATGCTCCCACTGTGCAAGGAAACTGACATTACCCCAACGGCCTTTCATGGCAGTTCCTTGCGGATAGACCTCTCCGAGAGGCCAATCGCCCAATTCGGTCGTTCCGCTGTTTTGTAACAGTCTGTCCGTTTTCCAACCCGTAAAGGTATAACCGTCGCGGGTGGGAAGCGGCATATACATCTCGTTGGTGTTTTCGATATCATAGGAGATACCCGTAGGCGTGGTGGTATTGTTGTAACTACCGCCGTTGGGATCAAAGTAAGCCTCATAGGGAATGGGTATCCACGTCGGATGAATGAGCACCGTACCGCCCGTGCCGCCGAACGTACCGGCATTGGAAATACCGCCGGAAATGGTGACGGGAGTGTTATAACCGGGCAGAACGCCGCACCAACCGCTGTGTGCATAAGCGGTACGGGTGTAGAGGTATTTAAGCCCTATGTTGTTGCCGGTGGCATTTGTTTTCGGGTAGTCAACATCGGCAAAATAGGTGGCAGCATCCATTCTACTGGCGATGTGTAAGTTGTAAGTTGCATCATAGGCGTTGGAAACCCAATCCGCCATTGTTGTATAATTGCCATACCATATTGCATTGTTTGCGTACTGATCTGTCATGTAAAACATGGTGAACATTGCATAAGTCCCGGCGGCACTGTTGCTGCTTTCATGTGTTCTTACGGGATTACCATTATCATCATATAATTGATTGCCGGATCCATCATATGAATAGCCATCAACCCAACCACGGTTGCTAATGGGACGGTTACACTTGCCAAGCACAAAATAGTTCGCGGATGCATGTGTGTCCGCATCGGATTTGGAAGAAACATTTTTAAATAAACCACCCATCACAAAAGGAGTATTATTATCATTCGTTACATCCCAAACATTGGCTGTATACATAACAGCTTCACCGGTATCTGCACCAGCTTCACAATCAACAGTTGAATCAACATCAAAAACATAAAGGGTGCGATAAGGATTACTTGCGTTTGCACTATTATTGTAACGAATTGCTGCAAACCAGTTATCCGCCGCATCTGTATTCGTTCCACCCGTATTTCGAATGCCGCATTCATTATCAGAAGGAATATTAATAGAACCACCGTAGATTTCGGCAGAATAACAAGATTCAATATTCAACGGGAAACAACGAACGGTCATTGGGGGATTGTTGTATGCTCGTCCTGTAGCAGTTGCAGAAATCGTTCCGCCGTACATTTTGAAAATTGCATTTCCTTTCAGCGTAATTGTCAGTGCTGTAGCATATGCATATACACCCCATGCACCATTCAATCCACTGGTAGCAACACGTGCAATAGAACCTGCATGAATGGTAAAATTATTATATGCACTGTTTTGCACATCACCGATAATCATTGTGCCGGAACAATTGAATAATGTCGTAGAAGCTTGAATTGTTCGCCTGCCGGTGCCATTGTAAGAAAGATACGAATCAGTACTAAATCTGATTGATGAATTTGTAGTACTTGTATTGATGATTTTTAAAGTACCGCTTGCAGCTACCGTAAAAATAGAATTATCGAAAGTATCCCTTCTAACATCCATTCCGGCATTGGAAGTCGGTAATTGACAAGAATTGTTGCTTTCTTGATTATATACAAGATAATACGAATAAGTAATACTATAACCATTCAAGTCCAGAATGATATTATCATCAATTGCAGGCAAAGCGTAATTGAGGTCTGTAATATTGCCTGTCAGTTGAATGGTTGTCGTTCCACTCGCAGAAGCACCGGAAATTGCAGACGACAGCGTTGCAGCCGTGTTGGCGGTCGCCGCCTGTACCGTGGGGGCAAGACTGCTCCACAGTTCGCTTGACAAAATGCCGCCAAGCCCCGTTGTGCCCGCAGACAGCACGAGGACGGCACAAAGCACCAAAGCGAGCACGCGGTGTGCGATTTTGTGTTTTCCTGTCATAAAAAATAACACTCCTCTCGAGGGCACAGCCCTCGCACAATTATACACTGTAATCATACCATAACGCCGACTTGAATGCAAGAACAATATAAAAAACAAATTAAACAAAATATATATAATAATTATAGTGAGAATAACAAAAAAAAGAGTTCTTCGCGGAAACAAAAGAGAATTGTAAATAAAGATAAATTATGATTTATCTCACTAACGGTACCCCTCAAACACTTGTCGCCCCTGAGGGGAGATGTCACGAAGTGACAGAGGGGTTCATAAAGTTGGCACAAATTTGCAGAATAAAGTTTGTTATTGCCGTCAGAAACCCCTCTGTCTGCCTGCGGCATACATCTCCCCTTTCAGGGGCGACAAGGAGTGAGTGGGGGCAATCGGTCTTTACAATGCTGCTAAATCATAATTTATCTTCTTTTGCAATCCCCCGACATTTCGTGAAGAACCATAAAAAAAGCCGGACCGTTCGATCACGATCCGACTTTTTGATCCGGTTGTTTCAATTATTTCATGGGTTTGTCATACCGTCCGTGGTTGCGGAAGTGTTCCGTTCTGAATTCTTCCTTACTGACTTTGCAACCGAGAACGTTTGCCCAGCCTTCACAGTAGAGCCAATAGTAGGAATGCTTTTTCTTCATAAAAAACTTCCATACGAGATTTGCCCACATAAAGGACGGAAAACCGACGAAAAGCGGCCACAAAGGCCCTAAGATCAGGCTTTGTACGGTGTGACCGAACTCATGCACGGTAAGATCGTGTACATAATCGGGGCGTTTTTCGTACGTTTCGTCCGACAGAAACAAAAACACGAACATACCCATGGTGATGCCGCCGAGGCTTTTGTTTTTCAGGTGCAGATCGGTCACGATGCAGTTGTGAAACATTCTCACCTTTCCGAACGGTGACAGCACCAAAAACACGAGCAGACCGATGCAATTCTGCGGCATTCCCCACGTGAATTGCCAAAAAGCGTACAACCAGTTTTTGAGATCCTGTAACATAACAAATCCTCCTTTACGCCGTTTCTTCGCACACGATGCGAAGAACACCGCCGTTCATCATTTCACTTGCGGCAAAACGAAGATCGGGCAGATCTTCTCCGTTGAGCGTTGCCGATTTCGTATAGATTCCGCTTCCCTCTTTTTCGATCGTCAGCGTATTGCCGTTGTGCAGTTGCAATACACTTTTTGCGTATTTCGGAAAACCGATGAGCATCAGATCCTGTCCCGTAACGGGGAAAATACCGAGGCAGTTCCAGAGGTGGCACGATGAAGTACCGCCCGAATCGTTGTTGCCGGGAATTCCGCCGCGGCCTGTTGTGAACATACTGTCCTCCCCTGCCGCAAGCACTTCGCACAGGCGGTCAAAACGGCGTGCATAGTGATAGGCGTAGGGTGTTTCCATGTCGGATTCGTTGTTGAATCCCTCAAAACAACCGCTGTACGCATCCGCATTCACGAAACCGAAGAAATTGTCAAGTTGGGCAACAAAAGCATCCTTGCCGCCTGCCAGTTCCATGCGTTTTTCCATATCACGCAACAGACGGAACGAATAATTGCGGTAATTGCCCTCATAATAATCGTGATCCTTGTAAATATATCCCGTGGCAGGATCGTAAGCATCCGTCCAGCGGTCTGCAAACTGCCGCAGTTTTTCTGCAACCGCCGTTTCACCCAGAGCTTCGGCAATGTCTGCGGTAGCGGCACAGGCTTCGCAAACGTCAAGAAAATGCGTAAGTCTGTCGGGAATGACACCTGCAATGATGTCGGCGTAATACGGACGTTTCATGTCCTTTACAATGGCTTTCAGCACCGCTTTGTAATCCGCAGGCACACCGCGGAAAAAGGCGTCCGCAAGGCTGTGTTCGGCAAGCATACACGCCTGATTGCTCGGCACGTGCAGATCCTTCGTAAGCAAAAACGTGTGCGGCAACATCCCCGTATGCAGACCGCAGTTTATCATGGTCTGCACGATCTGTTCCGACACGTCGGGGTACACGGAAAACAGCAACGGAAACTGTGTTTTATACACATCCCACATGGTTGCAAAATCCACGCAGAAAGCAGGATCATCCCACAGCGGACTTTCTCCCGTGCGGATGCAGGGTTTTATGAGTGTATGATACAGATTGGAATAGAAGATCTCTTTCTGCCGTTCATCTTCCGAATCGATCGCAATACGCGACAGGGCTTCGTTCCAGCATGTGTACGCATTTTGCCGTACCGCATCAAAACCGCCCTCGTCCGCATACGCATCCGCAACCGCCGTTTCGGTGCTTTTCAGAGATACCGACAAACGGCTTTCGGGCATCAGATCATCACATTCTATGAACACACCGAAAGTGTCTTCCGTTTTTCCGAACAGGATCTCTTTGCCTGCAATATATTGGTTATTCTGCAACAGGCTGACGGCTCTCGCATTCTGCAAACGCAGACAAAAACAGGTGGGTAATCCGCTGAGCACGATCTCGGCGTGGATTTCGGTGGGAGATACGATGCGGATGAGCCCCGAATCGGGTCTTGCATAATCGCGTTCGCTTCTTTTGAGCAAACCGTCATTGGTGAAATCCACGGCGATATGACCGCCTTTTTCCGCAAAACGGAAACGGTGATACACGCTTTTGTCCGATACGGTGGTCTCGGCGTAAATTCCGTTTTCACCTTTTACGGCGTAATAACCGGGCTGTGCGTATTCATCGGCGATGGGCGTGCCCTTAAAATGCTCGGGTTTCCCGTAAAACGGAGAAATGATACAATAGTTATAATAGTAATCGATCGCACCCGTTCCGTTTTGCTGAAAATGCGAAAGACCGAGAAAGTTTTTGCATTCCGACGTTCTGCGGAAATCCTGCGGACAGGAATTTGGCAGATGATCGCCGTAACCGGTCGGATACCCCGCCGTGTATGCACAGCAGGAATACTTTCCGAACGGCAAAGCCGCACCGGGATTGGTATTACCCGTGATCCCTTTTATGAACTGCCACGTTTTTGCAACGCCGACGGGCTCGGGCAGATCGATCTCGTCACAGCCGAGAAACACGTCAACGTATCTGCAATAATCGTTCATGGATATACCTCTCTTTGATAAGCGATTTTTGCTGTTCTTTACAGTATACACGAAACGGCGGCAAAAGTCAAACAATCGTCAGAATGAATAAAATATTTCTTTTCATATTGTCTGTTTTTGACAAAGTATCCATAAAATACTTGATTTTTACATAGTAAGGTGATAACATAATAAAGATAATCACCCATTTGGAGGAAAATATGAAAAGAAAAAGCGGTGTCCTGTTGCCGATTTCCACACTCAACGGCGAATTTTCCTGCGGCAGTTTCGGAAAAGAAGCACTGCAATTCGTTGACTTTCTGACCGATTGCGGCTTTTCCTATTGGCAGGTGTTGCCGTTCTGCATGGTGGACGAGTGCAACTCACCTTACAAATCCTATTCCGCATTCGGCGGAAATCCGTATTTTATCGACCTGAACGAACTGTACGAACAGGGGCTTATCACGGCAAAAGAACGCAACGATGCCCGTCAGAACACACCTTACAGCTGTGAATACGTACGCTTGTTCCACACCCGTTTCGCCTTGCTGAAAACGGCTTCCTTGCGTTGCAAAAACCGTGAAGCGGTGCTCTCTTTCATAGCAGAGAATCCCTATCTTGCACAGTTCTGCGAGTTCATGGCACTCAAAGCCGCCAACGGTCAGATCCCGTGGACACAGTGGACGAACACGCAGATCGATGCGGACGAACTGTTCATGTGGCAGTTTACGCAGTATGAATTTTTCCGTCAGTGGAAAAAGGTAAAAGAATACGCAAACAGTAAAGGCGTGCAGATCATCGGTGACATTCCGATCTACGTGGACTTTGACAGTTGCGACGTCTGGGGCAACCGCGAATTGTTCCAGATGGATGAAAAAGGTATGCCTGCCGCCGTTGCAGGCTGTCCGCCCGATTACTTCGCAGAGGACGGTCAGTTGTGGGGCAATCCGCTTTACGACTGGGAAAAGATGGAAAAAGACGGTTTTGCATGGTGGCGTGCCCGTATGCAGCATATGTTCAATCTCTTTGACGGCGTTCGCATCGACCATTTCCGCGGTCTTGAATCCTATTGGCGTATTCCCGCAGATACCAAAACCGCACGCGAAGGCAAATGGGTAAAGGGACCCGGCAAAGCGTTCATTGATATGTTGCACGAGATCACGGACGAAAAGCATTTCGTCATTGCCGAAGACCTCGGTGAGATCACGCAGGAAGTCATTGATCTGGTCAATTACAGCACTTTCCCCGGTATGCGTGTGTTCCAGTTCGGTTTCCTCGGTGACGACGACAATCCGCACAAGCCGCACAACTACCCGAACAACTGCATCGCTTACACGGGTACGCATGACAACAACACCCTGTTGGGCTACGTATGGGAACTCGACGACAACCGCCGCCGCAATATGCTCGCTTACTGCGGTTATACCTCACCCGATTGGGATCACGGCTACGATGCCATCCTTCGTACCATGTTCCAAAGCCATGCGGGAACGCTGATCCTGCCCATTCAGGATCTTCTCGGTTACGGTTCGGACACGAGACTCAACATTCCCGGAAAAGCCGACGGCAACTGGCAATACCGCGTGACCGCCGATCAACTCAACGGCATTGACCGTCAGAAATTCAGAGCGTTCAACGCAATGTATAAACGATAACAAAGGAGGACTTTATCATGGGTAAACTGCCCGATCCGAACAAACTCAACACCTATACCAAAAAAGAATGTGCCATGTACCTGATCGGTCTTGCAGGTCAGAACATGATCTTCAACATCATCGGTACGGGACTGTATTTCTACTTCCAGAGCGTTATTTTCCTGCCTGCCATTGCAATCAGCGTGTTTATGACGATTGCCCGTGTGTGGGACGCCTTCAACGATCCGATGATGGGTTCCATCGTTGACCGTACCCGTACAAAATGGGGCAAATGCCGTCCGTATCTGATCTTCTGTCCTGCGGCGATCTGCATCATCACCATCCTCACCTTCGTCAACGGCCGTTACGTGGAAGGCGGCGATGCCGCAAGAAACGCCTTTATCATCGGCTGGGCGGCAATTTCCTATATCCTCTGGGGTATGTGCTACACGGTCGGCGACATTCCGCTGTGGGGCATTACGGCACTGATGACGGAAGATCCCAAAGACCGTTCGAACATTCTTGCCCTTGCAAGAGTGGCGGCAGGTGTCGGCGGCGGTCTGGTGCTGGCTCTCATCGTTCCGATCTCACAGGCGGTCGGTACGGCTCTCACCCCCGAAAACGCAACTGCGGAACAGATCTCAAACGGTCAGCAGAAAGGCTTTATTCTCGTTGCTGTGATCATGACGGTCATCGGCTGTGCATTGTTTGAACTGGCAGGACTGTTCACCAAAGAACGCGTTGCTTCTTCCGAAAAACACTATACCCTCAAAGAGAATTTCCAACTGATGTGGTCCAACAAACCCTTCCGTCAGCAACTCATTTCCGGCGTTCTCAGAAGCCCCATTCAGTTGCTGATGAACGTTGCCATGACCTTGCTTGCTTACTATTTCGGTGACTACCACGGGGACTATATTCTCTACCTCGTCATCCTCGGCGGCGGTATGCTGGTCGGTCAGTTCGGCATCATGATGCTCGTTCCGTCGCTGGCACAGAAATACGAAAAGAAGACCCTTATGATCGGCTCCACCCTCATTTCCGCGGTCGGTTTCGCCCTTGTGTTCGTGGTGTATCTCATTGCACCGCAGGATCTCGACAAGCCGCTGTGGCTGGTCGTCAACGCGATTCTGTTTGCCGTTGCAGGTGCGGGACAGGGTGCTCTGAACGTTCTGCAGTCGGTCATGATCGCAGATACCATCGACTACGAAGAATACCTGCACGGTATCCGTCCCGACGGCGTTTTCTTCTCCGGTCAGAGTTTCATCACAAAACTTTCCACCGGCATTGCCTCCATCATTACGGGCGTGGTCTACGCAGTGGTCGGCTTCTCCGGCTCCGCGGTCGAAGAACTCAACACCGCCCTCTACAACGGTGCATCCTTCAAGGCGGATTATCCCGAATACGCCGCCGCCATGTTCTTCCTTTGCTCCGTTCCGCCTGCGATCGGCCTGTTCCTTTCGGTCATTCCGCTTCGCAATTACGCCCTCTCCAACAAAGAGCATACCCGCATCCTCGAAGAACTCAAAACGCGCCGTCACGGCAATGAAAGCGCGGAATAAAAACGATCAACACAAATTCGTTCAAAACAGCATAAAAAACAGAAAAGCAGGGGTCGGATCTTCATCCGCCCCTGCTTTTTTTATTCTGACCGCACACGAAAAAACGCTTGATCTTTCAACTTCGAAACCTTACTTTTTACACTTTGCCGCCGCCGAAAATGTAAGTACGAAGATGCACATTGCACCCTCGGCGGTGGGTAGGGGGTAGGGTAAGGCAGTCATGCGGTGATTCAGGTCAGTGGTTTTTCGTCAGAACGGAAAACCGTTTCTCGATTGCTTTATCTTCTATTCATCGGTGTTTTGTGTGCTTTGATCTTCCTCTTCTTTTTTGAAAAGATCAATTTCAATTGGTTTTTGATTGTGCAAACGAACGATGTATATTGCTGCCGCTGTCAAGGTACCCAATACATACGGAAAAAATGAGAATTTCGAATTCCCCATAAAGAACAGAACATAAATGGCGAACAGCAGTAAGGCAACCAAAATGATACAGCAATATGCAAATTTCTTTCCTCTTGCATTATTTTTCATTTTGATTTCACCTTTTCCAGATATTCAAAAAGCCGCGGATCAATATCAGCATCGGGATTATACTGCCGGACTTTCTCACAAAGCGTTGAAAACAACTCTATGCGATCCGTATAAAATGGGCTTATCGTGAGTGTTTTTCCATAATGACTGATTTTAACGGTCATTTTTCTGAAACCTATGAACGGACAAGGGCGCACTTTTATGTAACTGATATCTTTGTAATGCGTTGTGATCGTTACGGGCTTTCTTTCCATTCTGACCCGAAAAGAGATAAATCTACAATGTTCGTCATTCAATTCTATTTTCCTGTTCAGATATTCGGGGACATATTGATAGAGAAATATAACAAACAGAGCTATATAGCCTGAACACAGTCTGTATTTTATTTCATCTAACAAATTAACAAAAAACCATGCTATAAAAAAACACATAATACCGGCAGAAAAGAAATATGCAAGGGTTGCCCATTTGCGATAATTGTAAGTTTTCATTATGGTAATACCTCAAAAAATATTCAGTTCATTAATTAAATACATGCTAAGTGTATAGAAAAAAAGGCCAGATGCAACACCAATTACAGGATTCTTTGAAATTAACCCTACGGAAGTTGCAAGTTCAGCAGAAAATGTAACTAAACCTCCCCCGACTAAAACTCCTATAGCCGAAACAGCGGTTTCTACACCAATGTCATGTGTATATACCAAGGGATTTCTGTAAGCAAGCCATGTGTCATATACAACCGTTATTGCATTGATCATCTCGCCGGCTCCGGCAGGAAGTGCTTTACCTGTAATTTGAAGCACATCGACAATATTGGAAAAAGTATCCAATTTATTGTACTTAAAATTTCCTAATACAATATCTTTATCTTCTGCCAAATTATTGGCAAATTCAGTCAAGGTTGTATCGTCATCCGTTGTTCTATCCGCATAATCATATAATGCACCGATGTTGTTTTTAGTAATATAACTTTCAATTGCCGAAACACTAACCATAATTACAATAACATCTCGCACTGTTTGCAACAACGATGACGGAGAACATCCGAATTTATCAATATACATTACCGGATTATTATAACAATACGCAAACATATTGTACCCTGTAAGCGTTTCTCCGGTGGAGATGTAACCGTCGGCGTTGAGAAAACGACCCGTTTCGGGATCGTAGTAACGGGTTGCCAGATAGTAAAATCCCGTTTCGGTGTCGTAGACGTAGCCGCGATAGCGGAACGGATTTTTGGCACCGAGGGTGGATGCCATGGTGCCCGTGACGGAGATGAGTTTACCCCACGTGTCGTAGGTGTACTTCACTTGCGTGCTTCCCTGACTGTCGTAAATTGCAACAACGTCGCCTTGCAGGTTGTAGAAATAGTAATACTGTGTGCCCTCGTAGGTGACTGCACGCGGTATGCCGTCGGCAGAATAGGTGAAGTTGAGCGTTGCCGTGGGATCCGACTGCGACACCAGCAAGCCCGAAGCGTAGGTGTATTCGGTCGCCGTGCCGTTGACGGTCTTTTTCGTACGCAGACCGTCCGCACCGTAGTGGTAGGAGATCGAATTGCCGTTGGTCGATGCGGTGGCGAGCTGACGTCCCTTTTTCCACGTGAAAGTATACCCGCGGTAGGTCAGGGGGTTGCCGATGGCATCGTAGGTGAATTCCGCACTGCCGTCATAGGACAGGAGTTTATCGTCCCATGTGGTGTCATAATCGTACACGATCGTATCGATCGGTGTTCCGAGCGTGCCCGTGGTGTAGTTGTACACGGTCTTGTCGTAGATATTCCCGCCCGCATCGTAGGAATAAACAACGGTCTTGTTCAGCAACTCATTGTTTTCTCGGGTTAAGCGGTTGAGTTCGTCATAGGTGTAGGAAATACTGCCGCTGTTGTTTTCGATCAGCGTGATATTGCCGTTCGCATCGTAGGTGTATTCGTCCGCCGATCTCAACGGCAGATCGCTGTAAACCGGATCGTCGTTTCGGTCTACACCCTCGTAGTAACTGAGCGTGTAATCCACCCAATACACCCGTCCGCTTTCCATGCCGTCGGAACTGAAATCATAGTAGTATTCGGTCGAGATCTTGTTTGCTCCCATGTCCGTTTCCAACTTTTCCAAGCGGTTCAAGCCGTCGTAGGAATAAGTAAGTTGTGCTCCGCCCGTGCCCAGCGTTGCCGATGTGGGCAAGCCCTCGTCGGTGTAGGTGTAAGAAGCACTTGACAGCACCGTGCCGTTCTTTTCGGCGGTGTAAGACTGGGTGTTGTTGTGACTGTCATACGCATACGAAAGACGGGTGCCGTTGGAGCCCTGTACGTCCGTCAAACGCCCCGCAAGGTCATAACCGTACAGCCATGCGGTGTTGTTTTCATTGTCCACATGACGTCCGAGTTGCCCTGCGGCATTGTAATAATAGGAATAGGTGGTCGTTCCGTTATACTGTTCAGACGTAATTCTGTCAAGATCGTCATAGGTGTAGGAATGCACCGTACCGTTGCCGTAGGTCATGGATGCCAAGGTACCGTCCGTGTTGTAGGCGTAGGTGCCCAGAGCCTGACTTTCTACACTTGTTTTGGAGATACGGCCGAAGGTGTCATAACTGAATTTGTATTTGTATCCGTTATGCGATATACTCATCAACTGTTTTTTCGTGTTGTAGGTATACGAATCGGATTCTTCGTAACCGTCCACCGTGGTACTTACGGAAGTCAGCAGCCCTTTGTTGACGTTATAGGTGTATTCGGTTGCCGTACCCTTGGGATCGGTAACCGATGTCAGAATGCCGAGATAGGTATCGTATGTGTAGGTAACACTGTTGCCCAATGCATCGGTTTCTTTGAGCAGATAGTTGTAGTTTGAGGAATACTCATACCGTACGCGGCTCTGCAAGGTGTTATCCTCTGAACGTACACTGACCTGCGTGGGAAGTCCTTTGTTGCCCGATGACGGATAGGTATAGGTCGTCACAATGCCTGCGGCGGTGGTTGCCGTAAGCAGATTGTGCTTTGCATCATAGGTGTAGGTAACGCTGTCGTATTCAACATTGTCTTTCTGATACGAGATCTTTGTGATGTCCGGCCCCGTATAGGTGTAGCGAACGGCATCCCCGTTATCGTTCTCAACGGCACTGAGTTTGCCGGTGTCTTCATCGTATGCGTAAGACGTACCGAAGGCATCCGCATACAAAAAGGCATTGTCAAACAACGCGGAGTTGATTTGCTTATCATATTGCAGTTTCAGCCTTATTTTCGTAAAATTGCCTGAAGCGGTTACCGATGCCACCATTGCCTGCTGTGTGCCGATGGCATTGACATTATAATCCGCTGATGCCGTATCAACAACGGTACTGCCGTTGTAGAGTGTGATCTCCGCACGGAATTTACGGTTGTTAACATCCCCCGACGCGGCATTTCCCTTTGCGGTTGCACCGAATACAAGCGTTGTATCGGTCGTTCCGCTGAATGCAATATCCTGATATACATAAGAATTGCTTGCAGGGGAACCTGTCAGTTTAACAGCACTTCCGTTTAATTCACTGTCGGAAACCCAAGCAACCGTACCCACGCCCGTCCAATCTGCAAGTGCACCTGCGGATGTGGCACGTGTCATGCCCGGATTCTGCAAAATGTTATACTGTCCTGCGGCTCCGCTCTGCTCCAATTGCATGGCATCCAGCAAAACCGTACCGACCGCACTTGAATCCAGGAATGCATACACGCGGATCTTTGTGGCAGTGGACGGCAATGTTGCACTGACCTGTGCACGCTCCCAACCGTCCGTTGCCGTATATTCCATACTACGCACGGTGGAGAGATAGGTTGAACCGTTGTAGATCTCCATGGAAAGTGCAAATTTGCCGCTTGTGAGTGCCTCTGCGATCTTAAAATAGGCAGAAAATGTATATTCTGCACCGGGAGTAACATTTGCGTAATCCTGATTGACCAAAATGCTGCCTGCCACGGTACGCGAAAGAACAACCGCCTTCGTTCCCGAATATGCTCCTGAAGAAACAGATGTAAATGTGTACCCCGATGAACCGCTGATATACTGATTCCAGCCCGTATATCCGTTTTCAAAGCTGCTGTTTTGTAACAGGTTGTCCGAAAAGCGGAATGCTGAAGAACTGCTGTTGAGGGTATTGTTGAGATTGCCTTCATCGTTGTAGTCCGAAACGGCAATATCTCCCTCCTGATTGATTGCAGTAACAGCCCTGCCCGCATTATCAAAACCAATGCAGGCAATATTGCCGTTGGTATCCGAAATAAGTGTGTCGGCACCGCGATATTCAAACGTGAGAGTGTTGTACACGCTTCGGGTTGCGGTTTCACTGTTTCCCATAGAACGACGGGAAACAGATGCAACCCGGTAGAAAATCTTATTCAGACACACTACCCTTTTATATGTTATAACCACATCGGTCGTGTCATAAGCAAGCACACGGGTGAGCATTCCGTTGCTGTCATAATACAGTTTTGTGCTTGTGTTATCGGGATAGGTGATCTGTACGAGATTGCCCGAAGCATCGTATGCGTAAGAAAGGGCATACGTTGAACTGGCTCCCGACGGCACACTGACGGAAGTTAAATAACCGCCCGTGTCGTAGTTCATGGTCAAGACTCTACCTGCACCATCGGTAACACTCGTTGCTCGGCTGTCGCTGTTCAGCGTAACGGTCATTGTGTTTGCGTTGGCATCCTGCAACTTCACAAGGTGTCCGTGTAAAGAATAATATCTGCAACTGCCGTCTTCATAAGTAAGGGTAAAATAATGATCTCCCTGATTGCCCACGTATCGCAGGATCACACTGTCGTCAAATTCATAAGCATATGTATTCGCGGTTGATGTTGACTTGAAATAGTGTACCGTACCGTCGCTGTCTGTCAGGGTAAAACGGTAGTTACTGTCATACAGTTCGTGATCCGTTGCCAACCGGGTGATCTTTTCCGATACATTCAGCCGCATTCCGCTTCCGTATTTTGCACCGCCGCCGAGAACGGGCTGTGTGCTGACTTCGTCACTGTTATAAACGTGAGTCAGCGACATAGGCATAATATTACCGCCGAGTGCTATATCCGAATGCACGTAAGTCAAGGCACCGCTGTATTGGTTGATATATAACATTCCGGAAGTTCCGAGGTCAACCGTCTCATAAGACCAATAATCCTCTAAACCCGTACTGTTGACATAAGTAACCTGAAAAACGGGATATCCGCTTGCGTAATTGTATTCGGCGGAATAAAAACGGGTACGCTTTACGACACTTTCATCGTATGCCTTTAGCATCAGACCGTAGTTGCCGTTTTCCTGTTCATACCATTGTTTAACGATCTTGGTGATATTCAATAAATAATTATAACTTCCCGTGCCGGACACAAACGGCGTGTAATCAACATAGCCGATGCTTTCATTCATGGACGGCTGATTGTTCCAGGTGATACTGCTTTCCGTCCAGTCTGCCGCAGGAACCCCGACCGTAAGCCATGCACTGTCGCCGTTGCCGGTATCATAATCGTTTTGTGCAAGATGAAGCTGTGCATCAACAACCACACTGCAATCGGGCAGGTCAGGCAAATTAAACTTAACAAAGGTGCGTGTTGTTCCCAAACTGTTTCTGCCTGCATAGAGGTAATAGTCATAAGGGTGATTCTCCGCCGGTTCACTGCTGTCTACGTATGCATCATAAATATTGGAAGCACCGACATCTATAAGCAAAGTAGGATCCACCGTTACGGGAAAAACACGTTCGTCACTGTTGATCCAATCCGCATCGGCAATCAGTGTTAATTCTGCATGATCACCGTTTTGGTACAAAGTCATTGCGACTGCATCCGAAAATACGCCTGCCGCATCAAACATATAGGGAACTGCAACCACAAAAACAGGATTCTCCGTATCGCCGTTTTCAATCAAAGAAATAGAGCCGTCACCGTTGGTAACAGTCTGCAACCCGTCTGTATTTATATGAAAACGATAAATATATTCCTCCTGTTTTTCTTTTACGATAATGCTTTCTTTTACTGCAGATGAGGTAACATCATATTGCAGATCGGTATTTGCAAGCACGTTTTCATACAGTACTGTACTGTCATTCGTTTGTGCCTGCAAAATGGACTGCATTCCTTCCGAAACAGCGGAGCGTTGCAACACATTCGCAGATGCTGACAGCTCCGCTTGTGTTTCCATGCGGAAAGAAAGGTCATATCCGCGTGCTGATACGGTAATTTCTTCACTATCCGTCAAGATCTGCGGAAATGAAACGGGTGTACCGCTTTGTGCGGTTTCATATCGGGGCAGTTTTGTGACGTCAGCGGCTGTAAGTGTTAAGGTGTTATCAATTTCTTTCCATTCGCCGTCAACATAACAGTGAACGGGTACATCGTACACCACCGCCGTAAATGATCCGTTTTCATGACGAAAATGCTTTGTATACGCATCTCTCAGTGCCGTTTCTTCGCCCGTGATCGGGGAAGTTGCGTCTTCCGTTTGATCGGTTTCGGATGTTAACTGTTCTGTGTTTTGTTCAATGGAACCTGTTTCTTCTTTTTCAACAGCAGATATCGGCAATATACTGGATTGCACGGCGAGAATCAATGTCAATGTAAAAATAAGCGTTTTTCTTAAAGCTTTTTTGACTTGCATAATCATTCTCCTTTCTGTTGTTTTCGGTTTGTGTTGTTTCTTGTTTTTATTTTACTTCTTTATTCGGCATGATCACACTCCTTTCTGATTTTAGAATACTGTAGGGTGTATGTCAGAAGTACACCGACGTGGTTTCGTTGTAAATGGTATGCGTGTCCGTGAAGATCACAAGCCACGGTTTTTCGGCATAGTGTTCGCAAATAACGCGGTAGGTGTAGCCGCTTGGCGGAGTGATGGACTTGGAAAACGTTTTTTCTGTTGCGTTTGCGTATTGGTCATAATAACAATAGGTTGCGTAATCCGTCCACGAGCCGTTTATCAGCCGTTGCAATCTGATGTAAGTAAACCCGCATTTGGTGACGTCTGACACACAAATTGTTTTTGCGGAAATAATCAAAGAATTGCTTGTTTTGGATAGTGTTAATGCATTTCTCGAAATCAGATCGTTAGCTCTTTCCGTTTCGCTTTCTGAATCGGAATCGTATATACCGTGTGCCGTTTCAAGGATCTTTTCGGTCGTGATTTCCTGTGCGGATGCTGTTTCGCTTGCATGGCAGGTGGTTGCAAATGCACCTGTCAGCAGGCAAAACGTTAAAATGGTACTAAGTAATTTTTTCATGGTGTTCCTCCTTGTTATTGTATGGTTTTTGCCAATTCAACTGCTTTTTCAAGTGTTGTGTCGTGCAGAAGAATCGTGTAGAGATCCAAGCCGCATCTGTAATCAAGGGATGCAATGTCCCCCTGTTCACAGCAGAAAATGTCTGCCGATTGTGTTTCCGCTTTTATGATCTCGCTCGTAGCATTATTAATGTCCAGATCAAACACAAGTTCTTCTTTTGCAAAACGGGTGATGTGGATATCCGCACGGATGTTATCGCAGTTTACAAATATAACAGAAGAGTTGATAAAATCTGTATAATCGTAATCGATATGCGTTACTTCACTTTCCGCTGAATAAAACATTTCCGGTAACACAACGCCGTCAAAACCGTTTTTCGCCAGTTCGGCTTGCAATTCCGACCCGTGTAAAAGGACCGTTTCTTCGGTATCGGTGTCCGAAAAATGAATGCGAACGTGATCGTTGAATACCTGCACGATGCCGTCGAACAGGTTTTCTTCCTTGTCTGCCCAAACGTACACGATGCTCACCAGCAACATAACGAGGGTTGCAGCAAGAATGAGGATCTTCTTATAAGATATTCTTTTGTGTTTTACATCTGTATCACCCTGCACTTTCCCGGTTTTCGGTTGTATTTCGCTCTGCAAAGCATCGATCGCATCCAGACAGTGTTCGATCAATTCCGTATTCATGACTTCGATCGGTTTTTCCGATTCTTCTTCTATGATTTTTCTCAACGATTCTTCCGAGGAAGTGTCGATGGATGTATCATTCAGAAATAACAGAAAGTCTTTGTTTGATAGCACGGTAAAAAATCCCTCCATATATATAGTGACGAAAATACGGTTTTGTTACAAAAAAATAATAAACAAAAATAAACTGCACTTTTTGTGCAAATTACTCATTTAACAGTTGGCGGATGATCTGTTTTGTTTTTTGCTTTAATCTGTATAACCGCTGACGGATGCTGGTTTCGGTCGTATTTTGCTCGCTTGCAATTTCGGCAATGCTCTTTTTTGCCGCGTATCGGTCGTGCAGAAGTTTTTGTTCTTGTTCGGTCAGATGTGAGAACACTTCTTCTTTCAATTCTGATATTTGTTCCTCCGACACGCAAGACAGATCTTCGTCCGGATATGCGATCTGTGTGCAGTCTGATATCAAAGCATCAAACGGAACGGTTTTTGCGGATGCAGTCTTTGCTTTTTCGTAAATTCTTTTTATGATGTGATCCGCAACTTTTGTCAGCCATGCTTTCGGATATATGATAACTGTACCTTTTTCCATGGCCTGCGTGAGAGCAAGGAAAACCTCTTGCACACAATCGTCAATGTCAGCCGGTCGGCTTTGCAGTCTGCATGTGCAGAATTTTCGAATGTACGGTTCGTGTTCTTGCCATATTTTGGTGATTTCGTTTTTTCTCATTGTTTCTGAAATCCTTTTTGTTTTTTTACTGAACAACAATACAACAATATTTTACACTAAAAACCAAAAAAGTCAAATTATGTGTTTGATATATATCCGAACCGGTAAAATTGCGGATGTCGGAATGCTTTTGACGTGCAAAAATGCTTTACTTTTCGTGGAGTTTTTTGTAAAATAGAAACGGATATTTTACGACAACGGGAGTTATTATGAAAAACTGTGAATTGCTTGCCCCTGCGGGCACACCCGAATCCTTGCAGACGGCTTTGCATTTCGGTGCGGATGCGGTGTATCTCGGCGGACCGATGCTGCAACTGCGTGCCGAAAGTGCGGGGTTTACCTTTGAACAATTACAGAATGCCGCAAAAGACGTGCACGCTAAAGGGAAAAGAATGTACGTGACCGTCAACTGTTTTGCCGAAAACGGTGAAATTGATGCGTTGGAGGAATACGGCAAAAACCTGTTGACGGCGGGTGCGGATGCCGCCATCGTGTCCGACCTCGGCGTACTTGCCGAACTCAGGGAAAAAGTTCCCGAACTCGAACTGCACGTCAGCACGCAGGCGAACTGTCTGAATTACAAAGCCGCCGCAACGTGGCACAAACTGGGTGCAAAGCGTGTGGTATTGGGACGTGAGATGCGTCTGGACGATATTAAAATGCTGCGAGACAAAACACCCGATACGCTGGAGATTGAAGCCTTTGTGCACGGGGCAATGTGCATGGCGTATTCGGGCAGATGTTTGCTGAGTTCCTATATTTCTCACCGTTCGGGCAACCGCGGCGACTGCACGCAGCCCTGCCGCTGGAATTACTATCTCGTGGAAGAAAAACGTCCCGATATGTATCTGCCCGTCATAGAGGATGCAGGGGCTACGGCGGTGCTCAGTTCCGCCGACCTTAAATGCATTGACTTTTTGGATAAGCTTGCCGATGCGGGTGTCACCTCGTTCAAAATTGAGGGCAGGATGAAGACCGCTTACTACGTTGCAACCGTGGTCAACGCCTACCGTCACGCCATGGACGGCACGGCACCGCTTGAGGTCTGTGAAAACGAACTGCTGTGTGCAAGCCACCGTCCTTTTGACACGGGATTTTATTTCGGCAACGTTGCCAAAGACCCCAATAACGACGGGCTTTACCGTTCGGACTGTCAGTTTACCGCCCGCGTGCTGGGCCGTGATGAAAACGGCGTGCTCATTGAACAACGCAACCGTTTTCAGACGGGGGATACGCTTGAAATTCTCTCGCCCGATTCGCTCGGTGAGAAGTTTACGGTGACACGGATTACCGATATGGGCGGCAATAAGAGAGACACGGCACATCTGGTGCAGGAAAAACTTTATATTGCCTGCCCGCACCCTTTGCGTGAGGGCGATATTCTCAGAAAACGCAACAATTGCACCCAAACCGTATAAAAGTGTAAATCATAATTTATCTTACTTTTGCAATCGCCCAACTTTCCGTGAAGAACCAAATAAAAACAACAGGTAATATTTCAGATCATTTGCTGAAATATTACCTGTTTTATCATTTTATCCGATTTGCAATCGGCGGCAATGCGTTATTGCTTTGCACCGTTGTCGAACATTTCGAGTGTCTTGACGGTGACTGCGAAACAGCCTGCAAGACCTTCTTCGTTCATGTTGTCGTAAGTATCGCGGCGGGTGTGGTAATAATCTTCGATCTTGTGGTTGAGACCTGTGATGCCTGCTGCACGGAAACCGCCCTGTGCGAATGCGGCGGAATCTGTTGCACCGCCGAAGGGAGGTACAAGACCTTTTTCACAGTAGATGCCGAGTTCTGCGGCGGCTTCCATGAACAGGTCGCAGGCATCCTTGTCAGCCTTGACCGTGGCGTTCAGGTCACGGTAGTTGGCGGCAAGGTATTTGGGATCGTGAATGGTATCGTAAGCGTAAATGAAGGTGGGAACGTCGTCAAATTCGCCTTTGTGTGCTTCTGCCCATGCTTTTGCACCGCGAAGACCTGCTTCTTCGGAGCCGGTCAGCACAACGCCGAGTTCGGTATTTTCAAGTTCGATGCCTTCGTCCTTGAGGAACTTGAGCAGGGCAATGCCCATGTAGCAACCGGAAAGGTTGTCGTTTGCACCGTCAACGATCCGTTTTTTGTTCCACATGAAGAACATACCGATCCACAGGGGAACGAAAACGAGGCCGCCGAGTGCGAATTTTGCAAGCAGGGAATCCATATTCATGGAGCCTGTGGCACCGTTGGAAATGAGTGCCGCAACGGCAATGCCGATGAAATAGAACAGACCGAGGAAGGAGCTGATGATGTGCAGGTCAAAACCGATGTAACCGAAGTGGTAGTTCATCGGCCATTCCCACGTGGCATCGGGATGTCCGTTGAAGATGATGCGGCGTTTGACTTCGCCCGTGGGCTTTTTGAGAGCGGTCACGTTGTGGCCGGTTTTTTCGGGGAACAATTTGTCAACAGCTTTTTTGTAGGTGCCGAATTGCAACAGGGCAATGGTAAGACCGACGAGCAAAAATGCAAGAGAAATAATGGGAGCAAAGAACAGAAGCGGAATTGCGATGAAGCCGCAGGCGACGGTCAGATAGATCCAGCCGTAGAAAGAACCGGGATTCTCTTTGAACGGTTCAACGGAAACTCTGTCGCATCCGCAATCGTTTTTGAGCACGTCAGCCATGTATTCGCAAGCCAGTTTTTCACCTTCACTGCCGGGATCACGCTTGGGAAGATTCTTGCAGATGTGGGTGATCTCTTTGACCATGTACTTTGCGGCATCGTACTTTTTGTCAATGATTTTCTGTAAGTTCATTTTATTATCTCCTTTTCAGTACTTTTATGTGATGATACAATGAATTGTCGGGAAGTGTCAATGGAATTTTAAGAATGTTCACAATGTTAAAAGTTTATTCATATCTGAATTCGTAAAAATGCATGAAAAAAGCGGCTTCGGTATTGAAATTCAGTGAGTGAGCCGCTATAATATAATAAAAGTATTGTGCGCGTAAAGGATAAAAAATATGGCTGAATATAAAGACCGCCGCAACGACGGCAGATATAAAAACGAAGGCAGAAGCGACCGCAGAGACGACCGTTCCGACCGCCGCGATGACCGTAAAGACAGATTCGGTGACGACCGCCGCGATGATCGCAGGGATGATCTTATCATCGGCAGAAACGCCGCCGCGGAAGCACTCAAGTCCGGCAGAGAGATCGATTGCGTATACGTTGCAAAAGGAGAGAGAAACGGTGCCGTGGTGCCCATTCTTGCCAAATGCAAAGACCGTAACATTCCCATAAAGGAAGTGGACAGCCGTAAACTTGATTTTATGTGCGGCCACGCCAATCATCAGGGAATTCTGCTGAGTGCCGCCGCCCATGCGTATGCGAGTGTGGACGACATTCTTGCCCGTGCCGCAGAAAAGAACGAGCCGCCGTTCATCATTCTGTGTGACGGTCTGGAGGATCCGCACAACCTCGGTGCCATCATCCGTACCGCCGAATGCTGCGGTGCACACGGTGTGATCGTTCCCCAACGCAGAAGCGTCGGTCTTACGGGTGCGGTCGGCAAAGCCAGTGCGGGTGCACTTGAATACGTGCCTGTGGCAAGGGTGACAAATCTTGTTGCAACCATTGAAATGCTCAAAGAAAAGAATATCTGGGTATACGCGGCGGATGCCGACGGCACGGCTTGGCACAAAGCAGACCTTACGGGTGCGATCGCTCTCGTGATCGGCTCTGAAGGCAACGGTGTGGGCAGACTGGTCAGAGAAAAATGTGACGGTGTGCTGTCGATCCCCATGAAAGGGCAGATCAATTCTCTGAACGCTTCCGTTGCCGCAGGGATTCTGATGGCGGCAGTCACATCAGCACGTGAAGGATGAAAAATACATGAATGATTTTAATGAATTCTTAAATATATTACGCAGTCAGCCGACCGCAAACAAGGCGAAGGCACAACAGGAAGCCGCAGAGGCCCAAACCGTTGCCCCCCGTCCCGAAGTGCCCAAAAGCGGTGTGCTTGCACGTCCCATCGGCGGTGATCTGCAGGAATTTACCGAACGTGTGGAAACACCCGCACCGTCGGCGGAAGAAACGCCGCAGGCCGCAGTTGCACAGGAAGCACCGCCGCTTGCCGGGCAGGAGAGCGATACGCAAACCGAGCCCGATGCAGTCGCGGATGCCGCGGTTGAGACAACCGAAGAAGACGTAAGGGTATTTGATATGCCGGCACCTGCCGTGCAGGACGAGCCCGATCTGTCTTTGTTTGAGCCCGAAGCGGATCAGGCGGAAATCACAGAGCCGACCGAGATGCACTACGTGCCGCAGGAGATGGATGCGGTGTTTGAACCTGCGATCGGTAAAACGGGAGTGGATCCCAATTCCGTGCGTATTTTCGTTGAAGAAAATACAAGCGACACGCAGATCAGTGAACAGCCCGTACACGGATTTTCACAGGAAGAAGATCCGCCTGCGGCGTACAGTGACGATAAAACGAAAATGATCGGTGCAGGCAAGGGCACTTTGCTTCGTGCCATTGCCAAGACTGCCCGTGAAAACGAACAGGCGGACGGACAGATCGTTATGGAAGGCTTTGACAGCAACGATCCCGTAGCGACCGACGAAAGCGAAATGGAAGCGGAGATGCGTTCGGTGCGTGAAAGACGCATTGAAGATTTCGGACTTCCCAAACAGGATCTGCCGCCCGAACCGCCCGTGAACGAACAGCCGCCCAAAACCAAAACCGTTCCTCTGCCGCCGTTCGTACAAAAAATTGCAGACCGCTTTGCGGACAGGGAAACCCCGTTTGCACCCGTCAATACCGATGAATACCGCATGAATGAGGATCGCAAGCGTGTGTCCGCACAACTGCGTTATACGATCCGTCAGACCACCATCCGTACGCTCGTGCATCTGGTGCTCGGTCTCATTCTGTTGCTTGCAAACCTCATTACCACCGTTTCGGCAAGCGGTAACAACGGATTTTTCACCGTGTTCGGTGCCGACGTCAACACCTATGCGATCTTTAATCTTATCTTTTTCATTCCGTCGGCGGTTTTGCTGTTTCCCGATTTCAAAAACGGCTTGCTGACCGTACTCAAAGTGCGTGCACGAACGGAAGCGGCTCTGCTGGGGATGTACGCGATCGTATTTATACAGACCGTTTCACTGTTCTTTACGCAGTTGCAACCCGAACACGATTATCATTTGTTCACGGGTGCCTGCGTTCTGCTCGGAGCCCTGTACAGTGCCTCCAGGATCTTCTGGCTGAAAAACACCTTGCATTGCTTCAAGATCTCGGGAATGTCGGACAATAAACTGTTCCTGCGAAGCGTGCGTAATCCCGAAACACTGCGTAAACTGCTGTGCGAAAACAACGTCGACGGCGTGTGCGTGGATTTCGTTGCAAAAGCAAAGTTCATTTCCGATTTTCTCAGCCGTTCGGCGGATGCGGCACGTTCCGCCATGCCGCGTTCGATCCTCGTACCCGTGCTCGGCGTTTTGTGCGTGATCTGCGGAATCGTTGCCGCAATCGCACAGGGAAGCCCCGTCTGCGGTCTGAGTGCCGTGGCAGGTGCCGCCTGCGTTTCATTCCCCGTGTGCGGCATTGCCGTATGCAGTTTTCTGCTGAGTGAAACCAACCGCACGCTTGCCGAAAAGAAAGTCTGTGTCAACAGTCTGAAGGATGCACGCAACGTGGTCACGTCCGATCACCTTGCTTTCGGCGGAAAAGATCTGTTCAGGGTACAGCTTGTCGATACCGCTACCGTGGACGGCGTTTCCGAAAAAGCCGCCAATATCACCGCCGCCATTCTTGCAAAATCGGCAGGGGATACCCTTGCCGCCGCATTTGCTCCCGTTCTTTCCGAATACGACCGCCGCCTGCCGAAGGTGGAGGACGTTGCCGTTGAGGAAAAACTCGGTGTCAGTGCGTGGGTGGATAATTGCCGCGTGCTGTTGGGAACACGCCAGATGCTCGTCAATCATAACATCCAGCCCGGCAAAGTGCCTGCCAATAAAAAGGACGAGCATTATCTCTACCTTGCCATTGAAGGCAATGCTGTTGCCGTGTTCACTTTGCATTATACCTGCCGCGAACAACTGGCACAATCGCTGTGTGCGGTTGCAAAAACAGGCGTGAATCTGTACGTTCGCACGGGAGATCCGAATCTGACCGCAGAAGTCATCCGTGAAGCCGCATCCCTGCCCGAAAACAGCGTACGCATCGTGCCCAAAGTGTCAACGGAACTGTTTGACCGTCTGTATGAAACGGTGTCTGATCGTGAAAGTGCAGGCATCGTCGGTGTGGGCGGATTCATGAGCCTTTGCGACGGCATCAACGAAGCGGTCAGACTTGACCGTGCGGGAAAACTGATTACCTACGTCTGTACCGCGGGTGCTTTCGTCGGCATCGGAGCGATCCTGCTTCTGTGCTTTGTCGGCAGTGTCGATAAAGCAACCGCATGGAGTGTCGTTCTGTTGCAGATGATATGGAATATGGCGGCTTTGTTCCTGCCGCATCTGTTCAACCGTCTGGAAAACTTAAAAAACGAGCAGTTGAAAAAAGGAGCTCTGACAGGTAAACGCGAACGGAAAGCAACCGCAATTCCGTCTTCGGATGCAAAAGCAGAGCCCGAACAACTGAAAGTTGTGCTGTCTGACGGATTCGGGGACGCAGAAGACGCGGAATAATGTTTGCTTTTTACAAAAAATAAGAGTTCCTGCGGCGGGAAATGTTTGACAAATCCTGCCAAATGGGCTATGATAGAAACAATAAAAGGATAAGGAGAATTTTGAATTATGGCTGAAACTAAGCTCAATTACAAAAAGACGATCCTTACGGGCTTCGGCTTTTTGGCTACCTCCATCGCATGGGCAATTTACGATCCTTACATCACGAAGATCCTCAACCGTCTGCTCACCGACAACGCAACCGTTACGAAGATGAGCGATTTTCTGGTTGAAAAACTTCCCATTCTTGCACGCCTTGCCGAAGCACAGGGCGAAGAAGTTGCTCTTGCAGGCGGCGGATTCACACTCGTTCCGCTGTTCATCGGTATCATCATGACCTTCGATAACATTTTCGGTGTTATCTTCCAGCCCACGTTCGGCCGTCTTTCGGATGAATGCCATTCCAAACTCGGTAAACGCCGTCCGTTCATCGTTGCGGGTGCTCCGATCTCGGCATTGCTGTTCTTCCTGATTCCCGTTGTATTTTTGGGAACCAAGAGCCTGCCTCTGACCATGATCTGCATCATCCTCTTTGTTTTCACCATGTCTTTGTGGCGTGCCCCCGTCGTGGCTCTCATGCCCGACCTGACCCCGCCTGCACTTCGCAGTGAAGGCAATGCCGTCATCAACCTTATGGGCGGTGTCGGTTCCGCTGTCGGTATGGTTGCAGGTACCATCGGTGTTGCACTTTGCGTAGCCTTAGGCGGTTACACCAAGGAAACCATCAATGCGGACGAAACGCTGTCTTTCCCCTACGTATTTGCCATCGGTGCTCTGGTTATGATCGTCGGTATGCTCGTTCTGCTGTTCTTCGTCAAGGAACCCGACTCCAGAATCAAACTGCAGGGCGAAGCCAATGCTTATGCGGATGCAAAGGCACGCAAAGCCGCTGAAAAAGAAGCCAAAAAAGCAGAAAAGGCCGCCAGAAAAGCCGTCAAACTTTCCAAGGGTGAAAGAAAGAGCCTGCTGTTCATGCTCGCCTGTCTGTTCTTCCTGTTCTGCGGTGCAAACGCGATCACCACTTTCTTCTCCCTGTTTGCACAGGAAATCCTTCACAAACCCACCGCAGAAGCCACCATTCTCATGCTCATCTTTGCCGTCGTTGCAGGTGCTGCCGCACTGCCCGCAGGTAAAATGGGTAAGAAACTCGGCAGAAAAAAGACCATCGTCGTCGGTCTTGCCGTGTTCCTCGTTGCGTTTATCGTATTCTTCGGCGTATTCGTGGCACTCCTCGGCGGACAGGGACTGTCCATCAACAAGTATGTTTCCGTCAACAGTTCCTATATCACCGTGGACGAAAAGATCAAGGAATACAACGCCGATCTCGTTGAAGCCGCTGAAGCACAGGGTGTTGAACTGTCTGAAGGTGCAACGCTGAGCATCGACGGTTATATCACATTCCTCAACGACGGAACCGAAACCGAAAAATATGCGGAATTTGAACTCTTCCTCGGCGAAGAAAGCAGCAGTATGCAGAAGATCGCCACGGATGTTGCCGTTCAGGTGCTCGGTCTTCCCGATGACATTTCTTATGCGGATGCACTGCTTGCATTGCAGAACACCGTTTCGGACGTTACTCGCATTCTCGGCATTCTCATCTATCCCGTTCTTATTCTCGGCGGTGCCGCCAATATGTTCATCACCGTCAACACCCTGCCGCTTGTTCTTGAAATCGGCGGTATCGATAAAGTCGGTACGTTCACGGGCTACTACTACACCGCAACCTTCTCCGCACAGATCGCATCGCCCATTCTCTACGGTTTCATCCGTATGTTTGCGGGCACATATATGTCGCTGTTCTATTACAGTCCGGTCATGTTTGCACTGGCCTGTATCATGTTGGTGTTCGTCAAGCACGGCGAAGCCGTACCGGATGAACTTATCAAAGAAGCAGAAGAATCCGGCGACTAAAAAACAAACTCCCGGGGCTGCCGAAAGACAGCCCCTTTTTTCGGAACAAAAATACCGGTATTTTTTCTTTGAAGAAAAAACAGCAAGGAGTGTACTATGTACAAAAAAGATCAATGTGCCCTTCGTCCGCCGATGGGCTGGAATTCATGGGATTGCTACGGAGCCGCTGTCAATGAAGAACAGCTTTTGGGCAATGCGGAATATATGCGTGACAATCTCAAGGACTACGGTTGGGAATACGTCGTCTGCGATATCCAGTGGTCGGAGCCGACCGCCGTGGGCTACGCCTACAACAATTTCACGGAACTGTGTATGGATGCATATTCCCGTCTGATTCCCGCCGTCAACCGTTTTCCGTCCGCTGCCGACGGCAAAGGCTTCAAACCCATTGCCGATAAGATTCACGCCATGGGGCTGAAATTCGGTATTCATATCATGCGCGGCATTCCGCGTCAGGCGGTACACCGCAACACCGCGATCAAGGGAACGAAAGTAACCGCACGGCAGATCGCACAGCAGTATTCGATCTGTCCGTGGAACACCGATATGTACGGCATTGACTACCGCCGCGAGGGTGCACAGGAATACTACGACTCCCTTTTTGAACTGTATGCATCGTGGGACGTGGATTACGTCAAGGTGGACGATATTGCCAATACCGAGCATTTTCCGAATAACCCTTATTCGGCTGAAAAAGAAATTGAAATGATCCGCAAGGCCATTGACAACTGCGGCAGAGAGATGGTGCTCAGCCTCTCTCCCGGACCGGCTCCCGTTTCTCACGCGGCTCATCTTTGCAGGAATGCCAATATGTGGCGTATAACGGGGGATTTCTGGGACCGTTGGGATGCACTCAAAACCATGTTCCGCAAATGCGACGAATGGTATGCGTGGCGTTCCCCCGGTTGCTGGCCTGATTGCGATATGTTGCCGCTGGGCCGTATTCAGTTGACCGAGACCGATCCGAAGTATAAAGACCGCAACACACGCTTCACAAAGGACGAACAGCAGACCATGATGGCTTTGTGGTGCCTGTTCCGATCCCCCTTGATGATCGGTGCGGAAATGCGGCTGAATGATGATTTTACCTTGTCTTTGCTTACCAACCGTGAACTGCTGGACTACAACCGCTTCGGGGAAGGTGCCGTGCCGATCGTGTCCGAAAACACCCATGCCGTATGGGCAGGGAAGGATGCCGACGGCAGTACGGTGGTCGGTCTGTTCAATATTTCCGATGCCGAACGCGAAGTGGCGGTGTCTCTTGCCGATCTCGGTCTGCATGCGAAAAAAGTGTACGAAACCGCCGATCTCATTACCAAAGAAAAGAACGTAACGGGAAGTACGGTTTCTGCCGCACTTCGTCCGCACGCCTGTGCTGTTTTGCGTATTATTTAATTACATTATATATAGGCTTTCGTTTCGGGAAGGAAGAAAATAAATGAAACTTATGTTGCGATCCTTAAAAGGATACCGCCTGCTTGCCGTATTTTCCTTGCTTTTGCTGTTGGTACAGGCGATTTGCGACCTGCTGTTGCCCGCGTATACGTCGGAACTGATCGACACGGGCATTCAGAACAGCGGTATCGAATATGCCGTTCCTTTGCAGACAACGCAGGCGGATGCCGCAAAATGGTCGCTGTTTTTTACGCAGGAAGAAAAAAATATCTTTGACGAGCAGTATGTCTTGGAGGATACCGTTTTCGTTTTGCAGAACACGCAGAAAGAAAACCTGCAGGCATTGGAAACGGTGTTTATACCCTCTTTATTTGCCTTGCACACGGCAACGGCGGAAAAATTGGTGCAGTTGCCCGAAAACGTGCATTTGCTGAATGAAACCGAACGCGAACAACTGCACGCACAAATGCTGACCGTTCGTGAAAACGTAACGCAGGATACCGCCGTTTTGGGGGATGCATTCCGAAAAAGTGCGTGTGTGGCGGACGTGGTTTCCATGTTCAACGCCGCAGGCGGTGAAGCGGATAGCCTGCGAACGGAATATCTGTGGAAAAACGGCGTGCAGATGCTGGCACTGACGCTGGCACTGGCTCTGCTTGCGGTCTTGATCAATTACGTGTCCGCACGCATCGGTGCAGGCATAGCACGTGATCTGCGTGTAAAAGTGTTCAACAAGGTGCTGTCTTTTTCGGGGCATGAAATGAACTCCTTTTCAACCGCCTCGCTCATTACCCGCACCACCAACGATATTCAGCACGTGCAGATGGTCATTATGATCGCTCTGCGTGTGGTGCTGTACGCACCGCTGATGAGCATCGGCGGTGTCGTAATGGTCATGCGGAACACACCGAGCCTTGCATGGATCGCCGCTTTGGCGGTGGGTATCATTCTTGCGGCACTGGGTGTTCTGTCGGTTACCATTTTCCCGAAATTCAAGATCATGCAGAAACTTGTGGACGGGCTCAACCGCATTTCCCGCGAACTTTTGTCGGGTGTGCAGGTCATCCGTGCCTTCGGCAGAGAAGAAGAAGGCGAACGCCGCTTTGAAAAGGCAAATGCAGATCTTACCAAAACCATGCTGTTCACAAGCCGTGCCATGGCGGTGGTGGAGCCGCTTCTGAATCTGATGATGTACGGTTTTTCCGCGATCATTATCCGCGTTGCCGCACCGCGTATTGATGCGGGTGTCATGGAAGTCGGTGACATGACGGCGTTCACGACCTACGCCGTTATGATCGCAGGCGGTTTCCTGATGGTGAGCATGGTGTTCGTGTATGCACCCCGTGCCCTGGTTGCCGCAAGCCGCATTCAGCAGGTGCTGGATGCACAGCCGCTGGTTTCGGAATGCGAAAACGCGGCGGATCTGAGCAATGCAAAGGGTGTTGTGGAATTCAAGAACGTATCGTTCCGCTACCCCGACACACAGCATGACGTGTTGCACAATATTTCATTTACCGCCCGTCCCGGGGAGACCTTTGCCATCGTCGGCGGTACGGGAAGCGGTAAATCCACGGTGCTCAGCCTTCTGGAGCGTTTTTACGACGCCACGGAGGGTACGATCACCGTAGACGGTACGGATATTACCAAAGCAAGCCTTGCCTCTCTGCGCCGTCTGCTCGGCTTCGTGCCGCAGAAAGGCGTGCTGTTTACGGGTACGGTGGAGAGCAATATCGGCTTCGGTGTGGATGCACTTTCCGAAGAAGAAATGTACAAAGCCGCCGAAGTTGCACAGGCGAAAACGTTTATTGAAAGTAAGCCCGACGGGTATCAAAGCGGTATCGCACAGGGCGGAAGCAACGTTTCGGGCGGTCAGAAACAGCGTCTTTCCATTGCCCGTGCCCTTGCAAGAAAACCGAAGATCTATTTGTTTGACGACAGTTTTTCGGCTCTTGACTATAAAACCGATGCCGTTCTGCGTGCGGCACTCAAAAAGGAAGTGGCGGATGTCACGGTCATCATCGTTGCCCAACGCCTGAGCACGGTCATGCACGCAGACAGCATTCTCGTGCTGGAAGAAGGCCGTATGGCGGGATTGGGTACGCATGAAGAACTGCTTCGTACGTGTCCTGCTTATCTGAAGATCGCACAATCCCAGTTCAGTGAAAAAGAACTGGGACTGAAAGGGGGCGACGACGGTGAAGCGTAAAAAGAAACATGAAAACAACGTTCCTGCCATGCCCGACAAAAACCGTCCGCAGAATTTCAAAGGTACGATTTTGAAATTGCTTCGCTTTATAGCCTCCTTCCGTCTGCCCGTCTTTTTCGTCCTTCTTTGTGCCGTGGGCAGTACCCTTTTCAATATCGTCGGCCCGAAAATGCTCGGCAATGCCACCACATTGCTTTCGGAAGGCTTGTTTTCCAAACTGCGCGGTGAAGGCGGCATTGATTTTGAGGGGATCGGAGCCATTCTTCTGCGTGTCGTTCTTTTGTATTTTGCGGCGTATTTTCTGGACGTTGCAAAGGGCTGGACGATGGCAGGCGTTACGCACCGCGTGTCCTACCGTCTGCGTAAGGAAATTTCCGTCAAGATCAACCGTCTGCCCATGCGTTATTTTGAAGAAAATACCGTCGGTGAGATCCTCTCCCGTATCACCAACGACGTGGATACTCTGACCAACGGTCTGAGCCAGTGTGTGACACAGATCATCTCCTGTTGCATTACCGTTGTGGGCGTGCTCATTATGATGCTTTCCATCAGTCCGCTGATGACGGGGATCACGCTTTTGCTGTTGCCTGTCAGTTTCGGGTTGATAAGGCTCGTCATGTCCCGTTCGCAGAAATATTTCCGGGCACAGCAATCCCTGCTCGGCAATCTCAACAGCCGCGTGGAGGAAACCTACGGCGGTCATACCGTTATCAAAGCCTTTAACCGTGAGCACGTTGCCGCCGCTGATTTTGCAAAGATCAGCGATGAACTCTACAACACTGCCGTAAAAGCACAGTTTTTGTCGGGACTCATGCACCCCATTATCATGTTCGTGGGCAATCTCGGCTACGTGGGTGTTGCCGTTGCAGGCTCGTTTTTAGCGTCTGCAGGTACCATCGGTGTCGGTGATATACAGGCGTTTATCCAGTACGTCAAAAACTTCACCCAACCCATTCAGCAACTCGCACAGATCGGCAATATGCTGCAATCCATGACCGCCGCGGCGGAGCGTGTGTTTGCGTTTCTGGATGCGGAAGAAGAAGTGCTGACCGCCGAGGAGACCATGTCGGTCGAAAACGTAAAAGGGGAAGTGACCTTCCGAAACGTGCGTTTCGGCTACAACAAAGACGTGACCGTTATCAAGGATTTCTCCGCACAGGCAAAGCCCGGTCAGAAAATTGCCATCGTAGGCCCCACGGGTGCAGGCAAAACAACGCTTGTAAAACTTTTGATGCGGTATTATGATATAGACAGCGGAGAAATTCTGCTTGACGGCATTGATATCTGCCGTTACGACCGCCGCGAACTGCGAAAAGCCTTCGGTATGGTCCTGCAGGATACGTGGCTGTTCAAGGGCACGGTCATGGAAAATATCCGCTACGGTAAACTCGATGCCACGGATAAGGAAGTGATCGAAGCGGCAAAACTGGTCGGTGCACACTCGTTCATTGAAGCCATGGCCGACGGTTACGGGACCAAGCTCAACGAAGAAGCGGGCAACATTTCCGCAGGACAGAAACAGCTTCTCACCATTGCCCGTGCCGTGCTTGCCGATACGAAACTGCTCATTCTCGACGAAGCCACCAGTTCGGTCGATACCCGTACCGAGCAGATGTTGCAGGAGGCGATGGACAGAGCCATGCACGGCCGCACGAGTTTCGTCATTGCCCACCGCCTGTCCACCGTACGCAATGCGGATATGATCCTCGTCGTGCGTGACGGTGATATCGTTGAACAGGGAACGCATGAACAACTGCTCAGCGAAAACGGTTTTTATGCCGACCTTTACAATTCGCAGTTCAGTGATATTGAAGAAGAATAAAAAAACAACCCGAAAACGGGAAAGGAAGTCTTTACGTGCGATTGTTCCGTATTTTAACTGCATTGACGGTCATGCTCTGCATGGCCGCCGTTTTGATGTCTGTGTCACCTTGCGTGTCTGCGATCGACGTGTGGATCGGACAGGAAGCAACGCAAGGCACGCAGGAGTTTGTGATCCTTGAAAATACGGATACAACGGACACCGATGCGGCGGTTGCGAACACCACGGACACGGATTCTGCGGATGTTGATGCCGATGAGACCGCATCGGAGGAGCCGACCACGGATGAGGAATTTCCCTATATCATCGTGGAGAACACCACGGCTGATCCCGATGCCGTCACCGAACCGACGGAACTTGCCACCGAAGCGGTCGAATACGCAACGGACGAAAACGGGGAGATCATGACGGATGAAAACGGCGAGAACGTGACCGTCGTTCCCGAATCGCCGACCGATGAAAACGGTGAGACCGTAACCGACCTCTCGGAAGATGCCACCGCAGAAACCGCAACCGAAGAACCCACTGAGCCGCCCGTACCCGATGCGATCAGTGAAAACGGTCTGCTTCTGACACTCGCAAGTGCCGATGCCGATTACGGCTACCGTATCGTCATTGCCGAGGATTGCTCGAATGAGGTGGGCTATGCGGCAGGTCTTTTGCAGAACACAATTCAGCAGATGACGGGTGTTTTGTTGCCTATCGTTTCCGACAATACCAAAAAAACAGAGCGTGAGATCTGTCTGGGAACAACCAACCGTACCAAAAAACAGCCTGCGGGTGTTTCCGAAAACGGTTTTGCACTGTATACGCAAGGGGAGAAAGTGTTTCTCTACACCGTGGGTGAACACGGAGCCGTGCACGCGGTCAGTGCATTTCTGCATGAGGTGTGCGGCATCAATTGGTTTGCATACGGACAGACGGATTTTCCCCAAACGCAGACCTTGTCCGTGCCTGCCGATCTCTCTTTGCAACGCGGTCAGTATTTCACATACACCGAAACGAGACTGAGTGAGAACGATGCCGTATTTTTGCAGATGAACGGGCTGACGGGCGGTGCGTATACCCCTGTCAGTGAGGACGGCACGACTTCGCTTACGTATCTGACCCCTTGTGAGGACACGCTCGGTACGGTTTTTGTGAATGCCGAAACGTATTTTGACTCTCATCCCGAATGCTTTGCACTGTACAACGGTGAACGCAACGCTTCACAGCTTTGTCTGTCGGATTGGACGGTCTATTCTCTCGTTATGGAGAAAATCGAAGATATTCTCCGCCGCGAATGGGCACCCAACAAGAAAATGCAGGTCGTTTGCCTGTCCTTGCCCGACAATGAGGTGGTCTGCCAATGTGCACAATGTCTGGCTCTTACCGAACAAAACGGCTCGTATGCAGGCGTACTCCTTACGTTTATCAACCGCATTTCCGCAGGTCTTTATGCCGCGGGGTATTCCAATATACAACTGGAAACCGCCGTCCGCGGCACGGTCTTTACCGTTCCCACGGCAGTTGCACCTGCTCACAACGTAACGGTGCGTGTGTTTGCACAGGATCGCTGTTTTTCGCATCCGCTGACACAGAGTAACTGTGCGTATAACCGCTACTTCGTCGATATGCTCAAACTCTGGTGTTCTCTGGCTTCGACCGTCTACGTGGATATCCCCACCGAAAACACCAACGCAACCATTTCCGTTTTTCCGAATATGCAATACCTGCAAGGTGATATTCAGACGCTGTATTATCTGGGTGTGGACGGTGTCTGTGCGGCAGACGACGTATATTCTGCGGATTGCGGCAGTGAGTTCCGAGCTTTGCGTATCTATCTTCTGACACGCCTGCTTGCCGATCCTTATTGCAATCTGTTTCAGGAACGGCGTGCGTTTCTTAAAAGCTGGTACGGTGACGGCTATGAACAGATCGAACAGTTCCTGGATCTGATCTGTGCCCACGCAGGAGATGCGGACGGCCATCTGTTCATTGACACCGCACCCGAAAACAGTTTGCAACTGACCGCTGAGCAGATCGAAAAAGCAGACCGTCTGTGGAACGTTGCACTGACGGGTTGCAACGACGGCCGCCAGCTTCTGCATACCGAACAAAGCCGTATTGCATGGCGGTTCTGGGAAGCCTGCAATGCAGTAGGGGATTTTCGTGAGGGGGCGGGGACGGATGCCATGAAAACCCTCATAGAGGAGATCAAGACCGCAGGTATCAGCCGATACAGCGTGGAAAATGAGGTGCTCAACCTTTCATTTACGGCACGCACCCTGCGACCGCAGGAATGGAATACGCCGACATTGACCTTGCTCAAACCCTGTTTTGACGGTGTTTATGCGGTTCTTGTCCGTTTGTTCGTGCTTTGCATTCTTTGTTTGTCGCTGTTTGCATTGGTGCGAAAAAGACCGCTGTTTTTATTGCCCCTTTGGGGAACTGCCGTCATGGCGGCGATCGTGCCGTGGCACAAGGAAAGTTTTTTGGCAGAGGAATGGTTTGCCGCCGTGCTGACCGGTGTTGTGTGGATGCTGTTTTTGGTGATGCTGTGCGTGTTTGCGGCGTACGCGAAATACAACTGCGGCAACACCCTGGCGTGGACGCAGGTCACGTACGCATTCAGACAGGCGTTGCGCAAGAAAAATGCGGAGGGATCGGATGCCGTGCAGGATTTTGCGGTGCAGGATGAAACGCACGCACCGGGCATTTCCGCAAAGCAGAAAAACATCCTCGTTTTGTCCGCTGTCCTTGGTGCCGTTACGGCGTTTGTTCCTTTTTTTGCAGTGCTCTTGCAGAGCGTGAACGGAAAAATTCCTGCCGTGCAGACGGCTTCTCTTGCCTTTCTGTTGCCTGCCGTTCACGGCTCGGTTTCGGCTCTCGTTTTGTGCATTCGCTTCGTTCGCAATTCGAAATAAAGGCTTCTGTATATTTTCAACAATTTTCACAGTTTTTTCTCGTTTTTTTCTACTCCAAAATGTATAAATAACACTTGACATACAACAAGGTGTATTTGTTAAAAAATTGTCAATGTGCCTTGTTCACAACCCAAATGTTGAAAACTCCCCCTCAAATTAGGCTTTTGAGGGGGAGTTATTAACATTCTCAACAGAGTTTTCAACAATTTTGTGCAAAGAATGGGGTATACAGAGAGTATAATATGGTTTACATATATTGTTGTCAAAAAACACAAACGTTCTTTTGGAATAAAAGCGAAAAGACGGCTAAAAATGAAATATGAAGCAAAAAATGCAAGGGAGAGAAAAGAAAAAATGCTCAAAGGTGTCAATCGTCAGGTCGTGGAAGTCAATCAGACGGACAGCGTTTATTTTGAAAAGATTTTGTTTTTTGTCAAGCCCGAATATTACGGTCTCGGAGAAGCCAAATTACGTGAAAAAGCCAATGCCGCCATGCAGAATACCGTAAAACTGCCGCAGGCAAAAAAAGGCAGATCGCTGAAAAAAAACTGGCAGTTGATCGGCTCTGCCGCAGGCGGTGCGGCGGTGTCGGCACTCATCGCGGTCGTGTTGCAGTGGATTTTGTGAGAATGCATTGACGGTGCGGAGTTGTTTTGCTATAATAATTGTAAAAGAGAAAAAAGGGGATGTGCATAATGAATATGACCATCGACCTGCAACAGCCGCAACAGACCATGGAAGGCTTCGGAGCGAGCGGTGCGTGGTGGGCACAGGTCGTCGGCGGTTGGACGCAGACGGATGCAAACAGCGGTCTGCCCGTTTACGAGCGTGTGGCACAGTTGCTTTTTGACAAGGAAAAGGGCATCGGCCTTACCTGCTACCGTCACAATCTCGGCGGCGGTTCGCAAAACAGCAAATCGTCCGTGTTTCAACAGACCTGCCGCATGGCGGAATGCCATCTGAAAAATGACGGCACATACGATTGGTCGCGTGATGAAAACGCAGTGCGTATGCTTCTGTCCTGCGTGAAAAACGGTTGCGATGAAGTGGTGCTGTTTTGTAACTCCCCGCCCGAAAAATATACGACCAACGGAAAATCCTGCCTGGATAAAGCGGGAAAAACCAATCTCAAACGCAAACATTTTGTCGCCTTTGCGGAGTATCTTGTGACGGTCACGAAGCATTTTCTCGCTTTGGGCGTGCCCGTTCGTTTCGTGTCCCCCGTCAACGAGCCCGTATGGGTGTGGACGGAAAAGAACGGACAGGAAGGCTGTCACTACCACCCGTGGCAGGTATGGGAACTGCTTCGTGTCTGTGCGGACAAATTCAAAGAAGCCGATATCGGTGTTTTACTGTCGGGTGCCGAAAACGGCGATATCCGTTGGTTCAACAAGACCTATACGCATATCATGCTTCGCGATAAAAAGATCAGAGCCGCATCCGACGGTGTGGACGTGCATTCCTATTTTCTGCCGTCGGGTATCCGACTCGGAATCATAAAACGCCTGTTCGATGAAAGGCTCGTCTTTTTACGCCGTTACCGCAAGTGGCTTGACAGGCATTATCCGACCGACAAGGTGCGTGTGAGTGAATGGACGCACATGCAGGGCGGCAGGGATTACGGCATGGATTCCGCACTCGTACAAGCCCAAACGATGCTGGACGATATCTGCATTCTTCGTGCGTGTGCATGGCAGAACTGGATCGCGGTGTCCAACGTGGATTACTGTGACGGTCTGCTCTACATAGACATTGAAAAAAGAGGATTCGAATTCACAAAACGCTACTTTGCCTTCGGCAATTTCTCAAAATACATTCCCGTGGGAGCGAAATACTGTGCGGTAAAAACCGACGGTGAAGCGATCAAAGCCGCGGCGTTCGTCAAAGACAGTAAAACGGTGACGGTTGCGATCAATACATCAAAGCAGCCGCAGGAAACAGCACTTTCGCAGTTTGCGGGACAAACGGTGAAAATGATCGTGACGGATGCAGACCGTGATCTGCAGGAATCCGATGTTGCGGCTGAACGCATCGTTTTACCCCCACGCAGTGTGGTTACCCTGATTGCAGGAGGGATTCGCGTATGACACTCGTTACCACGGCGAAAAAGTGGCTTCTTGACATACGGGCGTATTGGAAACATCCGGCTCCCGGTGAATACGTTGCTTATAAAGAATATCTCATGCTTTCGGTGGGTTGGCTCGGAATGCGGCTTGCCACTTCGTTCGGTTTCGGTTTCGGCGTGAACGATGCGTTTACCGCCACCACCCTGCAGATGACACACAGGGATCTCATTATTCTCGGTTATATCTGCACCGCCATCGGTTACGTGACGGCTCCTCTCAATGCTTATATCATCGACCATCTGCGAAGCCGTGACGGAAAATACCGCGTGTACGTAAAACTTGCGGTTCCCGCGGCGGTGCTGTCATTCTTTGCACTGTTTTTTCCCTATGAAAAATGCACGTATCTGCGGATGGTGATCTCGCTGTTTCTGATCGGACAGATACAGGGTTACGTCAAGGACTGGTATTCCACGGGTGTGAGCAATCTCGTGTTCGTCATGTCGCCCAACTCGCAGGAGCGTGTACGCATCATGACCGTTTCGAGCCTCGTGCATAACTTTGCTCCGTCCGTGACGGGATTCATCACGCCCTTGCTGTCGGATCTTCTTGCGGACGGCAATCTGTACGACATCAATACGTACAGAAAGATTTATCCTTTCTTCATCGTCATCGGCACTGCGATGAGCCTGACCGCTTATTTCGGTGTCAAAGAACGCATCGTACAGCCCGTTTCCGACGTATCGCAACTCTCCTTTGCGGATGCCTTGCGTGCGGTCACACACAACCGCTATTTCTGGATCAAATGCACCGATGCATGGAACGATTTTATGGAAACGAGCAAGAACATCCTGCTTCGATGGGTGTTCCATTACGGCAAGATCGGTTCCATGACCATGTACGGTGTGATCGATACCCTGACCTACAATTCCTCCATGTGGGCCATGATCGCATCGCCCTCTCTCATCCGCATTCTCGGCAAACGCAAGTTCAAGATCTATAAAAACATCCTGCAGGTGTTCATAACCCTCGGGTTGATGCTGACCTATAAAAAGAGCATTTTCTTTATTGCACTGTTCTATTTCCTTGACCGATTCTGTGAAACCAGCGAGGTCATTGACCGTGCCATTGAGTCGGATATCCGCGATTACCAGCAATATCTGTCGGGGGAACGCATCGACGGTGCGTTCGGTGTGGTGCAACACTACGTCGGAAGCGGTATCGGTATCTTTACCAATCTCTTTGTGCCGTGGGTGTACCGCAAAAACGGTTTTGACGGCACGGATTATTCGGTTCTTGAAGTGTATGACGAAAACGGCAACTACAATGAAGGAAACGTGCTGTATTCACTTCTGGACGTGCTTCTTAAAGTCAGCCTCGTCGGTGCTCTGATCGACATTCTGCCGTGGTTCTTCTACGACTTGACCGAAGCCGGACAGAAAGGCATCATCCGCATTATCCGTCTGCGGTCTGCGGCAGAAGATAAACACGCAGATATGTTGTCGGACGATCTGTATTGCGAAGCCTGCGAAGGCGTTTTTGCCATGCGTGAATATGCAAACGCAGAAAAGCAGGAGATCGTACGCGGTAAAACGAAGGAACAGCGTGCAGAGAACAAAGAAAAAGCACGCATCAATGAGGAAATTGAGATTGCCGCAATGATGTGTGAAGAACTCAACCGTTATCATACGCCGTTCGGACAGGCCGTGCTTGCCCTCAGCCGTGCGGTGGTTGAAGGCGGCGTGAACGGATATTTTGAAAACAGGGAAGAACTGCTCAGCATGGCACTTGAGCTCCCCAAGGGCACCAACGCCGCCCAAAAAGCACAACGCAGAGATCTCATCAGCGATATGAAGTCTTTGCCGCGTATTGCTGCGCTTGTTAAAAATCAGTATGCCGACGGTATCCGTGACTTTTCCGCCGTGATGCTCGAAGAAGCCTATGCACTGCCTTCTGACACGGCACAGCAGAGAAAAGAACGCAGTGCCGCAATCCGTGCGGCAAAACGCGAACGCAACGCCTATGCACGCGTCACGAAGCCCTATCTTGCCGCAAAGCGGAATCTGATCCTGCATGATTGTTATGCGGATATGGACGGCTTCCTTGCCGGTTATGACGTTGCCGCACAACGCAGGAAAGAGGAATACGACCTTGCACGCGAACGCGATGCACAGGCAAAGAAACTGCGTGAAGCCGAAACCCAACGCCGATTGCAGGCAAAAGGGGCAAAGAAAAAGATGCATAAATGAAAAGAAAAGGAGTTGCAACGCGTGCAGCTCCTTTTTTGATGTGAATTTATCTTATCAAGTTTTTGAACAGTGCAATTATTTTTTCAAACAGCCGCAGAATCGTATGGAGAAATGCCGATATTGCCGCATTCGAGGGCATCGGAATATCGTTTTGCGGTGTGAGCCGTATATACAGGAACACGGCATTCAACGTGTCGGTCGGAATGCCTGCAGAGGCGGTTGACGGCTCCTGTTTTATGCAGGATAACGTCACGGTGTCCGCATTCGTAAACCGTGCATACAGGGCGTTTTCCGAATAGTATTGCGGTGCGGGAAACTGCACGGTGAAACCGTGTGCGGCGGTGGTGACGGCTTTGCCGTCTGCATACAGGCAGACCTCATAGCCGACAGCCGTTGCATCCGTGTACAGAATCTCAAGTTGCCGTTCGGCACGGCTTGCGGCACTGTCGTTGACGGTAACGGTCATGGTGATGTTTGCGTTTTCGTCAAAATCATCGGCATCGTACTCAAGGCAAATGCCCGTGGCGGCATCGGTCAGCGTTTTTGGGGAGATCATTGCGTTTGAAACGCTTTCTTCGTCGGTCAGCATGGCTTTCAGGCATACGTTGTTGTAGCCGTCCGTGACCGCATCCGACCATACGACCCTACCGTTTTGTACTCTGCCCGTGTAACTGCAATTCTTTTCTGCCGCAAATCGGGTGGTGATGCCGTTTTGCGTTACGGTCTTGCCCTCAGCGGGGATCAGCACACTTTCACCTTGCGACAGGGGATATTCGATCACGACCGCGTACCGTTCCCCTTTTTCCACGGGAACATTCTGTCCGAGTGAAAAGGTGTGATAGCCTGCGAAGGATGCATGGCACTGCATGGAGAATACCAACTCGCCGTCGGTCGGATCTGCGGCTGTTTCGGAAACCTTGCGGTAAATGAATACGTTGCAATCGGTGTTGTCGGCAACCGTATAAAAACCGACGTGGCTGACAGCACTTTCCTTTTGTGCGGTGAAAACATTTGCCATATACGCGGCTTGCGTATTCTTGAATTCCACCGCTTTGTTGTAACCGTAGCCGTCATACTGTGCGATCGAATCGTACAGGTCGGCTTTTGCGGCGGTCAGCGTCGTGTAATCGCAAAGGCTTGCATCTTCGTAGGAGATCCAGAAATAGCCGTTGTCCCCGAAGTCCGTGCCCCAGCTGTTTTTGCACAGCCATGCACCGTTTTTGGAAGGTCTTGCCAGGAGGCTGAAATTGTTTCTCGAAAAACCGTCGTCCCAGCCGACGATGGTGACGGCATGGTTGGGAGCATACGCATTTTTCTGATAATACGCCGTTCGTGTGGTGTTCATCTGTCCCGTAACGGGGTTTCTGTTGGCGGTCAGCGTTGTTTTGCAGGTATCGTCATCGTGGTAATAACACACGGCAACGCCGCCGTTGTCCATGACCGCCTGTTTGATGTCGTTGCGGTCAGAAAGGTAATATGCGTTTTCAATGCGTGCATCCGTTACGTACATCTGTGCGTGGGTGTATTGCGGGTAATTCTCGTTGTTCATCGGGAATTTTGCTTCCGTCGTAATGCCCGCACCTCTTGCCAACGCACTGATCGCCATGGAAAAGGAGCCGCCCGCATCGTAAGGGTTGTCAAAATACGTACCGTCACCGGCTGTTGTGTCATTCTCTGCCGTGTAATATCCGTTGTTGGCAAACCACGTCAGATGGGCTTCGGAGAAGTCCGTGTTTTTTACCGTACCGTAGCCGCGGTTTACGTAACTTGATTCCAGTACGGACAGCACGGTGTACGTCCAGCACGCGGCGGTGGGATCCTGATTCCTGACGGCCGTGACGTTTGCGGCATAGTAAGAAGCAGGTAAGTTTCCGCCCACGTCCTCAACCGTCTGCGTACCGTTGTCGGCGGTCGCAAGCGAAACACGGTTGCCGTTTTCATCCGTCCAATACGTATGAAGCCCGTCCCGTTGCTGCGTGTAGACGGTGGGTGCGTATTCGGCACAGGTTGCAAAAACGCCCCAAAGAGGCGTAATGCAAAGCAGAATGCTCAGAAAAATACATACATATTTTTTCATTTGCGTACCTCCTTCGGGGCGTAGAGACCGTTATATTCAGCACTTCCGCATCTGAATGCAACGGCACGGATGTGTCAGTTCCTGAAAAGGCTTACCACTTGTTGTAGACCTTTTCACAGAAGGCATACATGTTTTCAATTTTCAGTTGGGTTCCGTCGTCAAGAATGACTTTGCCCGACCACAGACCGTGCACCTGGTGGGTCTTCATGCCCACGGCATTCAAGGGCATCATGATGCTCTTGTTGTCGTAGAAAGGAACCATGGTCATGTCAAATTTGCCGTCTTCGGAGAAGAAATGCCAGGGTTGCATCCACTTGTTGTCCACTTCGGGATCGGTTTCAAGGAACACGCGGCCGATCTTGTGGGTCTTACCGTCATACATAACGGCGGTCTCGGTGCCTTGAATGTCGTTGCCGAAGCCCCACGTCAGTTCAAAGCCGAACAGTTTGCCGTCCAGCCACGTACTGCCGTTGCCCCAGTACCACATATTGCTGTAAGGCCAGCAACCGCGTCCCCAGTCGAGAACGGTGAAGGTATCTTTTTTGTCAAAGTTTACGATTGTTTCACCGCCCAGACGGACCGTACCTTCACTCGGCATACAGTTGAGTTTGGTCGTATAGAAGAACTTGCCGGGCTGACGGAACGGAATGGCAACGGTCAGGCTTTCCTGATCGATGAGTTTGTCCGCCTGAATGTCGATCACCAGTTTCTTGCCCTTGCATTTGCCGTTGAAATACAGACGGCGGGTGGTGTCCTTGACGTCGAAAATGACGGTGGAACCGCCCATCTTGCGGTGGAAATAAAACGGTTTTTCGGGGTTGACGCTCATGATACTGCGGTTGGGAGTCAGCGGTTCGATCGCAAGGGCGGCGGCGAGTTCTTTACCCGTACGCAGATCCTGTACGCTGACGGTGATTGCGGAAGCCATGGAAATATCAAAGAAATTGAGTTGCACCATGTGGTGACCGTCGCAGATCTGATAGAAATCCCATTCTTTGATTCTCCATTTGCTGTCGGAGATCTTTTCACGGTTGTAAATGTAAAGGTTGCGTTTGCACCAGCCGGGTGCGGTCAGTTGTCCGTCATCACGAAGCAACGGAGTCGGGACGGTGATTTCGTTTTGTTTCATCGCTCATGTTCTCCTTTTCATTTTCTTTTATTTATGCTGCTTTTTTCTCTTTCTTATCCTGTACTTTGAAGATAACGACAGCACTGAGAATGGCCACGATGATGGTCGGGAACATCAGAGTGCCGATGCCCATGGTGGGAGCAAAAATAAGAATGATAACGCCGACGATGACCGGAGCGATCGCAGTTCTCCAATGCTTTGCAAGGTAGCTTGCACCCAACGCACCGAACAGTGCGGGAAGCACGTAGGTGAATGCAGGTGCAAACACGGAATCGGCATCCGTGAAATAATGCAGGAAGGGGCTGAAAAGCAGTACGCCTGCCGCAATGACGATGGTCGTTGTGATGGCGGAAACACCTGCCGCAATGGTGGAAATGACTTCGCCTTCTTCGGTGTTCGGGCGAACCTTTGCATTTTCCATGGATGCAAGCGCACAGGGGAGTTTGAGGTTGGAAATGTTACCGGAAACGAAGCTGAGATACGAAGCACCGCTGCCCATCATGGGAACGAAAGCAATTACTTCAATAATGGCGGTGGGCCAATAAATGGCAATGATCTGCAGGGCAGGTTTGCTGACTTGTGCAAGGGTGGGCCATACGCCGAAGTATGCACAGATAACCAGCGGGAAAGCAAGGAACGTCAGAATGGCACCGACGGTCCACACTCTGCCCCATACGTGCACCTGATCAAAATAGTTTCTTTCAGTATTGTTCTTTTTCATGGTTCACCCTCCTTATCTCCAGACGTAGTTGACGATATCCTGCGGCAGTACGGCACTCAGCAACACTGCCATACCCATGGCGGCAAACATGGCAATGGGCATTGTGAAGTTTGCAAGTTTGTCGAGGTTTTTCTTTCTGCAAAGCAGGTCAAGCAGAGTCATGATTACAACAGACGTGATCAGTACCGCAATGCTCATAAAGCCGGCGTTGCCCGTTCCGTCTTCGGTCGTGCCGTTGATCGCACGTGCCACGAAAGCGGCAATGATACCGATGAAGGCTGCGGCGGAGATCATATCGGCAAGTTTTTTGCTGCCTTCACTCTTGTTGGCGACATTGCCGATTTTTTTCTGCAAGCCCTTGCAAAGAACGGTAACGAGTGTAAGCGCACACATATTGCCGATCATCATGCACCATGCAACCGTTGCGAATGCGGTGGGATCCGTAACCTCGGCGTTCAGGGACAGACCGAAAGAACTCAGTGCGGCTTCGGCGGCAGTGGATTCGTATGCAAGGTTACCGATGACCGAAAGACGTACCCACGGCAGAACGATGCCGAGTGCTTTGGACAATGCAAGCACGGTGACGAGAATGGAAATGGCGGGGCCGACGGTGAACAGTGCAGAAGAAACGACGGTGTTACGAAGCGTTTCCTTTGAAATACCCAGTTGCGTGGCACGTTTCCATGCCTTGACGATAAAAAACAGTGCCTCAACGACGACGAACAGAATAACGACCGCCGCGGCAAGATACATAAACAGACCTTCTTTGTTGAATTCCAAGAAAAACCACTCCTTTGGTAATTGATTCTTTCATTATACACACAATCTTTTTTTATTTCAATACAATATACTTATTTATATTTGTAAATTATTTTCTTTTTCAACATGAAAATGCTTGCCCGAAAGCGTATTGTGTGATATACTGCTTTTATATGCTTTTGATTTACGTTTTCGGAGGCCTTTATTATGGACAACAAGAAAAAGAACGAATCCGCAGTCAAAAAAGGACGGATCCCGCAGAAAGTGCAGACTTTTTTGTATCTTTGCATCGTTTTCGGTTCGATCGCTCTGCTTATTCTGTTTGCAAACTTTGTGGTGGATCCCCTGGTGCGTTATCACAATGCGGGTGAATATGCACAAGAGGGAAACTATGAGAAGGCTTTGCAGATGTATTCGGAAATGAACGGTTTTCTCAATTCCGAAGATAAAATGGCGGAAATTCAGGCACAGTTGCTTGAAAAATCCGTGGAAAGCGGAGATTATGAATCGGCTGTCATTGCCGCAGAGGCAAGCGGTCAGCTTGAACGGTACATTGCCGAACGTCCCGAAATTTTCTACAACTACGCAAAGTCAAAGATTGAGAACAATCCCTCCATTGCAAAAACATACGTAGCCTACGTACCGGATTATCCCGGTGCAAAGGAACTGTATGACGAAGCGTGTCTGCGTTATGCATGGCAGTTGACGGAAATGGATCGCTATTCCGATGTTCTTCTCAATTTTGACGAGGTGTCTTCCAGGGAATGGATCCAAACGCTGACTCCTGCCGAGGGGTATGACTATGCTATGGATATGGCAAAATATTCCTACGTGCGTGCGGGGGAAGTGCTGGATCTGATCGCCGGTGTCAGCCCCGCCGCCGCAGAAAAGCGTGCATCCTTGGAGATGTATCTTCCTTACTGCGGTGAAAAGACCTGCGTTTCGGATACGTCGGGTGATGATGCCGTGAATACGGTCAACGTGTTCGACTTTTTTGTAAAGGATGAAACGGAATATCTCATCGTCAACAGCGGCGACATCAGCGAAGTGTACGATGCACTCAATTATGCTTTTGCAAAAGACACGGACGGTACTTATTATGCAATTGCAACGGATGATACCACCGGTTATCAGTATCTCTACCGTTTCTATATGCTCAGCAACGGTTCCGTTGAAGAAAAACTGACCGTCACCTATACCGACGGAACATCCGATACGTATACACGCCTTTGGAATTAAAAAAAGTGAGTGATCCTGCAATGAAAAAAACAACCATTGTGTGCTTTTTACTCATTCTGACCTTGTCTTTTTCGGGCTGTGTTTCATTGAATTTTTCACAGGCACAAACGCCTTTACAAGGCCCTGATGCCATGCAGACGGTGCCCGTACAAACGCAGAACGAGCCCGTACGGCCGGTGTATGCAAACGCCGCCGCCTGGTCAAAAGAAGAAATGATTGCAGAGTTTTGCAATGCGGTCAATCTTGTGAAAAGCACGTCGATCAATTATACGTTGCAAAAAGCCGTGAAGCATGAAGTTACGTTTCTCGGCACCACGGACGACCGGTTGCCGCGTATGGCGGAAATCGTCGTGAATAAACTCAACCACAGTGAAAACGTTACCTACACGGTCACGGGCGGTCTTGCCGCGACCGAAGGCGGCAACGTGTCCGCCATGCAACTGATCTCTCCGAAAGGTGCACAGTTTTTGTTGACACAGGAACAGGTCACGGATGCCAAAGCATCGTTTGACGGTGTGAATCTGATCATCGTTCTCTCGCTGTGCGACGATAAAGCCAATGCACAGCGGCCCGTTCCCGCCTTGCACGGAGAGTGCATCCCGTATCTCAGTTTCCGCGGACAGGATATTTCACCTTACAGGGTGCAGACCGCACAACTCGACTACACCAACATTTCCATGGCGGCAGGTATAGACGCCGCAGGTCGGCTTGTTTCCATGAGCGTGAGCGCAGACGTGACGGGCGTGGGTGTCGGTGCGTACGTGCTTTCAACCGCCGAAGCAAAATTTACTGCAACCGTAACGGAAACAATGGCATTTACATATTGATTGAAATAAAAAAAGCTATGGGAAACACCTGTTTTTCCATAGCTTTTTTAGGTTTCTCACGGAATGATGGGGATTGTAAAATAAGATAAATTATGATTTACACTTTCCCTATTATCAATCAGAACGTGAACATCTTTTTTTGCGGATCAGAATGTCAGTATGCCGAGGTGTTCCAGCAATATCTTCGTCCCCAACAGCACCAGCACGATGCCGCCTGCAAGGCTTGCCTTGTCCTTCCATTTTGCACCGAATCTGTGGCCGAGCAGAACGCCGATCACCGCAAGAATGAACGTCGTTACACCGATGAGCGAAACGGCGGACAGAATGTTGACCTGCAGGAATGCAAACGTAACGCCCATGGCAAGTGCATCAATGCTCGTTGCGATCGCCATAGCAAAGAGTTCTTTGAGGTCGAGTTTGCCGCAACAGGCACATTCTTCTTCTTTTCCGCGGTTTTTCAAGACGTCGAAGATCATTTTACCGCCGATGATGACAAGCAGTACGAAAGCGATCCAGTGGTCGACCGCCGTTATGTAACTTTCAAACTGTTTGCCCAGAGCCCAGCCCAGAAACGGCATCAGGGCCTGAAATCCGCCGAAAAACAGAGCGATGACCGCGGTTTGCTTTTTGTCGATCTTCGGCATGCTTAATCCTTTGCACACCGCGACGGAAAAGGCATCCATCGCAAGACCGACACCGATTACGAATACTTCCCAGATACCCATTTTTTTCTCCTTTTAACAAGGTTTGAAGTTCATATTATTATATGTTGCAAAAAAAGAAAATGCAAGTGCTGTTTTTGCTTGACAGCGATCTTTATGTATGGTATACTTTAGCACATGATTGCTTTTACGGATAAAAGCATAAAAGCATAAAAGTGCAAAAGTGCAGAAAGGATACCGATTGATGACGATACCCGAAATACTTGAACGCAATGCAAAATTATATCCCGACGAGGTTGCATTGGTGGAAATAAATCCCGACCGTATTGCCGACCGCAATATGAACTGGCGTGAGTTCAATCTGATTGAAACAGGCTCTTCCGAGCGTTACCGCCGTGAAATGACGTGGCGTGAATTTGACGTGAAAGCCAACCGCATTGCCAATCTCTTGCTCACAAGAGGCATCAAAAAAGGCGATAAGGTGGCTATTCTTCTGATGAATTCTCTGGAATGGCTGCCCGTTTACTTCGGTATTCTCAAGACGGGTGCACTGGCAGTACCCATGAATTACCGTTATGCATCGGATGAGATCACCTATTGCCTTGATCTTGCCGACGTGACCATGCTCATTTTCGGGCCCGAATTCACCGAACGTGTTGAAGCGGGGCTTGCCGACATGAAAACGGTCAAAACACTGTTCTTCGTGGGAACGGAAGTGCCTGCTTTTGCAGAGGATATGTTAAAGTATATGACGTATTGTTCCACAACAGCACCTGCCGTTGCACTTTCGGAAGAAGATAACGCCGCAATTTATTTTTCCTCGGGCACAACGGGTTTCCCCAAAGCCATTCTCCACGCACACAAGGCGTTGTATCATTCCTGCCTCGTTGAGCAGGCACACCACGGTCAGACGCATGAAGACGTATTCCTTTGCATCCCGCCTTTGTATCATACGGGTGCAAAAATGCATTGGTTCGGCTCGTTCCTCGTCGGCGGCAAAGCCGTTCTTCTGCGCGGCGTCCGTCCCGAATGGATCCTGCGTACGGCATCCGACGAACAGTGCAGTATCGTATGGCTTCTCGTGCCGTGGGCACAGGATATTCTCGATGCCATTGAACGCGGCGAATTGAACCTGTCCGATTATAAACTGGAGCAGTGGAGACTTATGCACATCGGTGCACAGCCCGTTCCGCCCTCGCTTATTAAGCGTTGGATGGAAGTTTTCCCCCATCACGGTTACGATACAAACTACGGTCTGAGTGAATCCATCGGTCCCGGTGCGTTGCATCTCGGATGTGAAAATCTGCACAAAGTGGGTGCCATCGGTATACCCGGCTACGGTTGGCAGGCAAAGATCGTGCATCCCGACGGCACGGAATGCGTCGGTGAAGAAGTGGGGGAACTCATCCTCAACGGCCCGGGCGTTATGAAGTGCTATTACAAAAATGAAGAAGCCACCGCAGAAAGCCTGAAAGACGGCTGGCTGTATACGGGTGATATGGCAAAACGCGATGCGGACGGCTTCGTGTTCCTCGTTGACCGCAAAAAGGACGTTATCATCACGGGCGGTGAAAACTTATATCCCGTGCAGATCGAAGACTTCCTGCGTGCACACGAAAAGATCAAAGACGTTGCCGTGATCGGTCTGCCCGATGCAAGATTGGGTGAAATTGCGGCGGCGATCATAGAAGCCAAAGAGGGGATGACACTGACCGAAGAAGAAGTCAACGCTTTCTGTGCGGAACTGCCCCGCTATAAACGTCCGCGTAAAATTATATTCACTGCCGTTCCCAGAAACGCAACCGGCAAGATCGAAAAGCCGAAACTGCGTGAAATGTTCGGTGCGACAAGGCTTGTTGAAAGCGTAACGAAAGGATGAGTTTCGTGAAAAACAACCGTTGGCTCCGTTTGGGGCTGGGGGCGTTTGCCCTGTTCTTTGCAGGTATCATTTATGCGTGGTCGGTCATAAAAGCACCTTTTGCCGCGTTCGGCTGGACGAGTTCGCAGTTGGGGCTCAATTACACCGTTACCATGAGTATGTTCTGTCTGGGCGGTCTGTTTTCGGGCCTGCTGAATAAAAAGGTGAGTTCAAAGATCCGTATGGCTGTCAGCGGTTGCCTTGTGGCAGGCGGTTTCGTGCTGACTTCCACGCTTACCGCCGATTCTCCCGTGTTTTTGCTGTATCTCGGCTACGGCATCATGGCGGGGCTCGGTATCGGTGTGGTCTATAATATCGTCATTTCTCTCACGAGTGCGTGGTTTCCCGACAAAAAAGGCGTGTGTTCGGGTGTTATGATGATGGCGTTCGGATTCAGTTCGTTTGTGCTGGGCAACGTGGCGGCAAAACTCTTTGCAAACGCCGACGTGGGCTGGAATAAAACGTATCTGATCTACGGTATTCTCATCGGTGCGGTTTTGTTGGTCTGCGGTCTGTTCATCCGTGCACCCAAACCCGAAGAACTGCCTGCCGTCACCAAAAAGGCAAATGCAGGACAGCAGGATTTTACTTCCGCCGAAATGCTCAAAAGACCGTCTTTCTGGAAACTGTTCGTGTTTTTCATTCTCTTTTCCGCCGTGGGCAGTGTGGCACTTGCTTTCGGTAAAGATATTCTGCTGTCGGGCGGCCTTGCCGAAGGAACAGCCGTCACGATCGCCAGCCTTCTTGCGATCTGCAACGGTTTGGGCAGACTTGCATCGGGGGCCGTGTTCGATGCACTCGGCATCCGCAAAACGCAGTATATTACCTCGGCGGTCGTCATTGCCGCTTCGGGAATCTCTTTGCTTGGTGTTGCAAGCAAGGTGTCTGTCCTTGTGGTGGTCGGTGTGGCACTTTGTGCATTTTCTTACGGTTTTTCTCCGACCGTTTCGGCGGCATTCTCCAATGCCTTCTACGGACCGAAGAACTTTTCGCTCAACTACGCATTGCTCAATCTCATTCTCATCCCGTCCGCGTTTTATGCCACCCTTGCAGGTAAGATCGTGGATGCAAGCGGTTCGTTCGTAACCGTGTTCATCATTCTGCTCGTCTGCTCCATTGTCGGGCTGGTTGACAATCTGACCATTAAAAAAGCATAAATCGCTACATACTTTACGGCTGTCTGCTTTAAGTGCAGACAGCCGTTTTTAGTACACTTGTATGAAGATATTATTCTTTGTGTTCTTCCTCAATGAGTTTGACAAGTTCGTAAGGCTTCAAGTTGAACGCAAAAGAAAGTTTCCACAAAGTTTCAAAATTTGGTATTTTACTTGCATTTTCAATCATTGCAAGGTGACTTCTTGCAATGCCGGCAAGACCGCTGCACACTTCTTGTGACAGGCCGTGTTCCTTGCGAAGCCGTTTGACTACAATGCCTATCTTTTCTGTTTTAAGTTCTATCATCGTAGACACTCTCCTTTATGTATAAAAATATTCCTTTTTATTGGGAATTTTGTCTACCATCGTTGACAAACGATAAGGATTGTGATACAATGTCGGTAAATAAAACAGTGGAGGTATTGAAATGTACAATAATATCGGAAAGAAAATCAAAAATCTGACAAAATTTATTGTCGGAGGCGGAATATTGTTGTTTATTGTCGGAGGAATCGGTTTATATGCCTATCTTTATGACAGTTACTACACCCAAGACTATGCTTTTGTTGGGATTATAGTAGCAATCATCGGTTCTCTTCTCACTTGGATTGGTGGATTTTTTATTTACGGTTACGGTGAATTGATTGATCAAACGCAACAGATAAATGCTGTTGTATCTGCCGGAAGCGAAGACACGGAAACAAGAGAAAAAATAAAAAAACTGAGAGAATGGCTTGAAAAAGGTCTAATTACGGAAGAAGAATACAAACAAAAAATGGAAACAATATGAGGTACTTGTATGGAAAAGAATAAGATAATGCCCTTTTGGGGTGGTTTGTTTCTGATCGTTCTTTATTATTTTGTGCAAATCACGGTAATTATCTTAAATATAAGCCGAAATGAGATTTTTACTAATCCCATATTGTCTGTTCTTTTTTCTTTGCCTTTATTTTTTTGTTTTCTTCGCACCCAAAAAACATCACTATGTTTCAAAATTTTTTGTTTTGGCAATATATTTCAAAATATCATATATGGTGCAGAGAGGTTTTACTACTTTTACTATAAAAATGATATCTATGAATATATTTCATTAGAAAATATAGTAAGTAATTTTGGGTTTTACTTTGCTGAAATTGTTGCCTGCATTTTTATTATTATTGGTATATTCAAGAATAAAAAAGTGTATAGCATCTTGGGAATGTGCGGATATCTGATTTTGCTGATATTTGGTATGAGAGGAATTCTCCAAACTTTGAATATTTTTGAGTTCTTTTATGATAAAGTGGTTGGCTTCGCTCAAGTCCTTTCTGCGGCAGGGTACATTATTATGTATGGACTTATCATATTGGTATGTTGTAAAGCACTGTTTGGTAATTCTGTACATACGAAGAAAACGATTGCAAAAAAAGTTATTATGACAGAGGATACCTTGGAAAGCTTAAAAGAAAAATTTGATTCAGGACAATTATCGATTGAAGAATACGCCGCAAAAAAGGCAGAAATTATGCAAAATTTGTAATAATCGGTATCGTAAAAACGCCGCAGAGCAGTTTTGTTCTGTGGCGTTTTTTCTGTTTTGCGGTAGTTTTATTCTGCGAGCAAAGGTGTGTATTTGCGGTTGGTTGATGTTTTTATGTTGACATTGTTTTGCTTTTTGATTATGATGAATAAAGAAAGTGAGGTATATTTATGAAAGAGATCTTCTTTTCCAATCTTCCCGCAGGCATTGCCGTCATCGGTCTTGTGGCTTACTTTTTCGGTATGGCGATCGTGTTTATCACAAATCCCCTGAAAAACGCCGAAGCCTTTGCCGTAAAACCCGTTGACAATGCAGGCAAAACCGAGATTCGTGTGTATTACGGCGGTATCTCCTTCGCATTGGGTGCATTTTTGCTGTATCTGACGATTGCACTGAAAACACCCGTTTACTCTTTGGTCGGCGGTCTGTTTTTTGCAACCACGGTGCTGGTCACGAGAACGGTTTTCCTGTTTGTGGACAAAGGCTGGAAATGCCCTTACACAAAACTTGCCATTCCTGCCGAAAGTGCATTCGTAGTCGCTTTGTGGGTCTGCTTTATTCTTTCAAAGGTGTTGTACTGATATGAGTTTTCGCAAAGCATGGGGGCATTTTAAGACGGTCACCGCACACCGCCACGCCGTGATCCGGCATTGTGCGAAGGTGGGGATTCTTTGGCAGGGACTGCGGCATGATCTTTCCAAATACAGCCCTGCGGAGTTTCTGACGGGTGCAAAATTCTATGCGGGTGACAAAAGTCCGAACGTCAACGAACGTCTGACCAACGGATATTCCGCCGCATGGATGCACCACAAGGGCAGAAACAAGCATCATTTTGAGTATTGGACGGATTTCAGCATTCCCCTGCAACGCATCGTGCCTGTGGAAATGCCCATCCGATACACCGCCGAAATGTTCTGCGACCGTGTAGCGGCGTGTAAGATTTACAGAGGTAAAAACTATACCGATGCCGCCGCACTTGATTACTACAACAACGGCAAGGACAGCCGTGAAATTCACCCCGAAACGGCAAAACTGCTTGAAAGCTGGCTTGTGATGCTGGCGGAACAGGGGGAAGAAAAAACATTTGCCCACATCCGTCAGACGGTGCGGGCAAGTAAAAAGTAAATATGAACGGATGCGTGTTACAGCACGCCGCGTTTGTAAAGTCCCGTTGTTCGCTTGAACGGCGGGTATTTTTTATACAGGAACGCTTCCACCGCTTCTTTGCATTTTTCTTTGGTTTCGGTGGTGAACATGAAGGACACGAAATCCGTTTTCGGCAGGTCGCAATCACCCAAATACAGCGGTACGAGGTTGAGCAGGGTAGCGTATTTTTTATCTTCGCACAGCACGGTAAACGTTTCTCCCTTGCGGTCGGTCAGTTGCCGTTTGCCGTCGCAGCCTGCACAGCCCTTTGTTCCTTTTACGGGGCAGGCACGAAAACGCATCAGCGGCAGTTTGCCGTAAACGAGAATGCCGACGGGAATTTCATTGCGAACGGAAAAGCACTGTTTTTCGCTCAGTTCAAAGGAAAGACAGGCATCAAACAGGTCAAGACCTGCATACCGCGAAAGGCTGTCGGAATTGAAAATGTTAAGGCCGATGCCGCCGTGCGGTGTCATGCCGACTTTTCTGCACATCTCAACCGCACCGATGTTGTCGCACACGGCATCCGTCACGCCATTGTCAACAAGTCTTTGCAGTGTGGCGATGGTTGCTTCTTCGTTTTCCTGCCACACGAGTGTCGGGATCTGTATGAGCAGACGGTCGGAAAAGCGTTCGATCAAAGCGGGATTTTTGTCCGCAACCGCCATCGGTAGCACGATCTCGCAATCCTTGGGAGCGTTGAAGATCTGTTCTTCGGACGTAAAATGCAAACGCAGAGCCGTTCTGAACGGTTTGTCCAGCACGTCCTTTCCGGGCGGAGTCAGATCGTAGAATTTATGCGGTCTTACGGTACTGCGATCTGTATACAACTGTTCGGCGGCACTTCTGCGAACGGAGTTGAGCGAAGATGCAGGCAACATCAGTCCATCATCCATTGTGCAATCAAAATCGGTGATGTAAAACGGTGTTCCGCCGAGTTTGGAAAGGGAACGGTATGCATTTTCTTTGTCAAGCGGTCGGTTGAGAGCCGCTTGCGGTACGTCTCCCGTCACGCTTACCGTGTGTTCACCGTCGGAAAGGGTAAACGTACAGGGTTTGTCTTTTTGCATGGTGAACCGTGCTTTTACGGGTACGCACTGCCGTTCGGCACGGTAGAGCTCCGCCAGTTTGCCGAACGCTCCCGACATGGCGGTCACGTCCTCTTTGGTGCGGTAGCCGAACATGGAAATATCGCGTTTGCCCGTGAGATAGCCGTCGGTAAAGCCCGATCTTGAAAATACGTCCTGCAAGGTCTTTTCATCGTATTCTTTACCGCACAGAGCCGCTTTGCAGGCGTTGACCGCCGCCGCAACGTATTCGGGGCGTTTCATTCTGCCTTCGATCTTGAAGGAAGTCACACCTGCTTTTGCCATTTCGTCAAGGTGAGAAAGCAGGCTCATATCCTTGAGGGAAAGGGCGAAATTTCTGCCGTGTTCATTTCTGAAATCCAATCGGCAAGGCTGTGCACACAGACCTCTGTTGCCGCTTCTGCTTCCCAGTAATGCGGAAAAATAGCACATACCCGAAACGCTCATGCAGTGTGCACCGTGCACGAAGGCTTCGATCTCGCAGTTGACACTCTTTGCAATTTCTTCAATTTCACGCAGGGAGAGTTCCCTTGCCGTTACGATGCGGCTGAAGCCCATGCGTTCGAGTGCTTTTGCACCGCTTGCATTGTGAATGCTCATCTGTGTGGAGGCGTGCAGGGGCATGGTCGGACAGCATCTTTTTACGAGCGTCGCCACGGCAAGATCCTGTACGATCACGGCGTCCGCACCGCTGTCGGCAATACTCCTGAGCCCTTTCTGCACCTCGGACAGTTCACGGTCTGTAACGAGCGTGTTGAGCGTTACGTATACTTTTACACCGTATGCATGACAATATGCAACGGCATTTTTAAGTTCTTCATCGTTGAAATTTTTTGCATTGCGGCGGGCATTGAGCGTTGCTGTACCCAGATACACCGCATCCGCACCGCTTCTGACAGCCGCCGTCAACTGCTCGGGGCCGCCTGCAGGGGCAAGAATTTCGGGCATTATTCGTTCCTCCGTCCCATTGATGACACCATTGTAGCCTTTTACGGGCATTTTTGCAAGTTTTTTGTGTTTTCCTCTTGCAATTTATAAAAAAATCATGTACAATGTTCTCATCAACCGAACATTTGTTTTACTGAAAGGAAGTTTTCCGATGTCTGATAAGAAAAAAGCACTTGAAACTGCCATAGCACAAATTGAAAAACAGTACGGCAAAGGTGCCATCATGCGTCTGGGCCAGACCAATGCCCTGCAGATCGAAGCCATTTCCACAGGCTCGCTCACGCTTGATGCCGCAACCGGAATCGGCGGACTTCCCAAAGGCAGAATCGTTGAGATCTACGGTCCCGAATCTTCCGGTAAGACCACGCTTGCTTTGCACGTGGTTGCCGAAGCACAGAAAGCAGGCGGCGAGGCCGCTTTCATCGATGCCGAACACGCACTCGATCCCGTTTACGCCGCAAATCTGGGTGTCGACGTGGATTCTCTGCTCGTGGCCCAGCCCGACAACGGTGAACAGGCTCTTGAGATCGCGGAAGCACTTACCCGTTCGGGTGCGTTGGACGTGATCGTTGTGGACTCGGTTGCCGCTTTGGTGCCCAGAGCCGAGATCGAAGGCGAAATGGGCGATTCCCACGTCGGTCTGCACGCAAGGCTGATGTCACAGGCTTTGCGTAAACTCGCAGGTGCGATCTCGCGTTCAAACTGCATCGTTATTTTTATTAACCAGTTGCGTGAAAAGGTCGGTGTCATGTACGGCAATCCCGAAGTCACCACCGGCGGCCGTGCACTCAAGTTCTACGCTTCCATGCGTATCGACGTGCGTAAAGTTGAACAGATCAAGGCACCCGGCAACGATTTCGTAGGTTCGCGTACGCGTTGCAAGATCGTGAAAAACAAAGTGGCTCCGCCCTTCAAACAGGCGGAATTTGATATCATGTTCGGCACGGGTATCTCCAAGACCAGTGAAATTCTGGAACTGGGCATCCGTTTTGACATCGTGCAGAAAAGCGGTTCATGGCTGTCCTACGGGGAAGAACGTCTCGGCCAGGGACGTGACAACGTGCGTATGATGCTCGACAAGAACACCGCGTTACGCGATGAGATCGAAGCGAAGATCCGTTCCCATCCGGAATTTGTCAGCAGTATGCGTGCGGATGCACCGCCTGCAGGCATTCCCGAAACCGATGAAGACGGTGAGATCATTGAACCCGTTGCCCCCATTGCACCCAACAACGGTCGCGTGCCGAAGATCAAGATCGATATTACGGCTGACTGATGACTGTTACCACGACCACCGCAAAAAGCGGTAAGATCAATCTGTATACGGACGGAGAATACCGTTTTTCCGTACCCGCCGAGGTGTGGTTTGCAAATGCATACCGCGACGGTGATGAAATTGAAGAAGAGGAGTTAGCGGCATTGCAAACGGCCGCTGACTCCGTTTTTGCGTATGAAAATGCCTTGCGGCTTCTGAGTATGCGTGCCCATTCCGAAAAGGAACTGTATGACAAACTCAAACGCAAATATAAAGCCGCCGCCGCAAAACAGGCGGTCGAAAAATGCCGTGAACTGGGATTTATCAACGACGAACAGTTTGCTTCTTTGCTTGCCGATGAACTGGTACGCCGCAAGCATTATGCCCCCAAACGGGTGGAAAATGAACTCATATCCCGCGGCATTGACCGTCAGATTGCCCAAAGTGTCGCCTGTACTCTTGACATTGACGAAAAAATCAGTATTATGGATATAATAGATAAATTTGTCCCAAACGATACCAAGCCCGATGCAAAAACAAAAAAACGCATCATCAACCGCCTCCTGCGGTTGGGATACACGCCGCACGAAGTGTTCGATGCGGCAGACAGTCTGGGCTGGAACGAAGAAGATACTCAATAAGGAATAAAAATAATATGCAGAAAAAAATCGGTTTTATTTCTTTGGGCTGTCCGAAAAACCAGGTGGACAGCGAAATGATGCTTGCAAAACTCAGTGATGCGGGCTTTATTCTGACGGATACGCCCGTCGGTGCGGATGCCGTTATCATCAACACCTGCGGTTTTATAGAAGAAGCCAAGCAGGAAGCCATCGACAATATTCTTGAAATGGCACAGCTTAAAGAGGACGGTGACCTCGGAAAGATCATCGTTTTAGGCTGCATGGCGGAACGCTACCGCGATGAAATATTAAAGGAAATGCCCGAAGTGGATGCCGTGGCAGGATTGGGTGCCAACGGTCAGATCGTAGAATTCGTTACCAACGTGTTCAACGAAACGGAAGAAAGCCGTTTCCCCGCAAAGGAAGAAATGCCGTTGGGTGATCCGCGTATTCTGTCCACACCGCCGCACTGGGCTTATCTGAAAGTGGCGGACGGCTGTTCCAACCGCTGTTCGTACTGTGCCATTCCCGATATCCGCGGTCCGTTCCGTTCGCGTCCGATGGAGGATATCGTCAAAGAAGCCGCTTCTCTTGCATTGAACGGCATCAAGGAACTCATTCTCATTGCACAGGATACCACCCGATACGGCGAAGATCTGTATGACGAAAAGAAACTGCCCCAACTGCTTCGTGAACTCAACAAACTCGACGGCATCCGTTGGATCCGCCTTTTGTATTGCTATCCCGACCGCATTACGGACGAGTTGCTTGCGACCATGCGTGATTGCGAAAAGGTACTGCCTTATATCGACCTGCCCATTCAGCACGCGGACGGCAATATTCTGCGTGCCATGAACCGCAACGGTGACGTGAACAGCCTGTTGGCGCTCATTGAAAAGATCCGTTCCTATCTGCCCGATTGCGTATTGCGTACCACGCTTATCACGGGCTTCCCGGGTGAAGACGAAGCCGCATTTGAAAATCTTGCCGCATTCGTGCAGAAAGCCCGTTTTGACCGCTTGGGTTGCTTTGCCTACTCCGCAGAGGAAGGCACGCCTGCCGCAGAAATGGACGGACAGATCGACCGCGAAATTGCACAAAAACGCGGCGAGAGCATTATGGATCTGCAATACCGCATTTTCACCGAAAAGCAGGAAGCACTCATTGACACCGTGCAGACCTGTATCGTCGACGCCTACGATTCCTACAACGATTGCTACATCGGCAGAACATGGCGTGATGCCCCCGAAATTGATTCCACCGTTTATTTCACCTGCGATTACGAACTGACGGACGGTACGCTTGTGGAAGTGGAGATTCAGAAGACGGAAGACGTGGATCTTGTCGGCCGAGTCTGTGAATAAAATAAACGTACCGAGGAGTTTTCTTTCTATGAACGTACCCAACCGATTGACCGTGCTTCGCATGGTCGTTACCCCCGTTTTTCTGGCGGTTTTTCTTGCCCAAAGCATTCCGAATCACTATTTATGGGGTTTGCTGATTTATGCCGTCGGCTGTTTTACCGACTTTCTGGACGGAAAAATTGCAAGAAAATACAATCTTGTTACCGTGTTCGGCAAACTGGCCGATCCCGTAGCGGATAAAATGCTCACCACCGCCGCTTTGCTTGCACTCATGCAACTGGGGCTGTGCAGTATATGGATCGTGATGGTCGTGCTTGTGCGTGAATTTGCCGTCACATCCCTTCGTCTGGTTGCTTCCGCACAGGGTGTGGTGATCCCCGCAAATATATGGGGCAAGCTGAAGACCGCAACACAGATGGTCTTTACCCTGCTGATGCTTCTTGCGACACATCTTTTTGATTGCGGGATCATTCCTGCCGATTTCAACTTGCCGCTTCTTTCAAATATCATGCTTGCAATTACGGCTGTGCTTGCCGTGGTGTCAGGTATCATTTATATCAACGATGCATCCAAAGTCATTGATATCAACGCAAAATGAGAGGAGAAAAGTGTATGCTTCGCCGTGATAAAATCAATTATTATCTTGATCTTGCCGAGGTGGTTTCCAAGCGTACCACCTGCCTTCGCCGCCGCTACGGTGCGGTCATTGTCAACAATGATGAAGTTGTGTCCACAGGCTACGTCGGGGCACCCCGCGGCAGAAAAAACTGTACCGATCTCGGTGTCTGCATCCGTCAGAAAATGCAGATCCCCAGAGGGGAGCGTTATGAACTGTGCCGCAGTGTGCACGCCGAAGCCAACGCCATCATCAGTGCTCCGCGTGATAAAATGATCGGTGCTACGCTGTATCTGACCGGTCAGGAGGTATCCACGGGCGAATATGTTTCCAATTCCTGCTGCTGTTCGATGTGCAAACGTATGGTCATCAATGCAGGCATTGAAACCGTTATCATCCGCGACGACAGCGAAAACTACCGTGTGATCTCCGTATCCGAATGGATCGAAAACGATGAATCGCTTGACGGCACACTGGGCTATTGATTTTAAGAAGAAAGCAACCTGTCTGTTGAAAGGCAGGTTGTTTTTTTTGCGGTTTTATATTGTATAAATGGTAATAACTGCCAAAATTGCGTATTCTGAAAATACAAAACACGCAATTATTGCGTAAATTGTTTTTTAGAAAATACGCAAAAATTGCGTAAAAATATTGCATATTCTATTATAACGTGGTATACTATAAGCAAAGGTGATGAAAAAATGACACTCAGAAATCTTCGGAAAGCAAAAAAACTGACACAGGAAGAATGTGCAAGATATCTCGGAATGCCTTTGCGAACGTATCAGAATTATGAGACCGATCATGCAAAAGCAGGTACGATGAAATATAAATACATGATACAAAAACTTGAAGAATTCGGTTTTGTGGATGAATCTCACGGAATTTTGTCCGTTGGACAGATTATAGAAATCTGCACTGCTGTTTTTCGCAATTTTGACGTTGATTATTGCTATCTTTTCGGCTCGTATGCCAAAGGGAAGGCTACGGAAAGCAGCGACGTCGATTTGTTGGTATCAACAACGGTGTCGGGAATACAATTTTTTGATCTTGCGGAATCATTGCGTGAAGCTCTGCAAAAGAAAGTTGACGTACTGAATCTCGAACAACTCAGCGAAAATCCGGAACTGATAAACGAAATACTCAAGGACGGTTTAAGAATATATGGATAACAAAAAAGATAACAATTATTACGTTCAAAAAATTATAACCGATCTGGAGTTTATATTTGAACACACGCGGGAATTGACACTCGGCGAACTCGAATCGAATGAAATTCTTGTGGATTCCGTGATGTTCAGATTGATTCAGATTGCAGAAAACGCAGATAAACTGACCGAAGATTTTAAGGCTTGTTACGATCGGATTCCGTGGAGAGCCATGAAAGGAATGCGAAACAGAATCGTACACGAATACGGCAACGTAAAAATGACAGTAGTGTACGATACCGTACGTAAAGATATTCCCGAATTGCTTGTGCAACTCAAAAGAATTGCACGGTAAGATGAAAGAATTTTACACAACGGCATGAAGATGCAACCTGTCTTGAATGGGGCAGGTTGTTTTTTTGTCAAAAGTACTTGACAAGCGGGAAAATGTATGTTACTGTATAGGTGTGCTATCTGGGATAGCACACCTATATTGCACGCAGGGGGTACCGAGATGACTTCTTTTTCCTCTTATTCTGACAAAAAAACGTTTTTTATAACCTTTTCCAAGACACTTCGCAAAAATGCGGCACAGGGGATCTTGCTTACCCTGTTCCTTACGGTGAGTTTGCACACCGGCATGGCAGAACGCTATTTTTCACTGCTTTGGGATCCGGGATTAGAGTTTGAGCCGCTTGTGTATTGCATCGGTTCGCGTTGGCCGGACGTCGTTTACGTCGCATTTGCCTGTATCGTGTTCGGTTTGTCTGCGGTTTTGCAGGCGTTGTATAATTTCCGTTTTATGCACGTCAAAAAGACGGTCAACGTCTATTACAGTCTCGGTATGAAACGCAATACGCTGTTTGCAGGCACGTTTGCGGGTTGTGCGGTGACGTTGAGTTACAGCATCCTGCTTCCGTTTTTCGTCTGTGCCTTGTGCAATTGCAGTATGTTCGGCAGTTCGCCCGCACTGTGGAAAGCCATCGCTTACTACGCATTTTCATTTCTGGCGGTCGCTTTGTATCCGTTGGCGGTGAGCGTGTTCAGCATGAGCCTGTGCGGCACGACGGTTGAGGGGATCGTGTGCGGACTTTTGCTGACCTTTGCACCCACGTTTGTATATTACGGCGTATATTTGTTCAGCGATCTTCTGCTTGCAGGTTTCAACTGTGACGTTTATCTGTATACCATGAACGGTGCCGACCGTGTGACGAGTTCGTTCGGCGGACGTTTCCGTTTTCTTGATTTTATCTATCCCGTTACCAATGAAGATTTTTCGGATGCACTGGTGGGATATTCCTCGGGGGTATCTCCTTTGCCGAGTGTGATGTATCCCGTTTTCTTCCTTGCCGTTTTTGCGGCGATCACCTTTGCCGCACGCTACGCTTTTGTGCATAAGAAGACCGAAAAAGCAGGTTTTTTGGGTGCCAATCCCCGTTTGTTGGCGGCATCGGTGTTCTCTCTTGCAAGCCTTCTTATTCCGTTTGCAAGCGACGTGCTGTACGGCAACGGTTTCGGTGTCGCTTCTGCTGTGGTGCTTGCAATCTTCCTCATCGGTGTTGCGTTCGGCGTATATGTTGCCTTTGTCGCTGTGTTCCTGCGTTCAAAGGAGAAAGTGAAAGCCAATCTGCGTACGGGCTACATCATGTCGGCGGCACTGCTTGTGTTTATGATGTTGTTCATCACGGGCGGTTTCGGCTATGAAACACGCATTCCCGACAGCGAAAGAATCGTGCGTGCAGGCATCAGTTTTACACAGGGACGCGGAGCGTTTTCCAATGATTCCGCCTTCGGTTACATCGGAGAGGATGATACGCTGTTTGAGCATTATCCGCCCGAAGCACACGGAGAAGTGCTGTTGCAATCCATTCTGTACGGGGAAAACCTGTGGGCTGAAAATTGCTTCGTATTCTTTGACGAAGCGGAAGATAAACAGACCGTTCTCAACGTGCACGAACTGCTCTTAGAGGAAAAGAAAAACAGAAAAGTATCCTGGAGCGAGAGCATTATCATCAGTTATGAACTCGAAAACGGACAGACACTCACACGCGTGTATCCCGAAGTCACCGTTGAGGCCATGATCGAAATACAGAACCTGCTTTGCAGTCAGACGTACCGTGAGGGTTACGTGCAGTATCTGGATTCATTTTTGCAATACAACAACCGCAATGCGATCATTTTCTCCAAAAACTGCACAAGCATGACGGACGTGAACACAAGACAGGGAAGCGGGGACATTGCAAAGCAGAATGAACTGTTCCACGCACTGCTTGACGATATTGCAAACGGTAATCTGCCGATGGATTTTGTAAGTGAAGATACGCCGCTGGGGTATATCGGTATTACAAAATACGATACGTCCGACGATTGGGTTTATTACCAAACAGCCGTGGATTTTCTTCCGTACGGTGCGGATTACATTATGATTCCCGTCTATCCGTCCATGACCAAAACGCTCGGTGTCATGGAAAAATACGATCTCGTGCAGTACTTTGCGGATATTGCAACACCCGATTGCGTGTTCGTATATGCGAGTCCGTTCAATGAAAAAAGTGAAGAAGCGATTCAGTATTACAGTTTGACGACCTTGCAGTTTGACGGTTTCGTGACGGAGTACGACCATTATTTCGACAGCAAACGGCCGCATTCGGAAATTTCCGATGATAAATCCTACCGCTTACCGCCCGATGCACTTGCCGTGACCGATACCGACCTGATCGCACAGGTTTGTGAAAACACGGTGTTCAGCAGTTTTGTAAACCAACCGGGATATTTTGCGGAATTGCATTACTTCGATGAAAACAACGAGCGTGCTTTAGACGTGCTCGTGTACGTGCCGTATGATGAAATGCCCGAAGAACTGAAATGAAAGAAAAAATGAAAAAGATTCTTACGTATTACAAAAACTTACCCAAAAACGAATGGCGGGAAATGCGGAAAAGCGTTTCGGTCGTTGAATATCTGCTGTGGTGGCAGGTGCGTATCATGATGGTTTACGCACTCGGTATGACACTCAGAACCTACCTTGAAACGGGCGAAAGGTTTGATATTCTCATTCAGATCATTGCCAATACTTTTGCCGCGTTCTGCGTTACCTTTTTCAGAGTGATATTCCCGAAACAGATCTTTCTCGGGAGACTGCCGTATTCGGCACAGAAATACGGCATGATCCTCGTCTTTTTCGGCTCGTACGTCGGACACTATCTCGGTTATTGCGGGAAAGAGGGATATGACAGTTTTCTGCACGTCCTTTCGGGATTCATTTGCGTGTTCATCTGCTACGAAGCCGTCGTGAAAGCTTTGCAGAAAGAAGAAAAACCGATCTCAGGATTTATGGCGTCGGTGGTCGGTTTCGGAATGGGATGCTTCGTTATCATCCTATGGGAGGTTTTTGAATTTACCTACGATTATTTTGTGGGTACGACCCTGCAAAACTTTTTGTTCAATCCGCCTGAAAATTACATTTTGTACCGTCTGCTCGGCAATCCCGCATCGCTTGAGCAGAAAGCGGTGTTCGATACGATGATCGACATGATCCTTGCCTTACTTTCAAGCATTCCTGCCGCCGCGATCCTGTGGGCGGTCGTTGCACACAAACAAAAAAAGCAAAACCTTTGCGACATTCAATTTTCAGCGATCCCTCAAATTGAAATTCAGGAGGCGATGACAAAATGATTCATATTGACAGACAAAACCGTGTGCCCGTGTTTGAACAGATCAAAAACGAACTGATGAAACTGATCGCGTTGGGTGTTCTGCCGCCGCATTCCCGCTTGCCGTCCATCCGTCAGATCGCGGCTGAAACGGGTGTGAACATCAACACCGTCAAAAAAGCATTTGCCGAACTTGAAATGCACGGTGTCATTTATTCCGTGCCGGGCACGGGAAGTTTTGTAAACTTAAACGCACTGTCCGATGAAAATTTACGCAAAAACGCCTTTCTGGAGGTGGAAACGGCTGTCAGAGCCGCAAAATCCAAAGGTATTGCAATGGACGAAGTGCTCAACCTGATTCATACCGTTTACAACGAGGAGGACGGAAACGATGATTGAAATTAAAAACGTAACCAAACGCTTCGGTAATTTTACCGCTGTTGAAAATCTGTCACTGACGGTGAATAAAGGCTCGGTCTACGGGCTGGTCGGCTATAACGGAGCCGGTAAGACCACGCTTCTGAAGACCGTGGCCGGCATTTACAAGGCGGATGAAGGCTGTGTGCTGATGAACGGGGAAGACGTATTTGACAATGCACTGCAACGCCAGCATCTGTTTTTCGTGCCCGATGAACTGCATTTTGAGCCGTATACCACGCTGGATAAGACCGCAAAGTTTTATAAGTCCTATTATCCCGATTTCAGTTCCGACACCTACGTGAAACTCACCGATCTTTTAGGACTTGACCGCAAAGCACGTATTTCGTCTTTTTCAAAGGGTATGCAGAGACAGGCAGAGATGTGCCTTGCACTCGCCTGCCGTCCGCAGGTGTTGCTGTTGGATGAAAGTTTTGACGGTCTGGATCCCGCAAAACGCAATCTGTTGAAGAATATGTTGCTTGAATATGCCGCCGAGTGCGATGCAAGCATCCTCATTTCTTCGCACAACCTGCATGAACTGGGCGATATGTGCGATCATATCGGGCTTATCAACGGCAAGAAAATCGTATTGGATGCCTCCGTGGATGAACTCTCGGGTACACGCTGTAAACTGCGTGCGGTGTTCGCACAGGAAAAAACACAAGAAGATTTTGCACATATCAACTATAAGAGAATTGAGATCGACGGTAAGATCGTCGTTCTGACCGTCACCAAAGCCCCCGAAGTGGCTGAAAAACTGCTCAACAATATGAATCCGCTGTTGGTGGAACGCTTTGTGATGTCGGTCGAAGAAATATTCCTGGATGAAATGGAGGAAGGCAACTATGACTTCAAGGCTATCTTCGGCTAAGACCTTCCGTATTTCTTTCCTGCAGACCTTACAGCGGTATTGGTATCACGGTGCGGCACTTTTGTTGTTGCTGCTTCCCGTGTTCGGCGATCTGTCCGACCTGTTCCGCCACAAATTTCTGTATACGTATCATTACTACGAAACCAATATTATAGACACTTTCATTTTTGCTCTCAACCGTTATGTCGATTTTACGGGCATTGGCTATATCTGTCTTGCACTCGGTTTCTCCGGTATGTTTCTGGCGCTTGCCTGCTGGCGTTTTCTGCACGTCAAAAAAACGGTGAACGTGTATTTCAGCCTCGGACAGAGCCGTACAAACCTCTTTTGGTCGCGTGTTGCCGCCTGTGCGGTGCTTTTGAGCGTGCCCGTGGTACTCGTCTTTTTGGTGCTTCTGGTCTGTAACCTCATTCTGTTCGGTTCTTCCTGGCAACTTTGGGCGGCGGTGGGGATATACACCCTTTCATTCATTGCCGTGGCACTGTTTTCCTTTGCCGTCACAACCCTTGCCATGAGTGCAACGGGTGCAAGTTTTGAAAGTTTTCTGTGTGCAGGGTGTCTGATCGCCATGCCCGGCATCGTCTTTTACGCACTGCGGACGCTTTCGATCTTTTTCCTGAAGGGTGTACCGTTTGATATTTATATCAGTGAAGTTCTCACGCACGACACCGTCGGCGGTACCGAATTCGGTACGTCCTTCGCGTTTCTCAACTTTTTTTATCCCCTGGACGGTTCTTTTGAAAACGGAATGGCAGCCTACAAGGAAAACGGCTGGCAAAGTCCCGGAATCGCCTATGCACTGACCTATCTTGCCGCAACGGCTCTGACGGCTTTGATCGCTTCTTTCGTATTCAAAAAACGCAAAGCCGAAAACGCAGGTTTCCTCGGCAAAAATCCCGCACTCGTTGCCGTTTCCTGTCTGAGCCTTTCGTTCCTTCTGGTGTTTCCCGTTTATTACCTTGTCACCGATGAAGTCGCTGACCGTATGATCGTTTTCGCAGGTGTACCCATCCTGCTGACGGTTTATATGATCGTCATGGCGATCCTCGGACGCGGACGGAAAAATCTCGGCCGTTCCTTACCCGCAGGTCTTGCGGTCTGTGCCGTGTTTGCCGCAGTGTGTCTGTGTTTCGTGCTGGACGTATCCGGCTATGAGGAACGCATTCCCGATAAAGAGGACATTGTTTCCGTTCGTGTTTCAAGTGAGGAATCAGGGGTAGCCGTAGCGGATTATATCGATTTTTATGAATATCATCCGTATACGGTGTATGTGGATCATGAAGACGTGACGACGCACCATCTCATTTCCGATCACCTGTTGCATCGCTATACGTACTCCGTACCCGTCTCGTCGGAATTGACGGCGGAATCGGACATTGACACCGTTTTGCAGATACACCGTAAACTCCTCGATGCTCAAAAAGAAGATCTGAGTGTGTTTTCCACACCCGTTGCCTTGCAGTACACGCTCAAAAACGGCAAGACCGTAACGCGGTATTACTCCAAGGCCACTCCCGAAGTCGTCCGTATGCTGCAAGGCATCGACAGCAAAGATGCAATGCGTCTTGCAACGGAAGAACAACTGGAACATCAATACACCGAGCAGATCATGCTGATCGCTCCTGCCGCAACGCAGATCACGGTGCTTTCCGCCGAAATGCAGGAAACGATGCAGGGCGGTTATGAACTGATCGATGCTCTCGTCAAGGATCTCAATAACGGCACCTTGCGTGAAAGCGGTTTTGATGCGAGCGTTCCCGTCGGTTATATTGCCTTTGCGGGCAATCTGCGTACGGGGGGAGATGACGACTACCGCTATGAAACCTATTACACGGATTACGGCATTTACACATACGAGGAAGACGTGACGTACGCCCATGTGATTCCCGAAACGGTGTTTGAATCAGTGCGTTCGTTTACGCTCGATGAAGTGTGTGAGGAGTATTCTTCCTTTGATGCATACGGAATGTATCCCGTATACGCCGATATGGAAAATACGCTGGCGGTTCTTGAACAATACGACCTTTTGCAATACTTTGATGCCGTGCAGATGCCCGTGCGTGCAAAGATCCTGCGTACGCCGTTTGCGGACGAAGATGCACGGAAAATATCCGCCTACGGCGATGAATTCTATATGCGTTTTTCCGTTTTCTGTGCGAGTTATACCGACGGGCCCGCCGGCAGTGATCCTTTCACGCAGCTCATGCCCGAGGGTACGATTACGGATGACGAAGAAATAATTGCACAGTTGGTCAGCGGTGCGTGTATGTGGTACGATATAACGCTGGACGGTTGCTTCGCGGCGTTTGAATATGAAGGCGGATCGTCGGTGATGATGTACGTCCCCATTGACCGTGTGCCGCAGGAACTGCAATAAAACAAGGAGAACCGTATGTTTGCTTACAGAATTAAAAAGATGCCTGCAAACCGTCCCGTGACGAAACTACCCTCGGGCGGTATCTCCGCCAATATGTTGCGGCTGATCGCCATCGTGCTGATGATCTGCGATCACGTATGGGCAACGGTCGGCTCATTGGGGGATTGGATGACACACGTCGGCAGACTTGCTTTTCCGATTTTTGCTTTTCAGTTGGCAGAAGGCTTCGTGCATACCAAAGACCGCAAAAAGTATGCTCTGCGGCTTGCCGTGTTTGCACTGATCTCGGAAATACCGTTCAATCTCTTTTATTCAAGCCGTCTGTTCAATCCCTATCATCAGAGCGTTATGCTTACTTTTCTGTGGGCTTTCGCCGCCATGACGGTGATTGAAAAATGCAAAAAAAGCAGAGATGCAAAAACACTTGCCCTGTCTGCTGTGTCACTTCTCGGTATTGCCGCAGGGTCGGTCATTACGTTCCCCGATTACGGCATTCTCGGTGTGCTGACGGTCGTACTGTTTTACGTTGCACGCGATTTTCCCTTTGCGTGGCTTGTGCAGGCAATCGGCATGGTACTGTTGAATATCGTGTTCTTTGAGGGACAGGTGGTCATGTTTGATGTGTGCGGACTGCATTTTGAAATCCCCTTGCAGGGCTTTGCCGTGTTTGCACTCATTCCCATCTGGCTTTACGGCGGAAAGCAGGGAAAACGAAACAAATGCATTCAATATGCATCCTACGCTTTCTATCCCGTGCACATGGTGATCCTTTATCTCATCCGCTATTTTGCGTAACAGAAAAAACACCCTGCATCTCCAAAACGGAAATGCAGGGTGTTTTTATCTTTACAGTAAATCTGCGATCTCAAAAATGAGTTTTTCGGTCTTTTCCCAGCCAAGACACGGATCGGTGATGGATTTGCCGTATACTTCGTCGGGACCGATCTCCTGGTTGCCGTCCTCAAGGTAACTTTCGATCATGAAGCCCTTGACGAGTGCGGCAATATCAGCGTTGTGGCGGCAGGAATGCAGGACTTCCTTGCAGATACGCGGCTGTTCGAACCATTTTTTGTCGGAGTTTGCATGGTTGCAGTCGATGATCGCGGCAGGATTTTTGATGCCCGATTTTGCATACATTTCGCACAGCAGTTCCAGATCTTCATAGTGGTAATTGGGAAGGCTCTGTCCGTGTTTGTTGACGAATCCGCGCAGAATGGAGTGAGCAAGGGGGTTGCCGCTTGTTTCCACTTCCCAGCCGCGGTAAATGAACGAATGACTGCACTGTGCGGCCTTGACGGCGTTGAGCATGACGGAAAGGTCGCCTGCGGTGGGATTCTTCATACCCACGGGAACGGAGATACCGCTGGAAACGAGGCGGTGTTCCTGGTTTTCGGAGGAACGTGCACCGACGGCAACGTAACTCATAAGATCACTCAGGTAACGGTAGTTGGCAGGGTACAGCATTTCATCTGCCGTGGACATACCCAGTTCCGTCAGCACTCTCGTGTGCAGGGAACGGATGGCAATGATGCCCTGGAACGGATCGGGTTTGTTGTTGGGATCGGGCTGATGGAGCATTCCCTTGTAGCCTTCGCCCGTGGTGCGGGGCTTGTTGGTGTAGATACGCGGAATGAGTACGAGCTTGTCCGCAACCTGTTCCTGTACGCCTTTGAGTCTCGTGCAGTATTCAAAGACTGCATCCTCTCTGTCAGCCGAACACGGGCCGATGATGAGGATCTTTTTGTCAGATGCACCCGTAAAAATATCGGCAACTTCGGCATCGATTCTTTCTTTTTTCTGCGTTGCTTCAAAAGAAACGGGGAATTTTTCCTTGACTTCCATGGGGATGGGGAGTTTGCGTTTGAAATCCATAGACATATATATGCACCTTACTTTCCGTATTTTTCAATGCAATAATCGATGGCTTGCAAATAGCCGTCAAAACCGAAACCTTTGACAGTCTTTTCCGCATACAGCGACACAAAGGAGTGTCTGCGGAATTCTTCACGCTGTTCGATGTCCGTCAGATGCACTTCCACGGTGGGAATACCCACGGCTTTGAGTGCGTCTAAAATGGCAACGGACGTGTGCGTGTAAGCGGCGGGATTGATGACGATGGCATCGGTGTTTCCGTATGCCTGCTGAATTTTGTCCACGATCGCACCCTCGTGATTGGACTGGAACAGTTCCAATTCGTGATCTTTGCATTTTTCGCGGATCATCTCACACAGGGCGTTGTAATCCTGTTTGCCGTACAGGTCGGGTTCGCGAAGCCCGAGCATATTGAGATTCGGGCCGTTGATAACGAGAAACCTCATGTGTTTTCCTCCTCAAAAAGACGTTTGAAAGCGGCAAGGACGTTTGCGGCGGTTTTTTGTGTCTCGGTTTCGCACTGTGCCGTCGCATCGCAGAAACGTGCATACAGATCTTTGCGTTCGGCGTACAGTTTTTGCAATCCCGCCTGTTGGGAAAGCGGTCTGCCGTCACTCGGTAAAAGGGAAATATCTCTTTGCAACCAGATTACTCTGCCGTTCTGGTGCAGTGCATCGTAGTTTTCCTTCGTTTTAATGACACCGCCGCCCGTGGCAAGTACGAGACCGCTCTGTTTTGCACATTCGCACACCGCCTCGTGTTCGAGTGCACGGAAATGTGCTTCGCCGTATTGTTCAAAAATTTTCGGAATGGACATTCCCGCTTTTTGTTCAATGACGGTATCGGTGTCTGCAAAGGTACGACCGAGGAGTTTTGCAAGGGCTTTCCCTGCGGTGGATTTGCCGCAACCGGGCATTCCGATGAGAATGATATTTTCACTTTCTTTTGCAACGGTCTGCGTGATGCGGTCGATCTCACTGTCTGCGATCTCTGTTTTCAAAAACAGTTCGCAGGCTTTTTTCGCCTGTGCACAAAGCATGGTAAGACCGTTGATGTTGGGAATGGAGAGTTTTTGTGCATCCAGCAGAAATTGCGTTCTTGCAGGATTGTAAATGAGGTCGAGAACGCCCGAAAGATGCGAAAACACTGTCAGATCCACGGGACTTTTTCCCGTATTCGGATACATTCCGACAGGCGTGGTGTTGACGATGACGTCCGCATCCTTGTGACTGCCGATGTTTTTGTAATTGTCTGCACCCGTTCGGGATATGACGGTCACGTTTGCACCGAGATCGGTCAGAACCGCCTGCACCGTGACCGAGGCACCGCCCGAACCGAGAATCAGGCATTTTTTGTTTTTGACCTGTATGCCGCTTTTTTTCAGCATATAGGAGAACCCGTAGTAGTCCGTGTTGTCACCGCGAAGTCCGTTCGGAATGCGTGTGATCGTATTGACCGAGCCGATCTTTCGTGCTTCTTCGGAAATCTCCGCTAAAAACGGCATCACGGTCTTTTTGTAGGGAATGGTTACGTTGATAGCGTCAAATTTGCCCGTTTGCAGAAAGGCACCGACCTCATGCGGTTCCAGTTCCTGCAAAAAATAACCGTAATCTGCAAGTTCGGCATGGATCTGCGGAGAGAAACTGTGGGAAAGTTTGCCGCCGATCAGCCCTGCCTGAAAGGATCGTGTATGAATCATGGTTTTCACCCTATCTGTTCTGTGTAACTGCCGAGATAACGGAACTGTTCGCTTTGACGTTCAAGTTCCGCAAGCACGGCGGGAAGTTTGGGGGAGTAAACGGAAACGTCCAGATCGAGATAAAAGAGGAATTCAAAATCACGGTCAGGCAAAGGACGGCTTTCCAGTTTTGAAATGTTGATACCGTGTGCGAAGAAGTGCGACAGCAGAACGTGCAATGCACCCGGTCTGTGCGGCGTTCGGAGCATGAGCGTGGTCTTGTCCGCACCCGGGAAAATTTCGGGTGTACGGGAAATGCAGATGAAACGTGTGTAGTTGTTGGCGTTGTCCTGTACGTTTGCAACGAGATTGGAAAGACCGTACAGCTGTGCACAATCAAACGAGGAGAGTGCCGCCACGTCGTTTCTGTCCGTTTCGGCGGCAAGACGTGCCGCCATGGCGGTGTTGGGACAGGTCGTGACCTTGATCTGCGGATTGTTTTTCAAAAACTGTGCACATTGACTGATCGCCTGTTCGTGTGAGAACACTTCGCGGATGTCTTCCGGTTTCACGCCGCGTTTTGCAAGCAGGTTGTGGTCGATCTTCAGACGGAATGAACGCACGATGTAGAAATTGTGCTTGAGCATCAGATCGTATACTTTTCCGACCGAGCCTGCCGTGCTGTTTTCAATCGGCAGAACGCCGTAACGGCAGCGCCCCGTTTCAATGGCTTCAAATACGCCGTCGAACGAGGCAGAATATTCGATCTGCGGCAGTTCAAACAGTTTTTGTGCCGCGATCTGCGAGTAGGCACCCTCAATGCCCTGACAGGCAACCTTTGCCGTGGGCGGAAAGAGTTTGGGTGTGGTTTCTTCCGCTTGCTGAATCATTGTGCCGAGATCGGATTGCGTGCCGAACAGTTTTTCCTGGTAAGAACGGGAAAGTGCCATGATGGTGGAATACAGCACGCGGCTGTAATCGGCAAATTCCTCGCCTGCAAGTTCGGAAATACGCATCAGTTTGTAGCGTTCGCGGGCGGCATCCAGTACGGGCAGGCCCTTTGCCTGTTTGTACTGTGCAACGCCTGCGGAGATCGCCATGCGTTCTTTGAACAGATCCACCAGTTGGCGGTCCACTTCGTCAATGCGTTGGCGTAACGTGTCAAGATTCTGCAATTCGTTGTTCATGTCGGTCACCTCAGTCAAGCAGAAGATCGCAGATCGCAATTGCCGCCGCCGCTTCGATCACGGGAACGGCACGCTGTACGATACAGGGATCGTGTCTGCCTTTTACGGAAAGTTTTACGTTTTTCATTTCGGAAATGCTCACACTGTCCTGCTCTTTGGCAATGGACGGAGTGGGCTTGAATGCGGCACGGAATACGAGGGGCATACCGTTCGTCATGCCGCCGAGAATGCCGCCGCAGTGGTTGGTCTTTGTGTAAATTCTTTCTCCGTCGGTTTCAAACGGATCGTTGTTTTGCGAACCGAACAGCGCTGCACAGGAGAAGCCGTTGCCGAATTCAACGCCTTTGACGGCGGGAACGGAAAAAACAAGGGATGATATTCTTCCCTCAACACCTGCAAACAGGTGTTCTCCGAGGCCGACGGGCAAGCCCGTGACCGCACATTCCACAATGCCGCCCACCGAATCGCCCTGTGCTTTGGCTTCAAGGATTCTGTTCTGCATTTTTTCACCCTGTACGGCATCGAGAACGGGAAACGGACTTGACGCGAGTTTCTTTTCTTCCCGTTCCCCCACACTGCACGGGTCAAACGGGGTGTCCTGTATGCCGCCGACGGCGTAAATGTGGGCAAAAATGCGGATGCCTTTTTGTGCGAGATACTGTTTGCACAAGCCGCCCGCAATGCACAGCAGGGAAGTCAGTCTTCCCGAATAATGACCGCCGCCGCGAAGATCAACGTCTTTTCCGTATTTCATAACGGCGGCAAAATCCGCGTGGGACGGGCGGGGGATATTCTTGAGGGATTCATAATCCGAGGAGTGTTGATTTTTATTATAAATGACGGCGTGAATGCGATCTCCGTTGGTTTTTCCGTCCGTAAGCCCCGACAGGAAAACGGGTTCATCGGGCTCTTTGCGTGCGGTGGAAAAAGCGTTCTGCCCGGGGGCTCTGCGTTGCATAAAGGCAGACAGAGAAACGGTATCTACCTGCAGACCTGCAGGAAAATGCTCCATGAACAGTTCTATTTTTTCATCGTGCGAGCCGCCCTCAACGTATATTTTCAAGTTGTTGCCGTAGGGTGTCAGCATGGTTTTCACGCCCTTTTCAGTTTTTCAAGATCCGACCAGAAATCGGGATAGGATTTTGCAACGCACTGTGCACCGTCCAGTGTGAGAGTGCCGTCGCAAAGCAGTGCCGCAACGGCGGCTGACATGGCGATGCGGTGATCGTTTGCCGCGTTTACAACACCGCCGTGCAAGGGGATACCGCCCTGAATAAGCAAACCGTCGGTTGTGATCTCTGCCTGTCCGCCGAGGTTGTTGATGAGGTCGGCGGTGGTTTGCAGGCGGTCGCTTTCTTTGATGCGAAGCCTTTGTGCGTTGTAAATGCGTGTCTGTCCTTTTGCGGCACAGGCTGTGACCGCAAGAACGGGCACGAGATCGGGGATCTGTGCGGCATCAATATCGGTTGCCGTCAGGTTTGACGGGAACACGGTGATACCGTCCTCGCTGATCCCGGTTTTTGCACCGAAAGAATGCAAGACGTCAAGAATTTTTCTGTCGCCCTGTGCGGAATGCAGATCCAAGCCGCTGACCGTAACGGCGTCACGGCTTATGCAACCTGCACACAGGAAGAACGCAGCGTTGGACCAGTCACCCTCCGTCTGTACGACGGGTTTTGCTTTCAATCGACCTTTTCCGACATGAAAGACCGGGCCGCTTTTCGTAAGATCTGCACCGAACAGATGCAATGCGTTCACGGTCATATCGATGTAAGCGGCACTTTCCACGGTGTCGGTGAGGTTAAGGGTACCGCCGCAGAGGGTGAGCATAAACAGCAGACCGCTGATGAACTGGGAGGAAACGTTGGCGGCAATGGTAAAACGGTTACCTGTCAGTTTGCCGCCGACGTGCAGAAGACTGTTCTGCCGCTGAAAGGTGATGCCGTGGCTTTCGAGTTCTTCCTGCAAAGGGGAGAGCGGACGTTCGGGAAGACGTCCCTGCATTTCGAACGTGGCACAAATGCCCAATCCGCATACAAGCGGAATCAGAAAACGCAGGGTCGATCCCGATTCACCGCAGGGGAGAACGGCACCGTTGACGGGTGTTTTTATCGGAACGACGGTGTAATAACCGTCGGCGTAATCGATGTTGGCACCCAGTGCCGACAGACAGGCGGCTGTGGCTTCAATGTCACGGCTTGTCTGCGGACAGCGGATCTTCGTCGGGCTGTCACTCAATGCGGCACAGATGAGCAAGCGGTGTGCCGCACTTTTGGAGGGGATGGCAGAAACCGTTCCGCCCAGTGTGTGCACACGGATTTCTTTTATCATACTTCCTCCCATGCACCGCCGATGAAAGCGGGCAGTTCTTCTATACTGATTTTTTTCAATTGAGAAAGTCCCGTCTGTACGGGGATGACGAGGGTGATGAAACCGCCTTTTCTTTTTTTGTCTTCCAACGCGGCACTGCAAAGTTGTTCGCAGGTGAAAAACGTATGTGTGGGCAGATCGTAAAGACGTAACAGTGCGAGCAGTTGTGAAAGGGTTTCCGACGGGCAAAGCCCTGCTTTCACGGCGGCTTTTGTAATGAGTACCATGCCGACGGCAACGGCACTGCCGTGGGAAATGCCGTAATCGGAATTCAGTTCAATGCCGTGTGCCAGGGTGTGACCGAGGTTTAAGAGTTGGCGGCATCCGTTGTCGCGTTCGTCCGCTTCCACGATCTCTTTTTTGTCCTGCACGCAAAGGGCAATGATATCTTCGATGGGGGTGTTTTTGTCGGTGAGCATCGCAAGCAGTTCGGGACGGTTGATAAAGCCGTATTTGATAACTTCCGCCATGCCGTCAGCAAACGTGCTTGCGGGTAAGGTCTGCAAAGTGTCGGGATCGCACAGCACGAGACGGGGCTGATAAAACGCACCTGCCAGGTTTTTGCCGTGTGCGAGGTCGACCGCCGTTTTGCCGCCGACGGATGAATCCACCATGGCAAGAAGTGTAGTCGGTATTTGCACGCAGGCAATGCCGCGTAAAAAGGTTGCCGCCGCAAAGCCTGTCAGATCACCGACAACGCCGCCGCCGAGGGCGATCAGAAGATCACTGCGGGTGATCTGTTTTTCGGCAAGCGTTTCCCACAAAAGCACAAGGTTTTCGGTGCTTTTGGAGGCTTCACCCGGTTTTATAATAAATGTATGTACGACAAAACCTGCTTCTTCAAGAGATGTTTTGGTTTTCTGACCGTACAACTGCCACACCGTTTCGTCCGAAACGAGCATACAGGTGCAACTTTTGTGCACGGCGGCAATGCGTTTGCCTGCCTGTTGCAACAAGCCTTTTTCGATCAGAACGTCATATTGTACGGAAGCTTCAACCGTAACCGTTTTCATTTTTTAACACCGTTCCCGTCAATGTTTTCTTTGGCAATGCGACCGTCACGCAGTAAGTTGCGTAAAGTGTCCGCATCCTGTGCGGAAATGCTGTCGCGGTATTGGGTAAGGGATTGAATGAGTATATCCAGTTCGTCCGTGAGTGCATCGGCGTTTTCAAGAAAGAGTTGCGTCCACATTTCTTCGTTGAGCCATGCAACACGCGTCATGTCTTTGTAAGAGCCTGCGGAAAAACCGCCGTGCTTTGCCGCCGTGGGACTTTTGATGTAGGCGTTGGATACGACGTGTGCCAACTGCGAGGTGAAAGCGATCATGCGGTCGTGTTCAATTGCGGTCGTCACGGAGATCTGACCGAATCCCGCCGGAGAAAGCATCTTTTTGATCTTGTCCAACAGGGCAATGTCATCAAAAACAGGCGGTACGAGTACCATCGGTGCCCCTTTGAACAGGTTGGAACGGCTGTATTTGATGCCCGAAAACTGCGTGCCGGCCATGGGGTGACCGCCCACGAACAGAAAACCGTGTTCTTTTGCGAGTGCAAAACCGACTTCGCAGATGCTTTGTTTGGTGCCGCAAAGGTCAATGACCGTGCAGGTGGCAGAAATTTTTGCGGCGTTTTCCTGCAACCAGCGTATGCTTGCCTGCGGATACAGGGCAATGAAAAGAAGGTCGCATTTTGAAATGTTACTGTTGTCCAAAGGACGGTTGATGATGTTTGCGATGCAGGCGTACCCGAGCGTTGTCTGATCTCTGTCCGCACCCAGAACGGACCAGCCTGCCAGTTTGTAGGCTCTTGCCATGGAGCCGCCGATGAGACCGAGACCGACGATACCGACTGTTTTATTCATGATCCTTATCCTCTTTTATATGGTTTGCATGGCGTTGCGGATGGCGTTGACCGCTGTCATGGTCTGTGCGAACTGTGCGGGGGTGAGGGATTGGGCACCGTCGCAAAGGGCTTTGGACGGATCGTTATGCACTTCGATCATCAATCCGTCCGCACCGCCCGCTACGGCGGCCATGGACATCTGTTTTACATAGCCCGATACGCCCGTTGCATGGCTGGGATCCACCACCACGGGCAGATGCGTCAGTTCGTGCAACACAGCTACCGCACCCAGATCCAATGTGTTGCGGGTGTAGGCGGAATCAAACGTGCGGATGCCGCGTTCGCAAAGAATTACGTTTTCGTTGCCGCCTGCCATGATGTATTCCACGCTCATGAGCATTTCTTTAATGGTATTTGCAAGTCCTCTTTTCAGTAAGATCGGCTTATTTGTGCGGCCGAGTTCCTTGAGCAGTTCAAAGTTCTGCATATTGCGTGCACCCACCTGAATGCAGTCCACGTTTTCAAACAAAGGCAGATGATTGGCGTTCATGATCTCCGTTACGATGGGAAGTCCCGTTTCTTTTTTTGCTTTCAGCAGCAGTTCAATGCCTTCGGCTTTTAAGCCCTGAAAATCGTAGGGAGAGGTACGCGGTTTGAAAGCACCGCCGCGAAGAAGCGTTGCACCTGCCGCTTTGACCGCTTTTGCAACTGCAATGATCTGTTCTTCGCTTTCCACCGAGCAGGGACCTGCAATGACGGCAAACGAGCCTGCACCGAATGCGGCGTCGCCGACGGAAATCTTGCTGTCTTCGGGGTGGAATTTGCGGTTTGCACTCTTGAACGGATCGGTCACACGCTTGACCGTATCCACCATTTCAAGGCTTGCAAGCAGTTCCGCATCCACGTGTGAAGTGTCTCCGATGAGTCCGATCACAGTCTGATAATTGCCGCGGGAGATATGTACGCCCAGACCTTGGGCAGAGAGCCAATCGGTCAGGTTTTTGAGTTGTTCTTCGGTCGTGTTGTGTTTGAGTACGGCAATCATGGTCAAACCTCCTGTGAAATAAAAAAGCATTCTACATCAACCCCCCGTCCCCCAATCTTGGGGGCGAAAAGGTGTTTTTTGTTATATGCAAACTGCTCACAATCGCGAGCAGTTTCCTATATAATAAAAAAATCGGTAAAATAAAAGCAACCGCAGTTTTTTTCACTGCGGCTGATGAAAAGTTGATCGATACACTTCCATTTGCGGTACAGCGAAAAAACTCTTACTTTTTGCGATTAAAGTAAAAGTAAAAATAATATGCTGTTGCAAAAGAAGTATGCTTCATGGTTTTCTCCTTAACTGAGATTGTTTTGAGTATAGCACCTCATTTTTTGTTTGTCAAGAGAATTCTGCAATTTAATACATAAAAGTTTTACAGTGATAAACAAATCTCATTGTAACAGTAAAAATCCGCACAAAACCGTGTGGAATTGTGCGGAAACAGGACGCTTATTTTGTGGAAATACGGATCACCGTAGCCGAATAGCAGGGAACGGTGTAATTGAATTGAGAGGAGATCCCGCTGACTTCGATTTCTTCGATCACTACGTTTTCTTCCTGACCGAGGTGGTTTTCAACGGAAGGGTCGGTGTGGCTGATCTGATATACCTGTGCATTTTCCGACACGGTCGTGTTTTCATCGATCGATACCGCAAAGGTGCGTGCACTGTCGGTGACGTTGACGAGTTTTACGATGATGTCACCCGTTTCGTCGGTGCTGACGACCTGGTAGGCTTCGGCTTCGCAATCCGAGCCCGTCGTGTAATCCACGTACAGTTCGCCGTCGATGTAGCACTTGACGTTTCTGCCGCTGACAATGACTTTGAGTTGGTACGTTCTGCCTGTTTCTGCCGTGAAATAACGTACCGTACCGATGATCTGTCCCGTTTTAACGTCATTGCTGACCTGTTGCAGGCAGGACACGGTGTTGTCCCAACCGCCGATGTTCCAGAAATAGTTGTTGTCTTTGTCCTGTACGGCAAAGGGGATGATGAAGCCTTCGTTGCCGTCAAGTTTGGTCGCTTCCACGGTGAACGTGTAGTCCGTCCAGTCGTTTGAACCGAAATAGGCGACCGAGCCCGTGTTGGAGTAGTTCATGTCGGTGGACGTCTGCACCAGAGCACCGTCTTTGACTTTGAACTCACCGTCGGTGGGTGTTTCCCAGTTCCACAGGAAGGTGTTGAGGGTGAAATCGTCCTTGCCGAGAACATTGCCCGTCAGATTGTCGGTGATCTGCACGTTGTCGAACTTTGCACTCGTGTACCACGTGCCGACACCCACTCTGCCCGAAAGCGTGGGCTGTTCAATAAGCTGACCGTCCATGGTGCTTGCAAGCAAGGACGTACCCTGATTGACGGAAAACAGTTTCTGTGCGTAGTAACTGATTGAGCCGATGCTTTCGGCATTCGTGAACCAGATCAGATTCGGTGACCAGTGGCGTGCCGTGCCGGAACTCAGCAGAGGTGCATACGCCGCCATGCGTACGATGTCACCGTTTCTTTCAAGTCCCGTCATGTAAGCCGCCTCCGCAAGAGCCGCTTCCAAAGAGTTGGAGCGTGCGGCGTATTCACCGAGGAAAACCTGAATGGCACCGCCGTAGTTGGTGTCGGTCATGTTTTCGACCGAACGTGCGTAATTTTCTTCGTCGTAGTAATCCGTGTTCTGACGGAACCAGACGGGATCGTTATAATAATGCTGATCGGTGGCTCCTGCAAATGCATCCACGGTCAGTTCGGGATGTGAAGCCAGGTAATCGGCCGCATATTCATAGGATTTGATATAGTTCGTGCCGTGGGTTGCATCCGAAGCACCTGCGGAATAAATGAGTTCAATGCCTTCATACAGGTCGGGATCTTCTTCTTTTGCGGCAAGGAAGGCTTCTAAGAAAGCGGTATAGCGTTCGTAGTAGTCCGTACCTTCGTTTTCATTGCCGATGCAGATGTAGTGCAGGTCAAAGGGCTCTGCGTGTCCCATGGCAATACGGGCCTTGCCCCATACGGTGGTTTCGTCGCCGCGGCAGAATTCGATGAGGTCAAACATATCGTCAATATACTGTTGGAACAGTTCGCTGTCCATATCCACGGGGCCGCAACCGCGCATCTGACAGTACAGGCCGCAACTCAGAACGGGTACGGCTTCGGCACCGATGTCCTCGCACAGCAGGAAGAATTCGTAAAAACCGAGACCGTAACTCATAAAAGAGGGGTAAGGATCTTCCGTTGCACTGTGATCGGTCCAGATGTTTTCACCTTGTGAACGGGCGGCAACGTCGCCGTAAGTGCCGTTGAACAGAAGCGGATCGCCGTTTTCATCCACGCCGACGGAATCTTTCCAATGGTAAGCCGTTTCTTCGTTGTAACCTTCAATGACACAGCCGCCGGGGAAACGGATAAATTTCGGCTGCATTTCTTCGAGCAGTTCGCAGAGGTCTTTGCGAAGTCCGTTTGCACGGCCCTTGTAGGTATCAACGGGGAACAGGGACACCATATCGACCGCAACACAGCCCTTGTCAATGAGGATCTGTGCGGTCACGTTTTCTGTGGCTGTCACGTCGGAAGTGAGCGTGAGGGTGTAATATGCCCATTCTGCGGTGATGTTTTCGATCACGGCTTCGTCAACCACCGTTTCACCCACGCAGATGCGAGCATACAGTTTACCTGTATAGCCGTCCTTGGCTTTTGCCCATACGGAGAAGGTGTACTCTGCGTTTTCGTCAAGAGTCATGCCTTCCATAAAGCCCGTGTTTGCGGCACCGGCAGGGGTATCGGCATCATTGGTCAGTACGAGGTAATTGGTGTTGTTCTGATTGAGTGCATCGTCTGCATCGACGTTAACTTGCAAGCCTGCACCGTTTACACTGCTCCAGTGAAAAAGTGCATCGTCTGCCGCAAGAGAGGTGAATTCAAACGAACGGTTTGCGATCTTTTCGGCATACAGACCGCCGTCAGCGGCAAAGTTGATGTCCTCAAAAAAGACGCCGTACAGAAGATCGGAAATTTCATGTACTTCATTTTGTGCATCGATCGCAAGGGTATAATCGGCACTTTCTTCATCGTAAACGTCCACCGTGTTGGCAGGCGGATACACTTTCTGCGGCTCTTCCGGTGTGATAAGTCCCGAAATGAACATCAGGATCATTGTGAAAAAAGCCACGATCTTGTTCCAAAAACGTACCAGAGAATGTTTCATGGGAAAAATCCTTTCACAAAATCTATATAATCCTATTTTACAATAAATTGGCTTTTTGTCAAGAATTATATTTGCTGTGGAAAAGTGGGGAAAAACGTGGTATAATACAGCAAGGTGAGAAAGATGAATGCAGAAGAAATGATGTCACTGTACTGTGAAACCGAAAAAATAAACATTCCGTCCTATACGGCGTGGGCGTTCGGCACGGATGCCGATGTGTCGGCTCAACTTGTGCACACGGGTAAAAAGACGGCAACTTCATCGTTGTATGAAATGTATCTGCACGACGGTGTGCCTTTGCCGCAGGCAGGTGAATACAGCGTGATCCTCAACGGCCGCAATGAAGCGGTGTGCATCATCCGCACCACTTCCGTTTATATCAGTGCATTCAGCAAAGTGGCTCCGTTTTTTGCCGCAAAAGAAGGCGAGGGTGATCTCACACTTGCATATTGGCGGAAAGTGCATGAAGCCTTTTTCACCGAAGAACTCAAAAAGATCGGGAAAACGTTTTCCAAAACGGTAAGCGTTGTGTGTGAAGAATTTGAACTTTTATATCCGAAAGAGAGGGAAAAGACATGAATATCGTTCCGTCACTGTTGCATTTTGCGGACGGCAGAGTTGTCGATACGCAGGAAAACTGGGTAAAAAGACGAGAGGAACTTTTGGACATTTTACGGCGTGAGGAGTACGGTTATGCACCCGAAAAATGTGCCGTTACCGCAGAAATTACCGAACGCAATCCCAAATGTGCGGCAGGCAGTGCCGTTCTGGAAACGGTAATGCTTTCTTTCCACGCTCCCAAAGGCGATCACAGCGTACCCATGCACTTTTTTGTTCCCAATGACGGTAAAAAGCATCCTTTGATCCTGTTTATCAATTTCCGTCCCGAAGCGTACGATATGTATTGCCCCACCGAGGAGATTCTTGACAACGGTTTTGCATTGGCAGTGATCTGCTACAAAAGCATCACTTCGGACGACGCCGATTTTACGAACGGTCTTGCAGGCTGTTTTGACCGTCCGACCGACGGTACGGGCTGGGGAAAGATCTCGCTGTGGGCGTACGCTCTGCACCGTGCGATCGATTATCTGCAAACACGCGAAGAAGTGGATGCAAACAATATAGCCGTTGCGGGACATTCCCGTCTCGGAAAGACCGCCATGTGGTGTACGGCACAGGATGAACGCATCCGCTTTGCTCTTATTAACGGTTCGGGTTGCGGCGGAACGGCACTTGAACAGACCAAACACGCCGATGCCGAAACGTATGAACACATCCACGAGCATTTTCATTACTGGTTCTGCGAAAATCATCATAAATATGAAACCGCGACCGTCAGCAAAGTACTCGATCAGCATTTTGCACTTGCGTGCATTGCACCGCGTTTTGCATCGGTGGGTTGCGGAAAAGACGACCTGTGGGCGGATCCGTGGTCGGAGAAGATCTGCTGTTGTGCCGCCGCACCTGCGTGGGAGATGTACGGTCTTACAGGTTTTGACTCGGATGACAGTCCTGCATCCGTCGGCACCTTCTGCCACGGCGGTCACATTGCCTATCATCTGCGTGACGGCGTGCATTTCTTCAGCCGCCGAGACTGGTTGCATTATATGGAACATATAAAAAACAATCTTGCGTAATATTTTCCTTGCAAATTCTGCTTTGTTTTTGTATGATAGAATCATAAACAAACGGAGGTTCGTTTTATGAATGTTTTTCTTTCGGTCGTTGTAAGCATTTTCACCGTTCTCTTTACCCTGTTCGGCGGTTGGCTTCCCGTGGATGCCCCCAAGGATATTGAGGATGATTTCGTTCCCGTTACCCGCTTCGTCGTTGCAAGCGATACCCACGTCATTACCCTCGGTGACACCGGTTGCCGCCGTATCATGAACATGATGAAGCAAGCCTATGCACTCAGCGATGCGGATGCCGATTACAATTCGGTGGATGCCGTTCTGTTTGCAGGCGATATTACCGACGACGGTACGGCGACCGCTTTTTCCGCCTTTGCCGTAACCACCGACAAGGTGCTTCGTGAAGAAACCACCCGTCTTGCCGTCGTTGCACAGAGCCACGATTGCAGTACATACGGAAAAGATGCACTGGATGTCTTTACGCAGTTGACGGGACAGGAAACGGATATTCACGCCGTGATCAACGGCTTCCATTTTATCGGTCTGTCCACTTCGCACGAAGATGCACAGTATACCGAAGCACAGGTGGAATGGCTTGACAGGGAACTTGCCGCAGCCGTTGCGGATGCACCCGATCAGCCCGTATTCGTGTTCCATCACGAGCACGTTTCCAACACCGTATTCGGCAGTTACGACCACGAAGGCTGGGGCTTGCCCGTCTTTATTGAAGTGCTCGAAAAGTATCCGCAGGTCGTGGATTTCTCCGGTCACTCCCATTATCCCTCCCACGATCCCCGCAGCATCTGGCAGGGAAGTTTCACCGCCGTCGGTGAAGGCGGTCTGGCTTACGTGGAACTGAGCGTGGACGGTGTCAACTCCATTCATCCCACGGGCAGTAAGACCGTGGCACAGGCTCTTATCGTGGAAGTCGATGCACAGAACAACGTTCTTATCAAGGTGCTGGACATCACCGCAAATGAAATTCTTTGCACCTATCTCATCGATAACGTTACCGATCCCGTCAAGACCAAGTATTCTCACGAAGTCAGAAGCGAACAGGCAAGTGCTCCCGTCTTTGCGGAAGATGCCGCACTCTCTTTCAAAAAAGGTCTTGTCAAATCCACCTTTACCGTACCGCAGGCGAGCACGGAAGAAGGCAATGACGTATATCTCTACCGTCTGTTTGTGTACAATGAAGCAGGCGAAGAACTGTTTGCAACGTGGGAATTCTCACAGCACTTCTTTGCCGAACGTCCCGACTGCATCGAGATTGCATTTTCGATGCCCAAAGGTGCCCACAGCGCACAGGTCGTGGCTGAAGACGTATGGGGACATCAGAGTACACCTCTGACGTATGTATTTTAAGCAATCCATTTTATGAATGAAACAGACGCCCGATCGTTTTGTTCGGGCGTTCTTTAGGGATTTGGATTATATGGTGACGATATCTACGGAGAAAGGAATAAAAAAGAGATGATTCTTGCATTGCCCACCCTTGCATTGCTTGCCATTACCATCGTTACAAGCAGTCTGACGGGAATTACCAAAAACATATTTACGAAAAGCGTTTCGCAGAGTACCCTCGGCACGTGGTTTTACGTGCTGTTTCAAAGCATTGCCTGTGCCGTGCTGATCCCGTTGCTGTCGGGCGGATTCGGTAAGATCAGTGCTTATTCGATCCTCACGGGCATTCTGTTCGGTGCTGTGTGTTGCGGTCAGGTTATCACGCTTCTCAAAGCCCTGCCCCTCGGCCCGTTTTCGTATTCCATGGTCATCTCATCCCTTGCCACGCTCATTCCCACCCTCAGCGGTCCTTTTTTCGGTGAATCGATCACCCTGTCGCAAGGCTTCGGTATCGTGCTGATGGTACTGTGCGTTGTGTTTTCCACCGACAAGAAAAAAGAGGACGAAAGCCGCAAGGCGAACGCAAAATGGCTGTTCTGGTGCTTGGTTTCCACCGTGCTCAACGGTATGATCGGTGTTCTGCAGAAGGTGCATCAGGCTTCTCCTCATAAGGACGAACTTCCCGTATTCCTCGTTTCGTCCTTTGTATTCTCCGTCCTGCTGTGCGGTGTCATGGTGGCGGTCGAACATAAACGCAGTCCCGTCAAAGAGCCGATCCCCTTTACCAAAAAAGGCGTGATCGTGCCCCTGCTCGGCGGTATCACACTCGCTTTCCCCCACGTTATCAACCTGCACCTTGCAGGGATTATGGATGCTGCCGTGATGTTCCCCCTGGTCAACGTATGCCCGTTGATGCTCACCACCCTCATTGCTGCAACCGTGTTCCGTGAACGCCTGTCCCTGCGCCGCTGGATCGGTTTTGCGATCGGTGTCGTTTCTACGTTGTTCGTCAGCGGAACGGTGTCGTTCTGACATTTTTAACCACACAAAAACAAAATAGTGTTGCTTTTCATTTTGCGGTATGGTATAATTCTTTCATAGCAAAAAAGGAGGAATGATCCATGACCGCATTTTTTCATCATCTTGCTTATAAGTTTATAAGCATTTTTGTCAGCATTGCCATGCTTCTCGGCATTCCCTGCACATGGCTGCAGGCAGATCAGAGCAACTGGCAGACCAACTACAAATATGTTTTCGTACACGGACTTTCGGGTTGGGGCAGTTATGATGCTGTTTATAAACTCATGCCTTATTGGGGAATGTTCGGCGGTGACCTGATGGGTTATCTCAATGACAGAGGATTTGAGGCTTATGCCGCATCCGTGGCAGGGAACACCAGTGCATGGGACAGAGCGTGTGAACTCTATGCACAGCTGACCGGTACGGTCGTTGACTACGGCGAAGCCCATTCCGCACGCTGCAACCATGCCCGTTACGGCGAAGATTTTACCGGCAGAGCACTCATTGATGCTTTCGATTCCGAAAATAAGATCAATTTGCTCGGACATTCCTTTGGCGGTGCGACCGTCAGACTTTTTGCAAGTTTGATGGAAACAGGCTGTGAAGAAGAACGCAACACCACCACCGACGGCACGCTTTCTCCTTTCTTTGAGGGCGGAAAAGGTGATTATATTCATTCGCTGGTTTCCCTTGCCGCTCCCCACAACGGCACCACGGCTTACAACATCGGTGAAAAGCCGGATGCTGCCGAACCCACCGCACAGGAAGCAGAACAGCTTGCCGAAAAGAGAGGCGTGCTGGACAGCATGATGGATTCCGTACTCGGACAGGTAGTCGACGAGCGCATTTCCGAAGACTATGCGGCCTACGATATGTATATTGATAACGCACTGGCCCTCAACGAAACCATCATCACCCTGCCCGAAACCTATTATTTCTCCATTGCCTGCTGTGCAACCGAACAGCAGGAGGACGGCACATGGGCTCCCACCGATAAGGTCGAGTTCATTTACCGTGACAGCAGTGTTGCCATGGGTAAATACACGGGTGCAACCAAGGGCGGCTATGTCATTGACGAAAGTTGGCAGATGAATGACGGCCTTGTGAATACGATCTCCGCAAAAGCACCTTTCGGAGCACCGCAGAAAGAATATGAAGAAGGCAATGTGCAGACAGGTGTGTGGAACATCATGCCCGTCATGAACGGCGACCACATGGCACTGCAGGGCGGTCTGCTGAAAACAGGCGACATCAAGGATCTGTATGTCGATCTGCTTTCCATGATCAACACCCTTGCCGATTGATGATAAACCGATATGCAAACGAAAAAACACCCTCCCGATCGGGAAGGTGCTTTTTTTTGGAGCTGATGGTCAGAATCGAACTGACAACCTGCTCATTACGAATGAGCTGCTCTGCCATTGAGCCACATCAGCAATTCACTTTGCGAGTACTTATTATACATGATTGTTTTTATAAAATCAAGTCCTGTTTTTGTAATTTTTGAAAAAATTTTTTCCTCATTTTGCATTTTCTGTGTTGAAAACGTGTTTTGCGGGTACACTTTTGGTATAAAGCGGAAAGGAAATGAACGGATATGCAATATGTGTGGGCTTTTGTTGTGGGCGGAGCGATCTGCGTGGTCGGGCAGATCTTAATCGATAAAACGCGTCTGACACCTGCCAAAATACTCGTCGGCTTCGTGGTGGCGGGCGTTGTGCTCGGTGCGGTCGGTGTTTATGAACCGCTGAAAGAATTTGCGGGTGCGGGGGCTACGGTACCGCTGACGGGATTCGGAGCGTTGCTGGCAGACGGCACGCGGGAAGCGGTGGAGGAAAAAGGCTTGCTCGGGGTTTTGACGGGGCCTTTGTGTGCAGGTGCGGCAGGCATTTCCGCCGCCATGATCGGCGGATTGATCGTGTCATTTCTCGGCAAACCGAAGTCAAAATAAACGGCGGCAATTGTTGCAAGAATTTGACACAAATTTGAATTTACTTTTGAAAACGGTAAAATCGGCAAAAACCTATTGTATTTTTTCTGAGCCTGTGTTATTATGAAAATGCTGAAAAGTATTTTTTTTACAAGGAGGTGCAACTCATGGAAGGTGCAAACGAACTCGTCGCCATCGTTGAAGCATTCTTTGCTGCTCTCAAGAACATTTTTGAAGCACTCAAGAGCCTTTTTGGCACTACCGAAGCTGAATAATTGAATTTCAGGCATTTTAGTGCAAAGAAGGACCGGCTCTGCCGGTCTTTTCTCTTTTTGAATTGTTGCAAAGCTTTGTTATAATTGTTAACTTTGAAAAAAAATGAAATAATTTGGTAAAAACACTTGTAGTCTTTTTCCAATTGTGCTATATTGATAGTGAATAAAAATCAAAGAAGAAAGAGAGGTTCCACCATGGACGGTCCCATTTTTGATTTCACCTTTGAAGAAGTACTTGCTTTCATTGAAAGCCTTTTCGCAAAACTGAAACAGATTTTTGCTGAATTCGGTATTCTGATTCTCCCTGAAGAAGGCGAAGGTCATAATACCACCGCTGCTACCGAAGCAGAATAAGAATCTGAACAATATAAAGAAAGGAGATCATTATTATGGATTTCAGTTTTTCCGATCTTTTGGATTTCTCCGCCTCCACAGGCGATTGGATGAGTGTTATTGAACGTTTGATTTTTGCTATTGCCGACTTCCTCAAGTATCTTGGCATTGATCTGTTCGCTACCGAAACCACCAACCCCGAAGAAACCACATCCGTATAATTGCGGTTCATTATCACTTTAATAAGGAGGACAACGCTATGGATACTTTCATCCAGTCTTTTATTGAATTCATCACCGACATTTTTGCAGCACTTGCGGAATTCCTTGGTTGGACGATCGATTATGAAGATCTCACCTCTGCTTCCGCAGAAGATGCAGAAGGCGAAGAAAACGCCTGATTCGTTTAGACGGATCATTGATTAAAACAGGAGGATATTACTATGTCTTTTGATTTTGCTGCTCTTATGCAATTCCTGATGAAACTGTTCGAAGCATTCAAGAGCCTTGCCGAAAAGCTCGGTATCGTTGGTTCTGAAGGCGAAGAAACTGTAGAATAACTAATTTGTATTATTGTTATACAAAAAACACCGTCGGTTCGTGCCGACGGTATTTTTTTGCCTCTTTACATTTGCTCCATTGCATCGTACCGTGCAAACTGGCTTCGGGCGAGATAGCAATCGCCGCCCGTACAACGCACGCAGTATTTGTTGATGTAAGCAATCTTCTTTTGTTCGCTTGTGAATTTCGTCATCAGCACGGCACTTTTTACAAAGCCCTCGCAGATGATTGCCTGTGCCGTTTCGCGTCTGAAAAACGGACAGCGGATGTTTGCTTCGTTTTTGGTAAAACTCATTGAAGTCCTCCTTGTATTTTTTGTTTGACTTCATTGTAGCAAAAGAAAAACAGGGATTTCTCCCCGTTTTTCACCAAATCCGAAAAAAATTTAATTTTTTTTGTAACTTCCCAGAATCCGCAACAGTTCCTCGCTGTCGCTTCCGTCCGTGTTTTGCAGATACAGGGGAGCATCCACCTGTAATCCCGGTTTTCTGCCGCGTTTGCCTTCGAGTAAAAACAGCCACGGAACATCGGTCGACTTTTTGTGCACGAAACGCAGACGTTTGGGCTCAAGATCCGCTTCATGCAAGGCATACATCGCTTCGCTCAGGCGTTCCGGTCGCAGGCAGATGCAGAATGATCCGCCGAATGTCAACGCGTATTTAGCAGCAGAGCAGATCTCCGAAAGCGTACCGCTCATTTCACTGCGTGCGGTCTTGCGTGCCGCATCGTCGCAGAGGATGCCGTGTCCCTCTGCCGTGTAGGGCGGATTCATGGTCACAACGTCCAGACTTCCTGCAGGGATCATTCCCTTGATTTCCCGCAGATCCGTGTGCAACAGGTGAATGTCTGCGGCAGGTGCAGAAAGTTGCATCGATCGGCGTAACTGATCGCAGGCTTTTGCCTGAATTTCCACCGCCCACAGTTCTTTCGGGCTGTGTTCACGCAACCAATAAAAAGGGATAATGCCGCATCCCGTGCCGAAATCGCACACTTTTTGGTGATTTTTTACGTTTGCAAAGTCGGCAAGCAATAACGCATCCGTGCCGAAGGTGTGCGAGGGGGATACGATGAGTTGCAATTCCCCGTGTGCATCTATGTATTCAATATGTTCATCGGGTAAAAGTGTGATATTCTGCATGGTTAAATCCTTATAAATAAAAAGAAAAAGGTGTTGTTAAATTTTTACAAACTTAAAAACACCTGATCTCTTTCTGTATTATCCTTTGTTTTTTCTGAGTACCAGAACGACCGCAACCACGGAAATACCGGAAAGCAACAGGACGATCATACCGACCACCATTTTGCCGCTGACCATGCTCTGTGTGCCGTCAGGCATCTGTTGCTGTGTGCCTGTGGTCACTTCGGGTGCCGTGGGAACGACCATGGGAGAGGTTGCGGAAACAACGGGTGTATTGTTGGTTGTCGTATTGTCAACGATCATACCGACGTTGCCCGAAGGAATGTAAGATGTGGTACCCTGCGGATAGGTTGTGGGAACGGTCTGGTTGTTGACCGTAGGAACCGTCTGATTGTTGACCGTAGGCGTTGTCTGTACGCCGATGGGTGTGCCCGTGGTGGAAACGGTGGGAACGGTGGTGAGCACAACACTCTGCGTGGAGGGTTGCTGTGTCGTCTGCATCTGCTGTGCACCGCCGATGCTCATGTTGCCCAAAGTGCCCATCAGTGCCGTGATAAATTCATTGCTCGTGAGCATACTCATGTCGAAGTTTGCAAGATCAAAGCCCAACAGGGTGCTTACGATTGCTTGAATGAGTTCGTTTTCCGTGACCGTTCCGCCGAGATCGCCCAACTTGTTTTTGATCGCATCCAGCGTGGTCTCGCCTTCCTGTGTGCCGCCCAGAAGTGCCTGCACGATGGTGGTGATGACACTTGCATCATCATTGACGGCTGAGGTGCTTTCGGTGTTGCCGAGAAGGCCGCTGATAATGCTGCTGATGTTGCTGTTGTCGATCTCAAGTCCTTCCAGAAGGCCTGCTATATCATTGTCGGTCTCCTGTGCACGGGAATCGAATAAGATCCCTTGCAGGAGGCAACTGCCGCCGATGCACATACTGAAGATCATTACGACAGCCATCAGTGTTGCAAAAAATTTGGTTCTTTTCATATCTGTCAATCCTTTGTCATAACATATCTATATTATCATACAAAAAAACAGGATAAATGTCAATGCGTAATATTCATTGTAAGCATAAAACATAAATTTTTTTGAAAATGTTGCATTACATAAGAAAAAAGAATATAATAAATAATAATTGTTTTCACACGGGAGGACGCATGGACGAATCGGTTGCAAAAGAACGCGTTTTATTGGTCAGCGTGGATACGGGGGACTTTGATGCCGAGGCATCGCTGGAAGAACTTGCACTGTTGGTGGATACCGCCGGCGGTGAGGTTTTTGCTACCCTCACGCAAAAACGAGAACGCCCCGACAACGCCTGTTTTTTAGGTGCAGGCAGATTGCAGGAAGCAAGAACGATCGCCCTGTGCAACGATCTGGACCTGATTATCTGCGATGCCGAACTTTCTCCCGTACAGCAGAGAAATATGGAAAATGCAACCGAAACCCGCGTTATAGACCGTACGATGCTCATTCTCGATATTTTTGCAGGCAATGCACGCACGGCGGAAGGCAAATTGCAGGTGGAACTTGCACAGCTCAAATATTCCTTGCCGCGGCTTTCGGGCAGAGGTACGCAGTTGTCAAGACTCGGCGGCGGTATCGGCACGAGAGGTCCGGGCGAATCCAAACTCGAAAGTGACCGCCGACACATCCGCAGACGCATTCACGCTCTGGAAGAAAGTCTGCAAGCGTTGGAAAAACGCCGCGAACTGCACCGCAAACGCCGCAGAAAAGACGGTGTCGTAACCTGTGCGATCGTCGGTTATACGAATGCCGGTAAATCCACCTTGCTCAATGCACTCACCAATGCGGGTGTGCTTGCGGAAAATAAACTGTTTGCAACGCTCGATCCCACTTCGCGAGCCTTGAAATTGCCCGACGGACGGGAAATCATGCTCATTGATACCGTCGGATTCATTTCGCGTTTGCCCACAAAACTGGTCGAAGCCTTCAAATCCACGTTGGAAGAAGCCGCCGATGCGGATCTCATTCTCAACCTTTGCGATGCTTCCGATCCCGAATATGAAAATCATTTAGAGGTCACACGCTCCATTCTGCAGGAACTCGGGGCAGGGGACAAGCCCACCGTGACCGTATACAATAAATGCGATGCCATGCAGACACCGTGGCTTTTGCCCGTTTCGCGTGATGCGGTGATGATCTCGGCTTTAAGCGGCAGAGGATTCGATCAACTGCTCGAAGCGGTCATGCAGGCTTTGCCGCCCACACGCCGCAGAGTGCTGTTGCTTCTGCCTTACACGCAAGGCTCTCTTGCCGACCGCGTTCGCAAAGAGGGTGCGGTGTCGCAGGAGGAATACCGTGCCGAAGGTGTGTTTATGGATGCCGTGGTCGGTGTGGAATTGCTGCCCAAACTCTTGGATTTCGTGATTCCGCAGGAGGATATCTGATGCAGAAACTGATGAGCCGTATGCGTGCGGCCATGGAAAAATACGATATGATCGAAGACGGAGACCGCATTGCCGTCGGGGTATCGGGCGGTAAGGATTCTCTGGCACTTTTGGTCGGTTTGGCGGAAATGCGGCGGTTTTATCCGAAAAAATACGAAGTGGTTGCCGTCACGCTGGATATGGGCTTTGAAAACGGCGGCGATTGGGAGCAGATCCGCAATCTCTGCGAACAGTATAACGTGGAATATCTCATTAAGCAGACCGAACTGTCCAAAGTGATCTTTGAATACCGCAAAGAAAGCAATCCCTGTTCCCTGTGTGCCAAAATGCGGCGCGGCTCTTTGCACGATGCGGCAAAGGAAATGAACTGTAACAAACTGGCGTTGGGACACCACCTGGACGATGCGGCGGAAACGTTTTTTATGAATCTGCTGTCGGGCGGTCGCATTGACTGTTTTCGTCCCGTTACATACCTTTCACGCAAGGATCTGTTCGTGATCCGACCGATGGTGCTGGCACGCGAAGCCTCTGTGGCAAGTGCCGCAGACCGTTTGCATCTGCCCGTGCAGAAAAGCGGTTGTCCGATGGACGGACACAGTGAACGCGAAAAAATGAAACAGTTGCTCAACACGCTTGAACGTGATTATCCGCATTTGCGGGAGAAGATCATCGGAGCGTTGGAGAGAGGAAATATTGCAGGCTGGGGAAACGTTCCCGCCGAAGAATGAATCATCAGGAGAGTGTAAAAATTATGAAATACGCAGTTGTTTTGTATGACGGAATGGCGGATTATCCCGTACCCGCACTGGACGGAAAAACCCCCATGGAATGTGCAAACAAACCCTTGTTTGACGGCATGGCAAAAAAAGGTGAGGTCGGTCTTGTAAAGACGATCGGCGACGGGCTCAAGCCCGGCAGTGAGATCGGCAATCTGTCCGTCATGGGTTATGATCCTTATGTGTGCTACACGGGCCGTTCTCCTCTGGAAGCGGTCAGCATCGGCGTACAACTCAAAGACACGGACGTTACCCTGCGTTGCAACCTCGTCACGGTCTCTGACGAAGAAAATTACGCAGACAAGACCATGGTCGATTATTCCGCAGGCGATATTTCCACCGCCGAAGCCCATGAGCTGATAAAAGCCGTGCAGGAAGCCTTCGGCAATGAAACCTTCCGTTTTTACGGCGGCGTTGCCTATCGCCATTGCCTTGTGTGGGAAAACGGTACGGTCGATCTCGGTAAAATGACACCGCCGCACGATATTACGGGCAGAGTGGTCGGAGAATATCTCTCCGATGCCGAAAATGCAAAAGTGCTCATTGATATGATGAAAAAGAGTTACGACGTGCTCAAAGATCACCCCGTAAACAAAGAACGCATTGCAAAGGGTGAACTGCCCGCAAATTCTATCTGGTTGTGGGGTGAGGGTACAAAGCCCGCTTTGGAGCGTTTTGAAGATAAATTCGGTCTCAAAGGCAGTGTTATTTCCGCAGTTGACCTGCTCAAAGGCATCGGCGGTTGTGCAGGTATGCGTACACCCGACGTTGAGGGTGCAACCGGCTATATGGATACCAATTTTGCAGGCAAAGCCGCCTGTGCGATCGAAGAATTCGCAAACGGTGCCCATTTTGTATATCTGCATTTTGAAGCACCCGATGAATGCGGTCACCGCAACGAGCCCGAAAACAAGGTGCGTTCCATTGAACTGATCGACGAACTGGTGCTTTCCGTTTTGCTTCCCGCACTTGAAACCTACGGCGATTACAAAGTGATGATCCTGCCCGATCATCCCACGCCCATCGTCACCCGTACCCACGCAAGCGATCCCGTACCGTACATGATCTATGACAGCAGAACAGAAAAGAACGGTGTTCAGACCGTCAATGAAAAAACAGCTGCCGAAACCGGTTTGTACTATGACAGCGGTGCGGCACTGATGAAACATTTTTTGCAGGACTGAGACGACTGAAAGGAAGGGAACAGACAATGGCGATCAGCATTCTTGATTTTTCATCCTCCGAACTGAAAATGTGCACGCAGGTGGTCGTGTGCCTGCCCGAACCGAATGCATTGAAGGAAAAACCGATGTCCGAACGCAAAGTGCTCTGGCTTCTGCACGGATTGTCCGACGATGCAACGGCGTGGTTGCGGTATTCCCGCATTGAAAATTTTGCATCCCGATACGGCATCGTGGCGGTCATGCCTTACGGCGGCCGCAGTATGTATTGCGACAACTGCCTGGGACAGAATTTCTTTACCCACATCACCGATGAAATCCCACGTTATCTGCGAGGTCTGTTCGGTCTGTCCGCAGACCGCGACAAAAACATGATCGCAGGTCTTTCCATGGGCGGTATGGGAGCCATGAAAATGGCACTGACCTATCCCGAACGCTATTTTGCCGCAGGCTCTTTTTCGGGCGTGCTGGATTATTCGGATATTGATCTTCTCAATGTCGAACGCATGAAAGCGGAATTTCCGTTCATGCTTTCCATTCTGGACGATCCGACCAAAAGCCCGTTGAATCCCACCGCATTGCTGGACGGTGAAAAGCACAAGGATCTCAAACTCTATGTGTCCTGCGGATTGCAGGATCATCTGTGCCCGATGTCTTACCGTTTCCTTGAAAAAGCGGAAAAAGAAGGGTTGACAGTGGAAAGCTGTTTTGAGGACGGCGTACATGAATGGGGATTCTGGAATCGCCACATTGAACGCTTTCTTGAATTTGCATTGCAATAAAATAAGAAGAAGGCTTGTGTCAAACCGTATTTGCAGGTTTTTGACACAAGCCGTTTTTTATTTGTATTTACCGTGCTGCTTACCGTTGGCGTGGTGCTGATTTGCTTCATTGTGCGCGGTTGCACCACAGGATTCCTGCGTTTTGCATTCACTTGAAGGATCGACAGGTGCGGTTGCGTCCGTGTTTGTCTGCAAAGCATTTTGCTCCAGTAGTTCGCGGAGGTGATGCATTCCCGTGTTGCAGACCTCATCGGTCGTGATCTGTATGCCCTTGTCAATCAATTGCAGATAGATGTTGTATTTTGCGACCGATAAACCGCAGTTTGCCGCCTGTTCGGCAGTATGTCTGTCGGCGTTGTAACAATGTACGGAAGTGTGTCCGTTTACACAGTTTTCTACTTCCGACAGCAGGCTGTCCTTCCCGATGACCGTGATCACAGCATCCGGTTCTTCTTCATTTGTTGACAGCAGGCTGTTTATGACCTGTTGATAATGTTTGTGCTGATGTCCGCCTGTGTCGGTTCCGCTGATGTGCAGAACACGGTTGAAGCAGTTGACTGTAATTGTCGTTGCGACGGGATCGTTTTCAACCTCAATGGCCGCAACAGGAATGCAGTACAGCGTAATAATGCCGATCAGCAGGATCGCAAGACAGGCACAGGCTGTCAGTGGGCGGTGAATTCGCATCGTTTTTCCGTAGGATGGGGAATGAGGAGATTGTATCGCTTTGTTGCGTACACTTTCTTTGAAGCGGTCGGTGGACTTCACTGCATCAAACGCAATATACAATTTTTTATCCATTGGCCGATTCCTCCAATCGTTTTCGCAAAATTTTTTTTGCACGGTTGAGATGCGTGTAGACGGTGTTCTCATTTTTGTCGAGAATCATTGCAATCTGCGGTACTGTGTATTCCTCATAAAAGTGCAGAAGGATCACCTGCCTGTATTTCAACGGCAAGCCAAGCACCGCATCAAGCACTTCGCGATGTTCATCCGAAATGGGTTGTGCATACGAATATGCCGTCTCCAATGAGACCGTGCGCGAATAAAAAAACGAGCGTTGCAGATCTTTGCAGGCATTGATCGTCACTCGTATGAGCCATGCCTTTTCATGTTCCGCATTTTCAAAAGTGCCGTCATGATGCATGTATTTGATGCAGACTGTCTGGAAAATATCCTCTGCATCGCTTTCATTGCGAAGATGCAACATACAGATCCGTATGACCGTGTCGGCATACAGATCAATGATTCTGTTTACATCCTGCTCGCTTCGCATATTGTTCTCCGATCACTTTTGGTTTTTGCGGTGTTTTCCTTGATTGCCGTGGCGTGCACGGCTCTGTTGGCTGTTGCAGACTGCATTTTCCCTGTTGTCGCAGACACCGTTGTTGTCCGCGTCTGCATAATTCCCGCAGTTCACAGAGTTCCTGTTGTCGCAGACACCGTCGCTGTCCGCGTCCTCATAGTTTCCACCGTTCATAGAGTCCCTGTTGTCACAGATGCCGTTGTTGTCCGCGTCCGCATAATTCCCGCAGTTTGCAGTTCTGTCGAATGCAAATACAACGGTACTGCAAAGCAGAGCAATTGTGAGAACAATGCTAAAAATGGTAATGAATTTTTTCATAATGTCGTTCCTTCCGTTTTTGTCGTTCACAAATAATACGAATGAAACCGGCAAAACCGTTCATGCGAACAAAAAATATTAAAAAAGCGGTACAGAAAAACTGCACCGCTTTTTTGAATATGATTTTCAGCTTACGGATTCAACGAGGTCGATGAATTCGCCGATGATAGTGGATGCGGTCTGTTCACCCATGGAAACGAGCAGACACCAGGTGTCGCTTTCAAGAGTGCCGGCTTCAGGATCGTACTGCACGCCTGCAACGGTGTAGTACGGATCGGGTTCGATGTAACCTGCGGCATCGTTCATGAGGTCGCAGACGATGAGATCGTCGCCGAAGTAATCACGCAGAGCCAGATAGGGGAAGTCGGTGAGTGCGGAGGAGTCAAGCAGAAGTTCGCTCATCAGTTCGCCCGGATCCAGGAATACCTTGACGCTGTCGCCGATTTCCATGTAGCCGATCTCGGTGAATGCGTAATAAGAGAGCGTCTTCTTGTCATAAACCATCATGTTGCTTGCAATGCCGGTCTTGAGCAGGATCTTTGCCACGTTGTTGTCCAACGGGATGAGGATCTGTTCGTGACGGATGTTGAGAAGGGGAAGTACCTTTTCTTCCGTAACGGTCTCACGGCCTTCGTACCAAACGGTATAATGCTCTTCGCCTGCGTGTTCCGCAATACCGAGCAGATCGCCGGTGGCTTCGTTGAGAGCGATTCTTTCTTCTTCGGTCATGGTCATGGACAGTGCAATGTAGCCCAGTTCATAGCCGAAACGAACGGCACTCAGGTGGCTGGTGTGGTCAAGATTGTCGCTTGAAAGACCTCTGGAGGAGGTGTTCGTGCCGACGTTGCCCTGGATGAAGATGAAGTTGTAGCCTGCCCTGTTGGCGACTTTTTCCATGTAATAAACGAAGTCGGCGGACAGTTTGGAGTCGATCTGAATACCGTCGTCGGTGGTCAGATAATCGTAACTTGCCGATTCGGGATGGCAACCGAAGGTGGTGATGAGGGTGGGCGTTGCAGCCTCGTCATAGGGTTCAAACACAAGGCGGTACATTTCCGTGTCGCAGGCATAGGGAGGTGTGCGGTCACGGACGTAATCGGCAATGTCCGTACGTGCGAAGTACAGATCGCCTTCGGTCATGCTTTCGCAGGCTTCGCGGATGGTCTGTGCACTGCTTGCAACGATCTTATCGAGCAGGTCTTCGTTGACACCGCTCTTGTAGTTTTCGAGATCGCGGAAGGTGTAGCGAAGAATGTTGTTTGCAAGCGTGGAAATGGGAGCCGTCCATACACCCTGGGTGTCAATGCTTGAATGGGTATGGGTAGCGGTGACGTTAATGGAAATGATTCCGTACTTTGCAATTTCTTCTTCGGAAATGGCGGCACGGATCTTGCGGATGTCTGCACTGGAGATACCGATGCAGTCGATGGAAGCGAAAATAACAACGCCTCTGCCGTCGTTCATGGCAACGGTACGCACTTTGATGTCTTCCTCGTTGCCGTCTTCATCGGTGTAGACTTCGGTGGTGAACCAGTAGGGGATGTAACTGCCGCGGGAATACTTGTATTCTTCCGTGCCGAAATCGTCGGGAAGAATGGAGGCGGAGGAGTAACCGACCGACCATACCGCATCGTCAGCAATTTCATCGGGATCAACGAAGTATTCACTGCCCTTGAAGAAGTTTTCCGTTTCTTCAAGGTTGACGTCTGCCAATTCAATATAGTCCGAGGACTTGGGAACAAGGTTTGCAATGGTACCCAGCAGGAAATCGTTGATGAACACGTTTGCAAGCCAACGGATGAACTTTGCAAAGGTTTCCATCAGTTCGGCACTTGCGGCATCGTCAACGGGTGCTTCGCTGGTTGCAAGATAATCTTCCAGAGAAATCGTCTGTTCTCCCTGTGCTTCGACGGCATTTGCACCCACAGCCGTTACCGAGAACAGCAGGCACAGTGCCAATACCAAAGCCAGCGTTTTCTTAAAGAGTTTTTTCATGAAAAAACCTCCTTTGTAAATGGTATCCATAATTATAACACAGCCGATCGCACAAAGCAACCTTTTTTTCTTGTAACAGGGAAAAGCGGCTTCAGATTCAGAGTTGTGCGAGTACCGTGAAACTGTCTCCGAAGAAAGTCAGCAGGGTTGCAAAGAAGTTTTTGAATGCAAACAGGATCTTTTCAACGCCTTCGTATTGCACGTTTTGCGTAACGTTGGGCTCTTTGTAGACAAGGTCAACGGAAAGGCGGTTGTAAATGCGTGCAACGGTCGCATCGTCTGCATAGTAGGACATTCCGTTGCCGTCCTGCCCGTCGGACGTGGAACGCATGGAATTGATCGCCGTAACGTCCGAAGCGTACAGTTCGAGCATCCGTTGCGTTTTGCCCTGTCCGTCACAGCCGAAATTCACCGCAAGGCAGGTGCTGTTCTGTGTTTCCATGAAACAGCTGCCGCCGTAAATGAAACAGTTGAACACGACCGCATCGGAGTTGTTCAGACGGATATAGGTGCATTCTTTTCTCAAAATGGGATCGAACAGGTGGGTGAAGACCTTGTCCTCGGTCATCCAGTTCTGCAGTTCGGGAATGTCGGTGAGGGCATAGCCGTTGCGGGGGATGTTGTTGGCGTTCTGCAAACTGCCCTCCAGCCATGCATTCGTGCAGTTGTCAAGTCTGAACATGGCAGTGTAACAGCAACCGATGAGTTTATCGGAGAAGAAACCGTCGCAGTTTTCCGCCTGTACGCCGACCGATGCCAGGTTTATATTGCAGTTGACGACGTAACAGTTGTCTGCTTTGACGAGAACGGCAGGCGACGTGGGATTGTAAACGCCGTTTTCACCGTCGGGATTCGGATTGTTCTGCACGAAAACGGTACGCACGGCGTTCATGCCTGCATTTTCACCGTTGAGTGTTATGAGTGCCGTGTCGTTTTCTCCGTAGCCGTAATAAGCAAGCAACTGTGTACCCTTGACGCTTGTATGCTGATCGCGTGTTGCCACACTGCCGCTTCCTCGCAGTTCAACGCCTGCGGGAACGTTCAGCGGTGCATCCAGACGGTACATACCTGCGGGCAGATAGCATACACCGCCGTCGGCAAGACTGTCGAGAGCCTGTTGAATGGCGGCACTCGTATCCGTGTGTCCCGTGCGGTCCGCATTTACGGTAACAAGTTCCGCATTCGGCTTCTGATAAGTCTTGTTGTAATCGACCGTAAATGCACTGAGGTCGGTCAGACGGTCATTGGTCATGTTTTTTGCTTTGACGGTGCCCGATACTTCGGTTTCCGTCAGCACCAGAGCCGCTTTGCCGGGATCGTAGATCGCGTATTCACTGCCGTAGATACTGCCTCTGCCGATCGCAATGCCCCAACTTTTTTCGCGGTCGTAGATCGCACCCTCGGGTGCGTACAGACCGTAGGTACAGCGTTCGATATACAGGTCGTAAAACGTGCCCGAAAACTGTGCACGGATGCCGTGATCGAACAGCAGACCGTATTTGCAGTCGCTGATGTGAATGTTTGCATACTGCGGCCATTCAAGATCGCCGATGAGCATGGCGGTCGTGTTTTCGCGGGTGAACACGGAAAGTCTTGCCCGTGTCGGTGCATTGTATTTTTTACCCGCATTTGCCCAATAGGCGGGGGAGATAAAGATGTTTTTGTAGGTGTCCACGTCGGCTGAGTTGTAGGAGGCAATGCCCTCGCAAAGCACGGTGGCGTAGAAATTATCCACCGTCAGCATTTCGTGGCATTCGTATTCTCCGTTGCGGGTAACGGCACACGCACCGATGCCGCGATAGGCGTTGAGAAGCGTAATATTCACGATGCTTTGCAGCATATAGGATGCACCGTTGCCGTTGACGTAAAACGTATACGGATAGGCAACGGGATCGGTGATGCTCTGATTCGGATAATACACGGTCAGTCCCATTGCACCGGCACTGCCGCCGACGGTGAACAGACCGGGTGTGAAAGCATCGCTTGCCGGAACATCCGCCAGAATGACCGTGCCGTACTCGTTGGTGTAAACGTCGGGATTTGCCCAGTCACCGCGTACGGTCACAAAGGGAAGAATGTTGACGTTGCCCGTCAGACGGTAGGTGCCGACCGGCAGAAAGACCGTTCCGCCGCCGTTGGCATAACAATCCGAAACGGCTTTGTTGAGAATTGCCGTTACGTCTTCATTGCCCGTGTTATCGGCGTTGTACGGTGCTTCGGTCAGCACGATATCAGCGATCACAACGTCTTCGGTCGGGTAGACCGTTTCAACGATACGCGGTCGCTGTACGGTTTCTGCCGTGGTAAAAACGGAAAAACAGGAAAGGCATAACACAAGAGAAAGCAACAAACACGTTATCTTTTTCATATAAAACGCTCCTTATATTGTTTGTTTTATGCGAAAAGCCCCGATCTTTACGCAAAAAGACCGGGGTACGGATGTCAAAATTCGATTTTATCTGCAAAATAGGCTTCCAGTTCTGCGATGGGCAGACGGACCTGTTCCATGGTGTCGCGGTCACGGACGGTCACGCAGCCGTCGGTCTCGCTGTCGAAGTCATAGGTAATGCACCACGGTGTACCGATCTCGTCCTGGCGGCGGTAACGTTTGCCGATGGAGCCGGTTTCATCGTAGTCGGTCATGAACTTCTTGGAAAGCATATCGCAGATCTTGCCTGCACCTTCCGCCAACTTTTTGGAAAGCGGAAGCACGGCAACCTTGATGGGCGCCACGGCGGGGCTCAGGTGCAGAACCACGCGGACGTCGTTCTTTTCGGGATCGACGATCTCCTCGTCGTAGGCTTCGCAAAGCAGAGCGAGCACCGTTCTGTCCAGACCGTAGGTGGATTCAATGATGTAGGGAACGTATTTTTCGTTGGTTTCGGGATCCATGTATTCCATCTTGGCACCCGAATATTCGCTGTGACGCTTGAGGTCGAAGTCGGTACGGTTGTGGGTACCGTTGATCTCACCCCAGCCGAACGGGAACAGGAATTCGATGTCGCAGGCGGCTTTTGCATAGTGAGCCAGTTTTTCATGATCGTGGAAACGCAGATGATCTTCCGCAATGCCCAGATCCATGTAATACTGTCTGCCGTATTCTTTGAAATATTCATACAGATCGGCGTCCGTGCCTTCTTTGCAGAAGGTCTGGAATTCCATCTGTTCGAATTCGATGGTGCGGAACGTGAAGTTGCCGGGGGTGATCTCGTTGCGGAAAGCCTTACCGATCTGACCGATGCTGAACGGAAGTTTTGCACGCATGGAACGCTGTACGTTCAGGAAGTTGACGTATTCACCCTGTGCGTTTTCCGGACGCAGATAGATAACGGATTTGGAATCGTTGGTAACGCCGCGGAAGGTCTGGAACATGAGGTTGAACTCACGGATGTCGGTGAAATTGCATTTGCCGCAGTTGGGGCAGGGAATGTTGTGCGAAACGATGTAATCATACATTTCGGGTTTGCTCATACCGTCTGCGTGTGCTTCGGGATCAAAGGATTCAATCAGATTGTCGGCTCTGTGACGCATTTTGCATTCCTTGCAGTCCAGAAGCGGATCGGAGAAAGATGCAACGTGACCGCTGGCTTCCCATACGCGGGGATGCATCAGAATATCGGCATCCACTTCAAAACTGTTTCTGCGTTCCTGAATAAAACGCTTACGCCACGTATCTTTGACGTTGTTTTTCAGTCTTGTGCCCAAGGGGCCGTAGTCCCACGTGTTTGCAAGGCCGCCGTAAATATCGGAGCCGGGGAATATGAAGCCTCTGCCTTTGCAGAGATTGACGATTTTTTCCATTGATTTTTCTTGATTTGGAATCATGGTGTGCCTCCGTGTTTTTATATACTATTATTATACCAATTAAAGATACCGCATTTTTTTTGTTCTGTCAAGCAAATATGTAAAATTAACTTTGTTTTAAGTATTGTGTGATAAAAGAAAAAACAGATTGACAAAAGAATAAATCAATTATATAATTAAAAAACATTATTTTTGGAGGCTCAATATTCAATGAGAAAATTTATCAGTGCTTTTGTTTGTGTTTGTCTGCTGTTCTGCGTTGCGGTACCCGTTGCGTATGCCGAACCTGCTTACGGTGACGGTGCTCCCGTGAACAAGCCGCAGTATTTTGCTTACGGTGACGTAAACAGGGACGGCGAAGTTGCCGTTTCCGATGCCCGTACGGTTCTGCGTGTTGCCGTCAGTCTTGAAACCCTGGATTCCGAAACGGCGTTGCTTGCCGACGTGGATGCGGACGGTGAAGTCGGCGTTTCCGATGCACGTAAGATTCTCCGTGCGGCGGTCACGCTTGAAGATCCTGCACTGTTCGGTCTGAACGGCTCTGAGATCTTCCTTACCGGTCACTTTTCCATGGGTGCGTATATGGGTGACGTTGAAAATATGTATATTGTACGTGCACATACGGAAAATACTTCTTACATGGAAGCCACGATCGATAATATTGCTGAAGGCGAGGAAACGGTACAGAATCCCGTCCGTATCGGTTTTTTGACCACGAAAGACGGCGTATATTGGGTGTTGCCCGACGTGAATATGTATATGCTTTTCGATGAAGAAGTCAGCGAGAAACTCGGCGTGTCCGACAGTTTCTTTATGGAACTTCTGCCTCCCGGACTCAGCGGCACTGCACAGTCCACGGATCCCGACAAAAAAGAAACCGTGACGGTGGACGGCAAGGAATTGAGACGCCATACGTTCATAAATGAAGACGGTACGGCTGTTGCACACGATCTGGACGGTCAGAAACTCGTTTACGTTCGTACCTACGATGATACCAATGCGGAACTTGCCGCCATGAAAGTGGATTATATCACGCCGTGCGTTCCTTCCTATCAGTATGAGATTCCTGCGGCGGATGATTGTGTCAATATGCTTGTGTTTATGTTCAAGTTTGCAGAACTTGCAGGCATTGAAATTGAAATGTAATTCAGAACTAAAAATTAAGCAGGTGTTGTGACCGTCACAGCACCTGCTTTTTTTCGTAAATATTTTTATGCTACTTTCTGTCCGTCGGTGATCTTGATCTTGCCCATGAAAGGAACTTTCAGAACGCCGGTGAGAACGTCGTTTTCAATGGTGAAACTCACGTCGACCACTTTGCCGGGAAGCAGGGAAACTTCTGCTTTTGCGGTTACGGTGTTGCCTTCGGTGACAACGTCGTAAATCTTGTAGTCGGGCATATCGAAATCAGCATCGATCTCGATGGTAATGTCGTACTCACCGTTGTTGTCGGCGATGTTAAGCGTAACTTCGCCTCTGTAGAACATGGAATTGACTTTGCAGAGCCATTTGCCGATACCAAGCATAGAAAAACACTCCTTAATTCTTTTTTTATAATATATCATATTCCGTGCGTGCGGTCAATATTTGTGATGTTAATTTTTTGTGACCAAAATTCTGCATCAAACGGATTCGTAATACAGGATATTATCCTTAAAATCAATGCGGATTTGTTCCTTGTCATACAGATACGACAGATAAGAATGCACGGTACTTCCCACTAAAACGTTCTGTTCGTGCGTCATGGTCAGTCCGTGATCGTTGAAAACGGATTGCAGGATCTGCACGAAGGTTTTCGGGGTTTTGCAAAGTCCGCACAGGTATTGAGCCGTTTGCAGGATCTTTTCACGGTTTACGTTTACGAGTGCGTCAATATTTCGCAAGGTCGGTGCGTGAGAGGAAACGAAGGTGTCCGCCTGCAATGTGCGTGCTTTTTCAAGGCTTTGCAGACATTGCTCAATGTTGAACTGAAACGTCACGCCGTATTTTTGCAAGGTCTGCGCACTGCAAAGGCAATCGGCGAGAAACACAACATTGTCGGGTGTGCGGAATCCGACCATTTCCACCGAATGACCGGGCAGGGGGATGATCTCAATTTCCGACGGAAAACGCTTGTCCGAAAAGGGGAATGCGTCGCTTTCCTGTGCGAGCAGGAATTTGTGTTGCAGGTCTTTGTGCGGATAGCCGCCGTACAGGGTGGTCGGCTCTAAATATGTGTGACGGATAAGGTCGGTCTCTTTGTCAGATGCAAAGATCAGACAGCCCGTTTGCTCCTGCAGATAACGGTTGCCGCCGATGTGATCGGCGTGGGCGTGGGTGTTGAGTACGGCTTTGATTTCCAATCCCTTTTCACGCAGTACGCGAAGCACCTTTTTTGCATTGTCTTTGTGCGGACCGCTGTCGATCAGATACGCCGTGTGTGCATCGGGGGTATACACGCCGATCTTGGACGGCAGATCAAAGTAGTACGTGTTTTCTCCTGCCCGGATCAGTTCAAACATTTTTTTTCTTTCCTTTCAAAACGGAATTTTCCGAATCGGAAACTGTTTTTTACATAACAAAGCAGGTATTATGCAAGAGGATCTTTTTCCCGCGATAATACCTGCTTTTATGTTTTACTTTTTTCGGGCCGTGCCGGATGCAACGGCTCTTATTTATGTGGTCAGCTGTTGGGAATGCCGCTGAGAATGTCGGTTATACCTTTGCCGCCTGTGGTCACAAACAGGAAATCGGAGAAAACTCTGAGGAAATCAGTCAGGATCTTCATGAAGATCTGTTTCAGTTTTTCACCGAAACTCTGTTCGCTCGGACCGTTTACGATGAGGTTGCGGATCTCATCAAGCTCTGCAGTGCAGGCGTACAGTTCTTCCACTTCTTCGGGGGTGCAGGCGGTATCGTCATACAGTTCCTGCGTTCTTGCAAGCACTTCGGCAAGACGTGCCTTGGTATCGGCATCCACGGTTTCATTATCCAGATATGTCTTCATGGAGTCGATCTTTTCCTGCACGCCTCTGGCTTTTCTTGCGGTGTTGAACTGCGGGAACGTGTCGGGATAGGAATATACGTTTTCAAAAGCGGGATCGGTCAGCAGGTTGACGACGAGTTTCATGACGACGTCGTTGCGGCCGGTCTGTTCGTGGTCACCGTTGTAGAAATAGAACGTGGTGTCGGGAAGAAGTCCCGTGGAAGCATCAATGAGGTTGTAGGGGTCGATGTGAACGTGGTTTTCGGGATCGGTGCAGGTCACGTTTGTGTTCTGCTGTTCGTAGCCTTCGGGCAACTGCACGTCAACGCCGATGCCGTAAGCACCCATGGAGGTGGAGTCAAGCTGGATAATACCGTCAGCCTGGCACTTGTTCCAGTTGTCACAGATGGGATACAGGGCATCGTTGTAGTTGACAATATCGAATACTTCAACGCCGCTTTCAACGGCTTTGAGAATGTTGTCGTCGCTGTTGAGCTGTGCCTGATAGTAGCGGTCGGTCTGTTCACGGATCACGGCATTGTCTTCATCGCTGAGGTAACGCTCGCGAAGTTCGGGATAGTATGCACTCGGCATAAGTCCCCACATCATCGTGCAGTTTTCAAGATAATCCTCTACGAGAATATCCACGGCAATGTCAAGCACGTCGTTGAGTACTTCTTTGGGGAAGATGCGGATGAGGCCGCTGATGAGATGTCCCAGCCATTCCTGATCGCCGTCAAGAAGCAGGGGGAACATATAGTTGTAAAGGGCATCGTCATCGTCAATGAGACCGTAATAGTAGATATCACCGATGGTGTAACTGCCGTCAAGTGCGGGAATGACGTAAATGATACGGTTCAGATCGTCATAGATGTCGCGTTCGGCTTCATCGTCACGGTAGGTTTCCAGCAGGGAGTTTGCAATGGTACCGCCCTGGCTGATGGGAACGAGGTTTACCTTGTCGTAACCGGTTTCTTCCTTGACGGTCTGAATGAGGCTGTAAAGACGGGCGGTAACTTCGTCCATGTTTTCAAAGGAGAAATAGGTGAAGAAATACAGTTTGTCTTCGCCTGCGATCTCTTTGTAGGTCGTCAGCGGAATGGTGTCGTAAACGTAATCCTTCTGTTCCTGTGTCAGATTGCTGACGGCGGTGTTGAGCTGTTCGGGGCGGACGTCGTAGATAAAATCACCGTTTTCGTCGCTGACAATTTTGCCGAGCAGAATGTCACCGAGTGCATGGCCGAGTGCATTTGCAAATTCATGGTCTTTGTCACGCTGGGTAAGCAGGGTGGTGGCAAGGGGCAGGCCTGCTTGTTTGAGTGCGGTTGAGATTATATCTTCCGTTCCGCTGAGGAAGAACGGGGATTCCAGTGCTTCACCGTCTGCGTTGACAGCGATCTCACCGTCTTCATAAAGCGTGGCACGGCCCTGGAACAGACCGGGGATCACGATGGACGGATACATTTCCTCTTTTTCCACTGCCGTACCCGTCAGTGCGGCAACGGAGCCGAACAGCATGACGAATGCAAGCACAACGGCAAGAATCTTGCGAAGTGATTTCATAAAAATACCTTCCTTTTTATATTATAATCGTTTTTATTGTACATTACACAGAAAATGATTGCAAGTTAAATTATTTTTCTGTACGGAAAAAATAATTGTCTCTTTTTGGGCAGATTGCTACATTTTGATAATTTTCATACTTTTCATTGACGGTGACACACGTACAGAGGTATAATGTCCTTAATAAAAAAAGGGAGGTTTTTTCTATGCTTCGTAAATTTATAGCGGAATTTATCGGAACGGCAGTGCTTGTCACCTTCGGTTGCGGCACGGCTGTCATCACGGGTTTCCCCACGGGTGAAGGCTCTTATCTTCTGACCGCCTTTGCGTTCGGGCTTGTGATCGTTGCCATGGCGTACAGCATCGGCAACGTGTCGGGCTGTCATATCAATCCTGCGGTCTCACTGGCAATGCTGATCGCAAAACGTATGAACGTGAAAGATTTTCTGCTTTATATCGGTGCACAGATCTGCGGTGCGGTTGCAGGTGCAGGCGTGCTTGCGGCGATCGTCGGCACGAAAGACGGTCTCGGCTGTAACGGTCTGTATGATGAAAGTATCGTAAAATCACTCCTTGTTGAAGTGATCCTGACCTTCGTTTTCGTCATTGCCGTTCTCGGCGTTACCAATTATACGACCAACGCACCCGTTGCGGGACTTGTGATCGGTCTGACCCTTACCCTCGTGCATATTCTCGGTATCGGTTTCACGGGAACGAGCGTCAATCCCGCCCGTTCATTCGGCCCGGCTCTGGTGCAGGCACTCGACGGCGACACTGCCTCCCTTGCGGTGGTGTGGGTGTTTATTCTGGCCCCGCTTGCAGGTGCGGCACTGGCGGCGGTTGTGTATAACCTGATCGCACCCGACAAGAAAATCAGACATAAGGCAAAATAAACACACAAAAATTCTTTTTTATCAAGAAATTTTTCGCAGACCTTGACAAATGCAAAATTGTCAACTATAATGTTACTGTTTATAGGTATCGCTTACGGCATACCCATATCCTTAAATTGATTTTTAGGAGAGTTGTATAATGGTACTGTTCTTCATGTCCGATGTTATTGTGGCTTGCGTGATCGCTGCTGCCGTCGGTGCAACGGGTGCGTTCTTCTATCTTCGTAAAAAGGGTGTTATCACCATCACCAAGGTTGCAGCTGCACAGCCCACGGATCCCATTGTGATCGGTCTGCGTGAAAATGCCGCATTGTTCGGTCAGCTTTATGAAGCAATGTATCTCGTCAGCAAGGGCAGAAGTGCAAAGGTGCGTACGGGCTTTGCCGCATGGAACAACCGTGTGGATGCATTGGATGAAGATTCCGAATTCGTAATTGCTTTCCGTGAACAATACGGCGATTACGAGGATTGGAAAGACAAGAAAGCCGTCAAAAAGGCAGGCAAACTTGTCAAGGCTTTCAAAAAAGCAGGCATTGTCCGCAGCAAGGATGCTTCCGTGTTTGCAGAAGACGATTTTGCTGAAAGATACAATGTTGTCGGCGGCGTTGTTGAAGAAGGCGAAGAACTTGACGTTCTTTCTCCCTTCTGGAGCTTCGACGGCGAAGTCATTGAAAAAGGCGTTGCCCGCTGATTGCTTTATCGCAACACAAAAATTCGGGAGACACTTCGTAAAGAAGTTGTCTCCTGTTTTTTTTGTTTTATACAAGCGTCCGTCCGCAAAATAAACCCACTTCCCAAAAATGAAAAAATATTGATTTCGGGAAATGGAGAAGTCTTTTTTCTTGCAATCGTATCGGATGTGTGCTATGATGAAATCAAACAGAACAGAAAGGACGAATTTTTATGGCATCCGCATTTTATTCCGTTATTGCGACAGTTGCAACCTTTTTTATGATGATCTACGGCCTGTTCGGCGGCATCAACTTCGGTGACACCGTCAGTAAGTACAAAGACCGCATTGAGTCGGTCGAAGTGTTTTCCAACACCCTTGAAACGGCTGTTCCCCAGACCGATCTTTACGGTGTGATCGAACAGCATTTTACCTCGGAACTGCCCGAAGGAAAGACCGAAAAGAAAGTGATCGTTCTCGGTTATGACGGCGGCCGTGCCGATGCGTTCGCACTGTTGGACGGTGATATGAACACTTCCGCGATCTGCTATCTGCTTGCAGGCGGCGGAGAAGCCCAAATTGCATATTGCGGCGGTGTCAATTATCCCGTTATCAACACGCAGGACACTTCCACCGCACCCGGCTGGTGTTCCATTCTCACGGGTGAATGGGCAGACGTGACGGGTATCACGGGCAACAGTATCGTCAAATCCAACGATCATCTGTCTCTGCTGACCACGCTTGTGGAAGAAGGCAAAGCGGATTCTTCGGCGTTCTACGTATCGTGGAACGGTCATTTTGTGGGTGATGATTCCACCTATGTGCTTGAAAAACAGTATGCACAGGAAAAAGACCTTGCCGTGATCTTCTCTGATGCGGACGATGACGACGGCACGTTTGCAAACACCCTTGCCGACGTACAGAAGGCTGATTGCTCCGATTTCATCTTCACCATCTTTGAATACCCCGATCATACCGGTCACGACACGGGCTTCTCCGTTGACAACCCCGAATATGCGGCGGCATTTGCGGAATGCGATGCACAGTGCAAGCGTATCATTGATGCCGTTGAAGCACGCGAGACGTATGAAAGCGAAGATTGGCTTATCATTCTCACGTCCGACCACGGCGGATACAACACCGGCCACGGTGCACTGACCATTCAGGAAAGAATGACCTTCATCGTTACCCGATAAATAAACGAAAACATAAACAACTCCGGGATCTTCGCTGAGGAATTTCCCGGAGTTTTATTATTGAAGGGCGGTATCAGAATCCGCTGACGGTGAATACGATCAGTTCCATAGCCGATTCGTCGGCACGGTCGTCGGTCATAACGGTAATAATGCTGCCGTCGGGGAGCAATGCGCAGTTGCAGAACCAGGGATAGCCGGTGCCGAACAGATCACCGTCGGAAATTTCAGCAACGAAGCTACCGTCTGCATCCCACAGGAGAACGTCTCTCATATTGCCGTCAAAGCCGATGAAGCCTTTTTCGCTGTGTGCCATGAACGTGACACTGCCAAGACCTTCGCCGTCGGCATCGCAAAGCGTTTTCTGCAATACGCCGTCGGTGTTGTATACGAATACTTTATGTCCGCTGTCGTCTGCGGCGGCGGCACACACGTAAATGTAATCTTCATCCACGTTCAGGTGCATAATTGTATCCGCTTCTGCAAAGACCATGGGCTCGGAAGTGAAGGTCTCACCGTTGAAGGTTACCTTGTTGCATTCATTGGAAACGAAGTAGTCGATACCCCATGTGCCGGACGGATGGATGGCAAGATTGTCAATATCTTCATACGTGGCAATGATCTCGTCGTTTTCCAGACAAATGACATCGTTCATGGAGCCGCTCAGCCAGAGTTTACCGTCCGCGGTGGCTTCAATACTGTCGTAATCGTCTTCGGGTAATTCAATGCCTTCCACGAATACCAGCGTATTGTCCTGCAACTTGCATTTTCTCAGTTCACCGTCGATCAGCAGATAGACCGCGTCTTCTGTGGCGGCTACGGAGTGGTCGAAGGTTTCAAAGGTTGCAATGTATTCTTCCGGTCGGATCCACTTGGCAGCGATCTCGAAAGTGCCTGCCGTGACCGTTGCGTCTTCTGCCGAGAACGGAGTGCCTTCCCATTCCCACGGACCGTCCTCGTTGCCGCTGTCGGGCAGTGTGAACGTAAGACCGTTCAGCAGTTCTGCAATGCGTGCATCGGAAACGTCGCTTGCATCAAATTCAACGCTGACGGTGGCTCCTGCATTTTCAATGCGGTTGAAATAAAGCAGGGTATCGCCATTTTCGTACTTGAGCAATTCAATACCGCCGACGGAAACCGTTTCGTAGGCGTTGTTGACGGCATATTCATACTGATTGAAACCGTAATCCACGAGATCTTCACGGAAGTCGTAAGGATCCTCGATCTCAGCACAGATCTCAACGTCGATCAGATAGTATTCAGGCTCGTCCGGATCGGGTACCTGCAAGGTGATAAAGCAGTAATCCTCGTCGGATTTTGTGTAATCGTCGTAAAACGTCCACACATCCTTGTCATACGTCAGACTGAACAGGGTGGTGGTGATGCCGGTTGCCAATTGACCGTCCGCACCCGGATCTTCCTGTGTTCCGGAAGCGGGATCGTCTTCGGTTACGTTGGCTTCGGTGGTTGTCGGTGTATCCGTATCATCCGCACAGGCACCGAACGCAAAAAGTAAAATGAGAACAAGTAAAACGGCTGCAAACTTTTTCATGCAAAGGACTCCTTCTTTTTATTTTTCTGCAGCAAGAGGACGAACGAAATGCGGCATTTTTTTTTGCAATCCGTTCGCGATCTTATCTGCCATACGTTCATTTTACCACGGTATGAACAAAAAAAGAAGCGGTATTTGTATTCTTTTTCAGTTTATTATGTAAAAGATATGTTATTCCGTTTGTTGATTTTGCATAAAAAGCACAGTTGATAAAAAGGGCAGAATGCGTGGCGTGTTTATTTTTTTATGAAACGCAGGGTTGCAAAGGAGTATGCGGGTAAGGTCATACGCATTTTTTCGGTGAAGTTGACGGTTGCAACCGTCTGCAGATCGTGCGTGTTGTCGGTCAGATCGATCTCCACACGGTCGGCATCGCAGTTTGTGATCTGCAAAAGCAGTTCGTGTTCTTCTGCATCAATGTTGCTCACGGCAAGCAGACAGACGTCCCCTTTTGCCGCACAGGTGTAAATATTCGGAGCCTGCGTGCTTTCGCACCACGTACCTGCACCGTACAGCTGTGAAAACTGTTTGAAGGCATAATACGCTTTGGTCGGATGTAAGGACGGCACGTGGAACAAAGCCCCGTAAGCACACCACAACTGCGTGTCGTAGTACATTGCCATATCCACGTGATTGCGTTGCATTTCATACAGGGATGCCGCCACGTGTGAAGCCCCTTTTTCGTTTCGCATATTGATATAATACTCGGTGCGTACGTCGTCGGTCTGTCGGTCGCAGATGCAGCAGTTCCATTCCGCATCAATGCGTAAGGTGTCGGTAAATCCGTATTCGTTGAGCGTGTCGTGCACGAAACGGCTTTCTTCCCCGATCTTTTGCAGATGCCGCGTACCGAGATAACCGTGCCACGTAAAGAAATCCAGCGGTGCTTTGGTTTTTTTGTTGCTGATGTAAGCCAAGAAGTCTGTGAAATAATCCGTCGGCCCGGGTGTCCATTTTCCGTTGACGTTGGCACCCAGAATATAACAGCTCGAATAACCGCCCACGAGGATATCGGGGTGGTGCTTTTTCAGGTGGTTTGCCGTCACGCTGTAAAGACGGTAATACTGTTCGGCCGTTCCGATCCAGTTGGGCGGGCCGTAAGGCTCCACGGCGGGATCCAATCCGTCGGGCTCGTTCCAGATCTCCCAGAAACGGATATTCCATTCAAAACCGTCAGCCCAGCCGCAGTTGTAGTGCCGTACGATGTGTTCGCAGATATCCGCCCATTTTTCGGCATCACACGGTGCAAAGATATTGTATTTTTTCGGCTCGTGCTCAATGGTGACGCCCAGACGGTAAAAAATCTCAATCCCTGCTTCGTGCAAGGCTTGTAAGTAGCAGTCGGTGAGAGTGAAATCGTAGT
>JAZNRU010000048.1:0-29495 GCA_045590895.1 Acutalibacteraceae bacterium
CGCAGAGTATAAACGAAAAAACAAACAAATTGTTTTCGCCCGTTTAGCGTTTAGCGTTTAGCGTTTAGAACTTGTAAATCATAATTTACTTTCCGTAAAAAACTTATTTTTTGGAAAAAAAGTTTAATTATCTCTTGACAATTCAGTTAGCCTATGCTAATATAATTATAGTTAGCAGTTGCTAATTGCATTTTTTCGACAGGAGGATGCTTATTATGACACTTGTAAATGCACAGGAAGGCAAAGAATATATCGTTCGCGACATCGAAACGCAGGACGATGAACTCAATGCATTCCTTTTTTCGCTCGGTTGCTATTCGGGTGAACCCATTACCGTAGTTTCCCGCAGAAAGGGAAGTTGCGTAGTCTCCATTCACGACGGTCGCTACTGCATCGATTCCCGTCTGGCACGGAGCATTTCAGTCTGATCTGCACGGCGGCTGCGGTCGCTGTTTTTTCGCGGGTAACCGCTTTTCTTTTGAATAATATGTTAGGTATACCTAACATATTATGGTGATTCACACTCTTTATACATATATATTGTACATATTGTTTTTTTCGGCACATCCAAAGGAGGACACAGGCAAATGAAAATCGCATTGGCAGGCAACCCGAACAGCGGCAAAACGACCATGTACAACGCCTTGACGGGCAGAAACGAAAAGGTCGGCAACTGGGCGGGCGTAACCGTTGACAAAAAAGAACACGCCATCAAAAAGGCGTTCAGCGGCAATCAGAAACTGATCGCTGTGGACCTGCCGGGTGCGTATTCCATGTCACCGTTCACTTCGGAGGAGAGCATAACACGCGATTTCATTCTGCATGAAAACCCGGACGTTATCATCAACATCGTCGATGCCACCAATTTAAGCCGCAGCCTGTTTTTCACCACGCAGTTGCTGGAACTGGGTGTTCCCGTGGTAGTAGCCCTCAACAAAGCGGATATAAACGAAAAGAAAAATACCCGCATCGACGTAAAATTGCTGTCGGAAAAACTCGGTTGTCCCGTGCTGACCACCGTTTCCACCTCGGCAAAAGGTCTGCGTGCGGTAACGGATGCCGCCGTCAGACAGGCAGGCAAAAAACAGAAAGCCCCCTTCGTACAGGAAGATATTGACCTTGGTGACCGTGAAGCGGTACAGGCCGCCGACCGCAAACGCTTTGAATTCGTTAAAGAGATCGTGTCCGCAACGGAAAAAAGATCCGTTTTCACGAGTCAGCAGAACACCACCGATCGCATCGACAAAGTGCTCACCAATAAATGGCTCGGCATTCCGATCTTCGCGGTCGTGATGAGCTTCGTGTTCCTCATTTCACAGCACGAAAAAGGCTTGGGTGTCCTTGTTGCCGATTTTTTGGTCGGTTGGATCGAAACATTCCAGGGCTTCATCGGTGAACTGCTTGCGGATGCAAATCCCATATTGAGTGCCCTGCTCGTGGACGGCATCATCGGCGGTGTCGGAGCCGTCGTCGGTTTCCTTCCTCTCGTTATGGTCATGTATTTTTTCATTGCCCTGTTGGAAGACTGCGGCTACATGGCACGCGTGAGCGTGGTACTGGATCCCATTTTCAAAAAAGTGGGCTTGTCGGGCAAATCCGTCATTCCTTTCGTCATCGGCACGGGCTGTGCGGTACCCGGTGTTATGGCGTGCCGTACCATCCGCAACGAACGCGAACGCAGAGCCACCGCCATGCTGGCTCCCTCCATGCCCTGCGGTGCAAAACTGCCCGTAATCTCCCTTTTTGCAGGTGCGTTTTTTGAAGAAGCCTCGTGGGTGGGCACGTTGATGTATTTCGTAGGCATCCTCGTCATTCTTCTCGGTGCCTTGCTTGTCAACAAGATCACGGGCAACAGTGCAAAACCGTCTTATTTCATCATTGAAATGCCCGAATACAAACTGCCGAGCCTCAAACGTGCATTCCTTTCCATGTGTCAGCGTGGGTGGTCGTACGTTGTCAAGGCCGCAACCATCATTCTGCTTTGCAACACCGCAGTGCAGATCATGCAGACTTTCAATTGGCATTTTCAGGTTGCCGAGTCGGCAGATACGTCCATTCTTGCAACCATAGCAGGGCCGTTTGCATACATTCTTGTTCCCGTGGTCGGCGTTCTTTCGTGGCAGTTGGCTGCCGCCGCCGTAACCGGCTTCATTGCAAAAGAAAACGTGGTGGGCACGCTGGCCGTGTGTTTCGTGGGACTTGAAAACCTCATCGATCAGGATGAACTGGCTCTCATGGAAGGCACAGGCACGGAAGTGGCAGGCATTATGGCTATTTCCAAAGCCGCGGCACTCGCTTACCTGATGTTCAATCTGTTCACACCGCCCTGCTTTGCGGCAATCGGTGCCATGAACAGCGAAATGAAAAGCGGAAAATGGATGCTCGGCGGCATTGCTTTGCAGTTGGGCGTAGGCTTCACACTCGGCTTTGCGGTCTACCAGATCGGCACGCTCATCACCGAAGGTACAACCGGACATGGCTTTGTCGGCGGTCTGGTTGCAGTGCTGTGCATGATCGGCGTTGTGGTTGCCCTGTGCATTCGTACCGACCGTCGCTTAAAAGCCGAAAAAGCGGAAAAGGAAAGATCCAAAGCCGCCGTTTCATAAACTCAACAAAAGGGGAAAAATACTATGGATACCCTCATTTTAATACTCGTTCTGCTGCTCATCCTCGGCAGTGCCGCATTCGCGGTGTACCGTTCCAAAAAGAAAGGACAAAAGTGCATCGGCTGTCCTTACAGCGGACAGTGCAGTTCCTGCTGCGGCAATCAGAAAGAATAACATGAAAAAGTTGTACCCGCTTCCGTTCGGATGTGCGTGCAACTTTTTTTCGTGTTTTTTCTTGACAAACAATTTGATATGGCGGTATAATAAATTGGTTTTGTATTTATATATTATTCTTCTTTTTTCGACAGGAGGTCGTTGCCGTGAACAACATCCCCGAACTGTTCGGCACTCTCGTTTTTAACGATGCCGCCATGCAGAAATATATGCCCGCCGAGGTGTACGCCGCACTCAAAAAGACCACCGAGGACGGCAGACATCTGGACGGATCCATTGCCGATGCCGTTGCAAAAAGCATGATGACGTGGGCACTCGAACGCGGTGCCACCCATTTTACGCACTGGTTTCAGCCGCTGACGGGCATTACCGCCGAAAAGCACGATGCGTTTATTGAGCCTGCACCGGGCGGCAGACTGCTCATGGATTTTTCGGGCAAGGAACTCATCAAGGGTGAACCCGACGCGTCCAGTTTCCCGTCGGGCGGTCTGCGTGCCACCTTTGAAGCAAGAGGCTACACCGCGTGGGATCCCAACTCCTACGCTTTCATCAAGGATGCCACATTGTGCATTCCGACCGCTTTCTGCTCCTACGGCGGCGAAGCACTCGACAAAAAAACGCCGCTTCTGCGTTCCATGGAAGCCATCAACCGTCAGGCCATGCGTATTCTCAAACTGTTCGGCAGTGATGCAACGCGTATCATCACCACCGCAGGCCCCGAACAGGAATATTTCCTGCTCGATCAGAGTGTGTTCGATCAAAGACAGGATCTCATCCTCACCGGCCGCACCCTGTACGGAGCAAGACCGCCCAAAGGACAGGAACTTGACGATCATTATTTCGGCACTATCAAACCGCGTGTTGCCGCCTACATGAAAGAACTCGACGAGGAGTTGTGGAAACTCGGCATTTACGCCAAGACCGAACACAACGAAACCGCCCCCGCACAGCACGAACTTGCACCCGTCTATACCCAGACCAACGTGGCGACCGACCACAATCAGTTGACCATGGAGATCATGAAAAAACTGGCAGGAAAGCACGGTCTTGTGTGCCTGTTACACGAAAAACCCTTTGCAGGCATCAACGGTTCGGGCAAGCACAACAACTGGTCGGTTGCAACCAACACGGGCGTAAATCTGCTTGACCCCGGACAGACACCGCAGGACAATGCACAGTTTTTGCTGTTTTTGTGTGCGGTCATCAAGGCTGTGGACGAATACCAGGATCTTCTGCGAATTTCCGTTGCAAGTGCAGGCAACGATCACCGTCTGGGTGCAAACGAAGCACCGCCCGCCGTTATTTCCATGTTCCTCGGTGACGAACTGAGTGCCATTCTTGAATCCATTGAAAACGGCACGGCTTACGACGCCGCCGAAAAGACGCTGATGAAAGTCGGCGTGCATACCCTGCCGCGATTCCCGCGTGACAACACCGACCGCAACCGTACCTCTCCCTTTGCTTTCACAGGCAATAAGTTTGAATTCCGTATGCTCGGCTCCACCGCATCCATTGCCGATGCAAACGTGATGATCAATACCACCGTGGCGGAATCCCTGCGTGTGTTTGCAGACGAACTGGAAGCCGCAGAGGATTTCCACAGCAGTCTCAACGCACTCATCCGCCGCACCATCCAAAAGCACAAACGCATCATTTTCAACGGAAACGGCTATGATGAAGCATGGATGCGTGAAGCCAAACGCAGAGGACTTCTGAACCTTCGTACCACACCCGATTGCGTGCCCTGTCTGCTGGACGAAAAGAACGTACGTCTGTTTGCACAGCACCGCGTGTTCACCGTCAGCGAACTGCATTCACGTTACGAGATCATGCTCAACAACTACTGCAAGATTTTGCAGATCGAAGCCATGACCATGAGCGAAATGGCACACCGTGACATTCTGCCTGCCGTGAGTGCTTATATTTCACAGCTTTCCGAGTGCATTCTGCGTAAAAAGACGGCTCTCAACCGCACGGGCGGTTATGAAGAAAAGACCGCACTGCGGCTTGCGGAACTTTGCGACACCATCAGCGAAACCGCAGATGAACTCGATGCCGCACTTGTGCATGAAAAGAACATTGCAGGCGTTGCCGCACAGTCCGTTTACAGCCGTGACACCGTGGCAAAACTCATGGAAAAACTGCGTACTGCCGCCGACGAAGCGGAAACGCTCATGCCCGGTACGCTCTGGCCCTATCCGAGTTACACCGATATCATTTACAGCGTAAGAGACTGAAAATGCAGCGTGCAAAGTGCAGAATGCAGAATGACTTTTTCAAATCTGCGATCTGCACTTTTTGCTTTTCACGGAAACTGAGACTTTTTAAAAAAATTGCGGTTTGTTTAACTGTCGGCACCCCTCAAACACTTGTCGCCCCTGAAAGGTTATTCCCCTGTTAGGGGAAATGTCAGCAACGCTGACAAAGGGGTTCCCGTTTTCGGAGAAAAAGATGTCACGAAGTGACAGAGGGGTTCACAAAGTTTGCACAAACTCAAAGAAAATAGTTTGATATTGCTGCCAAAACCCCTCTGTCTGCCTACGGCAGACATCTCCCCTTTCTGGGGCGACAAGGGTGAGGTGGGCAGTCGGTCTGCGAAAGCATTTCGACAAACCGCAATTTCTTTCACCACTTTTCCGTAAAGTACCACTTTTTGAATGCAAAGGAGTTTTTATCATGCCCGGACTCGGTACCATTGTCAACGTTTCCGCCATTATTCTCGGAGCAATACCCGGAATGCTGTGCGGAAAAAAACTGAATACGGATATCCGCAACTCCATGACAAGCGTTCTGGGGTTGAGCGTCATGTTCGTCGGCATTGTCGGGGCACTCGGCGGTATGCTCAAAGTGGCATCGGACGGCGTTGCACTCGAAAGCGGCGGCACCATGATGATGATTATTTCCCTTGCGTTGGGTACACTCGTGGGTGAACTGCTGAAGATCGAAGACCGTCTGGAAACCTTCGGTACGTGGTTGCGTGCCAAAGCCCACGCGGAAAACGATACGGGCTTCGTGCCGGCTTTCGTCAACACTTCACTCGTGGTGTGCATCGGTGCCATGGCGGTCGTGGGTGCCATTGAGGACGGTCTGCTCGGTCAGCATACCACCCTGTTTGCAAAATCGTTACTCGATTTTCTCATCGTTTTTATGTTGGCTTCTTCCATGGGGCTCGGCTGTTTGTTTTCGTTTGTTCCCGTAGGGCTTTTGCAGGGCAGTATCACGGCATTGGCAAAACTCTGTGAGCCCATACTGTCCTACGGTACGGTGATTGCCGATCTGTCCACGGTGGGTGCTGTGATGATCTTCGCCGTGGGTGCAAACCTCGCGTTCGGCAAAAAGTTCCGCGTGGGCAATATGCTCCCCTCGCTGATCGTCGCCGCCGTGTATTCAGCCGTCACTTTTCATTTCGGTTTTTCACTGTAAAACAAAATGTTGACAAAATATCACACTTCTTGTATAATATTGATATACCAATATTACATAAGGAGTGTGATTCTATGAAAAAGGGCGTTGTATTGCTGGCTGTTCTTTCCTTGCTTTGCGGTTTGTTCGTTCTGCCTGTTGCGGCACAAACGGAAAACGGGACATTCAATCCCGACTGTTTGCCGATCTACATGGGTGACGTTGACAAGGACCGTTCCGTTACACCGGCAGATGCAAGAACGGTACTGCGTGTTGCGGTTGGACTGGACTTACTGTCGGACGATCAAAAAACGCTTGCAGATTGTGACGGTGACACCGAGATCACACCTGCCGATGCAAGAATCGTCCTTCGTACGGCAGTGGGCATGGAAAGTCTGCATCTTGTTTACGAGGCTGTTCACGGTGATATGATCGACCATGTTTGTGCACATTGCGGTGCAGTTGAAAACGGATATGCGTATATAAAAATCTGCGATTGGATCAATGCCAATGCAACCGGATATGAAGACGGGGCTACCTATGCCGAAGCGATGGTGTCTGATGAATACGGCAACGAATTCGGACTTCTTTTTACGTGCACACCGGATATAGATATTTTTACCGTTACGTATGAAGATACCGAATATGATTTCGGCTATATTCTTCATTTTTCACTGCCGAACAACGAAGGAATTTCTTACGCATACTATGAAGAATACGATCTGAGCGATTATGAATATCCCGTGCTGACCACACGTGCGGAATCTTATTTTGAAGCTTTATCGGTATCACAATACTACGGCTTCACCTTTACTGCCTACGAGGGAAACGAGGATGAACAGGACATTCACTTTGAAACCGCAAATGCATTGTTGCATATCGGCGTAACGGGAATACAGTTTTTATTGGCTCAAAACGGTATCAATTTAACGCTTGAAGATCTCGGTTTCCCGAATCTGCTTGATAATGAAAAGTAAATAAAGCAAAAAAAGAGAGGTCTGTTCGCAATGAACAGATCTCTCTTACTCTTTGTCGGATAAAATGATTTCTCCGTTTTCTTCCTTATTGCTTTTTATTTTCCTTTATGTTAATATAAAAAAGGATATTTATTCCAACGAAAACGGAGGAAAGCAGTTATGATGAGAGTTTTGAAAGCGATCGTTGCGTTTATTCAGGTCGTATTGCTGTCGTTCGGTCTGATTCCCGTGGACTACGAAAACGTCAGTTACGGTGAAGGCACGGTGTACGTGCCCGAAATCACGGATGCTCTGTATCTGGTTGAAGACGGTAAAAGCGATTACGTGATCGCAATTGCTGACGGTGCGGATGCCTGCATTCTGACCGCCGCCGACGAATTGCAGACTTACATTGAAAAGATCAGCGGTGCCGAACTTCCCGTCGTTGCCGAAAGTGAACTTACGGAAGATACAGATGCGATCTTCGTGGGTGAAACGAAGGCTTCTGCCGTGTTGGAAAAAGACCTTGACAGTGTGTTTGAGGACGGTTTTTATCTGACCGCTTATGAGGACGATTTTTATATCCTCGGTGAAGACAGCCGCGGTACGCTGTACGGCGTTTATACTTTCCTTGAGGACTTCTGCGGCGTACGTTGGTTCACACCCACGCTGGAAGTAGTACCCGAAAGTGAGGACGTAGTCATTGACCGTGCCCTTGACCGCCTTGTGGAGCCGTCCTTCTCCGTTCGCAGAAACGCCTGTGCCGGCAGCAGTGACGCTTACCGTGCGAAAATGAAAACGAACGTATCGTTTTACTACGAGGCCGAAGATTTCGGCGGTGCCATGACCTTCGTGCTGTGGGACGTAACGCTTGACAGACTCGTTCCCGACAGCCTGTTTGCATCACATCCCGAATATTTTGCACAGCAGGAAGACGGTTCCCGCAGTACCGATCACGTCTGCCTGTCCAACCCCGAAGTGCTCGAAGTTGCGGTTGAAAATGCACGCAGATATATCAACGAATGCACCTACGGTGCCGATCATATCCACATCGGTCAAAAAGACAACCAGAATTACTGCCGCTGTGAGACCTGCACGGCTCTGTATGAAAAATACGGTGCGGTAAGTGCCCCCACGCTCATTTTCACCAATGCCTTTGCCGATGCACTTGACGATGAATTTCCGAACTTCACCTTTACTTTCTATTCCTACAACGAAACGGCTCAGCCGCCTACGGACTTAACGCTGCGTTGCAACGAAAACGTCGTACCCGTTCTGTGCGGATTGCACGCCGCCTGCCGCAGTCATTCCCTGACCGAATGCGGTGCTACGGACAAACAGCAACAGGGTCTTGACGAATTTATGAACCTGTATGCGGAAAACGAGCCGACCGTTGCCGAAGATTTCAAGGTCTGGGCACAGCTTGCCGACCGCACTTACATTTACGATTACACCATCAACTTCCTGTATTCCGCACAGTATTTTTCAAACCTTGCCACCATGCAGGAGACCATGCAGTATATGCACGACATCGGTATCACGGGCTACGTGTATAACTGCGGTGACGGTCACTCCGCCGCGTTCAACGAACTGAGAAACTACCTCATCTGCAAACTGATGTGGGACGTGAACACGGATGTTGAATATCACATGACGGACTTCATGAACGCCTACTACGGCGAGGAAGCCGCACCTTATATCAAGGAAATTCTTGACATTCAGACCGCACAGATCGCCGCAACCGCCCATGCGTTTGACTTTGACTGGCATTATCAGTCCGGATATTATCCCGTTCACGTGGCACTCAAACTCGACTGTCTGTGGGAAAAGGCTCTGACCGCCGACATCACCGAAGAACAGCTGTTCAACGTGGAAACGGCAAATCTGAGTTGGGAATTCTTCAAGGCAAACCAATGCCTGAATGAATACAGCGTTGCAAATCCCCTGCGTGCACAGGAAAACGAAAAACTCTACGATGCATTCAAAGCCCACAACATTCACCGCGTTTCTTCTTTCTCGCTCATTCCCGAAAAAGAGGACATCGATTTCTTCTTCACCCGTCCGTATGAATGGTAATAAGAAAAATCTGTCTTGAAATCTTCCTTTAATTCCATATTTGTCTTGTTATTTACAAAAACCTGTGATAAAATATTATAAAATATTTGTAAAGTGAGGATCCGATTATGGCAGTATTCAAATCCATTATGGCGAATTTTACATCCTTTTTGCTTGCGATCATTCTCACAGCCATTCCCTATGCGGGAATCGAACTTCCGCTCATCGACAACGTGGCGGATGATTGCAACATGACCGTGGAACTCATTTCCGATACGCACGTTGAAGAAAAAGAACTCATCCGTCAGGCTTTTCTCGTTGCAGGTCTGAAAAACATCAGCCGTGCACAGGCACAGGTGGATGCTCTCGTCGTAGCAGGTGACATCACCAATTATGCCGACGAGCCTTCTCTTGCAAAATACTACGATATTCTCAAAACCCATTCCACCGTACCCGTGATTACTGCCGCAGGTAACCACGATATCGGTCACGTGGGCGACCGTGACGTAACGGATATCACCCGTGAAGAAGCAAAAGCAAACTTCATCCGCTACAACAATGAATTCATGGGCATCAACGCCGAAGATAACTATTACACCTACGAAGTCAACGGCTATACTTTCATCGTGCTCGGTGACGAAGTCATTGACGGCGGTCACTGGGACGGTATGGACATTTCCGCCGAACAGATGGCATTTTTAGACAGTGAACTTGCCAAAGCCACCGCAGACGGCAAACCTGCTTTCGTGGTATGCCACTGGCCTGTGGACGGCATGAACGGACAGGAGATCGTTTATCCCGACAGCGGCATTGAACTGGATAAAAATGACGTCAAGACCGTTATGGAAAAATATGAAAACGTGATCTACATCAGCGGTCACATCCACGGCGGCATCAAGAGTGAACTTGCCGCAGAAGTTGCAGGCTTTGCAAACGTGGAACAACTCAACGGTGTCACTTACGTTTCGCTCCCGACCTTCGGCATCGTCAATTCCTTCGGTTCTCCCTGGCCGTGTGCCGGTATGCAGATGGAAGTGTACGACGACGAGATCGTATTCAGACCGCGTAATTTCGTGACCAACAAATGGTTCACTAACTCCGTTTACACCATTGAACTTGTAAAATAAACAACAAAACATAAATAAAAGCACTCTTGCAATGAGGGTGCTTTTTTTGGTTATTTACGGAAACAAAGAGGATTGTAAAATAAGGTAAAATTATGATTTATGTGCATAAATCATAATTTAAGTGCTAAGTTCTAAGTGCTAAACGCTAAACGACTGAAACAGTAAGTTTTACTGTCATTTGTAGTGAAATTGACAAAAAAGAACGATAAAACGCAGAGTATAAACGAAAAAACAAACAAATTGTTTTCGCTCGTTTAGCGTTTAGCGTTTTGCGTTTAGAACTTGTAAATCGTAATTTACAGTAAAAAAGCAGAACGAAACTCCGATCAGCGGTTTTTTTCGTTCTGCATTTTGATTTTTTCTGCACTTGAAAAAGTGCAATTCACTATTTATATCGTTTCCAATCCGACAGCGGCACGAAGCACTTTTCTTGCCTCGTCCACCGTGCATTCGCCGTCTGCATTGAGGTCGGCACGTTTCATTTGCTCGTCATTGAGTTTTTCAATACCGACCGCCGAACGAAGCACAAGGCGTGCATCGGCAGGGGCAACTTCGCCGTCACGGTCGGCATCACCGGGGATGATCTCATCCACGTAAACGGGCGGTGCGGACGGTTCATAACCCGTTTCATCGTCTGTGTCGAAGATCTTTTCGATCTCGTTGGAGAGTCTGCCGGGGAATGCGAGAATCGTGGATTCAAACAGCATGACGGCATTGATGACCTTATTGTCACCCGTTACCTTGTTGAGTTCGTAATTGGGGGACACGATATAAACGGGCGTATAGATCTGACCGTCGGAAATTTTATAGACCTCGTCACCCTCACGCATAACTACGGCGTTGGCGTAGTTGGCATGGATGTAGTTGTTGTTTCCGTCGGTGATGGCAACGTGACCGAGTGTCTTGCCGCCGTCATAGGTGTAAAACACAAGATCGCCCATTTTGCGGACATGGTTGTCCTGCGGTGTGTAGATGTTTGCACCGCCGACTTTGAGCAGTTGGAAGAAATAGTCCACCGTGCCCGACAGCACGTTATAGGTGCAACCGTATTCGGCACCCGCCTTTTCCATGCACCAGCAGAGGAAAATGGAACACCAGTCGGCATCGGCACAATCAATGTCGATCTTGCCTTTCCACGGATCGTCAAATTCCTTACCCGATACCACTCTTGTCCACCAGTCACCGTAACAGGTGCGGCCGAAAACGTCTTCTTCATAACCGACCTGGCTTTCGGCAACGGCGAAAATATCGCTTGCAAGCTCCCCGCTTAAACGAAGCGGCGTGCGGTAAGGCGGTTCAAAGTGTGCGGAAGCGGCAGACACGTTGATACACAAAGCACCAAGCAGAAGAACAAATGACAAAAACAGTGCCGTGATCGTTTTAATATGTTTCATGTGAAACACCTCTTGTAAAGAATTTTATCCGAGGGTGTTGCTGTTGCTGACGGGAGCAGTGGCTTCTTCGGAAACGGGTTCTTCATTATCAGACACCACGGGATTGCCGTTTTCGTCAAGATCGGTTGCAGGATTTTCCAAAGCATCCAGCAGTTCCTGTTTCAGTTGATCTTCTTCAAAAATGCTGTTTACGGCTTCCACGAGTTTGGTGGCACTGAGTCTGTTTTCATTGAGGGTGATGTTGGAGTTGTTGAAAAGTTTTTTCTGCAGAGCCTGTGCTTCCATGGGAATATCGACGATCAGCAGATCCTCGGCATCCTTATAGGAAACGGTGTTCTTTTCTTCGGGCATGACTTCGGCAGAAACGGAATAATCTTTCCAGCCGCCGAGCAGTGTCATACGAAGAACGTGGAACAGTTGGGCACCCGTCAGATCGGTCTTACATACGTCGGAAAGCGTTTTGACAAGCGAGAATGCATCACCCATACCGAGTTTCTGCACACCGGTGATGACCTCGTTGAGGGCTTCGTTGTGGCGGGCGTTGCGACTCACGGTGCCGTCACGTGTCTCACGCAGGAAAGATACGACCTGTTCCGCATTCCATACGGCATCCGCGGCAGGAATTTCGGTTTCAAAATCTTCGGAAAGCATTGCCGTGAGTTCTTCGCTTGCGGTCAGTTTCAATCCGCCGAGGGCTTCAACGATTGCTTTCAAACCGTCCATATCGGTCACAAGGTAGTGATCGATCTCAATTTTGAAGTTGTTTTCCACGGTCTGTTCCAACAGAGCGATACCGCCGTTGGCATAAGCGACCTTGAGTTTGGTATAAATGGGCGTTTTGTTCTGAAGACCCGCTTCTTTGAGATCGAGATAGACGAACATATCGCTGTCAAGCGTTACGGCACTGACCGTTTTTGCCTGCGTGTTCACGCTGACAAGAGCAACCAGATCCGCATTGCCGTAGTTTGTGTCCATGGGTGCGGCTTCCTTCACCGTCAAAAGGAAGGTGGTGACGGCGGAAGAACGGAATTTTGCATCGTTGTTGTTTGCAGACCAGGATGTGATAAGATCCTGCAGATCCTGCATTTTGCGGATCTCGGTGTAGTATTCATCGACCTTTTCGTCGGTGCTGTCCACCACGTTGATATACTCGGTGATGGGGTTCTGCGGTGCGGTTTCAGCCACAAAGGTGCTGTCGGCAAGGTTTACACCCAACACGGCACACACAACGACGAGAACGGCGGCAACAACAGCGAAAATAATCAGACCGATGCTCGGTGACGTTTTCTTTTTTGCCATTTTTTATTCCTCCTGTGCGGATGTATCTGTATTTTCAGCCGTCTGTTCGGTTGCAGGTGCTTCTCCTGCCTGTTCATCGCTGTCGGCAGGTGCATCGGTTTCCTCATCTTCGGCTTTTTCGGTGCTGGTAATGGTAACAATGCGTTCGTTTTCGTTGACCTTCATCACACGGACACCCTTGGAAGGTCTTGCACATTCGCGGATATCGGTTGCGGAAATACGGATGATGATACCGTCGGACGAAATGAGAATGATGTCTTCTTCATCCTGTACCACGCGGATGGCGGCAACGTGACCGTATTTTTCAATATGGTAGTTGTTGGAACCCTGACCGCCGCGGCTCTGGATGTGATAATCGTCAAAGTCGGAACGTCTGCCGTAGCCGGTTTCGCTGACGGTAAGCACTTTGCCTTCGCCTTCCAGAATTTCCATGCCGACGACCCAGTCGTCTTCATTCTTCATGGTGATGGCTTTCACACCTCTTGCGGCACGGCCTATGACACGCGCATCCGTTTCATTGAAGCGGATGGATTTACCCATGCGGGTGGCAACCAGAAGATCGTCTTCACCGCTTGTCAGTTTTACCCATGCAAGGTTGTCGCCTTCGTCAAGATTGATCGCAATGATACCCGTCTTGCGGACGTTGCGGAAGTCGGAAAGGGCGGTACGTTTGATGATACCCTTACGGGTGACCATGCAAAGATACTTTTCTTCATCCTCGGGACGTACACAGATCATGGCAGATACCCATTCATCCGCCTGGATGGGCAGGATGTTGACGACGTTCATACCCTTGCCCGTACGGCTGCTTTCGGGTACTTCGAAACATTTGAGTCTGTATACTCTGCCGAGGTTTGTAAAGAACATGATATGATCGTGGGTGCGGCAGGTGAACATGGTTTCCACCATATCTTCCTCACGGCGTGTCATACCTGCAATACCTCTGCCGCCGCGTTTTTGCTGACGGTAGGTATCCACGGGCTGACGTTTGATGTAACCTCTGCGTGTGAGCGTCATAACAACGGCTTCATCGGCAATAAGGTCTTCAATATCCACTTCACCCGATACGTTGACGATCTCCGTTCTGCGGTCGTCACCGAATTTATCACGGATCACGATGGCTTCTTCCTTAACGATGGAAAGAACGAGATCGTGAGAAGCGAGAATTTCCATGAAGTATTTGATCTTTTCCTGCAGTGCCGCCATTTCGTCGACGAGTTTCTGTCTTTCAAGACCGGTCAGTTGACCCAGACGCATCTGCACGATGTGGGTTGCCTGCACTTCATCGAAACCGAACTTTGCCATAAGGCCTTCTTTACCTTCCTGCACCGATTTGGATGCACGAAGCAGGGCAATGACCTCGTCAATGCAATCAAGAGCACGAAGCAGTGCTTCAAGGATGTGGGCTCTTTCCTGTGCTTTGCGAAGATCGTACTGCGTTCTGCGGACGATGATCTCACACTGGTGATCGATGTAATGCTGCAACATCTGCTTGAGGGTAAGTTCCTTGGGCTCGTTGTTGACGAGTGCAAGGTTGATGATCCCGTAAGAGATCTGCAACTGGGTGAGTTTGAACAGCATATTGAGAACGACCTGCGGATTGGCATCACGCTTGAGGTCGATGACCATACGCATACCCAGACGCGAAGAATAGTCGTTGACGTCGGAAATGCCTTCAATTCTCTTGTCTTTCACAAGTTCGGCAATGGATTCAATGAGTCTTGCCTTGTTGACCTGATAGGGCAGTTCCGTTACGACGATCTGATATCTGCCGTTTTTGCCTTCCACGATCTCCGTTCTGGCACGCACGGCAATTTTACCTCTGCCCGTGGCGTAAGCGGCACGGATGCCTGCTTTGCCCATAATGATACCTGCAGTGGGGAAATCGGGACCTTTGATATGTTCCATAAGGTCTTCAAGCGTTGCATCGGGATTGTCGATCAGACAGCACATACCGTCAATGACTTCTCTGAGGTTGTGCGGCGGAATGTTGGTTGCCATACCGACGGCAATACCCGTGGAACCGTTCACAAGAAGATTGGGGAATCTTGCGGGAAGAACGGTGGGCTCTTTAAGACGGTCGTCGTAGTTGCCCATATAATCAACGGTTTCTTTTTCTATGTCGGTGAGCATTTCAACGGAAAGTTTGCTCATTCTGGCTTCCGTATAACGGTAAGCAGCCGCAGGGTCGCCGTCGACCGAACCGAAGTTACCGTGACCGTCTACGAGAATATAACGAAGGGAAAAGGTCTGTGCAAGACGTACAAGTGCATCGTACACAGAGGCGTCACCGTGCGGATGATAACGACCGAGCACCGAACCGACCGTATCGGCACACTTACGGTATGCCTTGTCGGGGGTGAGGTTATTTTCATACATGGTGTAAAGGATTCTGCGGTGTACGGGTTTCAGACCGTCACGCACATCGGGCAGTGCACGGGAAATAATAACAGCCATGGAATAGTTCAAAAAGGAAGTACGCATCTCCTTGTTGATGTCCACATCCACGATTTTTCCTGTATTTACGGAAACCCCGTTTTCTTCGGGCTGACCGTTTCTGATTTCGTCGTCCATTTTATATCTCCTTAAATATCAAGGTTGCTTGCATATTTTGCATTGCGTTCGATGAACTCGCGTCTGGGTGCGACCTGGTCACCCATGAGGATCGAGAACACTTCGTCTGCTTCCATGGCGTCTTCCATGGTTACGCGGAGCATGGTGCGGAAAGAAGGATCCATCGTGGTTTCCCACAACTGTTCGGGATCCATTTCACCGAGACCTTTGTAACGCTGTACGTCACAACTGCCGCCGAATCTTTCGATGATATCGTCACGTTCTTCATCCGAGAATGCATATTCGAATTTTTTGCCTTTGGAAACCTTAAACAAAGGCGGCTGTGCAATATAAACATAACCGTGATCGATCAGCGGTCGCATATAACGGAAGAAGAAAGTCAGAAGCAGGGTTCTGATATGCTGACCGTCAACGTCGGCATCGGCCATAATGACCACTTTGTGATAACGCAGTTTCTGAATATCAAAATCGTCACCGATTCCCGTGCCGAGTGCAAGCACCACGGGCATGAGTTTATCGTTGCCGATGACCTTGTCAAGTCTGCTCTTTTCAACGTTGAGCATTTTACCCCAAAGAGGAAGAATGGCCTGTGTGGTTCTGTCTCTGCCTTCCTTGGCAGAGCCGCCGGCGGAGTCACCCTCTACGATGTAAATTTCGGTGTTTTCTGGGTTTTTATCGGTGCAGTCGGCAAGTTTACCGGGCAGGGAGTTGCTCTCCAACGCCGATTTTCTTCTTGCGGCTTCACGGGCTTTTCTTGCGGCTTCACGGGCACGCGAAGCTTCGAGTGCCTTTGTGAAAATGGCTCTTGCCACGCTCGGATTCTCTTCAAAATAGGTCATGAGTTTTTCATAGACCATTTTGCTGACCATGGGCGTGATGTCGGTGTTGCCGAGTTTGCCTTTTGTCTGTCCTTCAAACTGTGCATCGGTCAGTTTTACGGAAATGACCGCCGTCAGACCTTCACGCACGTCGTCACCCGACAGATTCTTGTCGTTGTCTTTGAGAATATTGTATTTTCTGCCGTACTCGTTGAAAACACGCGTCAGTGCAGTCTTGAAACCGTTTTCATGTGCACCGCCGTCCTCGGTACGGACGTTGTTGGCGTAGGAAAGGATGTTTTCATTGTAACCGTCGTTGTAAAGAAGTGCAATGTCGGCACTGCGATCGCCCGAAACGGTGCTGAAATGAATCGTTTCATCATGCAGTTTTACAAGACCGCGGCTGTCGTTGAGCCATTCCACGTATTCGCGGATACCGCCCTCGGCACAGAATTCCTTGGTTACGGGATTTTCCATGTCACGGTAATCCGACAGCGTGATCTTTAAGCCTGCCGTCAAATAACTCTGTTCACGGATGCGGCGTTCAAGGATCTCATAATCGTAAACCGTGGTTTCGGTGAAGATCTGCGGATCGGCTTTGAATTCAATATATGTACCGGTCTTGTCGGTATCGCCTACGATCTCAAGATCGGTCTTGATGTGGCCGCGTTCAAAACGCTGACGGTGTACGTGACCGTGCTGGCTGACTTCGACCACGAAATATTCGCTCAATGCGTTAACAACGGATGAACCGACACCGTGCAGACCGCCCGATACTTTATAACCGCTGCCGCCGAACTTACCGCCTGCGTGCAGAACGGTCAGAACGACCGTAACGGCAGGAAGTCCCTGTTCGGGTTTGATATCAACGGGAATACCGCGTCCGTTATCGCGAACGGTAATGATATTGCCGGGCAGAATTTCCACGTTGATCTCGGTGCAGAAGCCTGCCAGTGCTTCGTCGATGGAGTTATCCACGATCTCATACACAAGATGATGCAAGCCTCTCGGACCGGTGCTTCCGATGTACATACCCGGACGCATACGCACCGCTTCAAGACCTTCCAGAACCTGAATCTGGTCGGCACCGTAATCGGCGGAAACAGCCGTATCCATTTCGCCGTCCACATAGGTGATGTCGGCAGTCTGCTGCACGTCGGATGCAGTTTCATTTTCCTGCATAGTCTGCAGGTTTTCGTTTTCGGTGTTGTTCATAATTCCTCCGTTATAAAGTGCAGAGTGCAGAGTGCAAAATGCAGAACGGTATAAAAACCGTCCGTATTCCGCAAATCAAACACTTTGCATAACTTGTTAAATGATAGGTTTTAATTATTTCATTCTTTTAATAAGAGTCGATGCAGACACGGGTGAAAGATACAAAAGCACTTCTCCTTTTTCCTTCACGAGCAGAAAAGAACGCGGCAATTCGCTGAACGATGCAACACGCACTTTTTTTTGCTTTTCGGCGGTGTTCAGAAGTGCACGGGAGTGCTTGGAAACGGTGGCGGAGTCGGTATCGAAAATACCGATGATATTTTCACTGCGAAGCACCGTTTCACCGCCGATGGGAAGATACATACCTCTCACTCTTTCACAATTTTCTTTTTATTGTGTCACGATCTCAAAACATTCTCTGCCCACGCGGAACGTATCACCCGGATAGAGTTTTTTACCGCGGGACGTGCAGATCTCCTCATTGACGAAAACACGTTCTTCTTCGGTAATGAGTATCTTTGCATGACCGCCCGTCTGGGCAATTCCGCTGAGTTTGAGTGCCGCCTGCAATTCAATGAACGGCGTGCGGATGGGCAAAGGCATTTTTTTGACTTCTGCAACCCTGGCTTTGAATTTTACAGGTTTTTTTTCCATTCTTTTTACCTCGTCTTAACCTACGTCCGCAATTCTGACAGGCAGGATCAGATACATAAAGTGATCGCCCTCGGTGGGTACGATGAGCGCGGGAGAAATGGAGCCGTTGAGACGGATGAGAACTTCATCCGATTCGCACGCACGCAGAGCCTCGGACACGTAACGGGCGTTGAAACCGATCTCGGTGCGGTTACCGTCCAGAGAACAGGGCATAAAGTCGCTTGCACTGCCGAGTGCCGTGGCAACGGACAGGCGGATCATATCACCGTCAAAGATGAAACGAAGCGGGCTTCTCATTTTTTCGGTGACGATGATGCTGGTGCGTTCAATGCATTCCAGAAGCTGTTTCGTGCTGACACGCACGGTAGCGGAGATTCCTTTGGGCAATGCGGTGCGATAATCAAGGAAATCACCCTCTAAAAGACGGGAGACGATATTATAGTTGTTCGTATTGAAAATGATGTGGCGGCGGCTTAAACGGATGTTTACGTAGGTATCTTCTTCGGGCAGGAGTTTGACAAGTTCATACAGTGTCTTACTCGGCACGATGAAAGTATGCGGTGCACCGTTGTAGGCTACGAATTCGGTACGGATGGCAAGGCGGTAGCCGTCAATGGCAATGGCCTTGAGTTCACCCTCTTTGATCTCAAATTTTACACCTCTGTGTACCGCTTTTGCTTCTTCGGTGGAAGCGGCAAAAATGGTCTGCATGATCATGCTTCTGAGGATCTTGGATGAGATCTGAATATCCTCATTATCGGGCAGGGACGGAAGATCGGGATATTCATCGGCCCGCAGTGCCACGATCGTGTATTCGACGTTTCCGCAGGTGACCGTGCAAATATTTTTATGGTTGCAGGTCAGTTCCAGTCTGTCACCGGGCAGATGACGGAGAATATCGCACAGGGTCTTGGCGTTGATAACGGTAGCACCCTGTTCTTCCACACGGCATTCCACGGATGTGGTCGAACCCAGTTCCAGATCGTAACCGCACAGTTCAACGCGGTTATCTTCCGTGGTACGCATAAGAATACCGTCGAGCATGGGAAGAATGGCTCTTGTGGGCACGCAACGCTGAATATTCAGACAAGCCTGTGTGAGAGCCGCGGTATTGCAGATGATCTTCATAATTGCACCTTTCCGATCTCTCGTAGCCTTTGCAAAGTGAAAAGCAACGGAGTGTCTTTCGTAGATTTTTTCTGTGTTTTCACAGAATGGATATTGGATATATATAGTAGTAATAGTAGTAGGGTGTTGAAAGTGTTGATAACTTTCATAAACGCTTTATTATCAGCATTTTCGGCATGATTTTCCTTTTGCAAAAAATGTCGGTAACGTTTTTGGAAATTTTTGATAACTTCCGGGGTTGTTGAAAGTGTTGAAAACTGAGTGTTAATTGTTGTTGAAAGTGTTGAAAACTTTTTTGTTTTTACGCTTCTTCCAGATTCTTGATCAGTTCTCTGACCGTCAGTTTAAAACTGCTGTCTTTTTCCATTTTGACTTCCACCTGTTTTACGGAATGGTGAACGGTGGCGTGGTTTTTGCCGCCGAAATATTCACCGATATTCTGCAGGGGCATTCCCGTCATTTCACGGATGATGTACATGGAGACCTGACGGGCAACGGAAATATTGGAATTGCGTTTATCGCTCTTGATGTCGGCTACCGTGACACGGTATTCCGCCGCAACCGCATCCATAATGGAAGCAACCACTTCGCTGACAGGCTTGCCTGCGGAGGCGACTTCATTGAGCACACCCATGACCACTTCGGGAGTGGGATCAATATCGTGCAGGTTTTTCATGGCAGACAGTTTTTTGACACAGCCTTCCAGTTGGCGGACGTTGTTCCTGACACCCTCTGCCATCATTTCAATGATGCTCGGTGTAAGTACCAGTTTGCATTCGTCTGCTTTGCGTTTGACGATCGCCATTCTCGTATCGATGTCGGGCGGCTGAATGTCGGCAAGAAGTCCCATTTCAAAACGGGTACGAAGTCGTTCGTCGAGAATTTCCATTTCTTTGGGCGGACGGTCGCTGGTCATAACGACCTGGCGGCGTGTCTGCGTAAGCGTATTAAAGGTGTGGAAGAATTCTTCCTGTGCGGACTGCTTTCTCTGAATAAACTGAATATCGTCCATCAGTAGTACGTCCACGTTACGGTATTTTTCGCGGAAGGCTTCGGTATTTTTTTCCGCGATGCAGTGATACAGTTCGTTTGCAAAATCTTCACCCGTGGTGTAAACGATCGCCATATCGGGGAAATTGCGTTTGAGACGGTCGTGAATGGCAAGCATCAGGTGGGTTTTACCGAGTCCCGAACGGCCGTAGACCAGAAGCGGATTGTATTCCGAGCCGGGTGCGTTGGATACGCGGTAGCAGGCACTGTATGCAAATTTATTGGAGCCGCCGACCACAAAATTATCGAATGAAAAAGCTTCTTCGCTCTTTTCTTTGTCTTCGTTTTTCTTTTCGGGTACGGGCTGGGAAACGATAACGTCAAGCTGTACCGAAAAACCCAATATCTGTTCAAATCCGTTTACGATGATGTCGTAAAAACGCTCTAAAATGATTTTTTTCTTAAAATCGGTGTTGGTCATCATAACGACCGTGTCATTTTCAAATTTAACCGGCTCAAGCGGTTCGATCCACATATTATAGACGACTTCCGTCAACTGCGGTTGCAGAATTGCCAAAACCTCTTTCCAGAGATCGCTGAAAGAATCCATGTTTTTCTCCTTATTAAAATTTGGTTATAAATAGGTATAGTATCATATTATAGTTATCTTATATATAATAACATATTCTATAATATAAAATCAATATGTAAATATATATAAATAATAAGAAAAACAAAACTTATATTTTTTTTATTTTGCTATTTACTTTCATTGCTTTACAGTGTAAAATAAATTAGATTAAATAAAAGTTAAAACAGGAGTCATACTATGTATATTGCCGTTATGGGTTGCGGTGTCGTCGGCAGCGGCGTCGTTGAACTGATCGCACAGAATGCAAAACAGATTGCCGAAAAAACGGGTACGGATTTCGTGGATGTAAAATATATTCTCGATCTTCGTGATTTTCCCGACCGTCCTTATGCAGATAAGGTGATACACGATGTAAATATCATTCTTGAAGATCCGGAAGTTGAGATCGTTGTGGAAACCATGGGCGGTCTGACCGTGGCTTATAATTTCGTTTCCAAGTGCCTGCAGGCAGGGAAAAGCGTTGTAACCTCCAATAAGGAACTCGTTGCCGCAAGAGGATACGAACTTCTTGAACTTGCAAAGGAAAACAGCGTCAGTTTCCTGTTTGAAGCCTCCGTCTGCGGCGGCATTCCCGCCATTCATCCCCTTGCAGACTGTCTGGGTGCCAATAAGATCACGGAAGTGGCAGGTATTCTCAACGGTACCACCAACTTCATTCTTACAAAAATGATCCGCGAAAATATGTCTTTCCAGACGGCTCTTAAAATGGCACAGGAACTCGGTTATGCAGAAGCCGATCCCACCGCCGACGTGGAAGGTCTGGATGCCTGCCGTAAGATCTGTATTCTTGCTTCTCTGGCATTCGGCAGCCACGTAAGCCCCGTGGAAGTGCATACGGAAGGCATTACCAATATCACGCTCGAAGACGTTGAATATGCCGAAAGTGACGGTTACGTCATTAAACTTCTCGGCAGAGCCAAACTGGTTGAAGATGATAAGATCTTTATTATGGTAAGCCCCGCACTTGTGAAAAAGCCCTCTCCCCTTTCGGGCGTTGACGACGTATTCAACGCTCTGTTTGTACGCGGTGACGCCGTCGGTGACGTGATGTTCTACGGCAGAGGTGCAGGCAAATTCCCCACTGCAAGTGCAGTTGTTGCGGACGTAATGGATTGCATCCGTATGGGTAAAAATACGAAAGTCGGTTATTCATGGGGCCCGCACGCGGACTGCCGCATTGCCGATTATAAGGAAACGCAAACGGTGCTGTACGTCAGAGGTTTTGCAAAGGACAAACAGGCGGCACTCGTGGCTTTGCGTGAAGGTTTCGGTCATATTCAGACACTCACCCGTAAAGATGCTCCCGAAAACGAGATTGCATTCCTGACACCCTGTATGCCCGAAGGTGAACTGCGTGAGATCCTTTTGAACACCAAACTCTTTGCGGAAGCTTCCGTCATCCGTGTAACGGACTATTAAAATGATTATCCGCCGATTAAGTCTGACGGGATTCCGTAATCTCAGTGATCTGACGCTGATACCCTGTGAGGGTGTGAACGTCATTTACGGTGAAAACGCACAAGGCAAGACGAATCTGCTTGAAAGTATGTGGCTGTTCACGGGGATGAAATCTTTTCGCGGAGCCAAAGACAGTGAGCTTACAGGCTTCGGAAAACCCTTTGCACGCATGGAAATGGACTTTTTTGCTTTCATGCGTGAACAAAAGGCGGTTATGACCGTTGAAAACAGCCGAAAAGCGACCTTAAACGGCGTTTCTTTGTCCTCGGCGGCTAAACTTATGGGTAAGTGCCATGCGGCCGTATTTTCCCCCGCATTTTTATCTCTCGTGCAGGCAGGTCCTGCCGAACGCAGACGGTTTCTGGATATGGCTCTGTGTCAGTTCAGACCCTCTTATGCACAGGCTTTGCGTGTTTACAACCGTGCACTCAAACAGAGAAACAGTCTGTTGAGTGATCTGTACGCACACCCGGAACTGACCGATCTTCTGGACGTGTGGGATGCACGCCTGTGTGAAGCGGGAGAAGAAATACTCAAAGCAAGAAAAGAATATATGTCCGTTTTGCAGATCGCCGCCGGTGCGGTGTATGACGGACTTTCGTCCTCGCGTGAAAAACTTGACCTTATATATATAAAAAAAGACGATCCGGAAGATCGGAAAAGTCTCTCACAGATGCTCCTTGAATGCCGCCGTGAAGATGTTTTCAACAAGACAACTTCCGTCGGTCCGCACCGTGACGATCTCGGTATTTTCATCAACGGTTCTGCCGCACGCACCTACGGTTCACAGGGACAGCAGCGTTCGTGTGCCATTGCGTTGAAACTTGCGGAAGCACAGATACTGAAAGAAAAAACCGACGAACAGCCCGTGATTCTTCTGGATGACGTGATGAGTGAACTCGACACGAAAAGACAGGATTATATACTCAATCATATCGGTGACAGGCAAGTGTTTATTACCTGCTGTGATCCCGCTTCCATTCTTCGTTTATGTGAAGGAAAAACGTTTGAGATCGCAAACGGACAAATTTTATAAAATCATACTTTTTGAAACAGCAATTATCAAGAATTGATATAGGATGTGAAAAATATGAGAAAAAGAATCGGTCTTTGGGTTTATGAAGCAGGACCTCCCGCAAAAAAGAAAATCGATTTACGTAAACCCATGATCCGACAAAACCGCGTCATTTTCCGCACCCTGGGCGATCCCTTTTTTGCGATCCGCTGTTTTCTGACCCGTGCACGTATTCACAAAGTAAATATGGAAGGTGTCAAACCGCCTTTTATTCTCATTTGCAATCACAACGCTTTCAATGATTTTTACGTCATGGTAAAAGCACTCAAACCCTTTACCGGTATCTATCCTGCCGCGGTGGATGATTTTATCGGCCGTGAACTGTTTTTACGTTGTTGCGGCTGTGTTCCGAAACGGAAATATACTTCGGATCTGACCACCGTTCTGCAATGCAAGGAAGCACTTGAGAAAAAACAGATATTCGGTATTTATGCGGAAGCACGTTATTCCCTTTGCGGTGTGACGGAAACGGATGCACTGACCGAATCTTTGGGACAACTTGTGAAACTCATGGGTGTTCCCTGTGTGACGATGAAGTTTTGCGGTCATCATATTTTCGATCCGTTCTGGGGCAATCATGTTCCCCGTTTGTTGCACCATACCGATTCCTATCTGACGCAGATCCTCTCTGCCGAAGAAGTCAAAGAAGCTTCTTCCGAGGAGATCAATAAAAAAATCCGGGATGCTATTTATCATGACGATTGGCGTTGGCAGAATGAAAACCGCATTGTCGTCAAACGCAAGAACCGTGCAGAGGGACTTCATAAGCCGCTGTATATGTGTCCTGCCTGCAAAACGGAATATAAAATGAATTCTGAAGGTGCCGAAATATTCTGTGAACATTGCGGCAAACGCTGGACGTTGGATTTCTACGGTGAACTCCACGCCAATGAGGGTGAAACGGAATTTAAGTTCCCGTCCGACTGGTATTTGTGGGAAAAAGAATGCGTAACAAGAGAAGTTGAAGAAGGAAGATACTATTTTGAATGTGATTGTTACGTCAACGATCTTCCCAATTCAAGAGGTTTTATCTGTTTGGGTAAAGGCAGACTGATTCACGATCTCAACGGATTCCGTCTGGACGGCGTGCGTGATTATGACGGAGATCCGTTCAAAATGCATCTGGATGCACTCGCCCAGAACAGCATTCACGTGGAATACAATTACCGTTTCGGAAAACGCAGGGACTGCATTGACCTCAACAGTCTGAAAGACACCTATTACGTGTTCCCCGAAAACTGCGAATTTTCCGTTACGAAAATTACCTTTGCCACCGAAGCCATTTATAAAAAGGCTTGGCGTGAAAAAGGTATTATAAAGAAGAAAAGATAATAAAAAAGAGGCTGTATCAGTTCATCAAAAACGATGTTCTGATACAGCCGTTTTTATTGTAATTTATCTGTGATTGACCGTTTCCACGAGGGTGAAATAGAAATCTTCAAAACTCGTGGGATAGTCGATCGTGCCGCAGAAATCAAAGTGGTCAAATCCTATCATGGGATCCATATAATACCATCTGCCGGGCTCAATTTCATTGCCGGCTTCCTTTTCGGCAGAATAGGACAGTGCCGTGTCTGCGTTTGCATCGGGATAAATTGCACTTGCGTAAGGTACGATACCGTCGTTGAGTGCCCAGTTTTCGTCCATATAAACGCCGTCAATGGTACTGCCTTCAAGCGTACCGAGGATGGTGGACGTCGGGAAGAACATGACGAATGTGGACAGAATGGGAATTTGTGTATTCAGGCAAGTCGGTTCGGTTGCAATGGTAGTGTAAGAATAATAGTAAGTATAGGGAGACAATTTGATGCGTGCATTGAGTTCTTCCGCACCGCGAAGTGTCATATCATACCCGCAGTTGTCACCCGTGATCGCAAAATTGCGGATGGCTGCCGGGTTGAGTCTTGCTTTTTCTTCACCGTCTTTAGGTGTCAGACCGAAGTGGCCGAGTTGCAGATCCCACATCATTACGTTTCTGCCGAACAGGAAACCGCCGATGTTGGCAACCAGAGAAATGAGGAACATGATAGGTTTGCAATCATAAATGAAGTTTGCAATGGGGGAACCGTTGTGAACACCTGCAAAAGTGACGACTGCATGGATGCATTTTTCGTGACCGCCTTTGAACAGTTCACTTGTGTCTTCACCGGAAGCGGCCAGTTCTTCTTCATCACCGTAAGCCATCAGAGAAGCAAACAAACGCACGGCAGGACCGCCGAAACTGTGGCCTACAAGATTGATGGGGCTTTCATTGTCCCACACTTCGTCCATGAGGACTTTATCGGAATAATCATAGCCGTAGCGATCATGGTTGTGTTTTGCGGAATGTGCCGCACCGTAGTCAACGACGGTACCGGTCAGCTGTGCATACAGTTCACAGGCTCTGTCCCACGCACTGTTGAACGGGCCGACGGTTGCCGCGTAGGCTTCTATTCCGTTTTCGTTGTACATTTCAATGATATTGCCTTCGGAATCGCCCCAACCGCCCCAATAAGGCATGGTTTCGTTGGATTCACCGCTGTAAGGGCCCCATCCGCCCATTCCGTGTACGAATACCCACGGATATTCGTTGGTAACGTTGTATTGTTTGCCGTCAAATTCAATGATATTCTCTTTGTTCGTGTCGGATGCAAATGCGGTCAGGCCGAGCATGGAGAAGATCAGGCAGATGCTCAGAACGATGCTGATGATGCGTTTCATATACATTACTCCTTTTTTCGCATTATAAAGATATTATACAAATGCATGATAAAAATGTCAACATTCTGAAATAATTATCAACAAAAATCCGTATTTTGTTTTATACAATCAAGAAAATAAATTACGAAAAAAGTTTAATATCTTTTCAAAAAAGGCAAGAATGTTATTGAAAAAACCTGCCGCAGAGTTCTTTTTGTCTTCATAATCCGGGTGTGCATAGCCCATAACGACGGCATTTTCACGGGTGACCGGGCGGAATCGTTCCGTCACATGGTCCTGTCCTTCGTAATTGGCATCCGATGCGTTTCCGCCGATGGTGTAAATACAGGTATTTCCGTTTTCATCGGTATAATATCCGCTTTCGGAAACAAACTCCACGTGATGAGAAACACCGCTTCCGTCCGTGTCAAAAAACACGATATCCCCCTTTTGCGGTACGTAACCGCTGTCTGCGGTGTGGTATTCTCCCCTGTTTTTGTACCAATCCATCATGCTTGCACATGTTGTACGTTTCGGCACGGCCGTGTTGAGAACACCCACCTGATCCGCACACCATCCGAGAAACACCACGCACCAAGCCGCACCTGATGGTACACCGTAATACCATTCGTTGAATTTATTGGAACCGTCACCGTAATAGCCGATCTCAGCTCTGGCTGTTTCAATGATTTCATCGGCAATCTGTTCGTGCGTTCGTTCGGTTGCAAACACACAGAGAATACTGCTTGTGAGAATGACAATACAAAGAATGACAGACAGAATTTTCTTCATAATGATACCCCTTTTAAATAAAAAATCCACATAAATACGAAAAATAATACTTATGTGGATTATGATGTTATATATCGTAATTATTTGACGGGAACAAGCTTTTCCTTGCCGCCCATGTAAGGACGAAGGGCAACGGGAACGTTGACACTGCCGTCTGCGTTGAGGTTGTTTTCAAGGAAAGCAATGAGCATTCTGGGCGGTGCAACCACGGTGTTGTTGAGCGTATGCGGCAGATAATTGCCTTCCTTGCTCTTTACACGCATTTTCAGTCTTCTTGCCTGTGCATCGCCGAGGTTGGAGCAGGAACCGACTTCAAAATACTTCTTCTGTCTGGGGCTCCATGCTTCGACGTCGATGCTCTTTACTTTGAGGTCGGCAAGGTCACCCGAGCAACATTCAAGGGTGCGTACGGGAATATCGAGCGAACGGAACAGATCGACCGTGTTTTTCCACAGTTCGTTGAACCATTTGGGGCTTTCTTCGGGCTTGCAGACGACGATCATTTCCTGTTTTTCAAACTGATGAATGCGGTAAACGCCGCGTTCTTCAATGCCGTGTGCACCTTTTTCCTTGCGGAAGCAGGGAGAATAACTGGTGAGTGTCTGCGGCAGAGTGTCCTCGGGAATGAGCTGATCGATGAATTTACCGATCATGGAATGTTCGCTGGTGCCGATGAGATAGAGGTCTTCCCCCTCAATTTTGTACATCATGGCATCCATTTCAGCAAAACTCATAACACCCGTTACCACGTTTGAACGGATCATGAAAGGCGGAATGCAGTAGGTAAAGCCGCGGTCGATCATGAAATCGCGTGCATAGGAGATCACGGCGGAGTGAAGTCTTGCAATGTCACCCATCAGATAATAGAAACCGTTGCCGGCTACGCGGCCTGCGGCGTCAATGTCAATGCCGTTGAAACGGTCCATAATGTCCGTGTGATACGGTACTTCGAAATCGGGAACGAGAGGCTCACCGAAGCGTTCGACTTCCACGTTTTCGCTGTCGTCCTTGCCGATGGGTACACTCGGATCGATGATATTGGGGATCACCATCATGATTTCGGTGATTCTCGCAGAAAGTTCGGCTTCTTTTTTCTCCGCCGCGGCGAGGGCTTCGCTCTGTTCGGTGACTTTGCGTTTCATTTCTTCCGCTTCTTCGCGTTTTCCCTGTGCCATCAGACCGCCGATCTGCTTGGAAAAGCGGTTACGGTCGGCACGTAAACTGTCAGCCTGCTGTTTGATCTGTCTGCTTTCGGCATCAAGTGCGATCACTTCATCCACAAGCGCCACTTTGTCGTCCTGGAATTTATTGCGGATGTTCTGCTTTACTACATCCGGATTCTCTCTCAAAAAACGAATATCAATCATGTTCTTCTCTCCTTTTATTCTTCAAACAATGCCGCCAACTTCTTCAAGTCGTCGTCATCAAAAAATTCAAATTCGATCTTTCCGCCCGTTTTGCCTTTGCCTTTTGCGGTCGTGATCTGCACGTTTCTGCCCAGCACCTGCGTGAGTGACAGTGCAACTTCGGAGTGCCAATGTGTTACGGGTTCACTCTTTTCTTTTGTTTTGGGCGGTGTATTAAGGGTTTTGACCAGTTTTTCGGTCTCTCGTACACTCAATCCCTTTTCTGCAATTGAAAGGGCTATATCGTACATCATTTCCTTGTTTTCAAGACCTAACAAGGCTCTTGCGTGACCTGCGGAGAGTGTTCCGTCGGCTACGAGTTCACAGCAATCTTCAGGCAACTGCAATAAACGCAGTGCGTTTGCCACGGCAGGACGGGATTTTGAAAGTTTATCGGCGGCTTCCTGTTGGGTAAGGCCGAATTCATCCATGAGTCTTTTGATTCCCAACGCTTCTTCCATGGGATTGAGGTCTTCACGCTGTAAGTTTTCAATGAGTGCAATGGCGGCGGCTTCCGCATCGCTCAACGCTTTGACGACGACGGGAACTCTGGGCAATCCTGCAATGCGTGCGGCACGCCAGCGGCGTGCACCTGCGATTATCTGATAATATCCGCTCTCCAGCTTGCGCACGGTTATTGGCTGAATCAATCCGTACTGGAGAATAGATTCACTCAGTTCCTGGAGTGCTTCTTCGTCGAAGTAATTTCTCGGCTGTTCCAGTCGGGGTTCAACCTTTGTTATGGGCAGGTAGAGAAGTTCGGATTCTTCTTCGTTGAAATCATCGTTTCCGAAAAGTGCGCCAAGACCTGTTCCAAGACCTTTATTCTGTTTTGCAGCCACCGACTTCACCTCGCTTTTTCGCTTCTGGCTATAAATTCTGCTGCCAGAGCCATATATGCTTTGCTTCCTCTGTTAACTCTGTCGTAGACCACACCTGGAGTACCGTGACTGGGCGCCTCAGAGAGTCTTACACTTCTGGGAATAACGGTCTCGTAGACTTTTTCACCCAGATACTTTCTCAGCTCATTTGCAACCTGAG
>JAZNRU010000049.1:0-51603 GCA_045590895.1 Acutalibacteraceae bacterium
ACCCTCCGCCGAGGGTGCATTGTGCATCTTCGCGCTTACATCTTCGGCGGCGGTTTATCTCAACGCAGATAGAAAATGACGGTCTGCCCTACCACTACGGAGCGGACGGTCTGCGTACGAAAAAGACCGTCAACGGCACGACCACAGAGTACACCTACGCATCGGGCTTGCTGGTGTCGCAGTCGGATTCCACGGCAACGCTCAATTTCACCTATTCTGCCGACGGCATACCGCGTGCAGTCACCTACGGGGGCACACAGTATTATTATCTGTATAACCTGCAGGGTGACGTCGTGGGGATTTACGACAGCCAAGGCTCCACAAAAGTGGAGTACACCTACGACACGTGGGGCAAGCTGATCTCCGTCACGGGCACCATGGCATCCACCCTCGGTGCGAAGAACCCGTTCCGCTATCGCGGTTACGTCTACGACACGGAAACAGGATTTTACTATCTGACAACCCGTTACTACGATCCGGAAACGGGCAGATTTTTGAACGCCGACGGCTACATCTCCACCGGCGAAACGCTGACAGGGTACAATATGTTTGCGTATTGTTGCGATAACCCTGTGCACTACAAGGATGTTACCGGAAATCGTCGCACGGATGCAGTCAACTCGTTGTGTAACGGTAGTGAAGCAGATAACATCAGAACTGCTTATTTGCACGAGCAGGAACGGGTGAAAAATCAAGAAGTTGGAATTACGAGTTATGTACATCGTGTTAAGGTGAACGATACTCATACTATGTATGTGTGTGACAGTGCAACTACTGCTAAGCCATTCAAAGGAAAAGTAGATGAACATTTTTCCATTGCGGTAGACTATCGTGAATCGGATAATATTCTTCTTCCTGAATCGTGTAATATTAAAGGATTAAGACTAAAGTATAATATTTGTTCCGCAATACGGGAATATCATGAGTTGCATCCAACCGCAACTGAGTGGGACAGAAATCCAAGACCAATGATGGAAGAATGGGTATGGCACAACATATTTGCTAAGGGTGCAGAAGTAATTGATTCTGATAAATACGATCGCTTTGCAAGTGTAGACTTAGATGAATATCCATTAGATAATTCAACCGGTATTCTGCAAGTAATTGTATGCTTCATAAGGGAGTATATGTGATATGATGATAAAGAAATATGATATAATACTGAAAATTATTTTTGTTTTCATGCTATGCACAATGATTGTTCCAATCTTTCCGATTCCTGTGTTTTCACATTTTATGTGCATTCTTGTCCTTTTTTTACAGGCAACGCCGTTAGATGGGGTTACATATCATTCTGCATTCATAGTCATATTGCTATTACTTCTTTTGATAGCTATCAGCGGAAGGATTCTGTTAATTTTTAAGAATGTAGGGAAGAAACCGCTTATTTATTATACCGTAATGACAGATGTTTGTATTGATGTATTTGTGTGCATGATTTTTGCTGTTAAAATGAAAGAGGAATATCAAAAGGCAGACGTGCTCATTTTTACGATCCTTTTTTTGTATTGTTTATCATATATCTGCTTGTGTACAATAAAAAACAATCAAAAGAAGTTTGTTTTGTTGTCAATTATGGTTGCAATTTATGTAATATATTGTATTTTATGGATGATTCTCTTGATGTCGCCTGTTTGTTCCGATGCGTTTGAGGTATATTGTTTAATTTTTGCAATTTCAAATTCTGTTATGCGCGATTTGCTTTTGTTTTTTATTCTTGTGTCGCGCAAAAAAGAGATCAAAAAACAACAGTCGGCAGATCTTGTGCGTTTTTCTGTAATTCCCGATGGCTATGCACCGGAATGTGAGGTTATACCACCGTGCCGCTTGAATTTTGATACGCAAACAACTGCAAACGATTAACCGCCTTACGCGACTCCCTACCCTCCGCCGAGGGTGCATTGTGCATCTTCGTACACACATCTTCGGCGGCGGGTTATTCCGGTACAGAAAGGAGTTTTTTTCATGAAAAGAAATGCAAAACCAATCATTCTTGCATCCGTTTTTATTGCCGTACTTACCGCGGCGGTCATTTTTACCGTGTATTTCTCGACCACCCTGTCTGCACGGCAGTGCGAAGAATACTGCCTTGCAAACACGCAACGCAATGCGACCGTGTTCGGGGTGCTCAAGGACGGCCGCTATGCCGAAAAAGATTATATCTACCGCATTGCAACCGACGGAGATGCCGACAAGGCACAGGAAATTTTCGTTTTCAGGCAAAAACCGTTGGGAATATTGAATTTCAACCGCTATGAATTTGTTACGTCAAGCACGGCACTTGATTCTGCCGCAGATACGGCAGGCGTGGGAAGCATCCGGTTTTTCTCACGCAACGACAAAAACGAACGGGAGAAGGGATATACACTTTTGTATTACGGCGTTCGGGCTGAATCGGATATCGTGCAGTACGAATACACGCTGACCACACGCGAAGGCTCCAACGTATACCGTGGCAATGTGAGTAAGGCAGACAGTTTTTGGTATGTGAAGTTTTACAACGTCGGGGCGTACGATCTGAATGAAGTTACCAAAGCGCAGATCAGTGACGTGCGTTTTCTGGATGCCGACGGCAACACGGTTGCACAGTTCTGAAAACAACCGCATTCAAATATTACCAACCGACAGTCACCGCAATCCTTTTGCGTGACGATATTTACCACCACAGCAAAACAGGATCCCGCCGATGCCGACATCCACACACTTGCATCGGGGAGGATCTTGTTTTTTTGCATACGGACGGAGTAATTGCGGTTTGTTTAACAACCCCCAATTTGCCCTTCTGCCCGCGTGCAGTTTTCACAAAACAAAAAAAACTTGACAACACGGTTTTTATATGATAAAAAATATTTATTATCTGTTAAAAACTGTGATGAAGCGAGTATGCTGTTGACAGGACTTGCAGAGAGCCGTCGGTCGGTGCAAGACGGTAAGCCGCACAGCAGAAAAACACTTCGGAGTTTGCGGAAGAAAACCGGAAAGGTGTGCTTTCGGGTGAGTAGAACCGCACGTGGCATCGCGTGAAGATGATTGAAGCGGATCGTGAAAACGGTCAATTTGGGTGGTACCGCGGAAGCTGTCTTTCGTCCCATGTATCGGGACAAAGGCGGTTTTTTTGTTTTGTCCCCAACCAAAAATGAAAGGATGAAACCCCATGTTAAGAACACACACCTGTAACGAACTGAGAAAAGAAAACATCGGTCAGCAAGTCACCCTGTGCGGCTGGATCGAAGTCATCCGCGACCACGGCGGCGTTTTGTTCGTGGATCTGCGTGACCATTACGGCATTACGCAGGTCGTCGTACACGACGATTCCATGCTGGCAGGACTTGGCAAGCAGACCGTCATTTCCGTCAACGGCACCGTCACCGAACGTGACGAAGAAACCGTCAACGCACGCCTTGAAACGGGTCTTATTGAAGTGAAAGCCGACAGTATTTCCGTACTCGGCCCCTGTCTGAACGCACTCCCGTTTGAGATCGGCAACGATACGACGGCAGGCGAAGAAGTGAGACTGAAATACCGCTATCTCGATCTTCGCAACCGCCGCATCCACAACAACATCGTTCTGCGTTCAAAGGTCATCAGTTTTTTGAGAAGACAGATGGAAGACCTCGGTTTCATGGAAATTCAGACACCCATCCTCACCGCTTCTTCCCCCGAAGGTGCCCGTGACTATCTCGTTCCCAGCCGCAAACACAAGGGCAAGTTCTACGCACTGCCGCAGGCTCCCCAGCAGTTCAAGCAGTTGCTTATGACATCGGGCTTTGACCGCTATTTCCAGATCGCTCCGTGTTTCCGCGACGAAGATGCAAGACAGGACCGTTCCCCCGGTGAATTTTATCAGCTTGACTTTGAAATGGCTTTTGCAACGCAGGAAGACGTTTTTGCCGTTGCAGAGACCGTACTTTACAATACGTTCACGCAGTTTACGGACAAAAAAGTGTCCAAACCGCCGTTCAGACGCATCACGTTCGCGGATGCCATGCTGCACTACGGTACCGACAAACCCGACCTTCGCAATCCGCTGATCATTCAGGATCTCACGGACTTCTTTGCAGGCGTGGATTTCCCGCTGTTCAAGGGCAAACCCGTTCGCGGCATCGTTGCACCCTGTCAGGGACAGAGCAGAAAGTTCTTTGAAGATTCCCTGCAATACGCCATGTCCATCGGCATGAAAGGTCTGGGCTATCTTACCTACACCGACGGTGCCTACAAAGGCCCCATTGAAAAATTCCTGTCCGACGAACAGAAAGCAGTCCTGACCGAACAGGTCGGCATCAAGGACGGCGAAACGCTGTTCTTCATCTGCGACCGCATCGGTCTTGTAAACCAGCTTGCAGGCGGCATCCGCACATGGCTCGGTCAGCAACTCGGCCTTGTGAACGAAGATGCGTTCGAGTTCTGCTACATCGTCGATTTCCCGATGTACGAACTCAACAGCGAGACCAACCGCATCGACTTTACGCACAATCCCTTCTCCATGCCGCAGGGCGGTTTGGAGGCTCTCAATACCAAAGATCCGCTTGAGATCTTCGCATACCAGTACGACATCGTCTGCAACGGCGTGGAACTGTGCTCGGGTGCGGTCAGAAACCACAATCCCGAGATCATGAAACGTGCCTTTGAAATTGCAGGCTACGACGAAGAAGTCCTCAAAGCCAAATTCGGTGCGATGTACAACGCTTTCTGCTTCGGTGCACCGCCCCATGCAGGCATGGCTCCCGGCGTGAACAGAATGCTCATGCTCATCGCAGGGGAAGAAACCATCCGCGAAGTCATTGCATTCCCGCTCAACCGCAACGCACAGGATCTTATGATGGGTGCTCCCGGCGAAGTGACCGAACAGCAACTTCGCGAAGCCAACATTCAGATCAGAGAATAAAAAACGATAAGGATGTATAACCATGGATGCTTGTCAGATGCAACGTCTTGAACAACTCAACCGTGTTGCCTTGACCGAGGACGAACGCACGGCGGCACTCGCTTTCTTTGCCGCACGCTTTGCCGACATGGAAAAATGCAACGCCGTTGATACCGAAAACACCGAACGCATGGTACACGTTTTTACACTCGAAAACGTGTTGCGTGCGGACGAAAAGAAAAAAATATTCTCCCGCGAGGATCTGCTCAAAGGTGCCCCCGAACAGACGGACGGCTATTGGCAGGTTCCCCGTCTGTTGGAATAAAAGGGGGAAACGAAGATGATCTATACCGCAAAAAATGAAAACGCAAGCGGCAAAGCCGTGGCTCTGGACGATCTCATTTTAACCAAAGACTTCCCCACCGCCGCAGGCAGTAAAATGCTTGACGGCTATATGAGTTTGTTCGATGCAGAAGTCGTCACCCGTCTGCAAAATGCAGGGTATGACATCGCAGGCAAGGTCAACGTCGGCGAATTTTCCCTCGATACACTGGGCGAAACGAGTTATTACGGTGCCGTGCGTGACGAAAAGGGAAACCTTGTTTGTGCATTGAGCGAGAGCATCAAAACCGAAAACGCCTTCGCCTGCCTTTGCACAGACAGCAACGGCAAGCCGCGCAGAGCCGCCGCAATCAGCGGGCTTTGCTACATAAAACCCACCTATGCCACCGTATCGCGTTACGGTCTTATTGCCTGCGTCTGTTCGGGCGAGAGCGTAGGCGTCATGGCAAAAACTGCCGATGATTGCCGTGAAGTTCTGTCGGTGATCGCAGGTCACGACGATAAGGACGGCACAAGCCTGCCGCAGGAAGGCATTGAAAAAACAAAAACAGCCGCACCGATTCAGAAAGTTGCCGTCATTTCCTCTTTTCTGAACGGACTTTCGGCTGAAATGGCAGAACAGGTCAACGAAACCCTTTCACAACTGCAAGCCGTCGGCGTTGCGGTCGAAACCGTTGACGACAGCATTCTTCCCCTCGCACAGCCTGCATGGAACACCCTTTCCGCGGCGGAACTGTGCAACAACATTTCGCGTTTTGACGGTGTGAAGTACGGCTACCGTACCGCAAATTACAAAAACATCGAAGATCTTTACACGAATTCGCGTACCGAAGCCTTCGGTCTGCTGACGAAAATGCAGTTGCTCTACGGCTCGGAAGTGCTTTCCACCGAAAACTATATGCCCGTATACGACAAGGCTCTGCGTATGAGACGCGTTCTGTGCGAGCGTTTCAGTGAACTGTTCGCTTCTTACGATGCGATCGTTCTGCCTGCCTGTTCACAGACCGCGTACGTTGAGACTGACACCGATACCGCTTACAACGAAAGCCTTTATACCGCCCCCGCAAGCATCTGCGGTCTGCCCGTTGCGGCATTCGGCGGCATTCAGGTCATCGGCAAGGCGTTGAGCGATCACGCATTGCTGGATCTTGTAAAGAAAACCCAAGGAGGTGCGGCACAATGAAATTTGAAACCGTGATCGGTCTGGAAGTTCACGTGGAAATGTCCGCAAACTCCAAGATCTTCTGTTCGTGCGGTGCAAAATACGGCTCTGAACAGAATGAATGCGTCTGCCCTGCCTGTTGCGGTATGCCGGGAATGTTGCCCGTCATGAACCGCCGCGTTGTGGAACTGGGCATGACCGCAGGTATGATGCTCAACTGCCGCATCAACCGCACCACTACGTTCGACAAAAAAAGCTACTACTACCCCGACCTGCCCGCTTCCTACCAGACCACCCAGTGGTTTGCACCCATTGCCGTCGACGGCAAGGTGAAGATCGAAACGGACAGCGGTGAAAAATTCATCGGCATCAAACAGATCCACATGGAAGAAGATGCCGGCAAACTCGTGCATGACGACTGGACGGATACCACCCTCGTGGACTTCAACCGCACCAGCGTTCCGCTCATTGAGATCGTCAGCCGTCCCGACCTCTCAAGTGCAAAAGAGGTCATTGCATACCTTGAAAGACTGCGTGCCCTGCTTCGTTTTGCAGGCGTGTCCGATTGCCGTTGGGAAATGGGCACCATGCGTTGTGACGTCAACCTCTCCGTACGTCCCGAAGGCTCCAAAGAACTCGGTGTCCGCACGGAAATGAAGAACATGAATTCCCTTTCCGCCATTGAAAAGGCGATCGAATACGAAGCCGCACGCCACATTGACGCCATCGTCAGCGGCACGGAAGAACTCGTACAGGAAACACGCCGTTGGGACGACATCAAGGGCAAGAGTTATTCCATGCGTTCCAAGGAGACCGCAGGCGATTACCGCTATTTCCCCGATCCCAACCTCATGCCCATCGTCATTGACGATGCGTGGTACGGTGCCGTACAGGCAACGCTGCCTCTGCTTCCCGAGGACAAAGCGGCTCTGTACATGGAAGCGGGTCTGGAAGAAAAAACGGCGTGGCAACTCGTTGCAAGCCGCAGACTTTGCGACGTGCTGGATGCCGCCGTTGCGGCAGGCTGTCCGATCAAGGATGCCGCAAACTGGATCTTTTCGGATTGCATGAAACTGTGCAACCGTGAAAAACTGACCGCCGACGAACTGCCCGTCAACGGAAAAGACCTTGCAAAACTCATCGCCCTTGTTAAGGCGGGCACCGTCACCCGTCCGAACGCCGCAAAGATCCTCGCCGCCATGTTCAAGGACGGTGCAGAACCCGAAGCGTATGCGACTGCCAACGGTCTGATCGCAGGCGGCAATGACGGTCAGGTGGATGCCGTCGTCAAACAAGTGGTGGACGAAAACCCGAAAGCCGTTGCCGACTTCAAGGCAGGCAAGGAAAAAGCCGCCATGGCACTGTTCGGTCAGGCAATGAAACTGCTCAACAAAAACTGCGATCCGCAGCAGCTCAAAGAAAAGATCTTTGCGGAACTTGCAAAACGGTAAACAAAAAAGCTTGTACCTCATTTCCGTTCGGAAAGACAGGTGCAGGCTTTTTATAAATTATGATTTATCTTACCAACGGCACCCCTCAAACACTTGTCGCCCCCGAAAGGGGGGGTGGCACGAAGTGACAGAGGGGTTCACCAAGTTTGCACATACTCAAAGAAAAAAGTTTGATATTACCGCCAAAACCCCTCTGTCTGCCTGCGGCAGACATCTCCCCTTTCAGGGGCGACAAGGAGTGAGTGGGGGCAATCGGTCTTTACAATGCTGCTAAATCATAATTTATCCATCTGTTTGCAAATTATCATCCGTTACAAAGGGATTGAAAAAAACACAATTGCGTGCTAAAATAAAACGGAAACAAAAAACTGAAATCAGATACGGATAAAACCATGGGAATGATCTTCAACATACAGAAATTCTGCATACACGACGGTGACGGAATACGCACCTGCGTATTCCTCAAAGGCTGTCCGCTTCGGTGCATCTGGTGCCACAACCCCGAAAGTTGGGAACGCACATCCACACTGTCCTTTGACAAAACGAAATGCACGGCCTGCGGCGGATGCCTTGCGGTATGCACGGCACGAAGCATTGAAAACGGCACGCTGTCGGTTGACCGCGAAAAATGCAGTCACTGCGGCAGATGCACGGAAGTATGCTTCAACGATGCCAACGCGATCATCGGCAAAGAAATGACCGTCGATGCAGTGATGCGGGAAGTACTGAAAGACAAGATGTTCTACGATACTTCCGGCGGCGGATTGACCGTGACGGGCGGTGAGCCGTCTTATCAGCCCGCCTTCACGCTTGAATTGCTCACACGTGCAAAGGATGCAGGTATTTCAATTGCGATCGAAACCTGCGGCACGGGAACACGGGAATTCTATGAAAAAGCGGCTGACCTCGGCACGACGTTCCTGTATGACATAAAATGTACGGATCCCGAACGGCACCGTCTGTTTACGGGAGCCGACAATACTCACATTCTGCAAAACCTTACGTATCTCTTTGACAGAAAGGCGGATGTTATCATCCGACTTCCGCTGATTCCCGACTGCAACGACAGCGAAAAGGACATCGCTCTTTTGGCGGCATTTCTCAACCGCAACGCGGGGCGGTACCGATACGCCGAGATCATGCCCTACCACACACTCGGCATCGGCAAACATGAAAAAATCGGCACGACCGCAGCCTGCCGACAGGAAAATGCAAAGGAAGAACGGATCGCACGCTGGAGCAGTCTGTTTGCATTCCACGGCACGGATGTAAAAATTTCAAAGTAAAGAGGCTTGCTTATGACGGATATTGCACGGATTGATCCTTTTTTGTACGGATATTTTTCAGATGAAACGCTCGAACACGGCGAACGGGTGGGGCTTGCCCTGCTTCACGCCGCAAAAAATATTGAGATCCGCTTTTCACGCCAACTGTTGCCTGCAACGGGATTCGAAACCGACTCCGGCAGTGCACGCTACAAACCCTCCGAAGGGCTTCGGTTCGATACCGACGTCATTTTGCAACTTGCCGAAGAATATCCGGAACATAAAAATACCTTTCTTTATTATGTTGAACAACTGAATATATTCAACGCAAAATCGGCAAGTCTTTGTGCCTCCTCCGCCGACGTGCTCAACCGCACGAGTGCCCACTGGGGCGGCGGCTGGGGCGGTCATTCCAACCCCGATTACGGCAGGATCGTCAATTACGGTACGGATCATATCCGCACGATCATTGCCGAAAACTGCGATAAACACACGGAAGAAGCATGGTTTTACCGTGCGTGTTCGTATGCGTTGGATGCCCTCGATGTTTTCGGTGAACGCTACCGTGCGGCGGCTCTTGCAAATGCCGAACAAAGCGAAAACGAAAACGACAGAGCGTTTTTCCTGCGGACGGCAAAGGCGTTTGAAACGGTACCGAAAAAACCTGCGTATGACTTCACTTCGGCGATGTGTGCGTTCATGCTCATTTTTGCCCTGGACGGAAACGATTCCCCCGGTCGCTTCGATCAGTATATGTATCCCGCGTATGAAAAAACCGAAAACAAAGAGGAAATCGCCGATCTTTTAGACAGGCTGTGGGATTATTTCCGCGATCACCGTTCGTGGAATCTCTGCATTTCGGGCAGTGATGAAAACGGCAACGATGAATCGAATGCACTGACGTACGATATTCTCGGCATGGTCAGGAAGAAAGGGTACAACACGCCCAATCTCACCTGCCGCATTCACAAAAATACCCCCGATGCTCTTTGGGGAGCGATCGCAGACACGCTTGCCGCGGGTACGGGACTTCCTGCCCTTTACAATGACGACGTGGTCTGTGCCGCACTCGAAAAGATCGGCATTCCCCCTGCCGACAGCCACGATTACTGTATGAACGGCTGTAATCAGATCGACATTCTCGGCAAGAGCCACATGGGGCTTGAGGACGGCGAAGTCGTTTTCACCAAATGCCTTGAATTTGCTCTGCACAACGGTACGGATGCCATGACGGGTGAGGTCGTTTCAATCAAAACGGGCGATCCGACCGCATTTGATACGTATGAAGAATTGGAGCGTGCATTCTTCGATCAGCTCGAATACGTGATCTTCCATTGCTGTCACAGTGCAAACAACCGCCAGCATCAACGCGGCGTTTTTGAGCCGCATCCGCTTCGCTCCTGCCTCATTGAAGGCTGTCTTGAAAAAGGACGCGATTACAGAAACGGCGGCCCCCTTTACAACCACGGACAGATATTGGCAGAAGGCATTGCCGACACGGGTGACAGCCTTTACGCCGTTAAAAAACTCGTTTTCGATGAACGAAAATACACGATGGCGGAACTCATTGATGCACTCAACGCCGATTTCGTCGGTTACGAACGCCTGCATCACGATTTCGGAAACTGCGAAAAATTCGGCAATGACACCCAAGCGGTCGATGAGATAACCGCCCGTGTGCTCAATCGTTTTTTCACCGTTCTCAAACGCCACAACACCTACCGCGGCGGCGTGTTTACAGGCGGATGCAGTACCTACGAGAGAGCCGCACGTTACGGACGGCAGACGGCGGCTTTGCCCAACGGAAAACGCAAAGGCGAGCCATTGCTGGCAGACAGCATTGCCGCAACACCCGGCCGCGACACGAACGGACCGACCGCACAGATCAAATCCGTACTCCGATACAACCATACGGATGCCTGCAGCGGTTTCGTGTTCCAGAACAAGTTTGACAAAAAGATGTTCGCCACCGAAAAAGGCAAGGCTTGCTTTATCGCACTTGCAAAGGCGTATTTTGCAGGCGGCGGTCAGCAATACACCGTCACGGTGGTATCACCCGAAGACCTTTTGGATGCAAAAGTGCATCCCGAAAATCACCGCAATCTCATCGTGCGTGTGGGCGGATACAGCGATTATTTCGTAAACCTTGAAGCAGGCTTGCAGGACAACATCATCGAACGGACATTTATTGATACGTGATTGAATTATTACAAATGAAAAAACAGATGCCACGAGGGATCATTTCCTCTGACAGCATCTGTTTTTTGTTTGCCGTAAAATTGCAAAAAAGGTGGAACGGTCATCCTCTTTTCAGTAAATAATTCTCTTTTTCAGATTTTCATCGTTCCGTCTGCAAGGTCCTTTGCCACAAACGGAATAAAATAGAACGGTACAGTGAGTAATTTTTGCCCGGGGTTATAGCCGTAGTTGTTTTTGGAAACCTTAACAGCAAATTCAAATTTATTATGGTTTGAGAATTTTTCAAGGGAGTTGAGTGTGCCTCTGCCTTTCTTGACATCGATCGGAAACAACTTATTGTTCGACTCAATAATAAATTCAAGTTCAGCAGATGACTTTCCGCGCCAATAGAACAATTTATGCTCTTTCGCAATCAATTCATTGGCAACAAAATTTTCAAAGAATATTCCCGACAAGGTATTCTCCCTTTCGCTTGATACAAACGAAGCGGCATTGATTCCGCTTTGATAGGAGAACATACCGATATCTCCGAGAAACAGACGGAAACTGCTTTCGCTATCCGGGATCAGCGGCGTTGTAATACGTTCTTTCAGTTGGAATGACTGATTCACAACGTGAGCCATTGTGAGCCACTGTACGGAAGTTGCATAATCTCTTGTTTTGCTCTTTTCCTCGATCAGTCCGGGAGAGAAATTTTTAGATTCTTTATTCAGTTCTTTATATATATTCCGGAACAGAACACGGGAACGCAATACAGCTTCTTGGCTTGCCTGATAAAGTTCCATATCAGCAAGATAGTTATCATACAAAACTTTGAGGATTTCTCTTGCCGCAAGCAGATTATCTCCGTCAATATAGGCCTCAACCGCTTCAGGCATACCGCCTACGAGAAGATACTTATATATTTGCTCCATTGCCAATTCGTGAATATGATTACTCAGCGGCTGTCTGTTTTCATAAGCCTTTTTGATGGCATCATAAAGCATCCTGTTGCTGTTCATCAAAAACTCATCAAAAGTCATGGGATAAATCGTGATCTGATTGATTTTACCCACGGGGAAAAGGAATTTATCATTTTCCCGTGAACCTCTTTTATGGGTTTCCCTTTGAAGTTTAATGCGAACCATGGAGCCGGTTGCAATAACGGGAATTTCTCTGTAGTCTTGACAAAAATATTTAAGAGAAGAAATAATATTCGGACATTCCTGTACTTCGTCAAAGATCAACAAAGTCTTTTCGTTTATTTGCTTTCCTTTACGCAGGGAAATATATTCAATGATTTTTTCAGCATTGGCGGTTTCGGAACAGAACGCACGGATCTCGTCTTCTTTTTTGCAATCGACATAGATATAGTTGTTTTTATAAAAAGTTTTAGCGAAAAGTTCCTCTACAAGATAGGTTTTCCCAACCTGTCTTGCACCCCAAACAATCATCGGTTTCTTGCGTTTGTTGTTATTCCAATCTATCAGTTTTTGCATAGCAATTCGTTCCATAGACAGACCTCCTAAGAACTGATATGTGTATTATGGCATAACTTGCACCGATTTTCAAGTAATTTTAAAAGTTTTTTGCACCATTTTGCACCTTACAAACAAAATTATTTGCACCCACAACAAGAATCAATTATACCTTTCAATTAAAAGCAATGTCAAGAATCCGCATAAAGTAAAAAAGGGTGTAACCCCGTTATATAAGGTTACACCACATTTTCAAAAAAATTTCCTTATCGGTACACAATTAACCCGTTTTGCGTTTTTTTTCTGCATTTTATTTCCCGCAGTTACAGCAATCCGTATCGTCAAACGGAATGCCGTTCTTGCGAAGGTAATCCTTGGCGGCGTTTTTGGCGGCGACCGTTGCCATGTGCGAACAGTAGAAAAACTGCGGCGGCAGATCGCTTTCCATGTTGTAAACGATCGCCATGTTCGTCATCTGCAACACGTCAATGACGGGCTTTTCGGGCAGTACGCGGCACAGGGTATGGGCACATTCTTCCAGATAATCGCTTCCCTCGACCGCACAGCCGCAGGCGGTTATCAGACCGTCCTCACCCACGGTGAGGGTAATGACCACGGTCTCATCCGTATCCAGCGGAACGCTTTTTCCGATTCCTAAATTCTTCATGTCCATTACACGTTGAATCTGAACAGTACGATATCGCCGTCACGCATGACGTATTCTTTGCCTTCGGAACGCATCAGTCCCTTGTCCTTGCAGGCGGCTACGGAACCTTCACGCATCAGATCGTCAAACGATACCACTTCCGCACGGATGAATCCGCGTTCAAAGTCGGTATGGATCTTACCTGCGGCCTGCGGTGCCTTGGTGCCTTTCTGAATGGTCCATGCACGCACTTCGGGCTTGCCTGCGGTCAGATACGACATCAGTCCCAACAGATCGTAACCTTTTTGAATGAGCACGTCCAGACCGCCCTTTTCAATGCCTGCATCGGAGAGGAACATTTCGCGTTCTTCGGCAGGAAGATCGGCAAGTTGTGCTTCAAGTTCCGCACAGATGGGAAGACACGCACTGCCTTCCGCGGCGGCAAGTTCGCAAACGGCTTTGTAATAGGGATTGGCATCCACGTCACCCGCAAAATCTTCTTCGCTCATGTTGCAGGCGTAAATGACGGGTTTGAGCGACAAAAGAGCCACCGTTTCGGCAAGTTCTCTTTCCTTTTCGCTCATTTCGACCGCACGTGCATTCACCGCGTTGTCAAGATTTTCTTTCAGACGGTTGAAAAATGCAATATCCGATGCGAGGCTCTTGTCGCCTTTCATGGCTTTGGTGTCGCGGTCAATGCGGCGGGAAAGCACTTCCGTGTCCGCCATGATCAGTTCGAGATTGATCGTCTCAATGTCACGCACGGGATCGATACTGCCTTCCACGTGCACGATATCGTCGTTTTCAAAGCAACGCACCACGTGCACGATGGCATCCACTTCGCGGATGTGTGCCAAAAATTTATTGCCCAGACCTTCACCCTTGGATGCACCGCGTACAAGACCTGCGATGTCCACGAATTCAACCGTTGCAGGCGTAATTTTATCGGGATCATACAGTTTTGCAAGCGCATCCAGACGGCTGTCGGGCACGGGAACGATGCCCACGTTAAACTCAATGATGCAAAAAGCGTAGTTTGCCGCCTGTGCACCGGCATTGGTGAGTGCATTGAAAAGCGTGCTCTTTCCGACGTTGGGAAGTCCCACGATACCTAATTTCATATCCATAACCTCTTTTCAAAGTCAAATCTTTGTAAAATTCAATTCATTGTAGCACGAAACCGAAAAAAAAGCAAGTAACCAACCTGAAATACGGAATAAATATAAAAAATAAAAACCTTGCCTTTTGATTTTGTTTATGTATAATAGAAAATGTAAGTCACAGTGTTCCTGCGGCTTTATAAGAGTTGCAATCAGCAGTGCGGATGAAAGGGGATGCGGGCATGAGATCTGTTGACGGCAAACAAAAACATATTTATACACGCCCCGTTCTTCTTTCTTTTGCAATTCCTTTTGCGTTGCTCGGTATCGGATTTTTAATTATGCTTTTGCAATACGATGCGGTCCTGATCGGCGGTGACAGTTCCTCGCAGATCATGCCGTTCATGGCAGAGTTCCGCAGGAAGGTGCTGTCCGGTGAAAACCTGTTGTATTCATGGACAGGCAACGGCGGTTATGATTTCTGGTCGGTTTACTGCTATTACCTTTCAAGTCCGTTCACATGGCTGAGCGTGCTTGTCAAAGAAGAACATCTGCATTATTTCGTCAGTTTTCTCGCTCTGCTGAAAATATCCCTTTGCGGTGCGACGTTTGCTTTTTATGCAACCCGAAAGAAACTGTGCAAAAACGATGCACAGACGGTTTTGTTTTCGCTTATATTCTCCATGTGCGGTTATATAGCCGCGTATGCCAATTATATCATCTGGCTGGACGTGGTCGCTCTCTTTCCGCTTCTGATGGCGGGCATGGAAAAACTCGTTTACGAAAAAAAGCCGGCACTGTACACGTTCACGCTTGCCGCAACCTTTGTGTGCAACTATTACCTCGGTTTCACGGTTGCCGTCGGTGTTATTTTTTACTACTTTACGTTCCGTTTTGAAAATTGGCGTGATTTTCTCAATAAAAGTTTGCGGATGCTCGGCTTTTCCGTCCTGTCTGCCGTAAGTTCCTGCGTATTTCTGATCCCGCCGTTTCTGACGGCAAACGAAGCGAATAAAAGCGGAGCATCGCTTCTGCAAGGCTACCTCGGCAATTTCACGGAAAGCATCCGGAATCTCTTGTTTTACGATTCTCCCGATACGGTTACGCAGACCGCAAGCAGAGCCAATATCTACGTGACTTTGTTTGCACTGTATTTTGCGTTTCTGTGGTTTTTTGCATCGGATGCAAAGAGAAATGAAAAGATCAAAAACGGGATCATACTCGCCTTTCTGTTTCTGAGTTTCAACGTCGGTACGCTGAATATGATCTGGCACGGTTTCCGTATGCCGATCCTTGTACAGAACCGTTTTTCTTTCATGTTCTGCTTTGCTCTTATCTGCCTTGCGGCAAAGGCATTTTCGCAAAGGGAAAAATTAAACCGCCAAAAAGCGATCACGGGCAGTATCGTTTTCTGCATATTCGTATTTGCACTGGCTCTCATCGATCCTTCAAACGCGGTTCGTTTCATCGGCTCACTGTTGGCGGCAGTTGCCTATTGCGTTGTGTTTTTCAAAGTGAAAAAACCGAAAATACAGTTTGCCTTTTTTGCCCTGTGTGCGACGGTGGGCTTGTACACCTGTTTTATTCTCGGTGTATGGAACGGCACCGCCCACATACTCACAAACGTGTACGAACCCGCACTGCAACAGGCAATTGATGAAGTGCAGACCGACGATTCCCTTTACCGTGAAAAAAATCTTTGTCTGACCGAAAACGACGCCGATTCCAACAAACAGGCACAATACGGTCTGCGGGGATTTCCGATCTTCAGTTCCTACACGGCTCCCTTGCAAACCGTACAGTTGGTACGCTTCGGGTTGGTGGATTACATCCACGAGACCACCGAACTGTATTATACGGAAGGTACAAACAGCAATTATCACAAACCGAACTCCTTCAATTCCGTAACAGAAGCCCTGTCCGGTGTACGCTACGTGTATTCTTACACGGATGAAACGCCGCAATCGGAAACTTTACAGACCGTGTATGAAAAAGACGGCATAACCGTCAGTGAGGTCGAATGCACCTTGCCGCTTGCATATATGCTCGACAACGAAACGGTGCAGTCTCTTACGAACAACGATCTTTTGCCGCCATCGATCTACAATACCATTGCGGATTCTTTTGACACAAAGATATACACCTATTATTCCCCCACCATCAGAACATCGGATGCCGCAGACCTGTTTTCATTTTCCGGCAAATACACCGTTGAATCCACCGACAACAACAAAGAAGATACACAGATCACTTTCGGGTACAAAATAAAAGAAGACGATACCGTGCTCACCATGTTTTTCGGCAACAACCAATTTACGGACGTCACTGTTACCTGTAACGGCGAAATGATTTATGACAAAAAAGAAATATACAGTGATTTCCCCGAACTCGGCTCATTCAGCAAAGGGGATCAGCTGGAGGTCACCCTGCAAGGCGAAGACCTGATGAAATTCTCGTTTGAACTGCTGAAAACCGATCTGCAAGCCCTCTGCGAACTGACCGAAAAAATGCAGACGAGAGCCTTGCAGATCACCGAAACAAAAGCCAACTGCATCGTCGGTACCGTTACGGCACAAAAAGACCAATCCCTGTTCACGACCGTTCCCTATTCAAAATACTGGACGGCAAGGGTGGACGGTGAAGAAGTGGCCGTTGATTCACTCAACAAAGGCTTTCTCGTCGTTCCGCTGACGGAAGGTACGCACACCGTTGAACTGCAATACACGTCTCCCCTGTTCCGGGAATGTCTGTTTGTAAGCATCGGCGGTTTACTCCTGTCACTTGCCGTATGCATTATTTATACGAAAAAACAAAAAAAGATCTAATAAGAAAGGATTGTTTATTATGAACGAAAAATTCCACGGCGTATTTCCCGCATTGCTGACTCCCTACGACAAAGACGGCAACGTCAACTGTGCAACCATTGAAGCACTCATTGAACACAACCTCAAAAAAGGTGCCACCGGTTTCTACGTTGGCGGTTCCACCAGCGAAGCATTCCTGCTTTCCATGGACGAACGCAAACTCATTCTTGAAACAGCAGTGAAAGCCGCCGCAGGCAAGGCCACCATCATTGCCCACGTCGGTTGCGTTTCCACCGAACACACCGCCGAACTTGCACGCCACGCCGCAAAGGTCGGTGCGGACGCCGTCAGTGCAGTACCGCCCTTCTATTACGGTTTCTCTTTCAACGAGATCAAGAACCACTACATGACACTTGCCGATGAAAGCGGTCTGCCCGTTATCATTTACAACTTCGTTGCCAACGGCGGAAGCAAACTTTCGCAGGAAAACTTTGAAGTATTCCTCAGAGATCCCCGCTTCCTCGGTGTCAAGCACACGAGTGCGGATATGTTCCTGCTTGAAAGACTCAAAGGTATGCGTGACGATGTCGTGGTGTTCAACGGTTTCGACGAAATGTTCATCAGCGGTCTTGCCGCAGGTGCAGACGGCGGTATCGGCAGTACCTACAACTTCATGGCTGAAAAATTCGTAAAGATCGAAACCCTGTTCAGAGCCAACAAGATCGACGAAGCAAGAGAAGAACAGAAGAAAGCCAACAACATCATTGCCGCCCTCATTCAGGTCGGCGTTATCCCCGGTTGCAAGGCCATTCTGCGTTCGCAGGGCTTCGACATGGGTGAAGCCAGACGTCCGTTCTCCCCGCTGACTGCCGAACAGAACGAAATGCTGCTTCGCGTTTACGACGAAAACAAATAAAGAATGAAGATCATAATCGCAGGCATCGGCAAGTTGGGTGATGCACTTGTTGAATACCTGGTCGGAGAAGATCACGACATCACCATCATTGATACAAATCCTGCAAAGGTCGATTCTGCCGTCAATAAATATGACGTCATCGGCGTGGAGGGCAATGCCGCAAGCCTTCCCGTGTTGCAACAGGCATCCGTGGAAGACTGTGAACTGTTCATTGCCGTTACGGATTCGGACGAACTGAATCTGGTGTGCTGTATGGTCGCAAAAAAAGCAGGTGCGGATCACACCATTGCCCGCGTACGCAATCCCGAATATTCAAAACAGGGGGCATTCCTGCGTGAAGAACTGGGCTTGAGTATGCTCGTCAATCCCGAATACGACGCCGCACATGAAATTTCCCGCCTGTTGCAGTTCCCTGCCGCGGCAAATATAGAAAAATTTGCAAGAGGCAGAGTGGACATGGTGGAAATTGCCATCAACGCCGACAATCCCCTGTGCGGAATGTCCCTGCGGCAGATCGGTGCACGCTATCCCGAACAGATCCTCGTCTGTGCGGTCAACAGAAACGGGGAAGTGTTCATCCCCAAAGGTGACTTCGTTCTGCTTGCGGATGACCGTGTTTCGGTGGTCGGAACACACGCAAATATTGCATCGTTTTTCCGCCAGTTGGGGCTGATGAAAAAGAAGATCCGTTCGGTTATGATCATCGGCGGCGGCAAGATCGGATATTACCTTGCCAAACGTCTGGAAAGTGCGGGCGGTATCAAGATCAAGATCATCGACAACAACAGGGAAACCTGCCTTGAACTCGACCGATTGCTGAATAAATGCGATATCTGCTGTGCCGACGGCACGGACTCGGATACGCTTGAAGAAGAAGGCATTGCCGATATGGATGCAGTGGTGGCTCTGACGGGAATTGACGAAGAAAACATCATCATTTCCCTCATTGCCGATCTGCACAAGGTGGAAAAGGTCGTCATCAAGGTCAGCCGCAGTTCACTCAACCGCCTTCTGCATAAACTGCAAAGCGAAAGTTTTATTGCTCCCCGCTACATCACGGCGGGAAACGTCGTACGCTACGTGCGTGCCATTTCCGATTCCAGCGGTATGAGCAAGATCCATGCGTTGCACAAACTGGTCGGCGGACAACTCGAAGCATTGGAATTTATTGCATCTTCCGATTTTCCGGGATGCGGAGAAAAACTTAAAAACCTGCACATCCGCAAGAACACCCTCGTTGCCTGTATGTTGCGTAACGATAAGGTGGTCTATGCCAACGGTGATGCGGAGATCTTACCCGACGACCGCGTTGTGGTGGTAACGACCAATGAAGCGGTTGCGGATCTGCGGGATATTTTGGAGTAAAAAATATAATGAATTACCGTATGCTTGCCTATTTTTTCGGGCAGATCATTCGTATCGGCGGTCTGCTGATGTGCCTTCCGCTGATCGTAGCACTCATTTACGGCGAAAATCAGACCTACCTTGCCTTCATCATTCCCATTGCCATACAACTCGTATGCGGCAGCATCCTGGTGCGTTTATTGCCGAAAAACAAAAACATTTACGCACAGGAAGGCTTCGTTTGCGTTGCACTGTCATGGGTGTTGCTTTCTCTCATAGGAGCATTGCCGTTCTTCCTGAGCGGAACGATCCCCAACTACGTGGATGCCTTTTTTGAAACGGTATCCGGTTTTACGACCACGGGTGCCACGGTGCTCACCGATATTGAATCCCTGCCCAAAGGGATTCTGTTCTGGCGCAGTTTTACGCACTGGATCGGCGGTATGGGCATTCTTGTGTTTGTACTGATGTTCGTCCCGAAAGCACAGGCAAAAAAAACAAGCATGATGCACTTCATGCGTGCGGAAGTGCCGGGTCCGACGGTGGGAAAGATCGTCCCGAAACTCGGTGACACTGCCCGCATCCTCTACGCCATGTATATCGTGCTGACCGCAGTTGAAACATTGATGCTGCTGTTGGGCGGTATGAACCTTTACGAAGCCCTTATTCACGCATTCGGTACGGCGGGAACAGGCGGTTTCAGCTGCTTCAATGCGAGCATTGCACATTCTTCCCCCTACCTGCAATACGTTATCACCGTATTCATGCTTCTGTTCAGCGTCAACTTCAACCTTTATTATCTGCTGACACTCAAAAAATGGCGGGAAGCATTGCACAGTGAAGAACTTCGTGTATTCGGTCTGATCGTTGCGGCAGTCATATTGCTGATTACCCTCAACATCCACGAACAGTACGAAACGTGGGAACACGCATTCCGTGCTTCCGCATTCCAGACGGCATCCATCATTTCCACCACCGGCTTCGTATCGGAAAACTATGATCTGTGGCCCGTCTTTTCACGCATACTGTTGACGGTTCTCATGTTCGTCGGTGCGTGTGCCGGCTCCACGGGCGGCGGCATGAAAGTCAGCCGTATCATGATCCTTTTCAAAGATGCCGTACGCGACCTCGGACAGTTGGCACATCCCAGACGCATCAAATCCATCCGAATTGAAGGAAAAACGGTGGATGAACAGACCGTCAACAATGCTTCCACCTACCTGCAGTTCTATGTGATCCTGTTGGTGCTTGCCGTGATCCTCGTGGCGGCGTTCGATGAAATGGACATGGTCACCACTTTCACGGGCGTGGTCACGTGCCTGAACAACGTAGGTCCCGGCATGGGCGGCATTCTCGGTGCAACGGGCAATTACGCCACCCTCTCCATGGGTTCCAAAGCCGTGCTTTCATTCTGTATGCTTGCAGGCAGACTTGAAATATTCCCGATGCTTCTCGTGTTCTTCCCGTCCACGTGGAAAAGAGCATAAAAACGGCAACAGGCATTGCTGTTTTTTCACTGTATGCGGTAAGATAATAAACAAGATAATCAGACAAACCATCAACTGCTCTCTGCGTGAGGGCAGTTTTGTTTTTGGCTGTTCACGGAAACAAAGGGGAATGTTGTAACTAAAACAGAGAATGTAAATTATGATTTATCATTTTTACAATCCATCCTACTTTCCGTGAAGAACCTATTTTTGTATAGTTTTACCCATTTTGTACGGCTTTCATAGAATTCTTAATATTCACTTGATTTTTTTGTTGTTTTTGTATATTATAAAAATATGTTTCCGTATCAAAGGAGGGGTTTTATTTTGGAAAACGAAAAAATACCCGTTTCGCAGGGTAAACTGTTGTATGATCCTCTGTTTGCAAAAAAACCGGACGTAAAGATCAGCGATGATCCGACAAAAGGTTTTTTCGGCAAAGCAATCGTCAAAAAAACCGCTTTTATTATCCTGCTGATCTGTTTCGTCGGTCTGTCCATGTTTTTCAGTTTCAATTCCATTTCAAAAGACCTGTTTGCTTTTGAAGACAACGGCGACGGTACGTATATGCTTGATGAATACCACGGCGGCAACCGCACCGTGCTGACGGTTGATTTCGTTCGTAACGAAGACAATGTTGCGGATGAAAGCAAACCCGTCTCCTCGGTACGCCGCTTTGCCGTGTGCTGTGACGAATCCGTGAATTTTATTTTCATCGGCAAAGACGTGTCCGTCATTGATTCCAAAGCCTTTTACACCTGTAAAAACCTGTATGCGGTGATCGTGCATCCCGAAAACAGCAATTTCATCTCGTCGTTCGGCGTGCTTTATAAATGCGACGGCGGAGACGGTATACCGACCGAACTGGTGCTGTATCCCAACCGAAACGGCGAATACCGCACCGCGTTGGAAATGGGCGTTGGAGCACCCGCAGACGAAACGCAGGTACAGGCGTTCACGCAGGAACTTGACGTCCTGCGAAATGCACAAAAAACGGTTGCGGATGAAAACGGCGAACTGACGCTTACCGTCTTTGATGAAAAACACGGTGAGATCGGAACAAAATACACGATCCCGTCAACCGTGACCGCAGTGGGTGAACTTGCCTTCGCAAACACGGAAATACTCAAAGACGTCACCGTACCCGAAGAACTCAGAACGATCGGCAATCTTGCATTCTTCAAATGCCGTTCCCTGCAGGAAATCTATCTGCCCGACGGTCTGGTTTCCATCGGCTCGGATGCATTTACCGAATGCCGTATCGCAACCGACATTTTCATCCCCGCTTCGGTCAAAAGCATCGGACATCACGCATTCCACAAATGTGACGGCGTAAGCACCGTACGCATGGAATGCAGTGAAGCAGAAGCCGCAGAAATGGAACTCGGTCAGAACTGGTTGCCGCAACGGCGTAAAGTTCTGATGACCGACATTGCGGTTTCCTATAACGAAACAAGGGAGGTGCAATAAGATGGCAGGAAAAGTAAAAACCTTGCTCACGGACGTACGCACGCATTGGAAAGAAGCAGACAAGTCTAAAGGCAGATACGTCTCGTTCCGTGAATATCTTGACATTTTCATGGGCGTTACGTTCAATTACGGTGCACAGGCACCTTTGGGCTATATCGGATTCAGTGCAGGCTGTTTCCTCATTATGTACCATTACGACCTGCCCTATCTTGCATTTTCCGTCATTTCCATGATCGGCATTCCTTTGAGTTATCTGTGGAATATTTTAGGCTGGCTGGTCTCCGACAACCTTGGATTCATGCCGAAAAAGATGGAACGCAAAGTCTATTCCGTCTATATCACCGCCTTTTTGCTTGCCCTGTTTTTGCTCATTTTCGACGTTTCTTCCATGATTTCCGCCGACAGTGCCCTCATCGGTTTCCTCAACAGCCTTTCGGGTATCAACGCAAAGAGTTTCTTCAAGATCCTCGGCGTGCAACTGCTTTGCAGCGGCTTTGGCGGTGCAAGAGGTATTTTCTGGAGAAAACTGCTCGTTCCCAAATACGGAAGATACAAATACATTCTCTATTCCGACGTGATCCAGAAATGCGTAATGATCGTGCTCATCGGCTGGTTACCCATTTACAACGTCCCCGATGTCAACGACCGCCTGTGGATGGCGTATCTTCTGTTTTCTCTCTACGGTCTGTATGATTTCAGCAACCGTATAGAAAGTTGCACGCAGGTCATCAGTCCCAATCCGGAAGAACGCATGATCGTGCGAGCCTATCCGGTCAAGATCGCACATCTGCTCAACTCCGTATTTGCGGCTGTGATCCCCGTGTTGGGTTCCTTTGACGATATCAACTTCTTCCGTTTCGTTCTCCCCGGCGTATTCATTCCCTGTGCACTGATCACGCTGTACTTTGTAAAGAATATCAAGGAGCGTATTCCCGAACCGCCGCTTGAAAAGAAACAGCAGGTCTCGTTCTGGTACGGCATTTTCAGCGTTCTGCGGAACAAGTATCACAGGCTGAACACCATTTCGGGCCTGATTGACTCACTGGGCAACGGTATGATCGGGATCAGCACCGTCATTTTCCTGTATACGCTTCGTCTGAGCGGTCTGGAATACAGCCTCATTGCCAGCCTTTTATGGGCGTTCAGAGGTACGATCCCCGCCCTGCTGTCCCCCATTATCGTCAAGCATTTTTCATTCCGCCAGCTCGCCATTTACAAACAGTGCGTGGAAGTGGTCAGTACACTGATGAGCATTCTTGCCATTACGTATCTGGGTGACAATCTGTTGGTCTGCGGTTGGGTGCTGTTCGCTTCGCTGTGGGTGCGCGGTTTCATCATTGAACCTGCAAACTTTGCAAAGAGCGATATGGGCATCCGCCTGAACGACTATCAGATGTATCTGTCGGGTGAACGCATGGAAAGTTTTACGGGCGTATACGGATGGTTCACAAGCCCCGTAACCACGTTCGTAGGGCTGATTATTCCCGTTCTGCTGCTGCACAACGGCTTCAACTCCAACTGGGACGTTCTGTTCCTGGACGATGCAAGATTTGACATTCTCGTCATTCCGCTCATATTCGACCTTGTCGGTCACGCACTGATGATCATTCCCTATCTGTTCTGGGATTACAACACACCGCAATATCTGTATGCAATGGAAGTTTTACAGCAGCGTGCCTCCCTTGCAGAAGAAGGCTATACGCCTGCAAACTATGAAGGCGGTCTGGATTTTGAAGAAGGCGAAGACGTAAAACACGGCTTCCCCGCCCATATCCGACATCAGAAATTTGTAAAACCGCCAAAAAAACAAAAAGAAACCGCCATGAAAACATAAAATCAGAAAGGAATTTTTGCTGATCCATGTTGCAAACCGAACCTTTTTCCGTCGCGGCAATTCACAAAGCATTGCCCTGTATTCAGAAAAGTGCATTGCGTTGCAGTGACCTGTCCGCAGGCTCGCTGTTCATGTGGAGAAACGAAGAAGACGTGCAGTTTTGCTTTCGGAACGACACGTTTTCCTTACGGCAGACCATCGGCAGTCAACCTGCCTTTACGTGGCCCGTGGGAGAAGACGTGCACGGTATGATCGACGAACTGATCGTTTACGCAAAGGAACTGAACGTGCCGCTTCGCTTTTTCGCAGTGGATGAACAAACGCTTGATTTCATAAGCCACGATGACCGCTTGCAACCGTATCTGTGCGGTTATGACCGCCGCTGGAGCGACTACATTTACTCCTTTACCGATGCCATGACTTTTCAGGGCAAGAAATTCAGCGGTCAACGCAACCACGTCAACAGGTTCAGACGGCTCTACGGTGAGCCCGTGATCCGTTTTGTGAGGGAAACCGACCGTCCGCAGATCGATGCCTTGCTTGCGGAATATGAAAAAGAACACAGCGGCGGCGGAAAAATGGAAAAGGAAGAACTCGAACAGACAAAAAAACTGTTGGATCTTTACTCCGGTTTCGGTCTTTTTGCCGCGTGCATGGAAGTTGACGGCGAGATCATAGCCCTGAGCATCGGTGAAGTGATCGATGAAACGCTCATCATTCACGTTGAAAAAGCCCTCAAACGCTTTGCAGGTGCCTATCCGACCATGTATTCGGGGTTCGTGCGGCTGATGGCAGAGCATTTAGGGAAAAATCTGTGGTTTGTCAACCGTGAGGACGATGCAGGTGATACGGGATTGCGTACTTCCAAAATGCAGTATCAGCCCGTGGATCTCATCCACAAATACCTCGTTCACGTAAAATCCCCTGCGACACAGCTTGCAGAAATTCCCGTTCTGCGCACGCAGAGCATTGTGCTCACGCCAATACACGAGCGTGATAAACAGGCATATCTGTCCCTGAATACGGACGTGGAAAACAACCGCTACTGGGGCTACGATTACCGTGAGGACGCAAGCCTTACAGGTCCCGTCACCGAGGACACGTTCTACGACGGCGTGCAGTATGATATAAGGATCGGAGATTCCGTGAACTTTGCCGTTCGTCTGAACGAGGACGGTGAAATGATCGGTGAAGGCATCGTGTGGAACTTCAGTGCAAACGGCAGATGCGAACTCGGTTGCCGCCTGATGCCCGCATACCACGGCAAAGGCTACGGCAAAGCGGTTTTTGCCGCCCTGCGTGATTTTGCACGAGACGGCCTGCACCTTAAACCGTGGGCACGCTGTTTCAGGCAGAACGAAGGCTCCCGCCGCATGATCCTTGCGAGCGGTTTTCACGAAGCATCACAGGACGATACCTACTTTTATTTCGAATTGAATAAAAAGTGACAAGGATGGGCTGTTGCATCAAATGCAACAGCCCCTTTTTCGGTGCTTTTGTGCAAAATGCCGTATTTTTATTAAAAAAGAAAAGTGGCTTGCAAAGTGCGGCAGTGTTTGATAGAATAACAGTAATTATGTAATTTTAATATAAGAGGGGAAAAAAGTATGTACGCAGATTTTTTTGATGCAGGTGCTTATCTTGCCGCCTACGATCCTGCCGTTGCAGATGCGGTGAATCTTGAACTGGACCGTCAACGCCGCAATATTGAACTGATCGCTTCCGAAAACATTGCCTCTCCCGCTGTTATGGCGGCGATGGCAAGTGTGCTTACCAACAAATATGCCGAAGGCTACATTGCAAAACGCTACTACGGCGGTTGCGAATGCGTGGACAAGACCGAAGAACTTGCCATTGAACGTGCAAAGCAGTTGTTCGGTGCCGAAGCCGCCAACGTACAGCCTCACTCGGGTGCACAGGCAAACCTTGCCGTTTACGCAGGCCTTCTGCAGCCCGGTGACACGGTGCTGGGTATGGCACTCGATGCAGGCGGACACCTGACCCACGGTATGAAGATCAACGCTTCGGGTATGTATTACAACTTCATTTCCTACGGTGTCAACGACGACGGTTTCATCGATTACGACGAAGTGGAACGCCTTGCCAAAGAACACAGACCGAAACTCCTGCTTGCAGGTGCCTCCGCTTATGCACGTACCCTTGATTTCGCACGCTTCTCTGCCATTGCAAAAGAAGTCGGTGCATACTTCATGGTAGACATGGCTCACATTGCAGGCTTGGTTGCCGCAGGCGAACATCCCTCTCCCGTACCCTACGCGGACGTAGTCACCACCACAACGCATAAAACCCTCAGAGGTCCCAGAGGCGGTCTGATCCTCTGCAAAGAAGAACTCCTGCCCAAGATCAACAAGGGTATCTTCCCCGGCACGCAGGGCGGACCTCTCATGCACATCATTGCCGCGAAAGCCGTCTGCTTCGGTGAAGCACTTACCCCCGCTTTCAAAGAATATCAGCACAGGATCATCACCAATGCCGCCGCCCTTGCGGATGCGTTCCGTGCAAAGGGCATCGACATGGTATCGGGCGGTACGGATAACCACCTGATCCTCACCGACCTGCGTTCTCTGAACGTAACGGGCAAGGAACTCGAACAGCGTCTGGATGCCTGCTACATCACCGCCAACAAGAACGCCATTCCCAACGATCCTCAGAAGCCGACGATCACCAGCGGTGTCCGCTTCGGTACACCTGCCGTTACCACACGCGGTTTCGGTGTTGAAGAAATGCAGCGTATCGCCGACTTCATTTTCCGCTGTGCAACCGATTTCGAAAACAGTGCACCGCAGATCCGCAAAGAAGTCTGCTCCATCTGCGAGCGTTTCCCGCTGTACAAATAAACCGAATGTCACGCCGCATAAACAAATACCGTTTATGCGGCGTTGTATTTTTGGTCGTTTAAGATAAGATAATTCTGTTTATACTGTTGCAAATTATGTCAGATTGTGTTATTATTTCATTTGGGCAAGGCAGACCTTGCTGAGCGGTAGGCGGTTTCCTTCCGATATTCGGAGGGTTTCTTCTTTTCCCTCCGGAAAGGAGGGATGCGAATGGTAACATACGGAGATCTGTATTCCATACTGTCACTTCTTGTATCAACCGTTGCAGTTGTTATCAGCATGGTGAATTTATTCATCATTATAACAAAAAAGAAATAACCGCCCCATACCTTCCACAGTAAGGCGGTTATTTCTGCTTTAACGGAAGGCGAACCGTCTATCGGTCTGCCTTGTTCACTTTTATTATAGCAAAAATATTATTTCCTGTCAATACTTGAAAAAGAAGGAGTGCATCATGCTTACCGAAAAGGGTATTTTGCTGATCTTGCTTGCCGCAAGTTCACTCACGGCGATCCTCTTTATCATTCTGTATGCCCGTGCAAGAAAACGGTATTCGGCGTTGCAGAAAAACGTGGCGGTCAGCCTGCTCGACGGAAGCACGGTGCCGTACAGTCTGCACGACGACCGCCTTGCCATGCTTGAAAACGACGTGGCACAACTGAGTGAACAACTCCGCCACGAACAGATCAGTGCACGTGCTCTCGTCTGCGAAAACAACGCCTTTCTTGCCGACGTATCGCACCAATTAAAAACGCCGCTTGCAGGGATCCGTCTGTACTGCGAGATGGCACAGCAGACCGCCGACGAAAAAACCGGGGAATGCCTTGAAAAACAGTTGGCTCTGCTTGACCGCACGGACAAACTGATCTTTGATCTGTTGCGGCTTGAAAAACTGCGTTCGGACGGCTATGAACTGCTCCTGACGGATGAAAACATGGGGGATCTCTGCCGCAGTGTATGCAACGAACTTCGATCCATCTATCCGCTGAAACATTTTCACGTTACCGGCGAAGCAAACCTGCACTGTGACCGTCAGTGGATATTTGAAGCCATTGCAAACATCGTCAAAAACGCCTGTGAACACACGGATGAACAAGGACGGATCGACATTGCGATCAGCCGCGGAGAAGCCGCCGTGTTCGTGCAGATCTGTGATGACGGCGGCGGTCTGCCCGAAGAACAGAGAAGCCGTTTGTTTGAACGCTTTTACCGCGGTGCTGACACGCAAAACGGCGGTTTCGGTCTGGGACTTGCCATATCGCGGGCCGTCACCGAACGCCACCACGGTACGCTCGGTGCGGAAAATTACAAAGACGGAATGCGTTTTATTCTGTGTTTCCCCCTGCCCGACGGCATTTATAAATACAAAGACAAAACGAAATAAGAGGTGCGTAACATGAAGATCATTCCCACTGCCGCTGAAATTGCCGCCGTCAAAGGCAAAGGCTTTCTGCGTGATAAGACCACCGACAACTGCTTCAATGCCCGTGTGATCACCGTCAACGGCAAACTCACCGCCGACAAACTCATGGTCATAGCCCAGGCGGCACAGCGTTTCGGCAACGGCGAAGCGGCTTTCACGAGCCGTCAGACCGTGGAAATTCAGAAAATTCCGTTTGAAAATATTGAGCCTTTGTGTGCATTTCTCGCACAGTACGGTTTGGAAACGGGCGGAACGGGCCCGAAAGTGCGTCCCGTGGTGTCCTGCAAGGGCACGACCTGCGTGTTCGGTCTCATCGACACCTTTGCCCTGTCCGAAGCCGTCCACGAACGCTTTTACAACGGCTACCGCGGCTTTAAGCTGCCCCATAAATTCAAAATGGCTGTGGGCGGCTGTCCCAACAACTGTGTAAAACCCGACCTCAACGACGTGGGTGTGATCGGTCAGAGAGTACCTGCATTCAACACCGATGCCTGCCGCAACTGCAAACAGTGTCAACTTGAAAAGGCGTGTCCCGTGGGGGCTGTCCGCCTTGCCGACGGCACGCTCACACACGATACCGCAATCTGCAACAACTGCGGCCGTTGCAAAGGTAAATGTCCGTTCGGCGTCAGTGAAACGTACACCGACGGTTACGCCGTTTATATCGGCGGCCGATGGGGTAAAAAGGGGGAACGCGGCAAACGCATTGACTTTTTGTTCACCGATGCCGATGCCGTTCTTGATTTTATTGAAAAATGCCTGCTGTTTTACCGTGAAAACGGTGAACAGGGAGAACGCTTTGCCGATACGGTCAACCGCATGGGTTTTGAAAACGTACAAAACGCACTTTTAAGCGACGATCTGCTGAACAGAAAATATGAGATCATTGAACAGTTTTCACAGCATTAAAAGAATCATCCTGCTTGCTCTGTGTCTGCTCATCTTTTTGTGCGGATGTACCGTTCAACCGCAGACAGACACGCACGCACAAGCCTTTTATACCTTTACCGACGGCACGAATGCGACCGTCGTTCTGCCGCAGAAACCGCAGAACTGTGCCGTTTTGTTTTCTTCCTTTGCACAGATCTGGACACGCACGGGCGGCGATATTGCCGTAACGGTCGGAGAAGCGGTCGAACGCGGTTTTGCGGACGAAACGGCATTGCTCGTTGACCGCGGAGCAGGAAAAAGCGTAGACGAGGAGATCCTGCTTGCCGCAGGATGCGATTTTGTGATCGGCTCGGCGGATATTCCCGCACAGGTCAACGCAATTGCACTGCTTCGCAAAAAGGGGATCCCCTGTGCCCTGTTCTCGGTGGAAAATTTCGGGGAATATCTGTCCGTACTTCGCATTTTTGCCGACATCAACCAAAATGAAGCGGCACTTAAAACGGACGGAACGGTCATACGGGAAAATATAAACAACCTGTTTGACCGTCTGCCGCAAAGAGAAGAAGAACCGCGTATTCTGTTTATCCGTTCGGGCTCCTCGGCATCGTCCTGCAAAGCCAAAGGAACGCAGGATCACTTTGCCGCCGCCATGCTCGAAGAACTCGGGGCACACAACATCGCCGACGACGTTCCCATGCTGACCGACTGCCTGAGCATGGAAGAAGTGCTGTTGCAGGATCCCGACAAGATCTTCATTTCCTGTATGGGCGATGAAGAAGCGGCAAAAGAGCACATGGAATCCGTCCTGCAATCGCCGCAATGGCAGAAACTCACCGCCGTGCAGAACGGCGAGGTGTATTTTTTACCGAAAGATCTGTTTCAATACAAACCCAACCACCGGTGGGATGAAGCATACGAATATCTGATAAGCGTTTTATATTCTTAATCATGACGAAAGCGAAGCCGAACGATTCAAAGTTTTTTGCGACCAAACAAGGCATTCTCACGCTGTCGGCTCTGCTGGGGCTGACGGTGCTGTGCGGCGTTGCATTCGGCAGTACGTCCATGGATGCAAAAACACTTTTACAGGCTTTGCTGATGAAAACGGGCTTTGAAACGCAATCGTTCATTCTCTATCACGTCCGTCTGCCCCGCGTGGCAGGTGCGGTACTTGCAGGTGCGGGACTTGCGATTTCAGGCACGGTCTTACAGGGCATCACGGGAAACGCTCTGGCAAGTCCGAACGTGCTCGGAATCAACGCGGGAGCCGGTCTTTGCATGATGTTCCTGCTTGCTTTTTTTCCGCAGGCGGCGGCACTCTCCCCCGTACTTTGCTTTTGCGGTGCTTTTGCAACGGCACTGCTGATCCTGTTTTTATCCAACCGTTTTGCAAACGCACGCACGGGCGTTCTGCTGGCAGGCATTGCTGTCACAGCCGTTTGCAACGCGGGCATTTCCCTGCTGTCGCTGACCGATACCGATATTCTCGCGTCCTACCGCACTTTCAGCATCGGCGGTCTGGACGGCGTTACAGACCTGAAATCCCTGACAGCACCCGCCGTAATGATCGGTGTGAGCACCGTTATATGTCTGTTTTTGTCACAAAAAATAGACGTATTATGCTTGGGTGACGCTACGGCAACGGCACTGGGCATCCGTGCAAAACAACTTCGCGTGGTCTGCCTGGCCCTTGCAGGTGCCTGTGCGGCGGCGGTGGTGAGTTTTGCGGGGCTTCTCGGCTTCGTGGGACTGACCGTTCCGCATCTTGCACGCAAACTTGCAGGACAGCCTTTACGCAGACAGTTTCCCGTCAGCATACTGACAGGCGGCATTCTGCTCACCCTTGCTGATCTTCTCGGACGGCTCATTGCGGCTCCGTCCGAATTGCCCGTGGGAGCCGTAACGGCACTCATCGGTGCACCGTTTTTCTTTTATTTACTGATGAGGAGGAGAACGGATGCTTCAATTTGACAATATCCGCGTGTACTACGGTAAAACAGACGTCCTGCACGGTCTGACCGCACGCGTTGAACAAGGCAAACTGACCGTATTGGCAGGCAGGAACGGAAGCGGCAAGAGTTCGCTTCTGGGGTGTCTGATCGGTCATACCGCTTACACGGGACGTATTTTGCTGCAAAACACGCCCATTGAAAATTTCCGACCGCGTGAGAGAGCAAAACACCTCTCCTTTCTGCCGCAGACCATGCCCGATTCCGCTTTGACCGTGCGGCAACTGACCGCATTGGGAAGAACTCCCTACGGCGGCATCGGCGGCCGCTTGCAGAATACGGACCGTGCGATCGTTGAACGCAGTATCGCACAGACCGATCTTTTGCACCTTGCAGACAGAACGCTCAACACCCTTTCGGGCGGTGAACGCAGACGTGCGTTTCTGAGTATGCTTCTGGCACAGGATACGCCTTTTCTGGTGCTGGATGAACCGACTGCCCACCTTGACACCGAACAGACCGCACGCTTTTACGCAATTTTACGAACGCTCGTGCAAGACGAAGGCAAGACCGTTCTTCTTGCCGCACACGATCTGAACACCGCCCTGTACGCGGCGGACAACGTGCTGTGTCTGCACGAAAAAGAAGCCGTTTTCAGCGGCTCAAAACAGAAATTCATTGAAAGCGATCTGCCGCAACGGGTATTCGGTCTGCACGCACAGACCCTTACGGACACGGACGGCAAAACGAGAACTTTCTTTTATACACCGATGTAAATTCCGATTCCGGGAGGATTCATTATGTCCAGCATTGCAGCAGTATGCACACCGAACGCAAGCGGCGGCGTTGCGATCGTACGTATTTCGGGCGAAGATGCCCTTATGATCGCCGATCGCGTATTCAGCCCCGTCAGCGAAAAAAAACTCAGCGAGATGAAAGGCTACCGTGCCGCGTACGGCAAGATTCACGACGAAGACACCGTGCTTGACGAGGGCGTTGCCATCGTCTACCGTGCACCGCACAGTTACACGGGCGAAAACGTGGCGGAGATCTGCTGTCACGGCGGTCTGTTCGTCACGAAACGTCTCTTGCGTGCCGTGCTCAACGCAGGTGCCGTACCTGCCGAAGCGGGTGAATTCACACGCCGTGCATTTCTCAACGGCAGAATGGATCTCAGCGAAGCGGAAGCGGTCATGAACGTCATATCCGCACAGGGCGAACAGGCTCTTGCGGCGGCAAACGCAACGCTGTCGGGCAGTGTCAGCCGTGCCGTGGGCAAAATTGCAGACAGCCTCACCACCGCGGCGGCAGGTCTTGCCGTTTGGACGGATTATCCCGATGAGGACGTTCCCGCCGTATCGGAAGAAGCACTGCTTTCCACCATGAGGCAGGCAAAAGACAAACTCAACGAACTCATTGCCCGTTACGATTCGGGCAGAGCCGTCACCGAGGGCGTCAGTGCCGTCATCTGCGGCAAGCCCAACGTAGGCAAAAGTACGCTGATGAATCTGCTTACGGGCAGACAGCGTTCCATCGTGACCGCCATTGCGGGAACGACCAGAGATATTATTGAAGAAACCGTGCGTGTGGGTGAGATCGTCCTGCGGCTTGCCGACACGGCGGGACTGCGTGTGACGGACGATGAAGTGGAGGAGATCGGCGTACACATGGCAAGGGAAAAAATGCAGGAAGCGACTCTGCTGTTGGCAGTATTTGACAGCAGCGTACCTCTTGACGACGAGGACCGCCGTCTGCTTGCCGCCTGTAAAGATCGCACCGCCGTTGCCGTTATCAACAAAAGCGACCTGCAAACCGCGATCGATATAAAGGAGATCGAAAACAGCATTCCACACACCTGCTTCATCAGTGCCAAAAATCCCGACTCGGCACAGACCTTTGCACAAACCCTTTCCGACGTATTGGGCACGGGTGCGTTTGATGCCAACGGTGAAGTGCTTGCAGGTGAACGCCAGCGACAGTGCTGTGCCAACGCCGCCGACCACCTCACGCAAGGCATTTACGCATTGCAGTGCGGTGAAACGCTCGATGCGGTGGGCGTTTGCATCGACAGTGCCCTTTCGGAACTGTTTGCACTGACGGGACAAAAGGTCAGCGAAGCGGTCGTCAGCGAAGTGTTTGCAAAATTCTGCGTGGGAAAATAAAAAAACATACAAATAATCCCCTTCAAACAGGCCGCTTTTTCAAGTGCCCGTTTGAGGGGGATTATTCCTTTTTACAGGAGGACGGTATCTTCTTTTTTATGCGAGCAGCATACGGTCGTTTGCAAATTCGCCGTCGCTTGCAAGTTCAAATTTTTTGAGAAGATCGGCAACGGTCAGTTTTTGCTTTTCTTCACCGCTGACGTCGAAAATGATCTTTCCCTCATGCATCATGATCAGACGGTTGCCCAGACGCAGGGCATCTTTCATATTGTGCGTGATCATCAGCGTCGTCAGGCTGTTTTCACGGACGATATTTTCCGTGATCTCCAGCACCTTTGCCGCCGTTTTGGGATCGAGTGCGGCGGTGTGCTCGTCAAGAAGCAACAGTTCGGGCTTTTTCATGGACGCCATGAGAAGCGTCAACGCCTGTCGCTGACCGCCCGAAAGCAGAGCTACTTTGGTTGAAAGGCGGTCTTCAAGACCGAGATCGAGTTTGGTAAGCAGTTCTTTGTACTTCGCACGGTCTTTTTTGGTGATCGACCACGCAAGACCGCGACGGGTACCGCGTTGATCGGCAAGTGCCATGTTTTCTTCGATCCACATATCGGCGGCAGTACCGACCATGGGATCCTGAAACACTCTGCCGATGTATTTTGCACGTTTGTATTCGGGCAGTTTCGTGACGTCTTTTCCGTCGATCAGAATGTGCCCTTCGTCCACGCCGTACGTACCTGCCGTGACGTTCAGCATGGTGGATTTACCTGCACCGTTGCCGCCGATGACGGTTACGAAATCACCGTCGTTGAGCGTGATGGAGATCCCGTTGAGAGCGACTTTTTCATTGACCGTTCCGGCGTTGAAAATTTTTGTTATATTGCGAAGTTCCAACATTTACGCCGCCTCCTTATGTTTTTTTACGGGATGCGTGAAATACTTTTTCTTCAGATACGGAACGGCAAGGAATATTGCAACCACGATCGCGGAAAGCATCTTCAGCAGGTCGGTATCCAGACCGAGGAATATGACGACCTGATAGACGATGTAATAGACCACACCGCCCAGCACGACACCCAGCAGACGAATAATGAAGTTGGGCTTGAAACGCGATACGAGAGCATCACCGATAATAACCGCCGCAAGACCGATCACGATGGCACCGCGGCCGTCGTTGATGTCGGCTTTGCCCGAATACTGTGCAAGCAAAGCACCCGAAAAGGCAACGATACCGTTGGAAAGCACCAGACCGACACACTTGTTGAAGTTGGTGTCGATGCCCTGTGCACGAGCCATTTTTTCGTTGCAACCCGTGGCACGGATCCCCGCACCGAACTGCGTTCCGAAAAACCAGTACAGCACAGCAATAAGAACAACGCAGAATGCAAGCAAGATCAGCAGTGCTTCATATTTACGCAATTGCGTAACGAGAACGGCAAACGTTCTTGCAGGAAGTGCCTGATTGGCCTTGCCCATGATCTTCAGATTCACCGACCACAGCATAAGTTGAGTCAGAATACCTGCCAATATGGCGGGAATGCCCATGGCCGTGTGGAAGATGCCCGTTACGAGACCTGCCGCCATACCGGCAAGAAACGCCATCAGCATGGCAGGCCATACGTTCCAGCCGTTTGCCATCAGCACGGCACACACCGCCATGCCCGTTACCATTGAACCGTCAACCGTCAGGTCTGCAAGATCCAATATTTTATATGTAATATAGACACCGATCGCCATAATACCCCAAATGAGTCCCTGGGCTACGGCTCCCGGCATTGCATTCAGTAATGCACCCATAACAATCCTCCCGTATCACAGCAGTGCCGTCTTTTCCGGCGGCACTGCTGCATTGTTTTTCACGATTGATCTATGCGTCGGCGAGCTTATACAAGCGGCTCGTAGCCTTCGGGAACGGCAATGTTGAGTTCGTTGCAGTTGGTCTGATTGTACTTCTTGACGGGGTTGTTGTCGTAAGCGATCTCCATGGTGGAAATATCGGCTTCACCCGTGAGAACTTTTACAGCCATTTCGCCCGTGACTTTACCCAGTTCATAGTAGCTGATGGAAAGCGTTGCAATACCGCAACCGCCGCAGATACCGGCTTCACCTGCAATGATGGGTGTGCCCGTGGGAAGAACGACGTTGTTGATGGTTTCGGTGCAGGAAGCAGCCGTATTGTCGGTCGGGATGTAGAGAACGTCGCAAGCGGCGGCGGCAGCTTCGGCAACCTGTGCTACGTCGGAAGAAGCGGAGAATGCAAAGTCTTTTACGGTCAGGTTTTTGCCTTCAAGATATTCTCTGACGACCTTGACCTGGTATTCGGAGTTGGGCTCTGCGGAGCAGTACAGCAAACCGACGGTCTGTGCATCGGGAACGAGGTCAATAATCATCTGTGCCTGTTCATCCAGCGGTGCAAGGTCGGACGTACCGGAAATATTACCGCCGACGACACCCGTGAAATCTTCAATACCGAGGGCTACGCCGTATTCGGTGATGGACGTGCCGAGGATCGGGATCTCAAGCGTGGCGTTTGCGGCTGCCTGCAATGCGGCGGTGGCGTTTGCCATGATGAGATCAACGTCCTTGGAAACGAAATCGTTGACGATGGTGACGCAGGTATTGTTTTCGCCTGCGGCATTCTGCTCAAGAAATTCAACGTTTTCTTCGCCGAGTGCGGCAATGACGGCATCCTTGAAGCCCTGCGTTGCGGCGTCAAGTGCATCGTGCGTGACCAACTGGCAGATACCGATCACATACTTTTCAGCGGTTTCATCCGTCTGTGCGGCATCGGTGGCGGCATCGGTGGGATCTGTCTGCGTGTCCGAACAGGCGGCAAACAGGCTCATGCAAAGCAAAGCACAAAGGAACAGAGAGATAAACTTTTTCATAATCATAACACCTTTCTTTATCACGTTGATGCTTTTAAGTTTTAACGCTTTTATGTTTTTATGCTTTTAAGCATCAACGCTTTTATGTGATGAAGTCATTATAGTACCGCATTTTCCGTTTGTCAAGAGTTTTTTTAATTTTTTTCGGCTCTTCTCGGAAACTTATGATTTACACCTGACGGTGAATGATATATCCGCTTGAAAGTGTATATCATACGCACCCAAAAGTGCGTATATCATGATTATGATTTATACACATAAATCATCATTTACCGCAGTTGACAATGCGTATGAAAACAGGTATAATAACACCGATCATTTAACTCCGTACCGCTTTTGCAAGGTGCGGACAAAGGAGAAAAAGTTATGTTTCGTTTCTGCGTGCCCTGTCTTTTGGGGCTTGAGGGCCTGATTGCCGATGAACTGCGAAATCTCGGTGCACTTGAAGTGAATGCCGAAAACGGCAGAGTTCTGTTCTCGGGCGATGCCGCCGTTCTTGCCCGTGCCAACATCTGCTGTCGCTATGCCGAACGCATTCAGGTGCTGGTCGGTCAGTTTGAGGCACATTCGTTTGAAGATCTGTTTCAGGGTACGAAGGCTTTGCCGTGGGAAGAATGGATCGGTAAAAACGATGCGTTCCCCGTCAAAGGTTATTCGCTCAATTCCGATCTGTTCAGTGTCAGCGATTGCCAGTCCATCATCAAAAAGGCGGTCGTGGAACGGCTGAAACTGCGTTACAGGATCCCGTGGTTCGAAGAAACGGGAGCGTTGTATCAGATTCAGTTTTCCATTATGAAAAACGTGGTATCCCTGCTCATTGACACATCGGGCAGCGGACTTCATAAACGCGGTTACCGCCCTGCCGCCAACGCCGCACCGCTCAAGGAAACGCTTGCGGCATCCCTTTGCAATATTTCGCGTTTGCGTGAATACCACACCCTGTACGATCCCATGTGCGGATCGGGTACCATTCTCGTGGAGGGTGCTTTGACGGCAAGAAACATAGCCCCCGGTCTGCACCGTCATTTTACAGCCGAAAAATGGGCACAGGTCCCCCCGTCCGTGTGGCAGGAGGAAAGAGAGCGTGCCAAAGCCGCCGAACGTCCCGACGTGCCGTTTGAGGCTTTCGGCTCGGATATTGACGAAAATGCACTTCGCATTGCAAGGGAAAATGCAACCAGAGCCGGCGTTGCCGATTGCATTCACCTTGAAAAACGCGATCTGCGTGATTTTGCACCCGCGAGTGAACGCGGTACGCTCATTTGCAATCCGCCTTACGGTGAACGCCTGCTCGATGCGGAAAACGCAAGAAAACTGTATACGGATATGGGCAAGATCTTCGTTCCCAAAAGGGGCTGGAGTTATACAATTATCACCGCCGACGAGGAGTTTGAGCGTTGTTTCGGTAAAAAAGCAGACAAACGCCGCAAACTCTATAACGGCATGATAAAATGTCAGGTCTATATGTATTTTAAGTGATATTGCACAAAACACCGGTGTGAAATCTGCAAATATTTTTTGACAAATTAAAAAAAATGCTTGCAATTTCGTCGCGGCTGTGCTAATATATTACAGCGTTCTGTGCATGGGAGTCCACCCATGGCGAGACGTACAATCAAGTACAGAAACGGACGGTCCTCTGTCAATGAACACGAACGTCTGACAATGAAACGGAGGATATTAACAATGGACGCACTCAAACTTGTCGCTCAGTCGAGCCTCAAAGCAGAACTTCCCGAAGTCATAGTCGGTGACACCGTACGTGTACACGTCAAGATTCGTGAAGGCAACAAAGAAAGAATCCAGGTATTTGAAGGCACTGTTATCGCTCGCAAGGGTAGCGGTGTTTCCGAAACCTTCACCGTACGCAGACTTTCCTACGGCGTAGGCGTGGAAAGAGTTTTCCCCATCCACAGCCCCAACGTTGCTAAAGTTGAAGTCATCAGACACGGCCGTGTCCGCAGAGCAAAACTCTACTATCTGCGCGGCAGAGTCGGTAAGGCTGCTAAGGTTAAGGAACTCATTAAGTAAGTTTACCGGAAAAACGGAAAAGGGGACAGGTATGTCCCCTTTTTTATTCATTACCCCATTTGTTCATTATTCGTTACAATGAAAGCGGTGTTTTTGCATGAAAAAGATCAATGCTTTGTTTTTTGAACTGGTCTCCGTGCTCGTGCCTGCCATTACGGTCATAGCCGTGCTGTTTACGTTCTGTTTCCGTCTGGTCGGCGTATCGGGGGATTCAATGGATCACACCCTGCACGACGGTGACTGGCTTCTGGTCATGCCTTATTACGGAGAACCCGAATACGGTGATATTATCATTTCCACGCAGGAAAACTCCCGCCATGAAAACATTGTCAAACGCATCATTGCCATGGAAGGGGATGTCGTTGACCGTGCGGCGGACGGTACGTTTTCCCGCAACGGCGAAGCGTTGGACGAAACGGGCTATATCATCAACGGTGACGTGTCGGGCAATCTCTACGGCTCGGCAAAATTTCCGCTGACCGTGCCCGAAAACTGCGTGTTCGTATTGGGTGACAACCGCGGTATTTCTCTGGACAGCCGCTATGCAGACATCGGTTTCGTACAGGAAGATTACCTGCTCGGCAAAGCCATTTGCCGTGTCAGTTCCGATTGGAACATCTACGAATAAAAGTTTTTGCCGCATCATGCGGCTTTTTTTAACCAAAGGAGGAAGATGCAAATGGCTGATTCCCAGAAACAGATCGTGCAGTGGTTTCCCGGCCACATGGCAAAAACCCGCAGGCTGATTACCGAAAGTCTTTCTTCGGTGGATGCGGTAACGGAACTTCTGGATGCACGCATTCCCGAATCGAGCCGCAATCCCGAACTCGGTGAGATCATCGGGCAGAAACCGCGTATCGTATTGCTCAACAAGTGCGATCTTGCGGACGAACAGGCAACCGCACAATGGATCGAACATTTCAAAAAACAGGGCTGTGCCGCGTTGGCCGTGGATTGCCGCAGCGGTAAGGGCTTAAATCAGTACCGCAACACCGTGCGAAGCGTGCTGTCGGATCTTGTTAAACGCAACGAGGAACGCGGCATGGCAGGCAAGGCACTTCGCATCATGGTGGTCGGCATTCCCAACACGGGTAAATCGTCGTTCATCAACCGCATGGCAGGCTCTGCAAAAGCGAAAGTGGAGGACAGAGCCGGTGTTACCCGTCACAATCAATGGTTTTTCATCGGCGGCGGCATTGAATTGCTCGATACGCCGGGTGTGCTGTGGCCGAAGTTTGACGATCCCGCCGTGGGTGACAAACTCGCTTTCACGGGCGGTGTCAAAGACGTGGTATTGGATATTGAATCCCTTGCCGTCCGCCTTTGTTCCATTCTGATGCACGATTACCCCGACCGTCTGGAAGAACGCTATAAGATCAAGGATTTTGCCGCTTGCGAGCCGTGGCAGGTGCTTGAAATGATCGGCCGCAAACGCGGTATGCTCATTTCGGGCGGTGAGATCGACACCGAACGTGCTTCCATTATGCTGTTGGATGAACTGCGTGCAGGCAGACTCGGCAGACTGACGTTTGAACGCCCCTCGGGAGGTTTGTTATGACGTACGAACTTGAAAATTTGTTGCATGAAAAAGGCTATACCGCGGTCTGCGGTGTGGATGAAGCAGGCAGAGGACCGCTGGCAGGTCCCGTGTTTGCGGCGGCTGTGATCTTGCCCGACGGTCTTGAGGATCTGGGCATCAACGACAGCAAAAAACTCAGCGAAAAAAAACGCGAGGCACTCTTTGACCTCATCTGTGAAAAGGCAATTGCTTTTTCCGTTGCAAGTGCGGACGAAAAGGAAATTGACGAACTGAACATCTTAAACGCCACCTTTCTTGCCATGCGCAGAGCCGTGGAAGGCTTGCCCGTAAAGCCCGATTACGTGTTGGTGGACGGCAACCGCTGTCCGAAAACGGGACTTCCCGAAGAAGCGGTCGTCAAAGGGGATGCAAAGTCCATTTCCATTGCGGCGGCATCCATTCTTGCAAAGGTCAGCCGTGACCGCTGTCTTGCCGAACTTGACAAGCAGTATCCCGAATATAAGTTTTTACAGCACAAGGGTTACCCCACGGCACTGCATTATGAAATGATCCGCACCCACGGCATTTCCCCCGTACACAGATTGAGTTTTCTGAAGAAAATGCACTGAATAAAAGGATCGTCACGGAAAGTTGCGGGATTACCAAAAAAGTTAAATTATGATTTTAATTACAACATCTTTCCGTAAAGAACCGAATAAAAAGAGTGAGAAAGCAAGGTTGCGATCTCACTCTTTTTAATTTTCGGGCTTTGTGTGAAGTATGATGAATCACAGATGCGTTTGTCGGATAAAGTAGTTCAGTCCGCCTTCAAAGAAATCGGGTCGGCGCATGGCTTTTTCTCCCATGAGTGCCATGAGTTTCAGGTGTTTGGTCTGCAGGGTGCCGTCCTCTGAAATATCGATCACCCTGCCGCCGCGTACGTCGTCGTGGGCGGACATATCGTAGCCCACGCAGGAATCATATCCCAGCGTTATGCCGCAGTAGGTGCCGTGATAGGCGTTCATGTGTTCGTGGCCGCAGAAGATGCCTTTCACGTCACCGCGTTCCAGACACGCCATAAACAGACCGGAATTGAGTTCGGAACAGCAGACCGCTTCACGTTTTTCACCGTACATATTGCATTCTTCGGGATTGCGGAAAATGAGATTGAACTCCAAAATGGGATTGTGCATGAACATCAGTGCGGGGATCTTTGCACCGTTCTGCTTTTCCATCTCGCGGGAAGTGTTGTAGTACCACATCACCTGCTCAAAAAAGGGCATTGCCTGCACGCTGCGTGAGCCGAATGCAAAGGGCAGGAGAATGTTGTTGTCCTCCTCGCGGATACCGAATTGTTCAATATAGTCGGAAATCTCGCGGTTGGAGTCGAGAGAAAAGAGATTATAGGCAATTTTGTCGGACTTGGAAGACAAAATGGGAATGACGTAATTGCACACGCCGAAAATATCTTCGGGGCCGCGTTTTGAAAAGCAGTGCGGTATTTTTTCATAAATGACCTGCTGTTCGGCAGTGGTCAGTTCGGTCTCGCGGTCATGGTTGCCGTACACGTGTGCCCACGGAATATTGCGTGAAAGCACGGGTTGCATGATGTCACAAAAAGAATTGTACAGATATTCCTCGCTCTTGCCGATGCACTGATCGCCGCCGACCATCACGAAATCGGGATCGGTCTCAACCACGAGTGCTTCAATGGCTTCTTTTACTTTCGGACTGTACGGATTGCCGTCCTCAAAACCTTTTCTGCGTTCGCCTGCGTGAAAATCCGAGATCATCAGAATGCGGAATTTTCCGTCCGCATTGAAACGCAGTTGCTTTTTCTCCGTATCATACATAAATGCAACTCCCCTTTTCCGTCTTTTTATCTGTGCAGGTTTTTGATCTCCTCAATGGGACCTGCAAAATCGGCGTTGACACCGGGCATTTTCTTTTTGCCGTTCACAAAACCGTTGAAGATCATGCCCTTGCGGTCGGTGGACATCTGGAACTTGGAGATGGTGCGAACGAGCAGATCTTTTTCATTCTCATTCGTAAGGAAAGTGCTGTTATTAAGCATGACTTTGATCTTCGCCGCCGTTTTTGCACTGACCGTAATACAGATACCCTTGCCGGCCTTGCTCTGCTGCATTTTTGCACGCTTGCCGTCGACGGTCACGATCACGTCGGCATTCACAACGTCTTTGAACATGAAGCGGTAGGTTCTGTTTGCAGGCACGACACTGTCGTCACCCTCTGCCTTTTCGGCAATGAAGGTCAGTTTGTCGGCATCCTCACGGACGGTAAAGCGTGTTTTGAAATACGCACCGTCACGGTATGCAAGGGTCTCACCGTCGTCTTCATACATGGTAAAGGTATTGTTGCCGCGATAAACGAGTACGTCCATTTCCGCAGGGTTGGTACAATCGTTTTTACGGTCGTCCGTGCTCATGGGAATGATCGCACCCTCTTTTGCAAGGACGGGGATAGCGGAAATATCGCGGAACATTTTTACGAAGCGGTTGCCGCTGTAAATGCGGTCGGTGAAAATATCGGTGTAACGTCCCTTGGGAACCCACACGTCCACACCTGCAAGATTGGTGCTCTTTGCGGTGTGTTCGGTAACGGGTGCCACGATGATCTCCGTTCCGAAGAAGAATTCGTTTTTGCAGTTGTAGGCGTTTTCTTCATTGGGGAAAGCGTAGTACATCGGCTCGCAGATGGCACGGCACTCGTTGTGGGTGCGTGCGTTCATGGTGTAGATATACGGCAGGAGTTTGTGGCGAAGCCGCAGTGCGTCCGTGGCGGCTTTTGCGGCAGGGGCACTGTAATTCCACGGCTCCTTGCCTGCAAATTCGTTGTTGGTGGAGTGCAGACGCATGATGGGGCTGAACACACCCAACTGCACCCAGCGGACGTAGAGTTCATCGTCCTTTTTGCCCATGCAGTGACCGCCGATATCGTGGCTCCACCACGGATAGGCAATGTTGGAGGCAGTGGCGGTAAAGCCCGGCTGGAAGGCAAGGCTTTTCCACGTCTGCGTGGTGTCGCCGCTGAAGCCGAGGGGATAACGCTGACTGCCCGCACCGCAGAAACGCGACAGGATCAGCGGACGGTTGCCGTGTTTGGCATTGTCAAGGAAGTGGTAGTGGTTGAGTGCCCACAGCGGATCGAGTCCCGGCACGGCGGTGTGTTTACCCTGTTGCCAGTCGATCCACCAGAAATCGACACCCTTTTTCTCCATCGGATGATGCAGAATATCAAAATAGTTTTCAATGAAACGCTTGTCGGTAATATCAAACGCAACGGCCTGTTTGCTTTCGGGATCGATGCCCATGGCAACAGCCATTTCCTTGTAATCGTTCTCAAACCAACGCACGCCCATGGACGGATGAATGTTGAAGGTCACGCGGTAACCGTCGTCCTTGAGTTTTTTGAGGAAGGCGTCGGGATCGGGGAACAGATCGGTATTGAAGCTGTAACCCGTCCATCCCGTTGACCAGATATCGTAGACGTATTCCATAAAGTTGAGGTGATGACCGGGCTTGTGGCTGTCTTTGCCGAATTTGTCGCGGATGTTCACCCAATGCCAGTCCATATCGACCGTGGCAACGCTGACGGGGATCTCCTCGTCTTTGAATCTGTCCATGAGGTTGAGATATTCATCCTGCGAGTACGCCTTGTAGCGGCTCCACCAGTTGGAAAGAGCGTAACGGGGAATCAGCGGCACTTTGCCCGTCAGATTGTAAAGGTCGGTGGTCGCACCGATGTAATCGTTGGAGTAAGCGAAGTAATACAGGTCGCTTTCTTCGTATTCACGCGGCAGAATGGTACCGTCCGCCTGCATGGCAAGGGTGTCGCTGTCGTCAAGGACGGCAACGCCGTTTTTCGAGCAGACACCGTCTCCGAGGGTGATGATGCCCGCCGTGATATCCAGCGTACGGCAGGTACCCTTGAGGTTGCCGGACTTAAAATCGGTCACACGCTTGCCGCCGGGCAGAAGAACGGACTGCATTTTCTGCTTTGCAAGAGAATAAACGAAGGTCACCTTGTCGGTGCGGATCTGCAACGTGTCGGCGATCTCAATGACCTTGAAAGAGGGTTCGCAGAAATCGCGGTGCCACACGCTCTGCGTGGCAAGATCGCAGAATTTTCCGTCCTTTTGCACTTCAACACGCAAAAGGCTCGGTGTGAGAACGGTAAATCTTGTATTGCCGCGGACGACGACCTGTGTCTGCGGAGCAACGGGCGTAGCGTCAATGTGAAATCTTTGTGCAAATGTATCCATATTCGTCAGCACTCCTTGTATGTAATATCGTTTTCGGAAAAAAGTTTTTTATACGTTTTTCCGTTTCTTTCGGATCGTTTCTATATTGTCTTTGAGTTTTTTATCGCCGTAACAGGGATAATCATATTTTTTGTAATCACACTTGCAGGCAATTGAAACGTCGTCCAGTTTGTCCCGCATCGGCACCTGTTTTCCGTTTTCATCCGTCGTCATAAACCGTGCCGTACATCCCTCACGGTACCTGCATTTTTCGCAGTCGCCTTTCGTTCCGTCCGCATTCCACGCACGGCAATACGGTGCGTGTGCGGTTTCAACCAGACAGTTATGCAATTTCAGTACAATGTCCTTTTGGGCAGGATCTGCACTTTGTATAAACCCGATGGAACGGATATACGCCATCCAGCGGCGATGTTCAAGCCATCCGAGATATTTGCTGAGCGCATTATTATAAATGGGGCTTTCTTTGCTGACTGCAATATTATGGTAGTGTTCGTACACGTCGGGCGTGATCTCAAACTGCGACAGCAAGGCTTTCTTTTCGTTGGCACAGATCGGATCCTGCAAAAAGCGGTTTGCGGAATACACACGGTAATTCAGGTGGAAGGCTCTTGCAAGACTTGACCATGCATCATACACCTTTTTCTGACGGGAACGGTCGGCCTGATGACCGGCATTTTGTTTTGCAAGCAAAGATGCGTAATGGCGGTTCATGGCAACGCCGTCGGGATTGTCACGGATGAGCGTAATATTCTGAATGGAATAAATAAACTCCAGACTGCCGTAGGGGTGGATATGAATATTCTTATTGGTATACTCAGCAAGGTCTTTGTTGCGTTCAAACAAGGCACAGATCTGCGGATCGTAAACCATCATCACGATGTCTACGTCTTTGTCGATACCTTTCTGTTTATGATAAACCGCAATTTTTCTTGCCAGCAATTCAGCCGTTGCAATGTTCTGCTCATCCGAACCGAGGGCTACCAGATAATAATCCGAATCAAGCAGTGAATGCGTACTGCCGTCCCCCTCAACGGACACACAGGAAATATCGGCAAGATTCTGCACGCACAGATCCGCCTGTGCATAGCGGAAGGTAAAATAAGGCTTGTTGCGGTCTTCCCGTCCGTTGTAGATACGCAGCAGATCGGAATCTTTTTTGGTGCTCTCAAGAAACTCGGGAGCGATCTGTTCAATGCGTTTGCGGATCATATCGCATTCTTCAACGGAAACCATGTTCAGCCCCAAAGAGTGACCGTGGATCTGACCGCACCACGAAGACGACAAAAGCATCTGCATACCGATACTGCCGCCGCCGAGAATGCTTACGTTCAGTTGCGGCTCCTGATGCGTGCTTTCTTTGTCCGTACTTGCCTGTTTTCTCAATTCGGTACGCAGAAGCGGTGCAAACAGCGGAATATCACGCAACAGCAGAAAAACAAGATTTTCGTAATCACGTACGCGGGTGATACCGGGAACGAACTGCTCAAAGACGTAGGATCTGATCTGTTCTTCGGTCGGTTGGGCAGTGTCATTCTTCTCGCAGACCTTTTTGATGATCTTCTTGGTCGGATGCGTTTTGATAAAATCGATCAGACCTTTGTATTTTTCCTCCACAACGGCATCGATGCTGTCGAGAATCCTCTTTTCTGTCAGTGCGTACGCATCGTTCTGATAGAACACGAACACCTGCGTGCCCCGGATATGCGAGGGCTTGGCTTCCGCGGCAAGGGCGGCAAGAGCATGGATGTTGTCGATCTCTTTTTCATCGATCAGAAAGAACCATTTACGCGGGATCGTCGGCACGTGAAAATGCACGATGTCGTCGTTCAGACAGATCGCACCGATGCGTGTGGCGGCCTGATAGAGTTCATTGCTCTTTTCACTGTCCTCATCCACGTAGGTATCGGTAAAGACCAACAGCGGTCTTTTCCACCGGCTGATCTTCTGATCGGCAATGCTGGCGGCAAGGGCAAGAGAACGGTCGTTGAGTTCACTGAAATAATACTGTTTTTTGAAAAAAGATATACGCAGTTTGAACCGGGGCAGAAATTTTATGATCGCATTGAACACGAACGCACCGCCGAACACGGGTGTCAGCACGTTGGTCACGTTATACAGGATACTGAACGCCGTCAGTGCGTTTGCGTTGTCCGGGAAAAAGTCAGCGATCATGGCTTTACCCGTTTCGAGAACGTCTACAAAGTTTTCGTCGAGTGCAATGCCGCGAACAGCCTGTATAAGACTGTTGACGATCAGTTCAAACAGATTTTCATCAGCCTGGCTTGCATACAGATACGTACAAAAACGCAGACAGGAAACGCTCAGTACAAGGCACACCGAAGTCAAAAACAGCATTTTATTCGTAATCGGCTTTTTGCTGTTCCTTGCAGAGTGAAAATAAAAATACTTGATGAGCCACACCGTCACGGGCACCAGCAGAACGATGAACGATAAGTTCAGGCTATGGAAAACATACGGAAAATCCGTCAGCAGGTCGGGTGTTACCTGTTGCAAAAGTGATTCGTACATTCGTCTATCCCCTTTTTCGCATGCTGCTTTTATTATAAAGCAATATTCTTTCCTTTTCAAGCAAATTATATCTTTTTCGGCTTCTTTTATACCCTGCGTTTGCGTTGACAACGGCAAGCAGATATTATATAATAAAATAGAATATGTATTTTTTCACGGAGGTGTTTTGCGTGTTGCACAAAAATCTGCCGACTCCGCAGGACATGAATCTTGCGGGTGCACTTCTGGCTTTCCGTTCACCGTCTTTGCTGCCGCTTGCATTTACGTATGACGGTGAAAAGATCTTCGGTCTGAACGAGGAGTTCAAAACCGTGGTCAGCAAGGAGCGTATTTCGTCCGCCATTGTACGTACCACCGTTTCGGGAATCGACAAAAACGGGTTGGAAGTGCGTGGCGAGTATACGAAGTATCTGGATTTTCCCGTTGCGGAATGGTGCTTTACCTTTACCAACCGCGGCAGAAAAAACAGCCTGCAACTGACAAAACCCATGCTTTACGGTCTGCTCAAAGGCAAACATCCCACCCTTCGCCACGGCAACGGTGACAACTGCAAGGAAAACGGTTATTCGTGGCAGACCGATGCCGTAACCGAAAAGATCACCCTTTCTCCGCAGGGCGGCAGAAGCTGTTTCGGAGCATTTCCGTATATGTGTCTTGATTTTGACTCCTACGGCATAAACCTTGCCGTGGGTTGGCCCGCACAGTGGGAAGCCGTGTTTGCTCCCGATGAGGACGGCGTTGTATTCCGCGTCTGTCAGCAGAATTTTGACGCTTACCTCAAACCCGGTGAAAGCATCCGCACCCCAAGGCTGACCATGCTCACCTTCACGGGCGATGAATCACGCGGCAGAAACCTGTGGAGAAGATGGTATCTCAAGCACGTTCTGCCCAAGGAAAAGGACGGCTCCCCCATCCGTCCGCGTCTGTTTGCACACACGTTTGCCATCGGCGGGATGGACGAGTTTACGGGCATTACCGAAGAAAACCAACTGCGTGCGATCAACGAATACTTCCGCCGCGGCATTGACCTTGACGGATGGTGGATCGATGCGGGCTGGTATCCCTGTGACGGCAACTGGCCGCACACGGGCACGTGGGAAGCGGACAAACGCAGACTTCCCGCAGGACTGGCACCCGTCGGCAAACTCTGCCGCGAAAAAGACATGGATCTGTTGCTGTGGTTTGAACCCGAACGTTGCCGCAAGGGCACGAAACTGTTCAATGAACACCCCGAATGGATGCTGGAACTGACCGACAAGGACGGCAACGCCAACGAAAACTACCTCGTCAACTACGCCGATCCCGATTGTCTTGCCTATATGACCGATCTTCTGGACGGTCTTATCAAAAATTACGGTGTAAACATTTACCGTCAGGATTTCAACTTTGCCCCCCTGCCCTACTGGAAACAGCACGATGAAGAAAACCGTGTCGGTATGCTCGAAAACCTGCACACGCAGGGTATGCTTCAACTCTGGGATGCCCTTCTGGAACGCAATCCCGGTCTTGTGATCGACTCGTGTGCTTCGGGCGGTACACGCAACGATCTGGACGTAATGCGTCGCAGTGTGCCCCTGCAATACACCGACGTCGGACTTCGCAACCACGTACTCAAACAAAAACAGTACCGTCAGATGTTTGAATGGATCCCCTACTTCCGTTCGCACGTGATGAACGGCGACAACGCAGAAGGCGGCTATGTTCCCGAAGGCAACAAGCCCATTGACGAGTTTGCCTATCAGGTCGCCATGACGCCTGCCGTCACGACGATGCTCGAATACGACGACAGCGAAGAAAAGTTTGAACTGACACGCAAAATGATACCGATCTGGCGAAAAGCCGCCGCACTGGAACTTTCGGGTGACTATTATCCGCTGACCGAATGTTGCAACGATCCGACCGTGTGGTACGCCTGTCAGTTTGACGATCCCGAAAAAAATGAGGGCTTCGTGCAGATCATCCGCAACACGCAGGCAGAAGACGTACGCTTTACCGTGCGACCGATGGTACAGGCAGGTAAAAAGTACCGCTTCGTCAACGCCGTATCGGGAGAAACGATCCTGCTGACGAGTTCGCAACTGGAAAAAGGACTCAATTTCCACCTGCCCAAAAGAAGCGGTGAAATATGGTTCTATCAATACCAAAGTCTGAATGAGGAATAATTATGCCCGGAATTTTATACATTGTCGGCACACCCATCGGCAATCTCGGCGATCTGTCACCGCGTGCACTGGAAACGCTCAAGACCTGCGATTTCATTGCCGCCGAGGACACGAGAGTTACCCGAAAACTGCTGACGTATTTTGATTTCAAAAAAGAACTTTTACCCTACCACGAACACAACCGCAAGGAAGCGGGTGAACGCATCATTGAACGCATCACGGCGGGACAGACCTGTGCGCTCGTGACCGATGCGGGAATGCCCGCCATTTCCGATCCGGGAGAAGATCTCGTCAATGCCTGCCATGAAAACGGCGTAACCGTTGCAAGCGTGCCGGGGCCGAGTGCCGTCGTCACCGCCCTTGCACTGTCGGGCCTGCACACGGCAAGATTTACCTTTGAGGGCTTTTTGTCCGTATCCAAAAAAAGCCGCCGCGAACACCTTGCAAGCCTTATCAACGAAACACGCACCATGGTCTTTTACGAAGCACCCCACAAACTGCCCGCGACACTGCGTGATATGTATGAAGCATTCGGGGATCGCCGCATTGCTCTTGTAAAAGAGATTACGAAGATCCATGAAAGCACGGAACGCACCACTTTGCGTGAAGCGGCCGAAAAATACGAAACGGTCAAGCCCAAAGGCGAATACGTGCTTATCATTGAAGCCAAAACGCAGGCAGAGATCGACGAAGAACAGACCGAAGATCCCGTAGCCCTTGCCAAGAGTCTGCTCGCACAAGGGCTTTCCGCAAGCGAAGCCGCAAAGCAGGCTGCACGGCTCACGGGCATGAAAAAAGGCGATATATACAAACAACTGCTGTCAGATGAAGAATGAGAGATGAATGCAAATGAGTGAAAAACCTTCTTTGATTACTGTTTTGCAACAAAAACAGGAAGAACTGGGCTATCTGCCCATGGACGAACTTTATAAGATTGCCGAAGAAACGGGCAATTCCCCTGCCCGCGTGCTGGGCGTTGCCACTTTTTATACACAGTTCCGCCTGCAACCCGTGGGAAAGTATCTTATCATGCTCTGCAAGGGTACCGCCTGCCACGTCAACGGTGCGGACGGCATTGAAAAAGCCATCTGCGAAGAACTCGGCATATCCGACGGCGGTACCACCGAGGACGGTCTGTTTTCTCTGAAAACGGTCGCGTGTTTAGGCTGTTGCAGTCTGTCACCTGCCATGATGATCAACGACGATACCTACGGTTCTCTGAGCCCTGCCAAAGCGGTGGAGATCCTGCGTGAGATCCGAAAGGGGGAACAGGCATGAAATTAGTGATCGGAAAAGGCAGTTGCGGCATTGCCGCAGGTGCGGCGAAGATCCACGCCGCATTGCAGGATCTTCTGCAGAACACGGACGTACAGATCGGCATTGCAGGCTGTATCGGTATGTGTTTTTTGGAACCCATCGTGGACGTATACGAACACGGCGTTCTTCTGCGTCGCCTCGTGCGTGTGTCGCAGGACGATTGCGAAAGGATCGCAAAGGCGGTCACAACGAACGATCTTTCCCTGTTGGACGAACTGACCGTCAGCGACGAAGACAACGCATTTTTAACCAAACAGACACGCATTGCCCTGCGTAACTGCGGTCTGATCGATCCCGAAAGCATAGATGCATATACAGAAGCAGACGGCTACAAGGCACTGCAAAAAGTGCTTACCATGACACCCGAAGCGGTCATTGAGGAGATCAAGATTTCAGGTCTTGCAGGCCGCGGCGGTGCAGGTTTCCCGACGTGGTTCAAATGGAACGCCGCAAGACAGAGTGAAGGCACGGACAAATACCTCATCTGCAACGCCGACGAGGGCGATCCCGGTGCATTCATGGACAGAGCCGTTATTGAAAGCGATCCTCACGCTCTTTTGGAAGGTATGCTCATTGCCGCCTACGCCATCGGAGCGAAAAACGCTTACGTGTACGTGCGTGCGGAATATCCGCTTGCCATCGTACGTCTGCAGAAAGCCATCGAGGATGCCGAACGCAACGGTTATCTCGGTGACAATATCCTCGGTTCTGCATTTTCCTGCCGCATCCGCATCAAAGCAGGTGCAGGTGCGTTCGTTTGCGGTGAGGAGACCGCTTTGATCGAATCACTGGAAGGCAAACGCGGAATGCCGCGTCTGAAGCCTCCGTTCCCCGCCCAAAAAGGGTATGAGGACAAGCCCTCCAACATCAACAACGTTGAAACCTTTGCAAACGTGGCGTGGATCATCAATCACGGCGGCTCTGCTTTTGCCGCCATGGGCACCGAACAAAGCAAGGGTACGAAAGTGTTCGCCCTGACGGGTAAGATCAACCGCGGCGGTCTTGTGGAGATCCCCATGGGACTGACACTGCGTGAAGTGATCTTCGACATCGGCGGCGGCATCCGTGACAATAAGCAGTTCAAAGCCGTTCAGTTGGGCGGCCCGTCCGGCGGTTGCATTCCCGCAGAACTTCTGGATACCGTCATCGACTACAAAGCCCTGTCCGCAACGGGTGCGATCATGGGCTCGGGCGGTATGGTCGTCATGGACGAAAACACCTGTATGGTCAACATGGCTCGCTTCTTCCTTGATTTCA
>JAZNRU010000050.1:0-43539 GCA_045590895.1 Acutalibacteraceae bacterium
TGCCGGACGGGTCTTTGGTGAACAGCAGAATGGCGGTGGAAACCCCTGCATACGGCTTGAACACGCCCGACGGCATGGAAATCACCGCTTTCAGGCAGTTATTCTCAATCAGTTCCTTGCGGATTGCCTTGTGTGCCGTGGAAGAACCGAACAGCACGCCGTCCGGAACAATGCACGCACATCTGCCGCCGAGCTTCAGGGATTTAATAAACAGGGCAAGGAACAACAGCTCCGTTTTCTTGGTTTTGCACAGGGAAAGAATGTCTTTGCTGATGTCTTCTTCAAACACACTGCCCTTGAACGGCGGGTTTGCCATAATCAGGTCATATTCATCCCTCACCGTGTTGTCGTCGGACAGCGAATCCTGCCGTGCAATGGTGGGTTCTTCCACCCCGTGCAGCAGCATATTCATTGCCCCGATGCGAAGCATGGACGGGTCTGTGTCAAAACCGCTGAACATGGTTTTGTTGTAGTGGTTTCTGTTTTTGGTGTTCAGCAGTTCCTTTTCGTAATGCTCGTTGATGTACTTCGCCGCACCCAGCAAAAAGCCTGCACTTCCCATGGCAGGGTCAAGAATGCGGTCGGTTACGGTGGGTTGAGTCAGGTTGACCATCAGATCAACAATGTGGCGTGGCGTTCTGAACTGCCCGAGCTTGCCTGCAGAAGACATTTTGTTCAGGCAATATTCGTAAACATCGCCCATAATGTCCTTGTCGCTCATGTCAATGTCGCTCAGGCAGTCCACGCACACGGCGAGCACCTTCGGAGTGGGGATCATAAACACAGCATCGGTCATAAAACGGGAGAATGCGGTGTCCTTGCCGGCACCGTTGACGGTCTTGATGAACGGAAAAACATAATTGCGGACAAGGTCAAACATACTTGTCGGGTCGGCATTGCGGAACTTGCCCCAACGCAGCTCGCAATAAGGCTTTGCCATGTTCGGATCATCGTCCACCATAAAATCTCCTTCTTTGAAGATCTTGCTTTGGTAGCTGATACCGAGTGCGGCCGCACCGCCTTCCTTCTTTGTTTCGTTGTCGTCAAGCAGCTTCATGAACATCAGATAGGTAATCTGCTCCAACACGGTTGTCGGGGAAGAAATCCCACCCGTCCAGATCGTTTCCCAGATTTTGTCTATTTTATTTTTCAGTTCACCTGTAATCATAGTTGCTCTCCGTATTTTTTTGATTAATGCTTTTGACATAAATTGATATAATTATACAAATTACATTATAGCACACGAAAATATAATTTCAATATTTCAATTAAAGAAAAACGACAAATTGCGTCCCATACAACGGACACAAACAGCTGGTTTTTGCTGTTTGTGCCGATTAAAAGTAAAGAACCGCCGAAACAATAAATTTCAGCGGTTTTTTTGGTCCGAGTGCCGAGACTTGCATTGCCTAGCTATCCAAAGCCATCTTATCATATTCGGCTTCGCCGAGGAGAGTTCAATTCTCGCATCGGTTTGAAGGATCAAAAAAATAAGCAGAACAACAAAAGTTGCTCTGCTTACTTGGTCCGAGTGGCGAGACTTGAACTCACGGCCTCTTGACCCCCAGTCAAGCGCGCTCCCAACTGCGCCACACCCGGATTTCTCAACGGCACTTATAATAGCACATTGTTTTGCAAAATGCAAGAGGTAAATTAAAAATATTTCAATTTTTTGAAAAATATTTTGCGGTATCCGTTTTGACTTCGCGTTGACAAAAGAAAAGCGGCAAGGTATAATAGGAAAAAAATAATTTATACAGGTGATTTGTATGCATGAAACTGTTCTTGATCGGTTTTTGCGATACGTGAGAATTGATACGCAATCACAGGACGAAAGTGAAACATTCCCCAGTACGCTCAAACAGAAAGTTCTCGGCAGAATGCTGTATGAGGAACTGCTTGCCATGGGTGCACAGGATGTTTATTTTGACGAAGAACATTGTTATGTCTATGCGTGTGTGCCGGCAACCGACGGCGGAAAAAAGAATCAGGTGCTTGGTTTTATTGCACACATGGACACGTCTCCCGATGTCAGCGGCAAGGATGTTAACCCCATGTTGATTGAAAACTACAACGGGGAAGACGTTGTGTTGCATGAGGAGCAAAATATTGTTTTTAGTGTTTCGGAGTTTCCCGAGGTGCTTGATTATGTCGGCAAGACACTGATCTTTACGGACGGAACGACCTTACTCGGCGCTGACGACAAGGCAGGTGTGGCGGAGATCATGACCATGGCTGCATATCTGTCGGCACACCCTGAAATCGAACACGGCAAGATTGTTGTTGCTTTCACTCCTGATGAAGAAGTCGGTGCAGGTGTGGAGCATTTTGACATTTCCCGATTCGGTGCGGATGTTGCTTACACCGTAGACGGCGGTCAGATCGGTGAACTCGAATTCGAAAACTTCAATGCCGCCGCAGGTGAAGTGCTTGTAAACGGTGTCAGCGTGCATCCCGGCAGTGCGAAGGATAAAATGAAAAATGCCTGCCGCATTGCAATGGAATTTCAGTCCATGCTTCCGCAAACGGAAGTACCCGAATGCACGCAGGATTACGAGGGATTTTACCACCTGACGGATATGCGGGGAGATATTGAACAGGCAAAACTCAGTTATCTTATCCGTGAACACGATAAACATCTCTTTGAACACAGAAAAGCACGATTCCTTGCGATCGGAGACGTTCTCAATCAGAAATACGGAGAAGGTACACTTGTCGTAACCGTGAAAGATTCCTATTATAATATGCGTGAAAAGATCGAGCCTGATTATATGTTCCTGGTGGAGAATGCCGTCAATGCCATGCACGAACTCGGTATCACTCCGCACATTCGCCCCGCAAGAGGCGGTACGGACGGTGCGGCACTTTCCTTTATGGGATTGCCTTGTCCGAATCTCGGTACGGGCGGACACAATTTCCACAGCCGTTTTGAATATTGCTGTAAGGAATCCATGGAAAAGATCGTTGAACTGCTTGTTCGTTTGAGTTGCAACTGAGGTGTGTGCTGATGGTACAGGTTGTTGCCGCATTGCTGTGGGAGAATGACCGTTTCATGATCTGTCAAAGACCTGCTCACAAAGCAAGGGGGCTTTTGTGGGAATTTGTCGGCGGAAAAGTTGAAAACGGCGAAACAAAACAGCAGGCACTGGTGCGTGAATGCACGGAAGAACTCGGCGTGACGGTTGAAGCAGGGGACGTATTTATGCAACTGGTGCATGAATATCCCGATATATGTGTGGAGTTGACCTTGTTCAATTCCGTTATACGCGAAGGTGTTCCGCAAAAACTGGAACACAACGATATCCGTTGGATCACGCCGTCAGAGATCGACGGATATGTTTTTTGTCCTGCGGATGAAGAAATACTGAAAGAAATCAAAAAAAGATATTTATAAGTGAGGATATGAATATGAAAGACATTCTGACTGCCCCCTTTGTGGAGGAAATGAAAAAAACGACAGCCAATATGTACCGTCTGGGTTGGGATGAACGCAACGGCGGCAATATCAGCTATATGCTTGAAGAAACGGACGTTGCCGAATACCTTGATCTTACGAAGGTAATCCGCACCATTCCCACGGGTTTTGATGCAACTGCACTCATCGGCAAGATCTTCATCGTAACGGGTACGGGCAAGTATTTCAAGAACGTGCAGGACGATCCCGAAAATAACCTCGGCATCATCCGCATTGCGGAAGACGGAACAACGGCAGAACTTCTTTGGGGCTATGCAGACGGCGGCAGATTTACAAGTGAACTTCCTGCACATCTGATGAGCCACATGGCAAGACTTTCCGTCGATCCTTCCAACCGCGTTGTTATGCATTCGCATCCGACCAATACACTTGCCATGAACTACGTGCATGAACTGAATGAAAAAAGCTTTACGCATACCCTTTGGGAAATGTGCACCGAATGCATCGTCGTTTTCCCGGACGGAATCGGTGTTTTGCCGTGGATGCTTTGCGGTACAAATGAGATCGGTATGGCTACGGCTGAAAAAATGAAAGAATTCCGCCTTGTCGTGTGGGGTATGCACGGCATTTACGGTGTCGGTAAGAATCTTGACGAAGCCTTCGGATTGATCGAAACGGTTGAAAAGGCCGCACAGATCTATATGCTGACTGCTCATCTTCCCAGAGTCAATACCATCAAGGACAGCGAAATGGTCGAACTTGCCGAATTTTTCGGTGTAAAGTACAGAAAAGATTTTCTGAATCTGTAAATACTGTCAACTTTAAGAGGAGTGTGTGATGCACTTCTCTTTTTTTTGTTGTCACATTCGTCAAATTCGACAAAAATATGAAAAATTTTGTAAGTGTGCTTCTAACAAAATAGTCAAAAAACACTTGAAATAATTGAAAATTCCTGCTACAATGTCAAATGGGGGTGATTTGCTTGCCAAAGAAATCAAAAACCAAAACAATCAATTCTGCACCGCAGGATCATCAGGTTCCTGTTTATCTGTTCCATCAGGGCAGTAACTGCAAGGCGTATGAATTTCTGGGTGCTCATTGCGAAGGCGGATTGGTTGTTTTTCGGGTATGGGCACCCAATGCGAGTGCCGTTTCGGTTGTCGGTTCGTTCAATAACTGGAATGAAAACGCATTGCCGATGACAAAGATCAGCGAAAACGGAATCTGGGAAGCTTCATCGGGTGATATTCGTCAGTATGACACATATAAATATTGTGTCATTACACCCACAGGCGAAAAGAAGTACAAAGCAGATCCGTACGGCTATCACTGTGAAACCCGTCCCGACAATGCAACCAAGTATTACGAACTGGACGGTTATGAGTGGCAGGATGCCGCATATATGGCAGAAAAGAAAAAACACAGAGTATATGATTCACCTGTGAATATTTATGAAATGCACGCAGGCTCATGGAAGAAGTATCCCGACGGAAACTTTTATTCCTACCGCGTATTGGCGGATGAACTTGTGCCGTATCTCGTGGATATGGGATATACCCATATCGAACTGATGCCCGTTATGGAACATCCGTTTGACGGCAGCTGGGGCTATCAGGTCACCGGGTATTTTGCCGTTACGTCCCGTTACGGAACACCGCACGACTTTATGTATTTTGTGGACAAGTGCCACAATGCAGGTATCGGTGTGATCCTTGACTGGGTGCCTGCACATTTCCCGAAAGATGCACACGGTCTGTATGAATTTGACGGCACAGCCTGTTATGAATATGCCGATCCGAGAAAAGGGGAACATTTGCAGTGGGGAACCCGCGTGTTTGATTTCGGCAGAAACGAAGTCAGAAGTTTTCTTGCTTCATCCGCTTTTTTCTGGTTGGATAAATACCACATTGACGGTCTTCGCGTGGATGCTGTCGCTTCCATGCTCTATCTCGACTACGGTCGTGAACAGGGGCAGTGGTTGCCGAATGTAAACGGCGGAAATGAGAATCTCGAAGCGGTTTCGTTCCTGCGTTTTCTGAATGAATCGGTGTTCCGTGAATATCCGGATGTACTGATGATCGCTGAGGAAAGTACGGCGTGGCCTTTGGTTTCCAAACCTGTCAATATCGGCGGTCTGGGATTCAATTTCAAATGGAATATGGGTTGGATGAACGATATCCTTCGCTATTTTGCATTGGACGGTTATTTCAGAAAGTACAACCACGATCTGATCACGTTCTCGTTCTTCTATGCCTTTTCCGAAAACTTCGTGCTTCCCATTTCACACGATGAAGTGGTACACGGGAAGAAATCGTTGCTCGATAAGATGCCCGGTGATTACGAACAGAAGTTTGACGGAATGCGTGCGTTTCTCGGTTATATGTATGCACATCCCGGTAAGAAATTGCTGTTCATGGGGCAGGAATTCGGTCAGTTTATTGAGTGGGATGAAAAGAAAGAATTGGACTGGCTGCTTCTTGATTATGATAAGCATAGGAAACTCAAAGAGTATACGAAAGCTCTTAACCATGTATATAAAGACACGGCACCGCTGTGGCAGGTTGATTATTCATGGGAAGGCTTCAACTGGCTTGTCAGCGATGACAATACCAATTCCTGTATTGCTTTTATGCGCAAGGATGAAAAAGGGGATTCGGTAGCCGTTGTTTGTAACTTTACTCCCGTTCAGCGTGACGGATATTGCATCGGATTCCCGCAGGAGGGCTCTTTGACGCCCATCTTTAATTCGGATGAAACGAAATACGGCGGAAAGGGAATTGCCCTTCCGAAAAAGATTTCCGTGGAAAAAAAGCCGATGCACGGATTTAACTGTTCTTTCAGCGTAGATTTGCCGCCTATGTCGGTTTTATATCTTAAATTCAAACCCAAGCAAACAAGAAAATCAAAGAAAAAAACATTGGAGGAAGGATGATTTACCATGGGTGCTAAAAAAGAATGTATTGCCATGTTATTGGCAGGCGGTCAGGGCTCCAGACTCGGTATCCTGACGCACGCAATTGCAAAACCTGCCGTACCGTACGGCGGAAAATACCGTATTATTGACTTTCCGCTTTCAAACTGCACGAACTCCGGTATTGATACCGTCGGCGTGCTGACACAGTATCAGCCGCTTGCTTTGAATGAATATATCGGAAGCGGTCAGCCCTGGGATCTTGACAGAATGGACGGCGGTGTTCATATCCTCTCGCCCTATCAGCAGATCAAGGGCAGTGAGTGGTACAAAGGTACTGCCAATGCCATTTATCAGAACATCAATTTCATTGACCGTTACGATCCGGAATACGTTGCCGTTCTTTCCGGTGACCATATTTACAAAATGGATTATTCCGAAATGCTTGCATTCCACAAAGAGCATGATGCCGCCTGCACCATCGCCATGATGGAAGTGCCGTGGGAAGAAGCATCCCGTTTCGGTCTGATGCTTGTGGACGATACGGGCGTTATCACCGAATTTGAAGAAAAGCCCAAGAATCCCCGCAGTAACAAGGCTTCCATGGGTGTTTATATGTTCACATGGAAGAAACTCAGAGCGTATCTGATTGCCGATGAAGCAAAAGAAGGCTCCAGCAATGACTTCGGCAAGGACGTCATTCCTGCCATGCACAATGCAGGTGAGCGTATGTTTGCTTATCGCTTTGACGGCTATTGGAAAGACGTCGGAACCATCGACAGTCTGTGGGAAGCAAACCTTGATCTTCTCAATCCCAAGGCAAATATCGATCTGACCGATCCCGATTGGCGTATTTATGCAAAGAATTCCGCATTGCCGCCGCACTTCGTTTCGGAAAAGGCAACCGTACAGAATTCTTTGGTTTCGGGCGGATGTTTTATTGAAGGTAATATTGATTATTCGGTCATGTTTGCCAACGTTACCGTCGAAGAAGGTGCAAACGTCCGCTACTCCATCGTTATGCCCGGGGCTACCATCAAGAAAGGTGCAACCGTCCAGTATGCCATGATCGCAGAAGATGCAGTGATCGAAAGCGGTGCCGTTGTCGGTGAAGATCCCGAACAGATCGAAGATCTTGCAAACTGGGGCGTTACGGTTATCGGTTCTAAAGTGAACATCGGAGAAAATGTGAAAATACCCGCAAAAGCCATGATTGCGGAAGATGTCAAAGGAGGTGACGCACAATGAGAGCAAATAACATTTTAGGTATTATTTTCGCCAATGCGTACGATAATGTTCTGGGTGGTATGACGGCTCCCCGTGCAATGGGTTCCGTTCCGTTCGGCGGTGCGTACCGTCTGGTCGATTTTACCTTGTCGAATATGGTCAATGCGGGTATCGATAAAGTAGGCGTTATCACAAGCAACAATTATCAATCCCTTATGGATCACCTCGGCAACGGTAAGCCGTGGGATCTTGCCCGTAAACATGACGGTCTTTTCTTCCTGCCGCCGTTCAGTGCACAGGAGCTTGAACGTTATAACTCCGGCCGTCTCGGTGCGTTGCAGAACAATACGCAGTTCCTTGAAATGTCCAATGAGGAATACGTAGTCATGTCCGATTGCAATGCAGTTCTGAATATCGATCTGCGTGAAGTCTGCCGTTATCATCAGGAAAAGAATGCCGATATTACAATGGTCTACCGTTACGGTGCGGTTCCCAAACTTCCCAACCGTTTGCTGATCGATGAAATAACCGACGGCAGAGTGACCGCTATGAGCATTGCTACCGCTGACCGCGAAGGAGAAGCAAACTGTGCGGCAAACATCACCGTTATGCGTAAATCATTGCTTGAATCGTTGTTGCGTGAAGCCAATGCATCCAATGCCGCAAGTTTTGAACGTGACGTGCTGCTCAAAAACGTTGCCAATCTTCGTATTTTCGGTTATGAGTTCAAGGAATTCTGCCCGATCATTGATTCCATTCAGACTTATTTTGATGCTAACTTTGCATTGCTGGATGCGGTCAATCAGAAACAACTCTTTGGGTGCGGCAGACCCGTTTATACGAAAGTATATGACGATATGCCCGTGATCTACGGACTTGGCAGTGATGTCAAGAATTCTCTCGTTGCAGACGGCTGTGTTATTGACGGTGTGGTTGAAAACAGCATTGTGTTCAGAAACTGCCGTATTGCAAAGGGTGCGGTCGTTCGCAACTGCGTTGTCATGCCCAGCGGTTTCGTTGCAGACGATGCTTCTCTTACGAACTGCATTCTTGATAAGGATGTTACCATCCGTTCGGGCCGTGCACTTGCAGGTGCCGATACGTATCCCGTTTACCTTGCAAAGGGTATTCGCGTATAAGGGGAGGTACTTATATGAAAGTTTTGTATGCTGTCAGTGAAGCCCGTCCGTTCATCGCAAGCGGCGGTCTTGCTGACGTGGCAGGATCTCTGCCCGTAGCTTTGCGTAAAAGACTGATCGGTTGCCGTGTGGTTTTGCCTTTGTATGAAGGCATTCCCGCAAAATTCCGTGATAATATGAAATTCATTACCCACATCACCGTACCCGTTGCATGGCGCAGACAGTATTGCGGTGTGTTTGAGTGCAAAGTGGACGGCGTGATCTGCTACTTTATTGACAATCAGTATTATTTCAAGCGTGAAGGAATTTACGGTCATTACGATGATGCCGAACGTTTTGCGTTCTTTTCCCGTGCAGTGCTTGAGATCATTCCTTATATTGATTTCAAGCCCGACATCATCAACTGCAATGACTGGCAGACGGCACTTATTCCCGTTTATTATTCCGAGTTCTATGCAAACCGTCCCGGTTGGGAAGGTATTAAGACCGTATTTACGATTCACAATATTCAGTACCAGGGCAAATACGGCAATGAGATCACAAATGACGTTGTCGGTATTCCGCAGGAAGCCGTAGCGTTGCTTGAATATGACGGCTGTATCAACTTTATGAAAGGTGCAATCGAATGTGCCAATGCCGTCACCACCGTCAGTCCCTCTTATGCAAAAGAAATTCTCGATCCGTGGTACTCTCACGGTCTTGATACCATTCTGCTCATGCGTGAATGGAAACTGCACGGCATTCTCAACGGCATCAGTTACGATATGTACAATCCCGAAACCGACAGTGATATAGCAGAAAACTATACCTCTGAATGTGCCGAGAAGAAGGTTTACAACAAGATCGCTCTGCAGCGTGAAATGGGATTGCCCGAAAAGAAGGACGTACCGCTGATCGGTATCGTAAGTCGCCTTGTATCGCATAAAGGTTTTGATCTTGTGAAAGCGGTGCTTGAAGAATTGCTTTGCACGGAAGACGTACAGTTTGCAGTGCTCGGCTCCGGCGACTGGGAATATGAAAGCTTTATGAGTGATATGGCGGCACGTTATCCCGATAAGATCGCCTTCCGTTGCGGCTTTATTCCTGCCCTTGCAAAGAGAATTTATGCAGGTACGGATATCTTCCTTATGCCGTCCAAGAGTGAGCCTTGCGGATTGTCGCAGATGATCGCACTGCGTTACGGTTCCATTCCGATCGTTCGCGAAACGGGCGGTCTGAAAGATTCCGTGTTTGACAGCGGATTGGGTGAAGGAAACGGCTTTACGTTTGCAAATTACAACGCACACGATATGTTGCACTGTATACGCAGAGCCATCGGCGGTTATGCCGATCAGGAAGGTTGGGCGATTCTTCGTAAACGTGCTATGGAATGTGATTACAGTTGGAAACGTTCTGCCAATGAATATATCCGCCTGTACAAATCTCTGTTGAAGTAAGGAAAGGACGTTAATATGGCTGAATTTGTACTTTCTGCTTTTGCCGATGAAGCGGGCGGCGGTCTTCTTTCGCAGATCCGAGCACTCAAAGAAAACGGTTTTACGCATATAGAACCCCGCGGTCTGGATTACGGCAATATCTCCGATTATTCCGAAGCGGATTGTCGCGAGATGCGTATGATCCTTGATTACCACGGTATCGGTATTTCCGCAATCGGTTCTCCGTTCGGTAAGATCAATATTGAAGATGACTTTGAGCCGCATTTTGAAAAATTCAAATCCTGTGTTGAAAATGCCTGCATTCTCGGTACGAAGAATATCAGAATGTTCAGTTTCTTCTTTCGCGAAGATCAGAAACAGGATGATTACAGAGATGAAGTCTTTGCACGTGTGGAACGTTTTTGCGATTATTCTCTGCAACACGGTATCTGGTGTTGCCATGAAAATGAAAAAGATATTTTCGGTGATATCGAAACGCGTTGTCTTGATCTTTTGCAGACCTTTGAAGGTAAGTTGAAAGGTGTTTTTGATCCTGCAAACTTCATTCAGTGCGGTGTGAAGATCCTGCCTGCATACGAATTGCTCAAAGATTATATTGAGTATATGCATATCAAAGACTGCCGTTATTCGGACGGATTCGTAGTGCCTCCCGGAAGCGGTGATGCACAACTCAAAGAGTTGCTGATCGCGTTTTCCGAAAAGGACGGCAAGAGATTTCTGACACTTGAACCGCATCTGAAAGTGTTTGACGGTCTGAAGGATCTTGAACAGACAGGCGGTGCAGATTCTGTCAGTGAGGAATTTACCTATCCGACCAACCGCGATGCTTTCAATGCTGCGGCAACGGCCCTGCACGGCATTCTCAAAGAGATCGGTGCCTGATAAATCAATCATAAAAAGACCGCCGATTTAAACGGCGGTAAACGGTCACTCCCGACAGCCAGCACTGCCGGGAGTGTTCTTGCGGAGATCATTATGAACAAAATTATTGAAATAACAGATTTTCTTTCCCCCGAATTGGATGTTTATGCACGGCTCACGGAAGTGCAGTTATTGAACAGGGAATATCCCGAAAAAGGCTTGTTTATTGCAGAAAGCCCGAAGGTTATAGAACGTGCTCTTGATGCAGGATACGAGCCCGTGTCCTGTCTTATGGAAAAAAGGCACATTGAGGGGGAAGGCAGGAGAATTCTTGAGAGAATCAAAGACGTTCCTGTTTTTTGTGCCGAATTTGACGTTCTGACGCAGTTGACTGGATTCAAACTCACGAGAGGTATGCTGTGTGCCATGAAACGCAAGCCTTTACCCGACGTAAGTGAACTCTGTGCAGACAAAAGCAGGATCGTCATTCTGGATAAGGTCATGAATCCAACCAATGTGGGAGCCGTTATCCGCAGTGCGGCGGCACTCGGAATGGATGCGGTGCTTCTCACTCCCGGTTGTTCCGATCCTCTTTACAGACGTGCCGCAAGAGTCAGCATGGGTACCGTATTTCAGATCGATTGGACGTTTTTACCCGATGACAGCCTTGAGGCGGTAAAAGCACTCGGCTTCAGTACGGTGGCTATGGCATTGAAAGACAATGCTCTTGCTGTCGATGATCCCGTTTTGACGAATGAAAAGAAACTTGCCGTCATTATGGGAACGGAGGGGGACGGTCTTTGTGATGAAACCATATCACAATGTGATTTTACCGTAAAAATTCCGATGTATCACGGTGTTGATTCTCTGAATGTTGCCGCCGCTTCAGCCGTAGCTTTTTATGAACTTGGTCACAAACAGAAAAAAGATTGAATCATTGTTAACAGAAAATCCGATCAGTGAGAAAAATCACCGATCGGATTTTTACCGTATCTATGAAAAAAAGCGGTAAGTGTTACAGTTTTTTGATCTCACTTTCAAGCGTCAGCAAGGCATCCTGTAAAACGCTTTTCGGTACGGCAATGTCAAGTCTTGTAAAACCTTTTCCGTCTTCACCGAACCAATAACCCGGATCGGGGATGATGCCGCATTTGTGGATCATAAAGTTTTCAAGTGCGATGTCGTCCATTTTCAGTGCAGACATATCAAGCCATGCAAGATACGTGCCTTCTCGTTCAAAAAGTTTGATCTGCGGCAGTCTTTCCTTCAAGAAAGCATCCAGAAAAGTAAAGTTTTCGTTGACGTTTGCGTTCATTTCATCGATCCAGTCATCACACTGTGTATAAGCCGCCAAGGTAGCGGGACGTGAACAGCAGTTGATGCAGGTGTAACCGTCCGTTGTAAGTTGCTGTGCGAAAACATTGCGGATTTCCTCATTGGAAATGATAATGTTGGAGGTGCCAAGCCCTGCAATATTGAACGTTTTTGAAACTGCCGTACAGACGATACAGTGATCGGCATATTCCGCTTTCAGTGTAGGCAGACAGAAATGTTCTGTGCGGGTGATATCAAAATGAATCTCGTCCGATACGATAAAAACATCATTTTCAATGCAGATATCTGCAAGCGAGGTCAATTCTTCTTTTGTCCATACGCGGCCGACGGGATTATGAGGCGAACAGAGGATGAGCATCTTGTTGTTTGGATCTTCTGCCAATGCACGAAGACCGTCAAGATCCATTTTATAGGTGTTTCCGTCCTTTATGAGTGCATTGTTGACCAATTTGCGTTTGTTGTTATTGATTGCATTCGCAAAAGGATAGTAGACGGGTTGCTGAATGATAACACCGTCACCTTCGTTCGTGAACGCACGTACTGCCGTGTTGACGGCGGCAACAACACCGGGCGTACAAACGATCCAGTCGTTTTTGATTTCCCAGTTGTGGCGGCGGGCAAGAAATGTGCGAACGGCATCGCGATAAGTCTCATCTGCACCCGTGTAGCAAAAGAAGCCCTGTTCTGCAAAGTCTTTCATGGCGTCAATGATCTGCGGTGCGGTTTTCCATTCCATATCCGCTACGGAAAAAGGGAATGCGTTTTTGTTTTCCGAGGAAAAATTCCACTTGAAAGAACCTGTGTTGTTTCTGTTCGGAACGGTAGTAAAATCGTATTTCATGATAACTCCTTACTTTATTGCCAAAATCAAAGAAGCAAGTAAAAGCTGACCTGCAAAATAAGTTGCAATGTTGAAGATTTTAAGCGGATAGTTTTTCTTGAATTTCTCATCAAAGATCAGGAATGAAATTGTAAAATCGGATGCAACGAACAATGCGGCACCGCCAAACAGCAGAACGGCGGCGGCAACGGCATTTTCAACACCCGTCTGCAAGCCGAGCACGGCCAGATCAGCCGCCTTTGCGAACATGATAAGAATAACCACACCGTAAGCGATACTTGCGAAAATGCCTAATTTTACAAAGTTCATTTTTTTGATAATGAAAATACCGTAAGCGACGAGACAGACAATGGGGATTGCGTATCCCCAGGGCTGCAGGAATGCTCTGTCGGGCTGTACGGATTGAGCCGCCGTATTGTAGGCAATAATATAGAAAACGTGTGAAACCATAAAAGAAACAAAACCGACCGCATTGAGAATCTTCGGTTTGATGACGTGCAACAAAAAGTCGCCTATCCAAGAAAACGCAAGTGCAATGAGGATATACTTTGCAAATTCGGAATGATTGTCTGCGATGAAAACCGAAAGTATACCCGCAAGCATAAAGCAGGAGGAGTCAAACATTTTCAGTGTCAGGGATTTCAGCCCTTTGTTTTTCTGTGCCTCCAGATAAAACGGAGTCAGTACGATACTGGCGATTACGCATAATGCAAATAAAACTTTCAATATCATTCTTTTTCTCCTCTCGGTATTGTTAAACTTTAGTTAAAATTTTAGCATATAATATGCATAAACGCAATACCGTAAAAGCAAAAAAGACCAAAATTCGGTGCAACAATACGTATTATCTTATTTAATATTTCTATTTACAATTATTAAAATTTTTGATATACTTGTATATTAGTATATTGCTGTTTAGGAGAGTTCAGGATGGCTATTAAAAATGAGTTGACAAAAGCAGCGGCGGGATTGGTTTTTGACCGTGTGATTTCTTATGCGGACAAGGATCCCGAAAAGGCTTTTTATAACATCCTTGAGTTTGCGGAGAAATATTTCGCAGACCGTCTTTTTCCTGCGGAGAATCTCAGAAAAATGAAGGAAGCCGCAGCAGATCCCGAGAATGCTTACGTGAAATTGGGGAAGAATATTCTTAAGGATGTTAACCGCAAACAGTTAAAGCATCTTTTGTTGACAGCAGGCATCGATGCAGGTCTTTACGGAACGAAAACCGTTCGTGCAAACCGTGAAAAATTCGGTTGCAATATTCCGTGGATCCTTCTCTTTGATCCCACCAGTGCCTGCAATATGCGTTGTAAAGGTTGTTGGGCAGCTGAATACGGTAACAGTCTGAATCTCTCTCCTTCGGAAATGCAATCCATCGTTACCCAGGGCAAGGAAATGGGAACGCACGTTTATATGATGACGGGCGGTGAGCCGCTTATCAAAAAGAACGAGATCATCACGCTTTGCCGCAACAATCCCGATTGTGTGTTCCTTGCATATACAAATGCAACGTTGATTGACGATGATTTCTGCAAACAGGTTGTCGAGGTAGGTAATCTCACGTTTGCTCTGAGTGTTGAAGGTACACAAGCCTCCACCGATGCAAGACGCGGAGACGGTTGCTACGATCAGGTTATGAAAGCCATGGAGATCCTCAGACGAAACGGTTGTTTCTTCGGTATTTCCGTTTGCTATACGCATGAAAATATTCCTTACGTTACAAGCGATGAATTTTTGGACAGCATGGTTGAAAAGGGTGTTAAATTTGCATTCTATTTCAACTATATGCCTGTCGGTCACGGTGCAGACAAGGCTTTGATCCCGACACCTGCTGACCGTAAATATATGTATTTCTGGATCAAAAAGACAAGAAACGGCACAACCGGAAAGCCTATGTTCGTGTTTGACTTCCAGAATGACGGTGAATATGTCGGCGGATGCATTGCCGGCGGGAGAAACTATTTTCACATCAACTCCGCAGGGGATATGGAGCCTTGCGTGTTTATCCATTATTCCGATGCGAATATCCGTACACATACGCTTCTTGAAGGTCTCAAGAGTCCGTTGTTTACGGCTTACTATAAAGGACAGCCGTTCAACGACAATCATTTGCGTCCTTGTCCCATGCTTGAAAACCCTGACAAACTCCGTCAGATGATCCGCGAAACAGGTGCAAAGTCAACCGATTTTATTGTAAAAGAAGATGTTGATACCCTTTGCGGTCGCTGTGATGAGTTTGCACTTGCATGGCAACCCGTTGCTGATGAATTATGGGCAACAACGAAGCATCCGCTGACACATACCAATTATTACAGAGACGGCGGAAAAGGAAAAATTCAGTAACGCCGTTTTCGGAGGCGGTTATAACTGAATAAGCGTTTATTGTCCATTGTTTTATTAATCATTCTCATTTCGCTTTCATCCTGCAGTTTTGAAGAATTTCCTGCGGAGTATCCCACCGTGCGGCAGATCTTTGAAGCGGAGCCTGCTATGCGGGAAACCGAATCTGCGACGGAAGAAACGTCACTTGCAGACGGTCCTGTGCCGCGAAGCAAAGCAGACGTACTGCAAATGTATAAAGATGCCGTCGATCTTGTTAAACTCCGTTGTCCGGGCTTTGTACGCAAAGTTGATAACCATGCTTCGGATTTTCACAGTATACAATCGGAAAACGGTTTGTTTGATGCCGCACAGAAAATACTGCTTGCGAACGATCAATCTGCCGATGAAACGGTTACCGTACAGAAAGAAGACGATCTTGCCTGCAGAACGTACTTTCCGATTTATCATACGGATTACGGTTGTCTTTTGCAGGATACAAATATCGTAAAAAGTGCAGTTTGTTATGCACAAGGAGACAACTACAATATTCTGATCCTGTTTGAAGAACAGACGGATCCCGATCCGACGGACAGTGCATTTGCCGCTATTATGGTACCGTATACAAAAGAAACGATGTTGACGGCACTCAATGCATATCTGCCCGTACTCAATAATAAAAATACAACGACGGCATCGTTTCGTTATTATAATTGTGAGATCCGTTGTACCGTTGAACGTTCCACCGGTCGCATGGTATCACTCTCACATAAAGTGATTGCCGACGTATCTCTGCAGGTTGCTGTTGATATGGTTTTTACGGATCTTGACGAACAGATCGCCTGTACGCTCATTCAACACACAGATTATAATTCATTTGTGTGGTAATTATCAGAAAGGAAAAAACGGTTTCGCCGTTTGTATGAACATGGAAGCTCCTTTGAATCAATCCTGTTATGAATATCTTGTGCAGAACACCGAACGCATCGGTGATTTTGTTGCGTTGACCGGTACTTGCGGTAACGTCAGAATTTCAAGATTTATCAGAGATGTTGATCTTGTTGCGGCATATTTGTCTGCGGCAGGTGTAAAGCAGGGTGATGTCTGCACGATTTTTATGCCCACCTGCGGAAATGCTTTCGTGGCTTTCTATGCACTGAGCAAAATAGGTGCGATCGCAAATGTCGTTCACCCCTTATTGCCGCCGGAAGCCATTGACCGCATTCTTACCAACGTCGGCTCCAAATTTATTTTTGTACTTGATATGCTTATCGCTCCTTACGAGAGCGTTATCAAAAAACACAGATGTCACGTTATTCTTTGTTCTTTGGCTGATTATGCAAGAATTCATGAAAGACCGCTTTATAAATTGGCGGCGATCAGCAAGCGACCTGCAAAAACACTCAAGAAAAACACGGTCATCCGTTACGTTGATATTATCAATGAGCTTTATAAGATTGAAGACGTACCCGTTTGTCAGTGCAATGCAAAAGAAACGGCCGTTTATCTGCACGGCGGCGGCACAACCGGTAAGAGCAAGACGATCATGCTTTCCGCTTATGCCATCAATTCGGTAGCATTCAAGATCAATGATCTGGATGTGCCGCATGAGGTCGGCAGGGAACTGTCTTTGGTCGCTTTGCCCATATTCCATGCGTTCGGTTTGGCGGTTGCCATGCACTTCAGTCTTTGTGCGGGGTACGGTTGTATCACCATGCATGAATTCAATGCAAGAAAAGCCAATGAAATGGTACGCAAATATCCCGTTGCATTTATTGTCGGCGTGCCGAATATGTTCAAGAAAATGCACCAGGAATCCAATTTCAAAGGTCCGCATCTTCGCAGACTTCGTTTGCTGTTCAGCGGCGGTGATACCGTCAGCGAGGGGTTTGTTGAACAGTTCAATTCAACGCTTGCCGAATACGGCGGTATGGGCAGATTGATGCGTGGCTACGGTCTGACGGAAGTTTGCTCGGTCTGCTGTGTTAATAATTACAACGCATACCGTGAAAACTCCATCGGTTTGCCCTTAAAGGGTCTTGAAATTGAGATATGGGATGAAGATCAGAACAATCTGTCCCGCAATACCATCGGGGAGATCGTTGTCAGCGGGGATACGCTGATGAACGGTTATTTCCAGGATGATGCCGTGGTGGATGACGGTATTTACACCGACGAAAACGGCAAGAAATGGATTCTGACAGGTGACCTCGGTTATAAAGATAAAGACGGTTTTATCTTCTTTACGGGACGCAAAAAGCGTGTGATCGTAATTTCCGGTTACAATGTTTATCCGTTCAATATCGAATCCGAAGTGCTGAAACTCAAATACATATCCGAGGCCTGTGCCGTACAGGGATATGCCGATGAAAAGCCGATCGTAAAGCTTTACGTGACACTTCGTGAGCCTGCCTCAAATCCGAAAAAGGTGGAAGAGGAGATTCGTGAGTACTGTGAAAAAACACTGGATAAGTTTTCGGTGCCGCGTAAGATCGTTATTCTGGATGCATTTCCCCGAACCAAAATGGCAAAGATCGACTTTATGAAACTTACAGATCCCGTTCCGCAGTCCAATATCCGCGTACAGCGTGAACCGAAGGATCCCAATGAGCAGCGTGAATTGCGTAACCGCCGTGATAACCGTCAGAAAAAATCGCTTGAGGTTATTGAAGCCGGTGCAGGGTTTGATGATGAAACCGCAACCGAACAGACGAAAGATCAGCAGGAAACGGATACGGATACGGATACGACTGCAGTTGATGAGAGTGTTGCTGATGAAGTTGTCGGTGTTTCGCAGGAAGAAAATGCTGATACTGCGACAGACTCCGCCGATACGCAAGAATAAAAATAACTCGCATGGGAATCATTCTCATGCGAGTTAAATTTTTGTCTGATGTCAGATTCCTTTTTCGTCGAAATCAAAGACGGTCTGCAATGCAATGTTGATGACCTTTTCAATGGTTTCGGGTACGAGATTGTCTGCCGTGTCAAGTCTTGTGTGGTAGTATCTTGCGGGTGCGGGATCCATGGCAACGAAACTTGCGGCGGCAATGCCTGCCTGTGAAGCGGCGGCGGCATCGGTGGAACCGAGCGGAATGGCTCCGATGGGAATGTCCTTGCCGAACTGTTCACCTGCGTTTTTCAGCAATGCACAAACACGCTTGTCGTTCTTCACAACGCCCGTCATATCTTTTTCGTAGATCATCATATAATCTTCGTCACGGATGGTGTCAAATCCGATGAATACCGTTTCCACGCCGTCGTTTTTAAGTTCGGGATGTGCTTCGAAATATGCCTTTGAACCGCGCAGACCCGCTTCTTCACTGCCCGCAAGCATGCATACAACTTCCGTATTTTCAAACTGAATGTCGTTGTCGCTGAGGAATTTCATAACAGCGGCGGATACATAGCAACCCGTCAGGTCGTCATTTGCACCTTCCACGTAGTTCTTGTTGTTTGTGAATTTATACAATGCACCGTATGCAGGCAGGAAAGCGGCCTGTCCGAGTGCCATTTTCTTTGCTGTGCAACCTTTGTTTTTGGACAAAGCAGTGACGGCGGTAGCGGCTGTGTATGCAAGACCTGCAATGGCGTAACCGCAAACCATGATGACGCCGTGAGAGCCGAGTTTGTACGTATACGTCCATTCGGGTGCGGAGTCGGTGTGGCCGGAAAGAATGATCCTGCGTTTGGTTTCACCCTTTGCTTTTCTGACGGCGATGACATTACCTGATTCCTTTTCTTTGAAGAACGGATCCAGCATCTTTTTATAAAGCACAAATTCACCTGCAATACCTGCAAGAGCTGTACCCATCAGTGCGACCGATCCGAGTGCGGCTTTCTTATTTTTGAATGCGGCAACGGCGTTGAGAGCACTTGCACCCAACAGGCAGGTGCCTGCAATGGGAACAAAGGACATGAAAGCGTCGGGATTGACCTTAAAGGTCTCTCTTGCGGTCGTATCGCAATACGCCTTGAGTTCTTCCATCATGGCAAGCTGTGCATTCTTTTCGCTCTGTTCACCGCTTGCACGAGGACCGAATTGTGCACAGATGTTTTTGATGCCGTTCACGGCAAATTCCGTGCATTCGCTGACTGATGTTTTGATATCGCCTAACTTTTCGGTAAAAATCATAATGAATCCCCCTAAATACTGTTGCAGATATTATATACTGTTTTTTATAAAAATGCAAGATGCAGACTTGTAATCGGCGGTTGCTTGTGTTAGAATAATAACAAAATATAAATCAAAAGGAGAGCTTATGAGTAAACAGTATGATGTCATTGTCATAGGTGCCGGCAACGGCGGTCTTGCCGCAGCGGCTACCTGTGCAAAAGCAGGTCTGTCCACCTTGTTGCTTGAAAGGCATAACATTCCCGGCGGTTCGGCTTCTTCGTTCGTCAGAGGCAGATTTGAGTTTGAACCGTCCCTGCATGAACTTGCAGGTGTCGGTGCTCCCGATAAATCCGGAGTGATCGAGGATATGTTCATCCGCATGAACGGCAACGTCGAATGGTGTCAGCATGATTCCACTTTCCGTCTGGTTGTTCCTGCAAAAGAAGGCGATACGGATACGTTTATCAATGAAGACGGCGTGGAAGTTGTCGTTGATGCACGTATGCCTGTCGGATTTGAACCCTTTGCTCGCAAACTTGATGAACTCGTGCCCGGTTCTTATGAAAGCTGTATGGAGGCATTCAAACTGTCCACGCGTATGTTTAAGGCTTTTGAATGTCTGGATGATCCTTCAAAACTGCCCGGATCTCTCAAGGACGTTCCCAATCTGATGCGTATGATCTCCCATACCATGAAAGAAGCACTCGATACACTCGGTATGCCCAAAAAGGCACAGGATATCTTCAATACTTATTGGTGCTATATGGGTTCTCCCGCATCGCAGTTCGATTTCCTGTATTATATGTGTGTTCTTCACAGTTATGTGCAGAACGGTACGGGCATTCCGAAATTGAGAAGCCACGAGATGAGTCTTGCACTTGATGAAGTTATCCGCAGACACGGCGGCGATATCTGGTACAATTCGGAAGTTACCAGGATCATTATGAAAGACGGCAAGCCTGCAGGCGTTGTTATCAACGGGAAAAAGGAAGTCTACGGCAAATACTTCATCTGCAACGCATATCCCTATGCTGTTTTCAAGGATATGATCGACCCCAAGGATATTCCCGAAAAACAGCTGAAAATGCTCAATGCAAGAAAAACGGCTTGCACGCTTACAACCGTTTATCTTGGTATAAACAAGACCAAAGAAGAACTCGGAATCAAGGATTATTCCGTGTTTATTGCCCCTGATTCGGATTCCGACAAACAGTATGATGCCGCACAGGGATACTTCAGCGGTTATTGCATTATTAACTGTCTGAATGAGATCATTCCCGATTGCACACCCGAAGGCACAAGTCAGTTGTTCCTGACCACCATGACCTTCGGCGACGTAATGAAAGACGTGAAACCCGAAGATTACAAAAAGTTCAAAACCAAGGTTGCGAAGGATATGATCGAGACCTGCGAGAAGGCACTCAATATTTCCATTATGCCTTATATTGAAGAAATTGAAATTGCTTTGCCGCCTACATTTGCAAGATATCTCAACACACCGCTCGGCACACCTTACGGCTATATGCTCGAAAAATGGGATTCCATGTTGCCGCGTACCATTCAGTACCTGAAAGATCAGCCTTACGAAAACTTCTTCTTCTGCGGAGCATCGCAGGAAAGAGGCGACGGTTACGGCTGTGCGTATTATACCGGCGAAAAAGCAGGCGGAATCGTTGTCAAAGCAATGAAGAAGGAGGGTAAATAAGAATGGCTGACATCAAAGCATTAAAAGCAATGAAGTTTCTTTCCATGCTTTCAGACAGACAGGAAAGATTTGAAAAAGCAAAAGCGGAATTCCCCGTATTCTCAGACAATGCATCCGTTCTTGCCCGTGCACTGCATCCCAAAGTGCAGTATCTGAAAGTTGCCGAAGTGATTCAGCGTGCGGAAGACTGTAAGAGTTTCGTGCTTGTACCCGATACCGAAAAAGGAACAGAAGCACTTGCGTATTTCGGTGCAGGAAAATATTTGACCGTTTTTGAAACCATCGAAAATATGCCCGTTACCAGAGCCTATTCCATTTCTTCTTCCCCCAAAGATGCACTCAACGGAAAGTATATGCTTACCGTCAAACTCGTGGATGGCGGACTTATGTCCCGCTATATTCTCGACACTTGGGAAGTCGGTACACAGGTTGAAGTTTCTGCTCCCGCAGGAAACTTTGAATACCAGCCGCTTCGTGATGCACAGAACGTCATTTGCCTTGCAGGCGGCAGCGGTATTACTCCGTTTTTGTCCATGGCAAATGCCATTGCCGACGGTGACGAAGATTTCAACATGACGCTTCTCTACGGCAGCAGAAACAAAGATGTGATCCTGTTCTTTGATGAACTGGAAGCCATCACCAAAAAGACCGACAAAGTCAAGGTCGTTCATGTTTTGAGTGATGAGGGCGCCGCTTCTGTGCTTGACGGTGCCGAAAGCGGATTCATTACCGCTGACCTCATCCGCAAATATGCACCTGCCGATGCCGAATATTCCGTATTTTTGTGCGGACCGCAGCAGATGTATGCCTTTGTTGACAAAGAACTCGAAAAACTGAATCTGCCTAAGAAATTCATCCGTCACGAAATGTTCGGTGAATTCCATAACCCCTCTGTGCAGGCAGATTATCCCGCAGGTGTTCCCGAGACCGTGTCCGTTACCGTAACCATTCAGGATATGACGACGACCGTGACAGGATCTTCCAATGATTCCATTATGCAGATCCTCGAAAAGAACGGCATTGCCGTTCCGGCCCGTTGCAGAAGCGGTGAGTGCGGTTTCTGCCATTCGCACCTGATCTCGGGTAATATCTATGTTCCCAAGGCATTGGATTACCGCCGTCTTGCTGACTACAAGTTCGGATGCATCCATCCGTGTTGTACCTTCCCGCTGTCGGATATCGTTATCAACGTTCCCGTGGCTAAATAATTGAATTTATAACTAACCACAGCCTGCCGAAAACAATCGGCAGGCTGTGGTTGTGTATTCTTTTGGATGGTTTATTCTTGGGCAATGCGTTTGCTGACATGATCCCAACCGCAATAGTTATTCAAAAAAGATTCAAATTGATCGGGATTGGACAATCCGTCAAAATCTATGTCTACAAATAATAACAAAGTAATTTGTTTCTGCTCATCATTGGTAACGATGAATGCAATTGTTTTTGGGTGATAAAGATCATATTTTTCGGAGTGTAGCATTCTGAATTCATAGGAATCAATCTTTTGGTTGTAAACCTGTGATTCCTTAATATCATAGTGATCTTCAGATTCATCCATAAATGTGAAGGCGTTGTTGATTTCATTTAACTGCTTCGCATATTCATTGTTATCGTAATTAAATGTGTAATAAAAAGCTTGTGTTTCAAAATATCCGAAAGAGTGAGAATAATGATAGCAAGCGTCTGCTTCTTTGGGCGTTACAATATCACCAAATGATTGATGTATTTTTGTAAAGAAATCCGTAAAGCGGGCATCGTTTATTGAAGTATCATAAGTGATTTCATGCAAGGATTCTATATTTGCTAAGAATCCAATAGCACCGATTTGGAATAAGAGAAAAACTATAAGAAAAACGACTAAAATCGGTTTTATCCATACTTTCAATTTGGACGTGATGCATAGGTAAATTAAAAAGGCAATTGTAGTAGGAATGATAATACATGTTATGCTTTTTGCAAAAGAGGGAATAAGATTGACAATTGCAGAGTGGATGCCGATAATAATTAAAAAAGCTGACGGTAATAAAGAAATAAACAATGCGATCGCTTGTTTCTTTGTCGGTTTTTTGATTTTCATAGCAATCAACCTTTTTTTGTTGTGATTATATTATAATTGTTGTGAAATTGCAATGAATTTATGTTCCATCCTTTTAATAACAACGAGAATTGTATTATAAAGGTAAACGCGACACGTCCGAGTCGGAATGTGTCGCGTTTTTACTGTGCTATTTTATTTCAGAAATCTGTCAATGTATCCGAACAGCAGTTCGTCTGCTCTTGCTTTTGCGTCTTCGTCTTTGCCCAAATCGTGATCCGCACCTTCGTAAACGTTAAGCACGTGCTCAACACCGTACTGTGTGAGAAGTGCATCCAGTGTCTGTGCATTTGAGAACGGAACGATGGTATCAGCGTTGCCGTGATTGATTACGGTAGGAACGCAATCCGCACTGACGTAAGCAATGGGGGAGACGCTGTAAAGTGCATTCTTTGCACTTTCTCTTTCCGAATACGCAAAACGTTGACCGCAGGCTTTGGACATAAGATCGCTGATGACCGCTTCATCACCCAGGGCGTTGTTGTGATAAAAATTATCGTCATACAGGTCAGTGGGACCGGAATTGCTGATAACCGCAACCGGTTCAATGGGTGCGGTATTCTTTCTTGCGTATGCGTAAAGCAGTGAAAGGTGGCCGCCTGCACTGTCACCGGTAAGGAGCACTCTGTTGATATTTACACCGGCTTCGGCACCTTTTGATTTGATTTTTGCAAGTGCCGCATCAATATCATCAAGCACGTCCAGAAGGTCAACAGAATCCGAAATATAACGATAATTGACCGAAGCCGTTGCAATGCCGAGGTTGGATGCTCCGTAATTCATTCCGCTTGCATAGCTTTCTTTGTCTCCGCCGATCCATGCACCGCCGTGAATGAACAGAACAAGTCCCAGATCACCGGAAGCATCGTTGGGGATGCAGAGGTCAACGACCTGCCTTTCGTGCGTGCCGTAGGACATATTGAGGAAGGTCTGACAGTCATATTCCTGACCGCCGATACTGCCGATTCCGAAAAGCCCCAGCAGGAAATTGATGATTGCCATAAAAAATGCAATGATTTTTTCGAACATAATACTTCCTCCTTGTGATTGTTGATGTATATTTGTGACTTTGTCACTACTATTATATTAACATAAAATCAACATGATTGCAAGACGGTTGTATGAATAGTATTGTGCTTGTCGCAATTTCCGTTTTTGTGATCCTGTGGTAATGATAACTGCTCAAAAAGGAGGATTTTACCTTGTTATCAAAATGCCTTTCATAAACTGTGTTTCATTGTGCGTTTCATATATAATTTTCTTTTCTTCTTCGGTGCATCCGATCAATATTTTGATCTCCGAATCTTTCTTCAGCAGATCAACAATGCACATGATTGCATCGATCTTCTTTTCGCCACTTCCGACCCATACGTCTATTCCGTCACCGTCCATAGAGGAAGTACCCTTCAAATACCCGTAATCAACCCGATAAAGAAAATCGGGATATTTGGGATGTGAAGTTCCTTTTGGTCTGTCAATAATAATTTCAGAGTTGTCAACCAATTCATCCAATGCTTTCCAGAAAACTTCGTCATATCGATTCATGTTAATATCTCCGTAATATTCGTAATAATAGGTTAAAATGGCAACAGGTAGATAAATTGCAATTTGTTAAACTACATCAATCCAATATCTTTGCTGCGTGTTCCCGTTGTCGTCTACAAATTCATTTTCTAAAATGCCGCCATTTTTGACAATACTCTTTGCTGAACCGATATTTGTTTTATCACAGACCATCAACACTCTGTTAATCCCCAATTTCTTACATTCAATTAAGGACAAACGAATCATTTCAGTAGCATAGCCTTTTCTTCTTTCACTTGGTCTGACACCATCTCCAATATGTCCACCAAATTGTAACAAGTGATTATTTAAATAATGCCTTATATTCACAGCACCCAGTAAAATTTCTCTTTCAACATCCAGCAAAAAGTAAACCGAGTCAGGAACTTTTCCGTCTTTTGGTTTTTTGATTTCCAAATTTTCTAAGTAATATTCGAAATCATGATAGTCGTTTTTGAAAATAGCCCACGGAGAACGGTTGCCTTGATTTACTTCGTGGTCTGATTTCCATTCGTCAATCATCTCTGATAATTGCGTATAGTATTCTTTGGATAATTTAATCAATTTAACATTCATTTTTCTCACAAGTAAATTCTTATTTTTCGAATTGATTATATCACACAAAATGCTGATTTACAATGCAACGTTTTTGTCAGATAAAAAATCAAAGCGTTAGCCTTGTGTATCATAAATTCCGTATATCATCAAGCCGACAGAATACACACCTAAAGGTGTGATGATATACGCCGAACTCGTAGGGTGTCGATATGCAGCCCTGTCGGCTTGAATAAAAAATCCTATTCCGAAGAAAAGAATTTTTTTACAGAGGAATAGGGATTCGATACGCACGCCTGCTCTCGTTTGGTTGCTCGCGGTCAAAACAGTCCACCGAACTGTTTCTCTGTGCCGCTCGTCCTTCGAATCCCTTGTTTTATAGAACAAAAAAAACACCACCAAATGGTGATGTTTTTCTTATTGGCAGAGGAATAGGGATTCGAACCCCAACAAACAGAGTCAGAGTCTGTCGTGCTACCGTTACACTATTCCTCTAAACGCAACGCTATTATACACATCTGATACGGTTTTGTCAAGCCTTTTTTTAATATTTTTTATTTTATTTTTAATATTTATATTTATTTTGCCTGACGGGAAAAAAGCACCGTCATTTTCAGACGGTGCATGAAACTCATGTATTAAAGCAAAGATGCGGCGGCTTTGTCAAGAAGCAGAACGGCATCGGGGTGTTTCTGCAGAATGGAAGCGGGGACTTGCGGAGTGACTTCACCTTTGACGGTGTCGTAGATTGCCTGTGCTTTGGCAGGGCCGGTTGCAATGAGAACGATCTTTCTTGCATCCATAATGGAACCGACACCCATTGTCAGAGCATAATGGGGCATGGGATTTTCATCAAAATAACGGCTGTTTGCCTGCAGTGTGCTGTCGGTCAGTTTGACCTTGAAGGTGCCGGTCGTAAATGTGTCGCTGGGTTCATTGAAGCCGATATGACCGTTGTTGCCGATACCCAGCAACTGAATGTCGATTCCGCCTGCGGCTTTGATCGCGGCATCAAAAGCGGCAGCTTCCTGTTCGGCATCTTCTGCATTGCCGTCAAGAATGTGCACGTTGCTTTCCTGAATATCCACATGATTGAAAAGATTTTCATGCATGAAGGTATAGTAGCTGTTTTTGTCGTCTTTGGGCAGATCGCAGTATTCGTCAAGATTGAACGTAACAACGTCTTTGAAAGAAATTTCGCCTGCTTTGTACATTTCGATCAGACGATTATAAGTGGGAACAGGGGAGGCACCCGTAGCAAGACCGAGAACGCTTGCACCGTTCTTTTTGAGTTGTTCTGCAAAGATTTCGGCGGCGGCAAGGCCGAGGGAGGCGGCATCTTCAAAAATTCTGATTTCCATAACAAACCATCCTTTAATTTAATGAAATTATTATAGCACCGTGAATTGCATCTGTCAATTGTAAATCATGCATTCTCGCTCTTTCCCACACTTGTCAGCAGCAGCCAAAGAGAAGAAAAAAAGCCCAATTTTTCAACCTCTGTATTTGCAACCAATTCGATCTCCGTTATCACTTCATCTGCCGCACACACCGTAAGCGTGCCGAGAATCTGCCCTTTTTCCACGGGTGCTTCTATTTCCTGCAACAATTCAACTTTTTGCGTAATTGAATCAGAAGTACCTTTCTTCAGCAGAATGCCCCGGGGTGCCTGTGCACAGACAGGCTGTACGGAACGTTCTTTTCCGTGCAGAACCGCTACTTGTGTAATCAGTGTTTCATCAATGGTCGGGGTAAAGTTTTCATAATTTGAAAATCCCCAGTTGAGCATGGCTTTTGCCGATTCAAAGCGGTCGGAACTGTTCTCCGAACCCATGACAACGGCAATCAGATCCATGCCGTTTCTCGATGCGGTAGCGGAAACACAACAGCCTGCTTTGTCCGTAGTACCCGTTTTTAATCCCGTTGCTCCGTTATAGAAACGGATGAGTTTGTTTGTGTTTACAATTTCTGTTTTTCCGTCACGCAAAGTATCCATCCAGATCGTGGTATAATCCGTAATAAAGGGATACTGCAAGAGTGCTCTTGACATAAGTGCAACATCGTATGCGGTTGTCAGGTGGTTGTCGGTCGTATCGTCAAGTCCCGTGCAGTTTTCAAAATGCGTGTTCTGCATTCCGAGTTCTTTTGCTTTTTCATTCATCATGGCAACAAAACCTTCGTCACTGCCTGCAATATATTCTCCGAGTGCGGTACAGGCATCGTTTGCACTGTAAACGGCGGTGGCTTTCAGCAGATCTTCTACGGTCATCGATTCGCCCGGCTCCAGCCAGATCTGCGATCCGCCGCGTGATGCCGCCGTTTCGCTGACGGTAACGCTGTCTCCGAGGCTGATCTTACCGCTGTCTATGGCTTCACAGATCAATAACAGCGACATGATCTTGGTGACGGATGCGGGGAAGACGGTTTCGTTTTCATTCAACGTCATCAACACGGCACCCGATCCGGCATCCATGAGAACGGCAGATTTTGCTTTGATCTGCTGTGAAAATTCGACTGCGGCGGCTTCCGTTGCGTAATTTTGCAATTCCTCTGAAATAATTGCAGTTTCATCGAGCACATCTGCAACAGATATCTGATCTGCAACAGCAATAAGCGGACAACTGCACGCAATGATGATTGTTAAAAAAACAGACAAAAACTTATTCATAATACCCTCCGTGTTATCTTTCTCAGTTATTTTTATGCGGACAGGATATAAAAAATACCGTTGTGCATTGATTTGTCCGTATATTTGTTGTATAATCTTCGCGGTGATACTATGAACGTACAGTTTATTACCTTGGGTTGCAAGGTCAATCAATATGAATCCGAGCAGATCAGAAAGTTGCTCAAAACAGAATTCGGCAATGAAGAACTTGATATTGTGGTTGTGAATTCCTGTACCGTAACGGCAGAGAGTTCAAGAAAATCCCGTCAAACGGTCAACAGGCTCCGAAAAGACAACCCCGATGCCGTTCTCGTTCTGACGGGTTGCTATCCGCAGGCTTTTCCCGAAGAAGCATATAAAACCGTTGCAGATGTCGTGACAGGGAATCGTACAAACTTAAAAATTCCATCGTTGATCCGACAGTTTCTTGCGGAAAAAGCACCTGTTCATGCGGTTGAAAATGAGACGGATCGTTGTGACTATGCCGAGTATCCGATTGACGGATTTGACGGGCATACAAGAGCTTTTGTAAAAATACAGGACGGCTGTAACCGTTTTTGTTCGTATTGTATCATTCCTTACGCACGAGGCAGATCTCGCTCTCGTTCTCTTTGTGAAACGGAAAGGGAATTGCGTGTTCTTGCTACGAACGGCTATAAAGAGATCGTTCTGACAGGGATTGATCTTTCCGTGTACGGTACGGATATCGGTAAAGATCTTGCCGATGCGGTCGAACTTGCGCAAAGCATTGACGGTATTGAACGTATACGTCTCGGCTCTTTGGAGCCCGACAGGATGACGGGTATGCAGTTATCACGTTTTGCCTCTTGCTCAAAATTCTGTCCGCAGTTTCATCTTTCATTACAAAGCGGAAGCGATGCCGTATTAAAGCGTATGAATCGCCATTATACAACCGAAGAATACCGTGCTTTGTGTGATCAGATCCGTTCGCAGTTTGCGGATGCGACAATTACTACCGATGTTATTACGGGTTTTCCGGGTGAAACACAGACAGATTTTTTGCAAACGGTACAGTTTGTAAAAGAGATCGGCTTTGAAAAAGTACACGTGTTTCCGTTTTCGGAACGGTCAGGCACCCGTGCCGCCGCATTTGCCGATCGTATCGATAAATGCGTTCGTGAAGAACGTGCAAGAGAATTGATCGCGGTGTGCGATGCAATTCGTGAAAACTATCTGCAAACACAGATCGGTGCCGTGGTAAACGTTTTGTTTGAAACACCGAAAAACGGCATACAACAGGGTTTTACTGCGAACTATACACCCGTAAAAGTTCCGGGTGCGGATGATTTGTGCGGTGAATTGAGAGAAGTCCGCATCATCCAAACGCAATCCGATGCCTGTATCGGTGAATTGATATAAAAAACACCTTATGAAAACAAGAACCGTTTTCATAAGGTGTACTTTTTTTTGATATGCCCCGCCTTGCCGTTGTCGGTAATGCTAACCTGCCGTCTAAAGCAGGTGGGTGTCCGCCCTTCTGTTTCGCGCTCCCTTCGTCCGACAAAAATCGGGAGGTCTGCAGTCCGCAGCCGGAGTCAAACTCCCTATTAATAAAGTGTTGGGTTAGTATTGACCGAACTTGCTCGCACAAGGCAGGGTTTTTGCATTATTCTTCGCCTTCGTCGATATCGTAGAACTCGCTCAGACGTTCAATAAACAGTGCTTCGATGGCATCGTAAACATCTTCATCTTCGATCTGTTGCAGGAAAGAATCCCCTTCTTCATCTTCGACAACTTCCAGCACGATGAGTTCAATGTTTTCTTCCGTATCGTCTTCGTCACTGTCATCGGTGGGAACAACTGCAATGTATTCTTTTCCGTCATCGGTAAATATTCTGTCCAGAATCTCAAAGACATATTCCGTACCGTTGTCATCGGACACGGAAACAAATTCGGGATTGTAATTGTCTTCCATGAAAACAACTCCTTTGTGAGATCATTTTATCACAGCAAATGCTGCTTTGTCAATCGGAAATACGGTGTGATATATTTATTCGCTGAATCGTGCTTCCCATGTAAAATTGAATACATCATCAGCCGCAAGGCTCTGAATCGCACACTTTTGCGAGAAATCGGCAACCTTGTTTGTGTCATCGTTTACACCGCACCAAGGCTCAATACAAACATACGGAGCACCGGGTTTTGCCCAGATGCCGAGGTAGGGAGCATTGCCGAGATCAAACACAACCGTGCGATCGTGGTTCGGACTGCAAAGGGTTACTCTGTCAGACTGAATTCCGCTGAGAATGAGTGCATCTTCATTGAAGATGTCTTTTGTAATGACAATGTCCGTTTCGTCGTTCAGTACGGGAATGCGGTCGGGCAGACGCAGAGAATGCACAAGATCGATTTTCTCGGTGCTGAGCGTTTCTTTTTTGTCAAAGCGGAGAATGTCGCCGATTGCACAATTGAATGCCGGATGTGCACCGAGTGAAAAATACATAATATCTTCATTTTTATTGACCACATCGTGTGAAACACGCAGTGCATTGCCGTCAAGGGTATAGGTGACGATCAGATCAAAATCATAAGGATAAATATTCTTTGTTGCAGTGCTTTCGCTCAGAATAAACGTCATTGTATCCGTGTCTTTGGAAAGCAAAGTAAAATCGGATTTTCTTGCAAATCCGTGTTTGGGCATGGAATAGACAGTGCCGTTGAGTGTGTACTGATCGTCTATGAGCCGTCCGACGATCGGAAAGAGAATCGGAGCCTGACCGTACCAGATTGACTCGTCACCCTGCCAGAGATATTCATATCCGGTCTTTTTGGATACAACGCTCGTCAGTTCTGCACCGTGTTCTTTCACACCGACACGGATAAATTCATTTTCAATAAAATGTGTGGACATACTTGGTCTACCTCACTTTTTATAATAAGTATACGCCGGAATCCAACACGGCAAATTCATTGTTACCCACTCGGAAATACTCCAATACGGGTTCATTGAATGCGTGAATTTTCGTAACCGTAAAATCTGGCAGAGAAACAGCATTTACGCAGTTTCCGCCTTTGCAGCTCACAAACAGTGTATTGTCTGCAACAGAAATAAAAACAGGTCGGTTGAATGTGCCTGTGGCTTTGTCACCCAGCCGCAGATCAATGCGTTTTTTCTTCGTGTTGTAGCGTACGATGACGTTTTCTTCCGGTACTGCACACCACACGTGATTGCCGATTGCGGCAGCTTCGCGGATCGGTGAATTGTTGTATGCGATCCGCTCGGAATACAGCAGTGTCCCGTTTTCGGAAAACAATCCGATCTCGCCGCCGCGGTATGTGACAACGGTTTTTCCGTCTGCCAGTTTTTGTGCGGCACAGGAAACGTAATCTTCAAGGTACGGTACGATGGTTTCATAGGCTGAACCGAATTTGGTCATCAGATATGCATTCTTTGTGACCGTGGCAATGGATTGTGTTTGCAGATCATAACTGTAAAACGATACTTTGTACTGTCCGTTTGCAACCAATTCTTTGATTACAAACAGTATTCCTTGCTTGTAAGCAATCAGATCAATTACTTTCTGTCCTACAACTTTAATCATGACGACCTCCCGATCAGAAGTTGCATTTGATCTGATATGAAAGTGTCATCAGACTGTCGCCGAGGTGTACGTTTTCCACGAGTGCATCGGGAAAATCCGTGAGAATATCGTAGTGCGTAAAATTCCAGAAAGAATGTACACCCAGTTTGTAAAGTTGAGCTACCAACTCTTTTGCACTGTCATCGGGAACGCAAAGAATTGCCGTCTGCGGTTTGTGCAACTGGCAAAAACTGTTGAGGGAATCCATCTGTTTGATCGGCAGGTCTTTGATTTTCAGACCTGCAAACAGGGGAGCCGCATCATAGATAGCGATGAGTTCGAAACCGAGTTCATCAAAAGGCATGTGCGTAGCAACGGCTCTGCCGAGATTACCTGCACCCATCAGAATAACTTTGCACTTGTGGTCAAGTCCGAGAATGCCTTCAATTTCGGTTTTTAATTCTTTGATGTTGTACCCGTAACCTTGTTGTCCGAATCCGCCGAAGCAATTCAGATCCTGTCGGATCTGCGAAGCCGTTACACCCATTTTTTCGGAAAGTGCCTTGGAGGAAATGCGTGCTACGCCTGCTTTTTCGAGATTGGACAAAAAACGGTAATAGCGTGGCAGACGCCGGATAACGGAAGGGGAGATTTTGCCGGAGTCTTTCAAGAAAATCACCTTTCTTAATCTTTATTGAAGGGAGGTCAGTGTCTGCATGACGTAATTGCCGAAAGCTTCACAGGTGCAACCGTCTGCTCTGCCCGTGATCTTCAGTTCGGCATCGGGAGCCATACAGATATCCAGCGCTTTTTCAAGTGCGTCGCTTTCTTTCTGCTTGCCGATATGCGACAAAAGCATAACTGCGGCACGAAGCATGGAGCAGGGATCAGCATAAGCGGCACGTCCCTCTTTTACCATTCGCGGTGCAGAACCGTGGATGGCTTCAAACATAGCGTAACGTTTACCGAGGTTTGCACTGCCGGCGGTGCCGACACCCCCTTGAAACTCAGCCGCTTCATCGGTAATAATATCACCGTAAAGATTCGGCAGTACGAAAACTCTGAAATCGGTGCGGCGTTTTTTGTCGATGAGTTTTGCCGTCATGATGTCAATGTACCATTCGTCTGTGATAATATCGGGATATTCTTTGCCGATTTCACGGCACAGATTGAGGAATTTTCCGTCCGTGGTCTTGATAACGTTTGCTTTCTGAATAATGGAAACACGGTCTTTACCGTTTCTCTTTGCATAGTCATAAGCGAGTCTTGCAACACGTTCTGTTCCCTCTGTGGTGGTTACAACGAAATCCATGGCAAGTTCGTCCGTTACATGGACACCTTTGGAGCCGACGGCGTATGCACCTTCCGTGTTTTCACGGAAGAAAGTCCAGTCGATGCCTTCTTCGGGGACTTTTACGGGACGGACGTTTGCAAACAGATCAAGTGCTTTGCGCATGGCAACGTTTGCACTTTCAATGTTGGGAAGACCGTCACCTGCCTGCGGGGTTGTGGTCGGACCTTTGAGGATGACGTGGCATTTTTTGAGTTCTTCAAGAACGTCATCGGGAATGGCTTTCATGTGTGCAATTCTGTTTTCAATGGTAAGACCTTCTATTACGCGGAATTCGATCTTTCCGGCTTTGACGTCCTCTGCGAGCAAAAACTCAAGTACGCGTGCTGCTTCCTTGGTGATGATGGGGCCGATGCCGTCACCGCCGCAAACGCCGATGATAATGGTGTCAAGTGCATCATAATCCACGAATTCTTTTGTCGCTTTGATGCGGTCGTTTCTTTCAAGCTGTTCGGCAAGTAATTTTTTGAAATGTTCCGCCGCGGCTTCGATTTCTTTTGTGTACATTGTGATTTTATTCCTTTCCGAGATTTGCGGTATAATTCAGCAGACCGCCTGCAAGCAGAATGTCTTTCTGACGGTCGGAGAAATCAGTCTGCAAAGTGTAACTTTCGTTTTTGTTTTTGTTGAAAAGTACCGCATTTTTGCCGTCAACTACGCATTCGCGGATGTTTTCGAGGATGATCTCATCACCCTGTTCAATGCGGTCATAATCTTCTGCATCGACAAAGGTCAGCGGCAAAATACCGGAGTTGATGAGGTTCGCTTTGTGCATTCTTGCAAATGAAACAGCAACGACTGCACGGATGCCGAGATATAGCGGTACGAGTGCCGCGTGTTCACGCGAAGAACCCTGTCCGTAGTTAGCCCCGCCAACGATGATGCCGGAGCCTTCCGCTTTGCAACGGCTTGCAAATGTTTCGTCACAAACTGCAAAACAGAACTGCGACAGGTGCGGAACATTGGAACGGTAGGGAAGAATCTTTGCACCGGCGGGCATAATGTGGTCCGTGGTAATGTTATCACCGACTTTGAGCATGACCTTGCTTTCAACGGATGCTTCCAGTGCTTTTCCGGTCGGAACTTCCTTGATGTTCGGGCCGTACAGAACTTCACAGGATTTGTAATTTTCGGCATCGCAAGGTATGGAAACCATGTTGTCGTTGATGGTAAAGTATTCGGGCATGGTGATTTCGGGCATATCACCGAGTGTTGTCGGATCGGAAAGATAACCGTTGATAGCGGACAGTGCGGCAACTTCGGGGCTTACGAGATAGACGCCTGCATCCGCAGTGCCTGAACGGCCGAGGAAATTACGGTTGAAAGTACGCAGGGAAATACCTGCGGAATTGGGAGACTGTCCCATACCGATACAGGGGCCGCAAGCACTCTCAAGAATTCTGGCACCCGCATCGATCATATCCGCCAATGCACCGTTTGCGGCAAGCATGTTGAGAACTTGTTTGGATCCGGGAGCAATGGAAAGGCTGACGGCGGGATGTACGGTCTTTCCCTTCAGAATAGCGGCAACTTTCAGCATATCAAACAGGGATGAGTTCGTGCAGGAGCCGATGCAGACCTGGTCGATCTTCAGTTTGCCGATTTCATCGACGGTTTTGACGTTGTCCGGCATATGCGGCATGGCAGCCATCGGTCTGAGGGTTGAAAGGTCAATATTGATCTCCTCATCATAGACTGCATCATCGTCAGCGGCAAGCGGAACGTAGACTTCTTCACGTTTCTGTGCTCTGAGAAATGCTCTTGTGATTTCATCGGACGGGAAGATGGACGTCGTGGCTCCCAATTCCGCACCCATGTTCGTAATGGTTGCTCTTTCGGGAACGGAAAGCGTTTTGACACCTTCGCCCGTGTATTCAATAATCTTTCCGACACCGCCTTTGACGGACATGATACGCAATACTTCAAGAATGACGTCTTTTGCCGCAACCCAATCGTTGAGTTTACCCGTCAGATTGACTTTGACGATCTTAGGCATGGGAATATAATATGTACCGCCACCCATTGCAACAGCTACGTCCAGACCGCCTGCACCCATGGCAAGCATGCCGATACCGCCGCCTGTGGGGGTATGGCTGTCCGATCCGAGCAATGTTTTGCCGGGAATGCCGAAACGTTCAAGATGTACCTGATGACAGATGCCGTTGCCGGGACGGGAAAAACGGATTCCTCTTTTATAAGCAACGGTGCGGATAAACTGATGGTCGTCAGCATTTTCAAAACCGTTCTGCAAAGTGTTGTGGTCTATATATGCAACAGAAAGTTCTGTCTTTACACGCTCAATACCCATTGCTTCAAACTGAAGATAAGCCATTGTACCCGTTGCATCCTGTGTCAGCGTCTGGTCTATGCGCAGTCCGATTTCCGAACCGGGGATCATTTCGCCGCAAACAAGGTGACTGCTGATGATTTTTTGTGCAAGTGTCAGTCCCATAATATTTGCCTCCTTAAATAAATCACCCATCATTATATTATTTTCTTGCTGATATGTCAATCATCATTTAATTATTTTAAATATTTCTTGAAAATATTATTATAATATGCTATACTAAAACATAATATCCTTTACTCTGTTCATAATAAATGCATACATTCTTGAACGGGAGACAGTTTGATGAAATCAAATAATTATAAAGGATATGACAAGACTGCAGAAGCGGATTTTACCGTTATGAATGCACCGAACACGGAAGAATCTGCTCCGGAAACGGAAACAGACAGTGACGGTGCCGTGCTTTGGCGAAAAAACGGGAAACTTTATTATTGTATGACGGTCATCGGACAGATCGAAGGACATTATCTTTTGTCTGCTCAAAACAAGACCACCAAATACGAACACCTGATTCCCAAATTGGTAGCCGTAGAAGAAAAAGAGGATATCGCAGGCTTGCTGATTATACTCAATACGGTCGGGGGCGATATTGAAGCGGGACTTGCTCTGGCTGAATTGATTGCGGGAATGAGCAAACCGACCGTATCATTGGTACTCGGCGGCGGACATTCGATCGGGGTACCTTTGGCCGTATCTGCAAAAAAATCTTTTATCGCAAAAACCGCAACGATGACATTGCATCCTGTGCGAATGAACGGAACGGTGCTCGGCGTACAACAACAATTGGACTATTTTCGCAATATGCAGGAGAGGATCGTCGGATTTGTCTGTGAGCATTCAGCAGTGCAAGCGGAGCGATTCCGTGAGCTGATGCTTGCAAGCGGAGAACTGGTTATGGACCTCGGAACCGTTCTTAACGGTGATCGAGCCGTTGCGGAAGGACTGATTGATGAGGTCGGTACACTGCACGATGCACTTTGCAGTCTGTACGCAATGGGTGAAAACTGAAACGCGGGACATTGTCATTTCCGACTTTGTCCTCATACATAAAAGGAGAGAAAACTTTGGCTCAACAAGCAAAACAAACCGTAAAAAACAATGCATCTACCACACGCAAAACGGGAAACACGAAGAAAAAAACAAATAATAAGAAAAAGAACACCAAAAAGAAAGGCAAGAAACAGAAAACTTTATTTGACATCGTAAATCAACAATCATTTATTTATATGATGATGCTGGCAGGCGGTGTACTGTTGCTGTTGCTTACCTGTGTGAGCGGCGGTTTTATGACACCGTGGAATAAACTTCGCAGTTGCTATTTCGGATTGTTCGGTCTCAATGCTTTCCTTTTACCGTTTTTCTTTTTGGTCAGAGCCGTACTCGGCATTGTTGGTCGGGATAAGTATTACCACAGAACCAATTCCGTGATCGTGTTTGTCGGTGCACTTTTGGTCGGTGCCGTTATTTATGTCAACACACAGGCAAGTGCTTCTGTCAGTTTCGGGGATGCCTTAAAAAACGTGACGTCCGCGTTATGGATCGGCAGTTCTGAATTTGTCGTTACAAAAACAGGGTTACTGTCTGCGTTGGTTGGCGGTGCCTTGTTTGCCTTGGGACAGAATCGTATTCTTGCGGATGTTTTATTGATGATATTCATTTTGGTCGACGTGATGGCTTTGTTCAGACTGACACCGCAACGCATTTTTCATTTGCTTGAGCAACCGTTTGATGATCTTGTCTACATAATCAACAATAAACGTGAATCGGCAAGAGATCGACGCGAACGCGAGGCTGATGAAAATGAAAGACGTGATGCAGCCACCCGTGACCGTGTTGCAAAGCGAAAAGAAAACAGACCTGCACCCGTTGATGATATGACCGTGCCGGCGAGTTCACAAAGAACGTCAAAACGCAAATCCGGTCGACAGATTGATGTAGCACCGGATCCCATTCCGCAGGATTCGGCACCTGTCAAACGGCAGGTTACGGCAACGAGTACAAAGGCTCTGATTGAAGAATTTGAAAACGACGAATCAAAGGGTAAAAATACCCCCGATATTTATGCACCCATTCCGGATATGTTTTTAAAGCCGACGGAGGATATTGCCGATATCTTTACAGTTCCCGACAACGGCAGAAAAACGCAGGCAACGCAACCGCAGGTTGATGTGTCACAACCATCTCAACCCGCATCTGTTTTTGCAACACAGGCAGAAACCGTATCTGCATACGCTCCGCCTGTAAGTTCCGCAACCGTTCGCACACAGGCGGCCAAAGTTTCGGGTGTTCCCACTGCAACCGTACCTGTTGCGAGTGCCAACGGTACGGAAAAGAAGGAAACGATAACCCCGTTGACCGATGCCGAAAAGCAAGCGGCAAGTGCCGAACTGGCAGCAGGACTGGAAACGCCCGCAGAGCTCGAAAAAGTATACGAATTACCGCCCGTAGAGATTCTTTCTTTGCCGCAACAAAAGAATGATTATAATAATGAAGAAGAATTGCAGGCAAACGGTGAAAAACTGATTGCGGCTCTCAAGAGTTTCAATGTTTCGGCCACGGTACAGGCGATCGTGCCCGGTCCTACGGTTACACGATACGAACTCTCACCGGCTCCCGGTGTTAAGATCAACCGTTTCGTAAGCCTTGCCGATGACCTTGCCTTGCATCTTGCGGCTCCTGCAGGCTTGCGTATTGAAGCTCCCATTCCCAACAAAGCCGCGATCGGTATTGAGGTTCCCAACAAATCAAGACGCGTCATTGCGTTCCGTGAAATTCTGGATACGAATGATTACAGAAAATCCAAGAGTAAACTGAACGTTGGTCTCGGCAAGGATATTTCGGGTGCAATCATTTGCTCCGATCTTGCGAAATTGCCGCATTTGCTTGTTGCAGGTACGACAGGTTCGGGTAAGTCTGTGTGCATGAACACAATGATCTGCAGTTTGCTTTATAATGCAACGCCCGATGAAGTCAAACTTTTGCTCATTGACCCCAAACAGGTTGAATTTTCTGTCTATAACGGCATTCCGCACTTGTTGGTACCGGTAGTTTCCGATCCGAGAAAAGCCGCAGGTGCCTTGGGTTGGGCGGTTACGGAAATGCTTAACCGTTATAAAACGCTCAATGCAAACAGTGTTCGCGATATCGGTGCATACAATCAGCTTTGCGAACTGGATGACAGCCTGAAAAAGATGCCGCAGATCGTTATTTTTATTGATGAATTGGCAGACCTTATGTCCGTTGCACAGTCGGAAGTGGAAGACTCTATTCAGCGTCTTGCACAGATGGCACGTGCGGCCGGTATGCATCTTGTTATCGCAACCCAGCGTCCGTCCGTAGACGTTATCACGGGTATCATCAAATCGAACATTCCCAGCAGAATCGCTCTTTCCGTTTCCTCGCAGGTGGACTCCAGAACGATCATTGATTCCGCAGGTGCGGAAAAACTGATGGGTTACGGCGATATGCTGTATTATCCTGTCGGCGTTCCGAAACCGATGCGTGTACAGGGGGCTTTCCTTTCCGATAAGGATATTGAAAACGTCGTTACATTCATCAAGTCGCAGGGTGAAACAAAATACAGTGACGATGTTGAACAGGAAATCGAACGTCATGCCGCACAGGAAAAGAAAAAAGGCGGATCTTCTGTCGGCGCATCTTCCGGTGACGTTGTGGATCAGGCTTATGAAGAATTGGTACAGAAAGCCGCAGAACTGTTTGTAAATAATCCGGAAAAGGCATCCACTTCTTCTTTGCAGAGATATCTGCATCTCGGCTATGCAAAGGCGGGAAGTCTTGTTGATACGCTTGAAGAACGCGGTATCGTCGGTCCCAGTGAAGGCAGCAGACCGAGAAAAGTATTGATTACAAAAGCACAGTGGTATGAAATGCAGGCACGGCAGAGTGAATGTGCCGCTGCCGCAAGTGCCGCAACTGCAAATATAACAGAAAACACTGCATCTTCGGATGCGGATGACGTGCCGTTTGATGCGGATAACAATGAAGATGAATAACACCTTTTTGCCTACTACAAGAGAAGAAATGACCGAACGCGGATGGGACAGCGTTGACTTTGTTTACGTCAGCGGTGATGCGTATGTTGACCATCCGAGTTTCGGTGCGTCTATCATCACGAGAGTCCTCGAAAACGAGGGCTTTCGTGTTGCTTTTTTAAGTCAGCCCGATTGGCATCGAAACGATGATTTTACGCAGTTCGGAAGGCCTGAACTCGGCTTTCTGGTGTCCTCGGGCAATATTGATTCCATGGTTGCACATTATACCGCAGCCAAAAAGAAACGCAGTGAGGATGCCTATACACCCGGCGGCATTGCAGGTAAACGTCCCGATTACGCCGTGGATGTTTATTGCCGCAAGATTCGTGATAATTATGCGGATATTCCCATCGTAATCGGCGGTCTTGAGGCTTCATTGCGTCGATTTGCACATTATGATTATTGGAAGGATACCGTGCTTCCGAGTATTCTTGTTTCTTCAACGGCTGATATTCTTTCCTACGGTATGGGAGAACATTCCATTGTTGAAATTGCCGTTCGATTGCGTAACGGGGAAGACGTACATACTATCCGTGACGTCCGCGGAACGTGTTATCTTTGTCCGACAAGCGAAACACCTTATGCGGGTGCCGAGTGCCCTTCTTACGATAATGTTTGCAGTAATAAGAAGGAATATGCCGTTGCCGCACGTATCCAGCAGGACGAACAGGATCACGTACGCGGTAAGACCGTAAAGCAAAAACACGGAAAGATGATGCTTGTTCAGAATCCTCCCGCGTTACCGCTGACAATGCAGGAAATGGACGAAGTGTACGCATTGCCCTATATGCGTGCCTGGCATCCTTCTTATGATGCATTGGGCGGTGTGCCCGGTTTTCAGGAAGTGCAGTTTTCCGTAACGCACAACAGAGGCTGTTACGGTGCTTGTAATTTTTGCTCACTTGCTTTTCATCAAGGACGTTTTATCAGCACACGCAGTCACGAATCCGTATTGCATGAGATCGAACAGATGACAAAACTTAACGGATTCAAAGGATATGTACACGATATCGGCGGTCCGACTGCAAACTTCCGTCAGCCGTCCTGTGAAATGCAGATCGAAAAAGGACTTTGCAAAGGCAAAAAATGTCTTGCTCCGAAACCTTGTCCGAACTTGAAGGCAGACCACAGTGACTACCTTGATCTGCTTGAAAAAGCAAGGAAGATTCCCGGCGTTAAAAAAATATTCATCCGTTCGGGAATCCGTTTTGATTATCTGATGGCAGACCGCGACGACCGTTTTTTTAAGACTTTGGTAGAGCACCACGTCAGCGGTCAGTTGAAAGTGGCTCCCGAACATATCTGCGATTCTGTTCTGGATAAAATGGGAAAACCGCATTCCGAGGTTTTCAAAGCTTTTGCAAAGAAGTACTTCAAACTGACGTCACAAGTCGGAAAAGAACAGTATCTCGTTCCTTATCTTATGTCTTCGCATCCCGGTTGTACGTTACAGGATGCGGTGGAGTTGGCACTTTTTTTGAAAAAAGAAAGAATGCGTCCCGAACAGGTGCAGGATTTTTATCCCACTCCGGGTACGATCTCCACAGCGATGTTCTATACGGAACTGGATCCTTATACACTTGAAAAGGTCTACGTTGCCAAAGATCCGCATGATAAGGCATTGCAACGTGCGTTGCTCAATTATTGGGTGCCTGAAAAGCGTTTGCTTGTTCTCGAAGCACTGAAAAAAGCACACAGGCAGGATCTGATCGGTAACGCTCCGAACTGTCTTGTTGCGGATGTACGCAATCGTCAGGGAAGCAGACCTGTACAGCAGAATCCGAACGTAAGAACCAATAAGAAGGTGCAAAACAATGCCGCGAAAAAGAAGAAACGATAGAAAAATATTTGATATCGTCTCAAAATGTCTGATTGCAATACTGATTTTTTGCGGAACACTGTATTACATTATAATCGGAGAAACGCAAGCTCCTTATTTTTCTTCCGGTTCTTACGTCGCAAATGGGCTGGAAGTGCATTTTATCGACGTAGGACAGGGTGATTGTACGTTATTGCTCTGCGGTGAAAGTGCGGTTCTTGTGGACGGCGGAGAATCGCCGTGCAGTGATACGGTAATGCAGTATCTCGAAAAACACGGTGTGGATGAAATTGACCTCATGATTGCATCCCATCGCCATTCCGATCATATCGGCGGTCTGATCGGTATTGCGGAAGAAATGCCTGTACAACGTGTGCTTATGAATCGCGACAATATTTCCGAAGATGCGGACACTGCCACCGAGAGTGAATTTTTGGGTGTGTTACATATGCAGGATATCCCTGTTGATATAGCACGGGAAGGGGATGTGTACAGCTTTGATGAAATGACGTTGACCGTCATTTATGCAGGTACGGACGATTATGCAGAAGAAAATGAACAGAGTCTGGTCATTCAGGCTATGTACGGAGATTCATCCGTTTTGCTGACAGGTGATATCGGAGAGGAAACGGAAGAATATTTACTGTCAAACGATTATGAATTTCAAGGCGATGTGCTGAAAGTGGCACATCACGGCAGTAACTATTCATCAACTTATGGTTTTCTGAAAGCAGTTGATCCGATCTATGCCGTTATTTCCTGCGGAGAGGAAAATGTATACGGTCATCCCGGTGATGAAACGGTGAACCGTCTGAATAGGTTTACACCTTATATTTTACGTACGGATACAATGAGCAGCATAGTAATTTTTTGCAGTGCTGACGGTAAATACGAATATATAAACGGAAAGGATGTTTAATAATGAAAAAACTGAGAGTAGGTATCATCGGAACGGGAGGTATCAGCCAGAGCCATACCGAAGGTTATCAGCAGATTCCCGAACTGTGTGAAGTAGTTGCCTGTTGCGATATCGATGCACAAAAAGTCGAAAAGTATGCCGCAAGATACGGCATTCCCAACTGGTATACCGATTGCCGTGAAATGATGGCAAAGGAAAACCTGGATTGTGTCAGTGTCTGCACGTGGAACTCCGCACATAAGGAATGTACCATTGTGGCTCTGGATGCAGGTGCAAACGTTATATGTGAAAAACCCATGGCAATGAATGCACAGGAAGCCGCCGAAATGAATGCGGCCGCAAAAAGAAACGGCAAGTTGTTGCAGGTCGGTTTTGTCCGTCGTTTCGGCAGAGATGCGGATACGGTTCTTGATTTTAAGAATGCGGGAATGCTCGGTGACGTCTATTATGCAAAAGCACAGTATCTTCGCAGAAGCGGTTGTCCCGGCGGTTGGTTCAAGGATAAGCGTTTTTCCGGCGGCGGTCCGCTGATCGATCTCGGCGTTCACGTGATCGACCTTGCGCGTTACCTTGCCGGTAATCCCAAGCCCGTTTCCGCTTTCGGCTGTGCGTATGACAATCTCGGTCCGAACCGTGCAAACGGCGGTCAGGCTGCCTGGTCGGTTGCCGATCTTGACGAACACCCCTACAACGTAGAAGACTTCGTTTCCGCGCTCATCCGCTTTGAAAACGGATTTACCCTGCAGCTTGAAGCGTCGTTTAATCTCAATGTTCCCGAAGATCACGGTGAAGTTGACATTTTCGGCACCAAGTCCGGTGTCAAAATGGAAGACAATGTTGAGATCTATACCGATTGTGCCGGCAAGTTCGTCAATATGGTCCCCACAGGCAACAACGGTTTTGATTTCCGCGGTGCATTCAATGCAGAGATTGCAGGTTTTATCAACGCGGTTCTCGGCAATGCTCCCTGCAGAGCAACCGGTGAGGACGGCGAGGAACTGATGAAGATCATTGATGCGATCTATGAATCGGCTGAAAAGGGCGTCAGTGTTGCAATCAATTAAAGAATATATAGAGAATAAAATAATTTAAAAAATTTATCAAAAACCCCTTGACAAACGTGTTGCGTTCTGTTATAATCCTCACTGTTCGAAAGAGAACAAACGGTACGCGAGAGTGGCGGAATAGGCAGACGCGCACGTTTGAGGGGCGTGTGTTTTTACGTACGGGGGCGAGTCCCGTCTCTCGCACCAAACCAGAAAAATCCGAACCAAATTTTCCCAATAGGAAAAGGGTTCGGATTTTTTGTTTATATC
>JAZNRU010000051.1:0-42568 GCA_045590895.1 Acutalibacteraceae bacterium
CACAAACTAAAAGAAAAAAGTTTGATATTACCGCCAAAACCCCTCTGTCTGCCTGCGGCAGACATCTCCCCTTTCAGGGGCGACAAGGAGTGAGTGGGGGCAGTAGGTTTGTGCAATGCCGCTAAATCATAATTTACGGAGGAGTTATGTCGCAAAATAAGTTCTGGTTCAAACTGGACAATGCCGGAAAAGTGTTTCCCGGTCAGAATACAAGCAAATGGTCAAACATTTTCCGTGCCACGCTGTTGTTGGAGGAAAAAATTGATCCCGTTCTGCTCGAACAGGCTCTCAAGGACGTGTTGCCTCGTTTTCCCTGCTTTGACGTGTGCATCAAAAGCGGTTTTTTCTGGTTTTATCTCGAAAAAAATCCCTACGATGCTCCGCCCGTATGCGAGGACATCAACAATCCCTGCTACCGCGTGAAATTCAAGGAGAACAACCGCTTTCTGTTCCGCGTGTTCTACCGTGAAAACCGCATTTCGGTGGAATTTTTCCACGCACTGACCGACGGTGCGGGTGCTACCACCTTTTTGTGTACCCTGTGTGCACAGTACCTTCGCCTGTGCGGTCACTCTATCCCCGCAGGCGGTCACGTGCTTGACATCACACAGCCTGCTCCCGAATCGGAACTGACCGATCCGTTCTGCGACTACGAAGGCAAACACGGACGGTCGGGACGCTCCACCCGAAAAGTCTATCATTACCGCGGCACGCCCCTGCCGCCGCACACCGTCGGCATCATCACGGGCATCATGCCCACCGATGCGGTGCTCAAAAAAGCCAAAGAATACGGTGCGACGGTCACGGAATATCTCTCTGCGGTGCTTCTGTACTGTTTTTACGAACAGCAGAAAAAAGAAACCCGCCGCGAGGACGATCTGAGCGTGCAGATCCCCGTCAGCCTGCGAAAACCGTTCAACCGTGCGTCACTGCGTAACTTCACGCTGACCTATCAGGTACGCATCGATCCGTCTCTGGGTGAATATACGCTTGAGGAATTCATCCGTCAGATCATGCTCAACCTGCGGCTCATCAACAACACCAAAAACTTAAAAGCCATGATCGCCTCCAACCTCAAACTCGAACGGGGCATCATGCGGTATCTGCCGCTGTTTATCAAGAATTTCGGCATCAATCTGTCGTTCCGCCTGACGGGTGAGCATTCCACCACCGTTCTGTTCAGCAACGTGGGCAGACTTGTGATTCCCGAAGAAATGGAAAGCCACGTGCAAAGGCTTGACTTCATGCCCGGTCCCGGCAAGATCAACGGTTGCCGCGTTGCCTGCGGCAGTATCAAGAACGTGCTGACCGTTTCGTTCCTTGACATCTGCAAGGAGACCGAAATTGAACGCCGCTTCTTCACCACCCTTGTCAAAGCCGGTATTCCCGTCAAAATAGAGAGCAACCGCTGAAAGGAGAACGCTTATGTCTTACTGTGTCAACTGCGGTGTCGAACTCGACGTCAGTGCCAAAAAATGCGTCCTGTGCGATACACCCGTATACAATCCCAACCATCCGCCCGAGGACGTACCCACGCCCTATTCCGACCGCGTGGTACTGCCTGCGAAAGTCCGCCGCCGTTTTTCGGCGTTTCTGTTCTCAATGATCCTGCTGTTGCCCAATCTCGTGTGCCTGCTTATTGACCTGCTCGTGTCAAAAGGAGACGGTCTGCAATGGGCACAGTATGTCAACACTGCTTCGCTGTTGGTGTGGATCTTGTTCGTGCTTCCCTTTCTCATTGAAAAAGTGCGGACGTTCGTGCTCATTACGGTGGATTCGCTTGCCATTCTCGGCTATATTTTCTTTTTCTATCACAGTTTCAACCAAAGCGAATGGTTTTTGCGTGTTGCCTTGCCGCTGGTACTGGTACTTGCCGTGTTTGCGGCGGTGACGGCAGAGTTTTTTGAACGCAAAAAACCCGACTGGCCCTTGCAGGCGATCGTCATTTGTTTCCAATTGGGAATATACGCCGCCGTGTGTGCGGTGTCGCTGTATATTTATTTCAAAACACCGCTGCTTCTTGCCGTTCCTGTTGTTGTTTCCGTTTGCAGTATTGTGGTCGGCGGATTCTTTATCTATGTCAAACACAGCCGCAGAATGCGCGCATGGCTGTCCAGACGATTCTTTGTGTGAGGTAGACCATGGGAAAAACACTTGTTTTAACCGAAAAACCCTCGGTTGCGAGGGATATTGCCCGCGTTCTGGGCTGTAAATCAAAGGGCGAAGGCTGTATCATCGGCCCGCAGTATATCGTCACGTGGGCACTCGGGCACCTCGTGACCCTTGCCGATCCCGAAGCCTACGATGACCGCTACAAACGCTGGGATATGAAAGATCTCCCGATGCTGCCCGAAAAAATGAAACTGGTCATCATCAAGCAGAGTGCCAAGCAGTTCCGCAACGTGCACGTGCTGATGAAACGCGACGACGTGGACAGCATCGTCATTGCCACCGACGCAGGCCGCGAGGGTGAACTCGTTGCCCGTTGGATCATGTCCAAAGCCGCCTGCAAAAAGCCTGCAAAACGCCTTTGGATCTCCTCGCAGACCGACAAAGCCATCCGTGAGGGATTTCAGAATCTGCGTCCTGCAAGCGAATACGATAACCTCTACTACTCCGCACAGGCAAGAGCCGAAGCCGACTGGCTGGTGGGTATCAACGTCACCCGTGCCCTGACCTGCCGCTTCAACGCACAGTTGTCCGCAGGCAGAGTGCAGACACCCACGCTGGCTCTCATCGTAAAGCGTGAAGAAGAAATCGAAAAATTCATTCCCAAAGACTACTATTCCGTGCGTGCCTATTTCGACGGATTTTCGGGTATTTACCGTGATCCCAAAGGCAACACCCGTTTTTCCGATCCTGCCTTTGCAGACAAAATTCTGTCCGAGACCAAAGGCAACAAGGGCACCATCGTGTCCATGCAAAAGGAATTCAAGCACAAAGCACCGCCCGCGGCGTACGATCTGACGGAACTGCAACGCGATGCCAACAAAAAATACGGTTACTCCGCAAAGCAGACTTTGTCGCTCATGCAGAGTTTGTATGAATATCACAAGGTACTCACCTATCCGCGTACGGATTCGCGATACATCCCCAAAGACGTGGTCTCCACCCTGCCCGAACGCCTGAAAGCCGTTGCCTACGGACCTTACCGTGAGGTTGCGTGGAAACTGCTTCGCGGCACGCTCAACACAAAATACATCGTCAACGATGCAAAGGTCACCGACCACCACGCCATCATCCCCACCGAAGAAGCACCCGACGAATCGAAGATGAGCCGTGACGAAAAGAACATTTACGATCTCGTTGTACGCCGTTTCCTTGCCGTATTGAGTGAGCCGTACGAATATGACGAAGTGAAACTGACCGTGCGTGTGGGCAAGCACGATTTCTACGCAAGAGGAACCGCCGTGCGTTCACCCGGCTGGAAAGCCCTGTATCAGAATTTTGCGGAAGATGACGAGGAGAACGATCCCGACGACACCGCACAGAATCTGCCCAATCTGCAACAGGGACAGACGGTAAACGTGCGTGACGTGCGTGTGCTCAACGGCAAAACGAGACCGCCTGCACGCTACACCGAAGCCACGCTTCTGACCGCCATGGAACATCCGACGGGACAGGTCGAAGACCGTCAGTTGCGTGCCGTGCTTGAATCCACAAGCGGTCTGGGCACGCCTGCAACAAGAGCCGATATCATCGAAAAACTCTTTTCCAATTTTTCCATCGAACGCAACGGCAAGGAGATCCGCCCCACCGCAAAGGGCAGACAGCTCGTACGCATCGTGCCAGAAGACCTGCGCAGTGCGACACTCACCGCCAAATGGGAACAGCGTTTGCAGAACATAAGCTGTGGCAAGGAAAACAAGCAGAAGTTCATCGGTGAAATGCGTACCTACGCCACCAAACTCGTAAGCGACGTCGCAAGCAGTGAAGCGGTCTATCAGCACGAAAACCAAACCAAGGAAAAATGCCCCGACTGCGGCAGATTCCTGTTGGAAGTCAACGGCAAAAAGGCCAAAATGCTCGTCTGCCCCGACCGTGAATGCGGCTACCGCAAGGGGCTCTCGCAGACCACCAACGCAAGATGCCCCAACTGCATGAAACGCATGGAACTGCGCGGCGAAGGCGAAAAACGCCTGTTCGTGTGCCAATGCGGCTACCGCGAAAAACTCTCCGACTTCAACAAACGCCACGAAGCCGCAGGTGCAGGCAAAGCCGACGTGGCGGGCTATATGCGTAAGCAGGAACGCGAACAGAAGCAATCCGGCGGCTACAACCCCTTTGCGGACTTAATGAAGAAGTGGAACGAATAAACCGCCGCCATACAATAACATTATACCATATCGGGTATAATATCCATAAAAACAGTTGACATTATACCCAATCGGGTGTAATATATATTTATGAATACAATTGCTCAATTTATTAAACAAAAAAGAAAAGAAGCAGGATTGACCCAAGAAGAGTTCGCAATGCGTTCGGGATTGGGGCTTCGTTTCGTGCGGGAGTTGGAACAAGGTAAACAAACTGTGCGAATGGATAAAGTCAATCAGGCTCTTGCCATGTTCGGAATGCACGCTGTACCGGGAAGGATTGAAGAATAATGGAAGCCTACAGAACGGCTTATGTGTTTGTTCGCAATGTGTTTGCCCAAACGATCGGTCTGCCTGAAAAAACTGCCGAAAAAATAATAAAGAAAATCATCAGCAATGAAGAACTGTATCTTTCCATGTGCGATGAATCGCTGTTGCCGTCGGATATGAAAGAAGCCTGTAAGTGCCTGATTTGCGAACGAATTGCAATATTGAAATAGAAAGCAAAAAATTTCCCTGTTCGGTGTACTGAACAGGGCGTTTTTTTATTGCATCAGTTCATCGTAAGTCGTGTTCAGTTCTTCTTTGATCGCACGCAGTTGCATGGCGTAAATGTGCTGAATGCCGCGTTCGATCTTAACAAGGCTTTCTCTGGTCATGTCCACACCGCGCAGTTGCAGACGAATGGAAAGTTCGGTCTGTCCGATCTTGGCGGCTTTGCGGATACGGCGTATATTTTGTCCGATCTGAATGGAATCCTGCTTAATTTTAGAATCACTCATAAATGCTACCTCACACGAAAAATCACCAAAACGGTTCAAAAATTGGACTTGTTTCGGTTCTTTTTTTTATTGACTTTAGCATTTTTTCATGTTAGGATAGGACTTATACAAGTCCATTTTGTATATTTTTATTTTCGAGGAGGTTTATATTTCATGAAAATTGCAAAAAAATGTGTCAGCATATTACTTGCCGTGCTGATGGTGTTTGCCTGCCTGCCGGTGTTGGCATTGGCATCGACGGAAACCGAAATCATCGGCAGCGGCAGTAGCTACGCTTCGGACGGCAAAAAGAATGTTGAATATACTGTTACCCAAGCCGCCGATGATCCGCCTGAAGATTATAATTTGGGCGATGTTGACGGTGATGACAGAATAGTAGCTGAAGATGCAAGACTTGCTTTGCGTGCCGCTGTGGGGCTGGAAAAATTGACCGACGAGCAGTTTTTTGCTACAGATGTTAATGCGGACGAAGTTATCACAGCAGAAGATGCAAGACAGATCTTGCGTGCTGCAATTGGACTTTCGCAGATCGGTAATGACAATACGCCTTCCGCAAAACCGGCCGATTCCGATCCTGTTGTTGTGTTGGATGCCGACTGGACGGTTACCTATGACAACTCCGTTGCGCTGAACGTGTATTTTGACGACAGCGTCGGTCTGCAATCATGGCACCTTGATTTTGCATACGACAAAGACGTTTTCGGCATGGCGAGAAATGTACTGCAGGGCTCCGATGCAATGAAAGTATGGAACGTAGTTGATAATAACTTTACGTCCGTTTCCAATACTGACGAAGACGGTACGATCAAAAATGCAGGTTATATTGCACAGTATCTGTACAGCACCGAAGAATATGCAGAAGAAGGTGTTGTTGTCAACAGCGAGCATTTCAATGTGCTGACGGTTTATCTTACCGTAGAAGATGCAGAAGCCTTTGCCGCCAACGCACAGACTCTTTCGGTGGAAGGCTACTTTGATTTCGGCACCGCAGGAAAGGTCTCTGTGTCCGACAGCATTACCAAAGCCGCCGATGATCCGCCTGAAGACAACTATCTTTTGGGTGATGTTGACAGAGACCTACATATTAGCGCCAGTGATGCAAGACTTGCTTTGCGTGCCGCTGTGGGGCTGGAAGAATTGACCGACTTACAGTTTTTTGTTGCAGATGTTAATGCGGACGAAGTTATCACAGCAGAAGATGCAAGACAGATCTTGCGTGCTGCAATTCAACTTTCGCAGATCGGTAATGACAATACACCTTCCGCAAAACCGGCCGATTCCGATCCTGTTGTTGTGTTGGATTCCGACTGGACGGTTACCGATGACAACACCGTTGTGCTGAACGTATATTTTGATGACAGTGTCGGTCTGCAATCATGGCACCTTGATTTTGCATACGACAAAGACGTTTTCGGCATGGCGGATAACAGAGATGTACTGCAGGGCTCTGATGCAATGACAGTATGGAACGTAGCTAGTAATTACTTTATGTCCGATTCCAATACTGACGAAGACGGTACGATCAAAAATGCAGGTTATTTTGCACAGTATCTGTACAGCACCGAAGAATATGCAGAAGAAGGTGTTGTTGTCAACAGCGAACATTTCAATGGGCTGACGGTTTATCTCACCGTAGAAGATGCAGAAACCTTTGCCGCCAACGCACAGACCGTTTCTGTGGAAGGCTACTTTGATTTCGGCACCGCAGGAAAGGTCTCTGTGTCCGACAGCATTACCAAAGCCGAAGAAAATAAGATCATTGCTTCCGGTATCTGCGGCGACAATCTGACATGGACACTCGACAAAGACGGATTGCTGACCATTTCCGGTACGGGGGATATGTATAACTTCGGTCGTTTCGACAGTCCGTGGTATAATACTCTTGATAGTATCCGTACGGTAGTCATTGAGAACGGTGCGACAAGCATCGGCGATTGGGCGTTCTCTTACTGTGATTCCCTTACAAGCATCACCATTCCCGACGGCGTGACAATCATCGGTGATTATGCGTTCTCTTACTGTGATTCCCTTACAAGCATCACCATCCCGAACAGTGTAACAAGCATCGGAGGAGGGGCGTTTGAAGGTTGCATTTCACTTACAAACATCACCATCCCGGCAAGTGTAACAACTATAAAGTATTATCCGGTACAGGGTGATGGTCCTGGTTTTAATGCGTATTATTCTGCATTCCACGGCTGCACTTCATTGAATGAAATTACGGTGGATGAAAACAATACGCATTACAGTTCAGAAAATGGCATTTTGTATAATAAAAACAAAACAACCCTTCTCATTTATCCGATTGGAAAAACTTCCAATGCTTTTTCCATCCCGGACAGTGTGACGAGCATCGGGCATTGCGCGTTCTCCGGTTGCACCTCGCTGACATCCGTCACCATTCCGGACAGCGTGACAAGCATCGGGGCTGATGCATTCTTTGATTGCTCCGCGCTGACATCCGTCACCATACCGGACAGTGTAAAAAGTATCGGGCCCTGTGCTTTCTCATTCTGCACCTCGCTGACATCCGTTACCATTCCTGACAGCGTGACAAGCATCGGATTTACTGCGTTCGCTAAGTGCACCTCTCTGACCTCCGTCACCATTCCGGACAGTATAACAAGCATCGGGCAGTACACGTACTTCTACTGCACCGCACTGACATCCGTCACCATTCCGGACAGCGTGACAAGCATCGGGAATGATGCATTCTACTATTGCTCCTCGCTGACAGATGTATATTATTCCGGCAGCGAAGCAGAATGGAACAGCATTGCAATCGGAGCCTATAATGACGATCTTTTGAATGCAACTATCCATATATTGAATGCTGTTATAACCCCACCCACCTGCACCGAACAGGGCTATACCACCTACACCTGTACCTGCGGTGACAGTTATGTTGCCGACTATGTGGATGCACTCGACCATGATTACAAGGCCGTAGTCACAGCACCCACCTGCACCGAACAGGGCTTCACCACTTATACCTGCGATTGCGGTGATGTGTATATTGCAGACTATGTTGAAGAAAACGGACACACGCACACTGCAACCGTTACCACTCCTGCAACACACCTTGCAGAAGGCGTTATGACTTACACCTGTAATTGCGGTGACACCTACACGGAAACCATTGCAAAAACAACAGAGCACACATACACTTCCGTTGTGACCGCACCCACCTGCACCAAACAGGGTTACACCACTTACACCTGCGAATGCGGTGATACCTATGTCAGCGATTACACGCCTGTTCTCGATCACGATTACAAAGCCGTTGTGACCGCACCCACCTGCACCGAACAGGGCTTCACCACTTATACCTGCTCCTGCGGTGATACCTACGTTGATAACTACACGGCCGCAAAAGGACACACCGAAAAAACGGTTCCCGCTGTTGCTCCCACCTGCACGAAAGAAGGTCTGACCGAGGGTGTCATCTGTGCAGATTGTTCAACGGTGCTTGTTGCACAAAAGAAAGTTGCAAAACTCGATCACGTGGATGAAGACACCGATAACAAATGCGACAGTTGCGGCACAAAAGTAAGAAGTTGCGATTGTATGTGCCATGCGACAGATTCTTTCAACCGCTTCTTCTACAAACTCATTCAATTCTTCCGCAACCTGTTCGGCATTTACAGCGAATGCAAATGCGGCGTTGTGCATAAATAATCGCATATACCGAAGCGGACAATAAATAACAACAAGAGCGTATCAAAACATCTCAAACGGTGTTCTGATACGCTCTTTTGCTGTTCGTTATTTATTTGAGGAAGCCTTCGAGGATGATCTGCTCTGCTTCTTCTTCGTTCAGACCGAAGGTCATGAGTTTGAGAAGCTGATCGTTGTTGATTCTTCCGATGGCGGCTTCATGCACGATCTGTGCATCGGGGTGGTTGGCGGTGATGGCGGGCACGGAACGGATCTTTGCGTTGTCCATGAGAATGGAGTCGCACTGGATGTGTGCACGGCAGGCGGCGTTGCCCACGGCGTTGGGGAAGAACACCTGCGAGGATTCGTCACGTCCGACCGAACGGGAAATGATCTGTGCGGAGGAATCCGTACCGTTGAGGTCGACCGTCATATCCGATTCGGCAACCTGTTTGCCGTGTGTCATCAGGCGTTCGGTAACGACCAGTTTTGCCTTGTCGGCAAGCTGTGCGGTGGTCTTGCGTTTGGTGGAGTCGATGCCCTTGATCTGCACGCTTTCCATTTCGCAGACCGAACCGCTGTCCATGAAGATCTGCGTTTCGGGGTTCATGACACGGCTGCCCGTTCCCTCGCCGTCGCCGTAGTGCTTTTCGACGTATTTCACCTTGGCGTTTTTGCCGATGAAGAAGCGATGCACACCGTCGTGGCGGCTTTCACTGCAACCGGAGTTGTGGATGCCGCAACCTGCCACGATGGTGACGTCGGCACCCTCACCGATGTAAAAATCGTTGTAAACGAGTTCACTGTGTCCCGTTTCGGTGATGATAACGGGAATATGCACCGTTTCGCCCACGGTAAAGGGCTTGACGGTGATATCAATACCGGGCTTGTCCGTTTTATTGGTGATATCCACGTTCGCGGTGACGGCTCTGCCTGCGGCAACACCGTTTTTGCGGATGTTGTAGGCACCGTCTTTGGGAAGATACGACAGGTCGGCAATTTGTGTCAGAAGGTTAAAATCCGGTCTTTCAAGCATGGTCTTCGCCCTCCTCATTGCCTCTTAATCCGCATTTACGGTCAAATTCACCCAACAGCGTGGGGAATACGTCGTCCTTGTTGCCGCGTGTACGCACTTTGCCGTCGGCAATGACGATGATCTCATCCGCCAGTTGCATGATGCGTTCCTGGTGCGAAATAATAATGGTCGTTCCCTTGCTGTTGGCAGTGCGTGACATACGGAACGATTCCACGAGCATGGTAAAACTCCACAGGTCAATGCCCGCTTCGGGCTCATCGTAAATGGCAAGTTGCGGTTCTCTTGCCATGAGGGTCGCGATCTCAATACGCTTGACTTCGCCGCCCGAAAGAGAGGTATCCACCTCACGGTTGAGGTAATCCATGGAGCAAAGTCCCACACGGGTAAGGAATGCACAGCACTCGTCCTCGGGCAGTTCACTGCCGTGTGCAAGGCTTAAAAGTCTGCGAACGGTCATACCCTTGAATCGCGGCGGTTGCTGAAATGCATAGCCGATGCCTTTTTTGGCACGCTCGCTGACGGAGAGAGCCGCGATGTCCTCTCCGTTGAAAAGAATCTGACCGGACGTGGGTTTTTCAATGCCCATGATCAGGCGTGCAAGCGTGGATTTTCCGCCGCCGTTGGGGCCCGTGATGACATAGAACTTGCCTGCATCCAGTGTCAGACTTACGTTGTCAATGATTCCCAGTTCTTTGCCGTTGTTTTCATCGGTAACAAAGAAACTGACGTTTTTCAGTTCTAACATAGTTCTCCTTTATATTATAAGTCGTATTTTTTATTATTATCTTTCACTTCGGAAAGGGATCTTCGTAAGTAAAGTGCATACGCTCCTGCGATCAGAAACAGTGCCAGGGAAGAAACAATCGTCTGCACGTCCGATATATTTTCGTTTGCAAACACGGACAGTGCGTTGACCGCAGAATGGGCGACGATGCACGGCAAAAGCGTTTTGCCTTTGTAAAAAACGATCACGCACAGAAAACCGAATGCCGTGGCGTAGAGGATCTGACAGACGGTAGGCAGAATTTGTGCACCGTTCAGAAGATTGATAACGTGTCCGATGCCGAAGGTGACGGACGACACGACAACAGCGGTCTTTACGTTGTCCTTTGCCATGGATCTGAACAAAAAACCTCGGAAAATGATCTCCTCCGCAAAGCCGACACACAGCATACTGCCTGCCTGCAAGACACTTTGCAACGGCGGTTTTTGCAAACCGATGCCAAACCAAAAGTTGACACTCACCAACAATGCAAACGGAACGTAATACAGAAAGTGTGCCGCTTTTCGGTCGGTTTTACACAGACCGTATGATTTTGTGAGATTATTTTTGCACAAAAAGGCAAGTAAAACGCCACACAGAACCGCGTGAAACGCAAACGTGACGGAACAGGGCTGTCCGATGCGTACGCTGATCGATTCCGCGGCGGAAGTGCCGAACACGTACACGGCAATCAACAGCAGTGAAAACAGCAATTCGTTTTTTACATACAGTTTTTTCACGGCTCAGTCCTCAAATGCGGCCTTCATAAATTGAATACGGCGTGCGATCGCTTTCTGCACGCAGGGTGCTTTCTGCACGATGTCAAAACCGTGCATGGTGCCTTTCGTTTCAAACGTTTCAACGCTGACACCCGCCTGCTCCAGGGCCTCTGCGTATGCAAGTGCTTCATCATGCAGACAGTCAAATTCTGCCGTTTCCACGTAGGCTTTGGGAAGATCGGCAAAGCAAACGGCTTCCATGGGCGATGCGTAGGCAATGGAAGCAATGTTTTTATCGGGCAAATAGCCGTCCCACATCTTCACGGAAAGGCGGCTGTTCCACATGGGCGTATCCGTAAAACAGCGATGTGATTCGGTGTTCATACGGCGGTCGGTAACGGGATAAACCAGGAGTTGAAAACGGGGAACAGGTGCGTTTCTGTCGCGTGCCATCAGGCATACGGCCGCCGCAAGGCATCCGCCTGCACTGTCACCGCCGATGGCAATTTTATTTTTGTCAACGCCGAGACGCTGTGCATTCTCATGTGTCCACAGCCATGCCGCATAGCAGTCTTCAACCGGAACGGGAAAATGCACGTGCGGTGTCAGCCTGTAATGCACGAAAATGACTTTGCAGGGAGTTTGCAGGGCATACTGTTTTGCGTTGGCGTAATGATAGCCCGCCGCACTGAAGAAAAATCCGCCGCCGTGCAGATACACAAGGCAATTTCCGTCGGACGGAGCGTTTTTGGGCTCCATGATGAACACTTCAATCGGCTCACCGCCGAAACCTGCAACGGTTTCACGGTGAACGGACAGTTGTGCATCCTTGAAAATGCTGTTGGGAGTTCTGTTGAAGACGTTCATCATGCCTGCCGTTTTCGCACTGCGGATGGGCGGAGCAAAATGAGAGAACGGAAAAAAGACTTTGTCGATCGGATATTTCATAACGCTCCCCCGTTTTTACAAAAATCAACTTTACATTTCATTATATACGGATTTTGCACGCAGTGCAAGAGAGAATACGAGATTTAAATCATAATTTACAAAAAGGAGCCGTTTTCACGGCTCCCTTCGGTTCTGCTTACATTGCATCAATGTAATGACAAGCTGCAAGGGCGGCAACGGAGCCGTCCGCACAGGCGGTGGTAAGCTGACGCACCGTTTTACTGCGGCAATCGCCTGCTACGAAAACGCCCTGCGTTGCAGTTTTGCAATCTTCACCCGCATCGGCATAGCCCCATGCGTTGAGTGTCAGCACGTCCGCAAACGCTTCGGTTTCGGGCACGAGACCGATGGCAACGAACAAGCCGTTGACGGAAAACCGACGTTCTTCTCCGCTTTCGGTGTTTTTGACGGTGATGCCCGTCAGTTCGTCCGCACCCAACAAAGAGGTGACGACCGTATTGAAATAACAGGTCACGTTTTCACGCTTCGTGAGAATGTCAGCCAATTTGCTCTCACCCGTAAAGGTTGCGAGATTCTGAATGACGGTAACGCTTTTGCACACTTCACTGAGCAGAATTGCTTCCTGCAAAGCGGAATTGCCGCCGCCGACGATGGCTACGTCCTGATCTGCAAAGAAACTGCCGTCACACACGGCACAGAATGAAATGCCGTTTCCGATGAGGTCTTCTTCGCGGTCAAGGCCCAACAGGCGGTGTCTGGCACCCGTGGCAACGATCACGGCTTTGGCTTCGTAAATTTCGCCGTCGTCACAGTAAATGCGTTTGATGCCGTTCGATTCTTCAATTTTTTCAACCGTTCCCACGGTCAGTTCCGCACCCATGGCAATGGCGTGATCGGTAAACTGTTCCGCCAGTTCCATGCCGCTGATCTCCTGATTGCCGGGGAAGTTTTCGACTTTCGGCGAGTAGGTGATCTGCCCGCCGAAGCCGCCTTTTTCAATGACAAGTACGCTTTTTCCGGCACGGCAGGCGTACACTGCGGCGGTCAGTCCCGCCGGGCCCGCACCGATTACGATGATATCGGTCATGTTTTATATACCCGTTACGAATGTTTTAACGCCTGCAACGCCTGCGTATTTTACGGCGTTACCGCCGCTGACGACCACGAGCGTGGGAGCCTGTTTCAGACCGAAACTTCTTGCGAGTTCTTCATTTTCTTCCACAAGCAGTTCGGTATACTGCACGCCTGCTTTTGCAAGCAGGGGCTTTGCGGCTTTGCAGTTGGGGCAGTTCTTCTTGGTGAAGAAGTAAATGCCGTCGTTGCTGTCGGTGGCAGCCGCAGTGTCGTTTGCAGTTTCTTCTTTGGGACCTTCGTGGGTCAGTTTGGAATTTTCAATATCGTAAACTTTTCTTTCCTTGAATTCCTGTGTCTTACCGTCGTTCCAGTTCTGAACGGGACGGTAGTAACCTGTGATACGGCTGTATACTTCGGTCTTTTCGCCGCATTCGGGGCAGGTGTACTGTTCACCGACAAGGTAGCCGTGATTGCGGCATACCGCGTAGGTCGGGGACATGGTGTAATAAGGCAGACGGTAGTTTTCGGCAATCTTGCGGACAAGATTTGCGGCGGCTTTCCAATCGGGCAGTTTTTCGCCGAGGAAGGCATGGAAAACGGTACCGGAGGTGTAGAGAGTCTGCAGTTCGTCCTGGTGGTCAAGTGCGGTGAAGATGTCTTCGGTGTAGCTGACGGGCAGGTGGGAACTGTTGGTGTAGTAAGGCGTGCCGTCATCCTGTGCGGCGGTGATGATATCGCCGAACTTGGCAACGTCATGCTTTGCGAAACGGTAGGTGGTGGATTCGGCAGGCGTGGCTTCGAGGTTGTACAGATCACCGTATTTTTCCTGGTAATCGGACAAACGCTCCCGCATGTGGTTGAGCACTTTCTTGGTGAACTCAAAGGTTTTGGGATCGGTCAGATTGCTGCGCAGCCATTTTGCATTCAGACCGACTTCGTTCATACCGATAAGCCCTATGGTGGAGAAGTGGTTGTCGAACGTGCCCAGATAACGCTTGGTGTAGGGATACAGGCCTTCGTTGAGCAGTTTTGTGATGATGGTACGCTTGATCTTCAGGGAACGTGCGGCAATATCCATCAGATGATCCAGACGTTTGTAGAAGTCTGCTTCATCCGCTGCCTGGTATGCAATACGCGGCATATTGATGGTAACAACGCCCACCGAACCGGTGCTTTCGCCCGAACCGAAGAATCCGCCGCCCTTTTTACGCAGTTCACGCAGGTCAAGACGCAGACGGCAGCACATACTGCGGACGTCGCTGGGTTCCATGTCGGAGTTGATGTAGTTGGAGAAATAGGGAGTGCCGTATTTGGCGGTCATTTCAAACAGAAGACGGTTGTTTTCCTTGTCGGACCAGTCAAAATCACGGGTGATGGAATAGGTGGGAATGGGATACTGGAAACCTCTGCCGTTGGCATCGCCTTCGATCATGGTTTCAATGAATGCCTTGTTGACCATATCCATTTCCGCCTGGCAATCGCCGTAGGTGAAATCCTGTTCCTTGCCGCCGACGATGGCAGGTCTGTCTTTCAGGTCAGCGGGTACGACCCAGTCAAGGGTGATATTGGAGAACGGAGCCTGCGTACCCCAACGGGAAGGTGTGTTGACACCGAAAATAAAGGATTCGATGCACTTCTTCACGTCACGGTAGGAAAGATTGTCTTTCTTGACGAAGGGAGCAAGATAGGTGTCGAACGAGGAGAATGCCTGTGCACCTGCCCATTCGTTCTGCATGATGCCCAGGAAGTTGACCATCTGGTTGCAAAGCGTTGCAAGGTGGGATGCGGGTGCGGAAGTGATCTTGCCCGGAACACCGCCCAAGCCTTCTTCGATGAGCTGTCTTAACGACCAGCCTGCACAGTAACCGGTCAGCATGGACAGGTCGTGCAGGTGAATGTCACAGTTGCGGTGTGCCTGTGCAATTTCATCGTCATAGATCTCACTCAGCCAATAGTTTGCGGTAATGGCACCGGAGTTGGAAAGGATCAGACCGCCGACGGAATACGTTACGGTGGAATTCTCCTTTACACGCCAGTCGGTGACTTTAACATAACTGTCCACGATCTCTTTGTAGTCAAGAATGGTGGACTTCATGTTGCGGATCTTTTCACGCTGACGGCGATAGAGAATGTATGCCTTGGCAACATCGTCATAGCCTGCTTTGATGAGTACGGATTCCACCGAGTCCTGTACGTCTTCAACTTGCACGAGACCGTCTTTGATCTTGGGTTCAAAATCTGCGGTTACTTTGAGTGCAAGAAAATCAATAATGCCGGGAACGAACTGTTTGTTCTGAGATTCAAATGCCTTGGTGATGGCATCGGCAATCTTTTTAATGTCGAAATCTGCAATTTTGCCGTCTCTTTTTACAACTTGATACATCACGTTATCTCCTTTTTTGGTATTTATGTCAATTTTTTCAAAACAAATTCCGTTTGCCTTTTTCGGCAGCATGGGTATCATAACACAACCACAATACCTTTGTCAAGATATTGTGGCAAAATTTTTGAAATTCTTTTTTTGAATCTATATCTTGTGGTGTGTCAAATGCCTCTCAATTCGACAAAAGGAGCCGAAAACCGCGTATTATCAAGCATTTCACGCATTTCGGAGTCCGAAAATCCACCACAAGAGCCGTCTATGAGATCGCCCGAATCCTTAAATCCCTGCAAAAACCAACGTTTTGCACCCTGTAAACGGCGTGCCATACACAAAAGATCTTCCTGCGTATGAAAATCACGCACGAGGGTGGTACGGAATTCGTAATCGACCGCCCCCGTCAGCAGAAAATCGATGCTTTCTTCGACCCTGTCAAGGTCTTTTTCGGAGATGCCTGCCGTCAGCGGATATTTTTCACGGGTGTTCTTGACGTCCATGGCAACGTAATCGGCAAGTCCCTGTTGCACGATCTCGCGAAGCACGTCGGGACGGCTGCCGTTGGTGTCGAGTTTGATCTTCATGCCCGTTTCTTTTATTTTTTTCAGAAAATCAATAATATCGGGTTGCAACAGCGGCTCACCGCCCGTGACCGCCACACCGTCCAGCACGCCTTTGCGTTTTGCAAGAAAACCGAAAAATTCTTCTTCTGTGCAGGCAGGCGGTGCATCGACGTGCGTGACGAGCGATGCGTTGTGGCAGAACGGACAACGGAAATTACAGCCCGCGGTGAACACCGTACAGGCAGTATGGCCCGGAAAATCGAGCAACGTCAGTTTTTGAAGCCCCTGAATAACCAAAAGATAACCCCTTTTTCTGTTTACGTTATTACGAATGATATTATTTTTCGCTCGGTATTCCATGATACTCTGCTCCTTCCCTTTTGTCAATGCGGCGAAAGGCACAAAAAAAGAGCAATATTTTTGGCTTGCTTTTGCGTGGTAATGCAGATTAAAACGGTTGATTTTTATTTTTCTTTGTGTTATGATTATAAAGAAATAACAGCACTTGCTGTATTCAAGGAGGAAAAACTATGAAAAAGTATCTTGCCGCGTTTCTTGCAGTACTGATGGTGCTTTCCGTTTGCATCATTCCCGTTTCTGCACAGACGACCGAAGACAATGCGGTAAACATCGTTGATGCACAGAATTTCAATGACCTTGTAGAAATGGGCATGGAAGAAGTGCAGTATCCTACCATTATGCTCCCCGGCATCAACCACTCCGTATATTACGTAGACGATAACGAAGACGGCGTTGCCGATACCGACTCCGCAGGAGCCACACTTGAAAGCGGTCTGCTTCTTATGAACACGGCAGATCTCGTGAGCACCATCCTCAAGGATCTCGCACTGCCTCTGTTGAGCACCCTGGCATTCCAGCGTGACATGGGCCTTACCGATGCGATCTACGATCTTGTAAAAGAAGTTTTCTGCTATATGCAGGTAGACGAAAACGGTGAGCCCGTTCACAACATCGGCGTTTACGATTATCAGGAACCCCTCTCCCTCTGGCCGGAAGACAAGCAGGGCTGGTTCTACAATATGATGCCTATGCAGGCTTACACATCCATTCCTTACGAAAGCGGCGTGGAAGGCGGCAACAACACGCTGGAAGATATGACCTATCTTTGCACCTTCCCGCTTCTGGGCAACACCATGGAATCGGCATACAAACTCAAGGAGATGGTCGACAGACTTGCCGCTGAATACGGCAAAGTCAACCTGTGTGCCGTCAGCCTCGGCGGTACGCTGCTCACCGCATACCTTGATATCATTGAAGAAGAAGACCTTGCCAAGATCAACCATGTCATCGGTTTCGTAGCCGTTCTCGACGGCACGAGTGTCATTGCCGACTTCCTTGCAAGAGAATGGGCGATCACGGAAGAAAAGATGTACAACAGCTTCTTCCCCTATCTCATGGAACAGCTCGGTGAAGACGTAACGCTCGGCTATCTCATCAACATCCTCATCCGTATTTTCCCGCAGCCCGTGCTTTACGATATCATTTCCAGAGCCTTTGAAGCCATTCTGGATACCCTTCTTACAACCGATCCGCAGTTCTGGGCAACCGTTCCGTCCGACCGTTACGAAGAACTTGCAGACAGATACCTTGCCGAAGGCTCGGTTCTTCGTGAAAAGACCGACCGTTTCCAGCAGGCAAGACTCAACCTTAAAGATCACCTTACCGTTGCCAACGAAAAGTACGGCACCAAGGTTTCCACCATCAGCGGCTACAACATGAGATTTGACGAAGGCGAATATGCTTTCTTCGGCCTTGTAAAGAGCGTTGATTATGTCAACTCCGACGCTATCATCGACGTTACCTCCACCTCTCTGGGTGCTACCGCAGGTGCACCTCACCAGACCGTGGAAGCCGCAGGCCTTCTGACGGAAGACAGCGTTCTGACTCCCGACGGACTGCTTGACATCTCCACCTGCCTGTTCCCCGATTCCGCATTCTTCTTCAAAGGTCAGCACCATGAGATCGGCAGAAACGACAACGCCGTAAAACTCGCCGCCCTGCTCATGATCGGTGCGATCGACGACGTTGACGACACGGAACTGTATCCGCAGGTCAACGGTACGCGTAACTCCCGCAGAATCGTCCGTCCCGACGGCGGCTATCTTGTCCGTGCGGCAGAAATTCTTGCTGACGACACCGGCAAATACGACGAACAGCAGAAAGCCGCCGTACAGGAAGCCTATGACTTCGCCGTTGCAGTGATCGACGACACCATCTGCGATCCCGTTGCAACCGAAGAAGCCGAAATGAAACTGTATGACGCATTCGTCATTTGCGGTCTGGAAAGTGCCCGCGAAGAAGAAACCCTCATCGACAAACTTCTGTTCAAGATCGTCAAGAAGATGAGCGATTCCCTGTGGGCAACCAAGGGTGCAAGCGGATTCTTTGAACTGTCCGACCTTGCACAGGATGCACTGAAAGAACTCAAATAATTGAAGCAGGGAGTGTGCCGCAACGGTACACTCCCTTGTTTATGGTAAATTATGATTTACACCTGACGGTGAATGATATATCCGCGTTTGCGGATATGATATATCTTCGATATGATGAATGATATATTTTCCTTGCGGAAAATATTGCGGGTCGCTTACGCTCCGATTATAGAATTCTTATATAGAGCGAAGCGGAACAAGCGACAGCTTCCGACATATTTGTGCAACAAATATATCATACGGCATTGCCGTATATCATACACGAAGTGTATATCATACGCACCAAAAGGTGCGTATATCATTATTATGATTTATGCACATAAATCATAATTTAATTTCTTTGTTTCGTTTGCAATATTTTCCGAAGGGGGTTACGCTGCATGAAAAAGATCCGCATCCGTCCGTTTGCATTGCTGTTTACGGCTCCGGCAGTGTTTATTCCTGCGTTCGTTTTCAACATTCTTGCCCTGACGGCTCCGTCGGGAACCGATCCCGGGGCGGTTGAATGCGTGCTGTCCGTTTTATGGTGTGTATTTGCCGTGCTTTTTCCCTTTTTGCCGCGTACGTGCAAATGGAAATACAGCGACCTTTTGATGTGCATATACGGTGTGTTGCTTACGATCGTACCGTTTGCACTGCTTCTGTGTGCCGTGATTGCCGATATGCAAACAAGAAAACTGTTGCTGTACCCCGTGATCGGCGTGACTTCTCCCTTTTTCGGTCTGCAGGTGATCGGCAAAGCATTTATTGAACATCCCGCGGCTGAGAATAACACGGATATGCTCGTCTGCATTGCCGTCGGTTTATTCATAATTGCAGTGTACGCCGCAAAAAAGATCCGTGGTAAATTATGATTTACAAGTTCTAAACAAAAAACAGGTATCATTTACGGGCAACCGTCTCTTAAATGATACCTGCATTTATTTTGTTTTAAGCCTTGCCCGAAGCATCAACCGAAGAAACTGCCGAACCAATAATGGTATTTGGTAATAATCAGTTCACGCGGTTCCATACTGCCTTCAAGGGTAGAGCCGAGGAATTCAACTTTCAGCGTGGCTTTCTGCGTGGCGTCTTCTTCAACATAATAGCCTGCCGCCATGGGATTCAGGGTTGCACGGTCGAAATAGTAAACAGCGTAAGCCGACGTTCTCATATCATTGAGTTCTATACGCATATACAAAGAGCCGAGCGATTCATCGCCTTCCGTGCTTTCAAACGGATAATAGGATGCTTCTTCGGTCTTGTCGATTCCGTAGAAATTGTAAAGTGCACTTTTTTTGCCTTCGGGCAGCGTTGCAACGTCTTTGCGGTAACTCTCGTCCCTGATCTCCACCGTGATCTTGATACAATCGGTATACCCTGCTTCTTTTTGCTTGTAAGAAGTAAGATCGTAGGTGGTGGTTTTCGTTGCATAGGAATCGGGAACACCCATATCCTCCGAGAACGTACAGGGTACGCCGACTTCAATTCTGATGTTCTTGACCTGATCGGGTGTCAGCGTGCTGACCACCTCACGCCCTGCACCGGGGAAGTTGGTATTGATACCGCCTGCCGTGTTCGGGGTTGCATAAACGAACTGATTTTTACGCAGTACGGAATAGGTTTCGGTATCGCCTTCATCTTCATTCCACAGATCTTTGAGTGCATTCGTCAGGGAGCCGAATTCAAAATTGTTGATCTCCATGTGATCGTAGACGTAGGAATAATACGCCATGAACTCATTGGCTTTGAAATTGTCGGATTTTATGACGTTGACGAGATCGTTGAACAGCTCCACGTCACGGTCTTTGGGGGAATAGGTGTCGGCCGTGTCAAGACCTTTGACGTAACGGTAACAACGGCGGGCATCTTCCATGGTAATACCGTCGCCCATGATGTCGGCGGCGTAATATTCGGGTGTGCCGACGGCAGGTTTTGCCTTTGCACCCGTGGCGTAAGCGAGAATTTCCTCATAGTCGGACATTTCCACTTTGCCGTTGCCGTTCACGTCGCCGTACAGACGGAACATCGTGCTTGTGTTCGTGCGGGCGGCAAAGCCCTGCAGGCACGATCCGCTGAACAGCATACAGATACAAAGTATAATGACTGCAATCCGTGCAAGTTTATTCATCAACATAACCCCTGTTCCGAATAGAATACAGATATATACATGATACCATACCGCACCGCCGTTTGTAAATATGTAAAAAATAAATAATTTGCATAAATTTTTTCCTTGCAATTATTGAAAATTGCGGTATAATAGAATTGTATATTTTGGGCTGTGTTTATTTGCTTTCAACGGCAAAAAACAGCCACAGGGTTACGAAATGAAAGGAGCAAACAAAACAATGACCTACACGCATGAAGTTGAAAAAATGTGCCCGGTCGCAAAAGGCCCCAAGCACGGTCCCGCACCCATTCCCGAAGAAGGCCGTTGGGTAAAATCCTATGAAATCAAAGACATCAGCGGTTTCACACACGGTGTGGGCTGGTGTGCACCTCAGCAGGGCGCCTGCAAGCTTTCTCTGAACATCAAGGAAGGCATCATTGAAGAAGCACTCGTTGAAACACTCGGTTGCACGGGTATGACGCACTCCGCCGCCATGGCAGCAGAAATTCTTCCCGGCAAAACCATTCTTGAAGCTCTTAACACAGACCTCGTTTGCGATGCCATCAACACCGCTATGAGAGAACTGTTCCTGCAGATCGTTTACGGCCGCAGCCAGTCCGCTTTCTCCGAAGACGGTCTGTCCATCGGTGCATCCCTTGAAGACCTCGGTAAAGGCCTCTGCTCTCAGGTCGGTACCTGCTTCAGCACCAAGGCAAAGGGCGTTCGTTATCTGCAGCTTACCGACGGCTACATCACCAAGATGGCTCTCGATGCAGACGATCAGGTGATCGGTTACGAATATATCAAAGTCGGCCCCCTGCTTACCGCCATCCGCAAGGGTGAAGATATTCAGGCAGCCCTCAAGAAGTTCACCGGTACTTACGGCCGCTTTGCAGATGCCGTAAAGACCATTGATCCCAGAGAAGAATAAGGAGGACGCAAACATGGCTAATAATGTAAGTTTTGAAGGCAAAGACAGAAGAATGCCCGGTATCGAAAAGTGCCTGGCTGAATACGGTCTTGCAAGTCTTGAAGCAGCCCGCGACCTCTGTGAATCCAAAGGCATCAACGTAGATGCCATCGTCAGAGGTGCACAGCCCATCGCATTCGAAAATGCTGTCTGGGCATACACCCTCGGTACAGCCGTTGCCATCCAGAAGAACGTCACCACCGCTTCCGAAGCCGCTGCTGCGATCGGTATCGGTCTGCAGGCTTTCTGCGTACCCGGCAGCGTTGCCGACCAGAGAAAAGTCGGTCTCGGCCACGGTAACCTCGGTGCAAGACTTCTTGACGACGGCACCCAGTGCTTCGCATTCCTTGCAGGTCACGAATCCTTCGCAGCCGCTGAAGGTGCAATCGCAATCGCAAAGACCGCAAACAAGGTCCGTACCACTCCCCTGCGTGTTATCCTCAACGGTCTGGGCAAAGATGCCGCTATGATCATTTCCCGTATCAACGGCTTCACTTATGTACAGACCGAATATGACTACTTCACCGGCGAACTCAAGGTCGTCAAGGAAGTTGCTTATTCCGACGGCGAACGCGGACAGGTCCGTTGCTACGGTGCTGACGACGTCAACGAAGGCGTTGCCATCATGATCAGCGAAGGTGTTGACGCTTCCATCACCGGTAACTCCACCAACCCCACCCGCTTCCAGCATCCCGTTGCAGGTACCTACAAGAAATGGTGCTATGAAAACGACCGCAAGTACTTCTCCGTTGCTTCCGGCGGCGGTACGGGCCGTACGCTTCATCCCGACAACATGGGTGCAGGCCCCGCTTCTTACGGCATGACCGACACCATGGGTCGTATGCACTCCGACGCTCAGTTCGCAGGCTCCTCCTCCGTTCCGGCACACGTCGAAATGATGGGCCTTCTGGGCATGGGCAACAACCCCATGGTCGGTGCTACGGTTGCTTGCGCAGTTGCAGTTGCTGAAGCTCTCAAGTAAACAATACTTTTTCGCAGGGCTGTTCCGACAGCCCTGTTTTTTATTACACAATAAAAAAACCAACGAAAAATCCTCTCGCCTGTTGAAAGGCGGGAGGATTCTTTTTATTCTGTCCTTTGTTCTTCACCGAGCCACAGATCAAACCGTTCGGAATTGAACAGATTCAAGGATTTTTCAGTGAGAAGCACCGTTGTAATGTTATCAAGTGAAAATTCATAGTTAAAATGTTGCGTATTGAGATAACCCCGCAGTTTCAACGCCTGCAGAATGTTCTGCATGAGGTCAACCGCTTCGCCGTCAATAACAGTAAAATCGTGTTCGGGAATCGGCAATACAACATCATAATGCTTTCTGTACTGCTTGCCGAGAAACAACAGAATCTCCTTTTCTTTCGCATTCAGATTCTCATTCACGGTTTCATTTCCCCCTACATAACAAGAAAACGGCTTCGCCGTATGCCTACGGCGACCGTTTTCGATTTGTCCATCTCCGAGCACGTGAAGCGTGCGTTCGGAGGGACATACAATATTTTTGCTTTATGGAAACGCAGTTTCCTATAAAGTAAAAAAGTGCGACAACCGAAGTGCCGCACCGAAAAACGCAGACTTCGATTGTCGCGAAACAAATTCAATAGAACGAGGAAAATCCTGCATACTAATGTGTAAGAAAATCTGCATTTTTGTTTTTATCAATAGGAAATTTATTAAATAAAGAATGCGCAAACACGCAGAATTTAATCCTTGTAACTGCATGATTGATGTGATAGTATTATTTTATCAAATATTATATTACTGTGTTGAGGTGACGTGAATTATGGCAAAAATTACTACGACCAAAACCCATGCAAGCGGCATTGCACTGGGCGGCATCGGTGCCGGCAGTACGGAACTGTTTCCCGACGGTGAGTTTCACAGTTGGCTGATCGCAAACCAGCCCAGAATTACGAAAGTCTGCTTTGAAGACAAGGTTGACGACGGTGAAAGCAGCACGGGCTCGCTTTCCTTTTATGTACGTGAATGCAGGGACGGCTCAAAACCCGTTGTTCGCAAACTCGGCATGAAAACCGATGCGGATGATTTTACCTACCGTATGTTTTCATGGAACAAGCCGATTGAAAGAATTGAATTCGACGGCAAATTTCCAAAATGTGACCTGCAATACGCGGACCGTGCCCTGTCCTGCGATCTGCGTCTGACGGCGGTTTCGCCCTTCGTGCCGCACGACAGTTCCGTTTCCTCCACACCGGGCTTTTATCTGGATTTCACCGCAGAAAACCCCACGGACAGCACCCTTACCGTCAGCCTTTTAGGTACGCTCGTACCCGACGTTGCAAACCGCAACGAGGGTAACATAAACACCTTGCAAACGGTCGGAAACGGCGTGGGCGTTCACATTCAGCCTGCCGAACGCACCGATGCCCCTTCTTGCGGCGAACTTTGTTTTTCGGTGGGCGGTGACGGTGAAAAGTCTTATATTACGGCAGATTACTACCGTTTTATAAAAGAATTTATAGCCGATTCAAAACTGGGCATCTCGCAGGAATCCGTTTTGTTCGGGTTCAGAGAAAAAGGACGGCTTCCCGATACCGACATCGGCACGAAGCCCGCGGCATTACCCGAAGATTTGTCCGCATTGAGCGATGACCGACTCGACGCCTTGTGCGAGGAATGCCGTAAATACCCCTTTGCGGCATCCATTCTCAGCAGACGTCTGCATTGTGATCCCGATTTTCTTAACCTGCGGGAAAACAAGATCCTTTTCCTTGACTGCTGTTACAATCGCAACAAGAGAAAAGGCACGGACTTCGGAGCCTGTGCACTTTGTTCGCAGATCACTCTCAAACCCGGAGAAAAGAAGAACATCCGCTTCATCCTCACGTGGTATTTCCCGAATCACTTTGCACAGGACGGTGAACGGATCGGACATTTCTACGAAAATCTTTACGGCAGTGCTTTGGATGCCAACCGTTTTCTTGCTCAAAACCGTGACGGCGTTTTCAATGCCGCCGTCGGTTTTGCCGATCTTCTTTACGGTACCGACCTGCCGCAGATCTATCCCGATGCGTGGTCATCGAATCTTTCGCAGTTGATAAAGGATTCCGTTTATCTCAAAAACGGGAACTTCGGTCTGTGGGAAGGCTTGGGCTATTGCGGTCTGCACACCACGGATATTACCTATCACGCTTCGTTTTCTCTCATCAGCCTTTTCCCCGATCTGCAGAAAAAGCAGATGCAAATGGGTGCGGCACACCAGCGTGAGGACGGCAGGGTGCACCATTGCTTCCGCCCCGACATGAAAAGCGTGAATGACGGATTTGCACGTGTGGACATCAATATGCAGTTCGTGCTGATGGCATTGCGTGATTACCTTTTCACGGGTGACAAGGAGTATCTCCTGTCGCTTTGGGAGAGTGTCAAACGGGCAATGGATTCCACGCTGACACTCGATACCAACGGAGACGGACTTCCCGATTACGACACAAAACGCAATACCTACGATGCATGGAATTTCTCGGGTACACCCGTCTACATTTCCGTCCTTTGGCTGGCGGCACTCAAAGCTGCCGCCATGATGGCTGAGAGAGTCGGTGATGTTTCCCGTTTTGAACAATGGAACGCATTGCTCGAAAAAGGCAAAGAAGCCCTTGAAGAAAAACTCTGGAACGGAGAATACTACAACCTCTGGACGAACAACGGCGTGACCGACGAATCCCTCATGACCGATCAGTTGGACGGCGAATGGTTTCTGCGGATGCTGGGAACGGACGGAAATCTTCCCGATGCACGGGTGCGTGCGGTGCTGGACTTTATTTTCCGCCATAATTTTGATCCCGAACAGGGACTTGTGAATGCAACCGTACCCGAAAACAGGTGGACGAGCATAGAAACCTACAACAACTGTCAGACCATTGCCGTGTGGACGGGCATCGGCTACGCCTTTGCCGCCCTCGCACTTTCGGTGGGATGCAAAGAAATTGCGGACAAGGAAATGCAGTCGATCAACGACAATCAGCTGCGGTTCGGTCATTTCTGGGATCACTGGGAATGCGGCCATCACTACACACGTCCCATGTCAAGCTGGTCAACGCTGATCGCCGCCGCAGGACTTGCCGTTGATTATGAAAACAAAAAACTGACCGTTCACCCCATCGACAAAAACATGACCGTTCCGCTTTGCCTGCCCGATATTCTGGCAAAAATGACGTTCACCGACGGCAACTGCGACATCACCTGCCTGCACGGCGACCTGTCCGGTTGGGACGTATGCGTGAAATAAGATAAATTGTGATTTACACGAATTGCAACTTTCCCTCAAAATTCAAAAAAAACCTGTTGCCTTCTTACGAAAGCAACAGGAATGCAACGATCAATATCGCGTGCAATACCAGAATGGCAGGCAGGCCGATCATGAATTTTTTGTGCCGTGTTTTGTGGCGGATGGCGAGCATGACGAGCAGTTCCGCCGCCGCACCGCCGACAAGAGCCAACAGCAACAGCGTTTTTTCGGGAATACGCCACTTACCTGCCTTTGCGGCAAGTTTATCGTAAAACGCGGTTGCCGCAGTTACGGCAGAGATCACGGCAAAATACAACAAAGCGATTTGCATATTTTTTCCTTTCGGGCAAAGAAAATGGGTATTCTGCAAGTTTACCCGTTTTTTTTTGCACAGGTTTTACGCGACGGGATGCAATTTATTCTGCCATTTTTCCCAATTTTTTGGCACAGGCTTTGCACACGACGGTGCCTTCAAAATCAAGCACGTCATCCATGCTCTTGCAGAAAATGCAGGCAGGGCTGTATCTGCGAAGCATAACGGTGTCACCGTCTACGAAAATTTCAACCGCACCGTCTTTGTCCAGACCGAGCGTACGGCGAAGGGACACAGGCATCACAAAACGGCCTGCATGGTCAAGTTTTCTTACAATTCCGATCGATTTCATAAGTAAATCCTCCTGATAAGATTCTTTTTGTACTTAAAATAGCAAAAAATGGCATTTTTGTCAAGTCGAATCCTGTCGAAGAAAAAATAAAATTAAAAACTTTTTACTTTCCGTTGAAAAAAGAGTAAATCAACCTTTTCATGCCGAAAACGGCAGATCCACCGCTTCACTTTGCAGACGGTAAGCACTTTTGGCGGTTACGGTGAGCGTATAGCTCTCCCCTGTCTGCAAAACTCCGGATGCGACCGTGAAGCGTGCGGTATTGTCACCGTCCGTGATATAATAATCGTTGATGAACGTGTCCTCGTATACGGTTTTTCCGTCCTGATCGGTAATCTTTACGTCGTAATTGTGCACGATGTAACCGTCGGCGGGCTGTGCCTGTGTGAAAGAAACGGTATAATCACCGTTTTCATTGCAAACCGCCTGTGCAACACAAGTGTCCGCAAAAACGGGGGCACTGTCATGTGCTTTTCTGTTTTTATACGTATAGGCATACGTATCGGGATCGTTTACGTTTTCAATAAAATAATCACAGAAGAACGTATCGGACAGCAGATCATAGCCGCGTATACGCACACTGCCGCTGTCGTCCGCTTCGATTACACAGAACTGTGCGGCATCTTCGTAACCGTCGGGATGCTGACCGATGATGTAATTTTTATCCAGTTCAAATCTTGCCATGGCTCCCACGCCGACGGCGGTATAGGATGCCTGCAGAATACTGCGGGGATCGTTCATCGGAAAATGGGAATGGCCGGAGAAGGAAACGATCTTACTGTGTCCGCCGAGTATGAGGTTCAATTGCGGATTGCACCACACCGTACTGCCGTAGACCGTACCGAAGGAATGCGGATGCTGAAATACGAAGATCGGCTTATCCCCTGCCGTTTCTTCCGCTTTTTCGATCTGTTCGGAAAGCCATGAAAGGCTTGCAGGCGTGACCGTCCATTCCGTCAGCCATCTCTCTCCCGAAAAACCGATACAGGTAAAACCGTTGATCTCGGTGACGGTATCGGGCTCGTATCCGAAATACGTCGTGAACAGTGACGGGCTATCCTCGTTCTTCATTTCGTGATTGCCCAAAATATTAATGCAGACCGTATCTTCACGCACGTTTTCCTGCAACACGTTTACATAGTTTGCAAAATCGCCCTCGCCGCCGATACTCGTAAAGTCGCCCAAACCGTAAAAGGCATCCACACCCGCATAAACGGGATCGTTGTCGAACAGGGCATAGGCGGTGTTTACGGCATCCGCAACGTTTTCGTTTTCATTGTGGGTGTCCGTAAAAGTTACGATACGGATCTGCGGAGTAAAATCCGCAGGCGTTACGGGAAGTTCTTCGGTCACTTCGCCGCGGGTGGTCTGTGAGATGCCGAAAACAAGAAGCACTGCACAGCACAAAACAAGAATACCGAACACGCAGGCAAGGATTCCGCCGATCGTTTTCCCGATGATTCTGATGATTTTCTTCATAATATAACCCCCCGTTTTTCTGTATTATTCGTGGGTGAGTTGCTTGATCCATTTATAGCGGTTGACTTTGAACACAGCCACGAGGCACTTCGTGATCTGATCGCTCTTGAGCAAAAAGAACGTAACGGGCACGGGCCATGCGAACACGAACGCCGACAAAAACGACAGCGGCAACACCATGCCCCACATGAAAATAAGGTCGTTTTTGAGCACGAATTTCGTGTCCCCGCCGCCCGAAACGATGCCGCACAGACAGGGGGCTTCATAGGACGAGCCGATGACCGTTACCGACAAAATCACGAGAAACGTGTTGGCAAGAGCCGCCGTTTCGGCGGATACGTCATAGAAAGACAGGATCAGTCCTTTGGTTGACAGCAACAACGCACAGGAAACGAGACCGATACCGAGAAACATAAACTGCAGTCTTTTTGCATACTGTTTCACTCGCGGAATATCCCCCTCACCGACGGTCTTACCGATGATAACGCTTGCGGCGTTTGACGAGGAAGCGTACAGAACGCTTACGATCTGATAAATGGGGGCGGCAATGGCGTTCGCTCCGATCGCGGCTTCTCCCAATCTGCCGATAATGGCGGTCTGTACGGTCATGGCAATGCCCCATGAACTGCCCGACATGATAATGGGAACGCCCGTTTTTATGTAGTCACGCATATATTCTTTTTCGACGCTGAAAAAGTCCCTGAGCCGCATTTTCAGTTTTTTATCGATAAACAGAACGTAGACGAGTGCCGTCAGCAGTTCCGCAATACGGGAAATGACGGTGGCATACGCCGCACCGCGCACCCCCAGTTGCGGAAAACCGAAATTACCGAAGATCAGACAGTAGTTAAGGGAAATGTTGACCACCAGTGCCACGAGAGAAACCGCAAAACCGATACGCACGCTTTCCACCGAACGCATAAGGGCAATGAGCAGATTCGTGACGGCAAAAACGATGTACGAAAAGCCCATGATACGCAGATACACAGCACCTGCCTCTACGATGGCAACCTCATCCGACAGCAGATACAGCACCTGTTGGGGAAAAGCGATCACGATCACGCCCAACAGCAGGCTCAAGCCCGAAGCCAACAAAAAACCTGCGGAAAACACTTTGCGGATAGGCTCAATGTGCCGCTTGCCCCAGTATTGCGATGCAATGACGGCCACGCCGTTTGCCGCACCGTTGACGAGCATCTGCAACAAAAACTGAATCTGATTGGCAAGGCTGACACCGCTCATGGCAACTTCCGAAAAACGGCCGAGCATGATATTATCGGCAAGGTTTACGCTGAAAACAATGATATTCTGCAGGGCAATCACCCCCGCAAGGCTGAAAAACATTTTGAAAAAGGCTGTATCTTTGATCTTCATACCGTTAACCTCTGTTGAAATTAGTCACTTTTATTGTAGCACAAAATCAAAAAAAGGGAATAGTGAAAATAAAAAAAATCCCGAAACAAAAAAAACGCAAAACCGAAAAAAGAATATTTGACAAATCTAAACTTTTCGTCTATAATATGGGTGAATAAGTTTTTTTCGAAAGGAGCGAAATTTATGTACGACGATATGATGAATGCAATCCCCGATTTTGTGCACGTTCTTCTTTCCTGGCTGGAGGTTATCTTCGGCTCCCTGCTTGAATACCTCGGTATCCTTGAATATCCCAGCCACGAAGGCACCAACGTCGGCGAAGAAAACAGCGAAGTTGGATAACTCCTGACCGCACAATAAGCAAACAGCACCCGGCTAACGCAAGGTGCTGTTTTTTTGTGCTGCCATGCATTAAGAAGCCGATAAATCATACCGTATGCGTTGCATATTTCCGTTCGGCACTTTTTTTCAACAAGAAAACGGCTTCACCGTATGCCTACGGCGACCGTTTTCGATTTGTCCATCTCCGAGCACGTGAAGCGTGCGTTCGCCAGGGACATACAATATTTTTGCTTTATGGAAACGCAGTTTCCTATAAAGCAAAAAAAAGCTGCCCCCTTGCGGGAACAGCCATTTGTTTGATCAAACGCTAATAAAGCGACAAATCGCTAATAAAAAATTTCCTTACAGAGTGGTGGTTTCTTCAACGGGATACTTGTTGTAGTTTTCTTCTTCGAAAGTGAAATGCTTTTCGAACTTAGCAAGGAGTTCGGAAATGTAAGCAATTACGATTTCAAAGAAATCAGCGATTTCACCGATCATAGCCTGCAGATCAGCACCTTCTTTAAGCATGTGGGGCACCTCCTTTTATTGTTTAATGAAAAAATAAATTAAGAAACTTATTCAGTAGTGGTTTCTTCTGCATCTTCAGTCTCGAAATAACGAGCAAAGAAATCCTTCATGGAGTCGATGAGAGCGACGAGATCCTTAAGAACCTTTTCAAGTTCAGCCATGATGTTGCTGAGTCTGTTGTTATCCATTGTGTTGCACCTCCTTTAAGGTAAATGGAATGCACATAAAGTGCAAATTAAGCGATGCAAAAATTAATTATTCAGCTTTAGCATCAAAAGCGTCTTTCTGAGTCCAACCTTCGATGAACCAGCTCATCTTAGCGATCATGTCCTTCAGAATAGCAACGAGTTCGTCAATAGCCTGCTTGATCTTTTCGATATCCATTGTGTGCACCTCCTGTTAATAAGATAAGGTTGCGGCATCAGCCGCAGGGTTGAGAGTCAACTCATTTCTTAGCCGAGGTATTTGTCAGCGAACTGGGAAAGGCTGTCGAAAGAGTCGAGCATCTTCTTGAAGAAAGTAGCGATGAACTCAATCAGAGCTTCGAACGGGAAATCCATCAATGTGCACCTCTTTTCGTTTTCAAATTTACAAAATCGCCATGTGGCACATTTGCAACTGTATACTACCATAACATGCCAAAGAATGCAAGCAGAATTTTAAGAATTTTTTAATGTTTACATCTTTGACAAGGCTTTGCAATAATTATATTCTAATTTGGAAAAATAAACGGCGTATACCTGCAATTTTTGGGTATTCCGAGGTCTTTTTCGGAACAAATATGAACAAAATGTTGCGGAAACAAAACGATTATTACAATAGTGAATTATGATTTACTGTTTTCCCGTTTTAATTACAACATCCCGAAACTTTTCGTATAGATCTTCAATCGGCCTCATTTCCGTCGGACGAAAATTCTTTCTTCTGTTCGCGGTGCATGGCGGCGGCAAAGGGAATGATGATCTCGCTTGCCTTGTTTTTCTGTCCGAGTACACCGTCCGTCAGCACCACCGCACGGCAGATGCTTTCCTTGCCGTAACGTGCACGGATATGATCCGCCGTGATCTCAAGCACCTCTTTGTTCTGTATGCGTTTTTCATCCGAAAACAGGGTCATTTGCACGTTTTTCCGTGCGGGAACAAGATTGATACCGCGAATGCCGATACTGCGTAAAGGGATGCAAAAATCCCAATGATTTTTCAGCAGTTCCAAACCCGCATTGCAGATCTCGTATGCGTTCGTAACGGGATGTGTGAACTGTTTTTGCCGTTCAAGGCATTGCAGACCGACGTCACGCAGGTATATCTGCACACCCGTGCAGGCAAGACCGTAGGAGCGAAGCCGCTTTGCCACACTGTCCGACAGCATATACAGCACGAGCCTCGCATCGTTCATGTTCCGCATATCCCGCGGCGGCGTGGTGGAATTGCCGACGGATCGGATGGGTTCCGCTTCGTAAAACTTCTTCACGGGGGCACTCTCCTGCCCGTTGGCGGCGTAAAAAAGGGCTTCCCCGTTCTTGCCCAGTGCGTTTTTCATGTGTTGCAGACCGATCATGGCAATGTCACCGATGGTATAAATGCCGCCGTTTCGTAATTTTCGGGCGGTTGCAGGGCCGACGAACAGCAGATCGGAAACGGGACAGGGCCAGACGATCTCGCGGTAGTTTTCGGGGGTTATGACCGTCACCGCATCGGGCTTTTTGTAGTCACTGCCGAATTTTGCAAACACCTTGTTCCACGAAACGCCCACCGACACGGTCACGTCCAGTTCCGCTTTGATGCGTTCGCGTATCTCGTTTGCAATGTGCGCACCGTCACCGAACAGCGACAAACTTCCCGTCACGTCCAGCCAGCATTCATCGGGACCGAAAGACTCCACCATGTCCGTATACTGCATATAGATCTGCCGTGCGTGCTCGCAGTATTGCTTGTAAAGGTCGTAATGCGGCGGCACGACCACCAGTTGCGGACATTTTTTCTGTGCCTGCCAGATCGCCTCCCCCGTCTGCACGCCCGCCTTTTTCGCCAACTCGTTTTTGGCAAGAATGATGCCGTGCCGCAACTCCTTTTCACCGCCGACCGCAAGAGGCACCTGCTTATATTCGGGATGCAATGCACATTCAACCGAAGCATAGCAACTGTTCAGGTCTGCGTGCAGAATGGTACGCATGAAGGTCACTCCTTGAAAAATAGTCGAACAAATGTTCTTACGCAAGGTATTATAACAAACATTTGTTCGATTGTAAAGAGGGAAATTTCGTTTTTTGCCCACGAATACCGCCACCGTGTCAAAAAAGGGACAATGTTACGACAAGGAGGGGTTGCCGGATGCCGTTGGTGAGATCAATCATAATAATGATATACGCACCGTCAGGAATATCCAAAAAAAGACCGACACCTGCAGGCATCGGTCGGGTATGGCAAACAGATCTACTTTTTTTTCTTTTTTATCAGGCGGTACAGCAAAACGGCACTGACAAGCACCACCACCAATACCAACAGAACGGGCACCGCATACATTCTTGCATACATGAGAGCTTCATCCACCGGTGTCCATATCACGTCCGCAAAGGCAATCGGTGCAAAAACGATCAGAAGGCCGCATACCGCACAGATACGCAAAACCGTTTTCACAGAAAACATCCTTTCAGTTCTTTTTCTTTTTGCGGAAGAACAGGAACAACAGCAACAGCGACACCGCAACGACGGCACCCACGAGAAGTGCGGGAAGAAGAACGCGGTCTTCGTTTTCCTGTTGCACGTTGTCACCGCCGATCACGTTGCGATCGTCCGAATGCGAGGGATCCTGCAAGGTATTGTTTTCGTCGGTCTGACTTTTTTCATCCTCACCTGCGGTCGTATCACTGCCCTCTCTTGCGGGAATGAGCGTATCTTCCGCTTTGTCGGGTTTTACTGCCGTTCCGACGTCACCTTCCAGCAACACCCAGCCTTTTTGTCCCATGTAATACTGCAGTTCGCCCCAGATATTGCCGTTTGCATCGGTATAGGTATGGGCGTATTCGGGAAGATAGGATGCGTTTTCATCTACGTACAATTCATACAAAGCCGTATCGGCACCCGGATATTCATACAGCCACACTTCGGCATCGCTGTAAAACGCGGCATCGGGCTGTGCGTTGAGCGTTTCAAAAGATTCGTAATAATGATTGTCAAAATCTTCTCTGTTATAAAGGCGGATGCATCCGCTGAGATCGAGCCACGCGGTCTCGGTTTCGCGGTGGGCGTAATTGCCCCACAGCACGCCGTCCTCAGCCTCATACACGTACTGCACGTAGAATACGTCCCCTGCATACACGGGATCGAGATCCAACTGTTTTCCGTCGGGTTTCTTATAAAAGTACAGATCGTGCGTTGCCTTGTAGGCACGGTCTTCGTAGGTGAGTTCATCCGTGTGGGAATCGTAAAACGAATCTCCGTACGGCTCCCAGATCACGTCCGCCGCGGCAGAAAATGCAAACACGAACACAAGGCAAAGGCTTAAAAGCGTAACAAGGGTTTTTCTCATACTGATTCCTCCTTTTACCTGTAAGAGTCGTTTTATTGCCGTTTTGTTGCAGTTTAATCGGATAATTTATGAATAAACAGACCGCTTAACAGTTTGGGTTCAAACCACGTGGATTTCGGCGGCATGATCTTGCCTGCATCCGCAATACGCATGAGTTCGTCCAAAGAGGTCGGATACATGGAAAAGGCACAGACCATGTCTTCTTCACAGCGTTTTTCAAGTTCTTTGAGACCGCGGATGCCGCCCACGAAGTCGATGCGTTCGGACGTACGCGGATCGTCAATGCCGAACACGGGTGCGATCACGAGATTCTGCAGCACCGAAACGTCCAGACTTTCCACGGGATCGTTTTCGTTGCAAAGACCGTCTTTGAGCGTCAGTGCATACCACTGTTTATCAATATAAAAACCGAAAGAATGGCGTTCACAAGGCTTGTATACACCCTGTGCGGATTCAACATCGAAGCATTCGGACAGTTTTGACAGCAATTCTTCTTTCGTAAGTCCGTTGGTGTCGGCAAGCAGACGGTTATAGTCCATAATTTCAAGTTCATCCGCACGGAAACACACGGCAAGGAAGAAATTGAATTCTTCTTCACCCGTAAAACAGGGCTTCTGTTCACGGCGTTTTGCTCCCACTTTGACGGCGGAGGCACAGCGGTGGTGTCCGTCTGCAATATACAAAGCGGAAATTTTTGCAAAGGCGTCGGAGATGATCGCAATATCCTTTGCATCCGCAATCCGCCAGACGGTATTGCGTACGCCGTCTGCGGTAAAATCGTACAGCGGCTCGCTTGCAAGATAACGGTCAATGACGGCATCCACCGCGGCGTTACGCTGATAGCACAGGAAGATCGGCCCCGTGTTGGCATCGCAGGTGTCCACGTGACGGATGCGGTCGGCTTCTTTGTCGGCACGGGTGTTTTCGTGCTTTTTGATGACGTTGTTCATGTAATCGTCAATGGATGCACAGCCGACGATGCCCGTCTGCGGTCTGCCGTTCATCACCTGACGGTACAGATACAGGCAAGGTGTGCTTTCCTGTATACAAATGCCGTTTTCGCTGAGTGCGGCAAGATTTTCGGCGGCTTTGGCATAGACTTCGTCACTGTACAGGTCGGTGCCTTCGGGCAGGTCGATCTCCGCTTTATCCACGTGCAGGAATGAATAGGGATTTCCCTGTACCGCATCGGCGGCTTCGCGGCTGTTCATGACGTCATAGGGCAGTGCCGCCACTCGGGATGCAAATTCTTCTTTCGGTCGGATCGCTTTGAACGGACGCAGAATACTCATAAATAAACCTCACTTATAAAACTCAGTTTTCGGAATAGGCGTTGCTGAAATACACGCGAGCAGGGCCCGAACAGCAGTAAACACCCGAAACACCCGTGGTCTGTACGAGATAGGCACTTTCGGAAAACACGGGCAGAATGCACGCATTTGTCTGCAGATAATCGGCGGCTTCGCGGATGTATTCCCGCTGTATGCTCACGTCGGTTGCCGCTTTGGCTTTGTTGAGCAGATCTTCGTAGTTTTCATCAGACAGGAAGATGCAGTTGTTGGGGTTGTTTGCGGAAAACGACTGCAAAAAGCGGAGTGCATCGGGCGAGGAGACCGACAGCGGACAGAATGCAAGTTCGTATTCACCCTTTGCCACACGGGAACGCAGTTGGGAATCGCTCACCGTTTCAATGCGGACGATACAGCGAAGTCCGAATACGCGTTGCCAGTTCTGCATCTGCCGTTTGATGAGATCGGCGTATTCCTCACTCGTCAGAATGGTGAGTGAAATGCTTTCCACCTTTTCAACTTCCACGATCTGAATTTCGGTCGGTACACTCACGGTGTTATCGTCTGCGACTTGTTCAGCGTCCGTCAGTTCGCTTTCGGCGGCGGTACCACCGTCCGGTTGCACGGGCACTTCGATGATCTTCGGCTGCGAGAGTTCCTCAAAACCTTTGAGCAGAAGCGACACCGCTTTTTCCTCGTCGTACACGTCCACGCAGGCAGGTGCATATCCGCATACGGACGGCAACAAGGAGTCCGTATAAGGTCTTTCGGCCATTTGTGCCATTTGTGCGGTGTCGGTGGCACAGGCAATGGCTTTCCGCACGTTTGCATTTTGCAGATGTTCGTGATTGAGGTTGAAAACAAGACCGATGATGGTGTTTTCCAGTTCGGTTACGGTGGAGGAATTTTTGGTTTTGACGGCGGCAAACATACTGTCGGTGAGATATGCCGCAGAATAAATTTCATCCGACATTTTATCGGGTACGTTGTTGCCCGCTTTGTTGTAATACAGATATACCTTCGAAGGCGTGGGCTTGTGGGGACCCGTATAAGTATCCGAGGCATTCAGCGTGTAATCGGTATCCGAGAACATATACAGATAAAACGGACCGTTGGATATAAAGTTCTTGACCATCAGACCGTATCTGCCGCCGCAGGCTTCAAAAAAGGTGCGGTTGCAGGGCATACAGATGCATTCGGTGAGCACTTGCAAAAAGTTGCTCTGCGGCTCCTGCAGTGTAATTTCCAACTGATAATCGGACACCGCACGCACACCCAGCAGAGAAACGTCGGCGTTCTCTTTATGAATACGCTCTGCGTTGACGATCGAGTACAGCAGATATGCATCGTTTGCCTGTGTTGCGGGATCGACGGCTCTTTGCAATGCGAACACGAAATCATCCGCCGTGACCGCAGGTGCAAAATCGGAAGGCAACAGATCGTCCATGCTCTTGCGGGTATAATCGGTCAGATGCCATTTTGCATCCTGCCGCAGATCAAACGTGTAGGTCAGCCCGTCGGGAGAAACGTTCCACCCTTTTGCGGCGGCGGCAACGATCTCTCCGTTTTCATCCATGCGGACGAGCCCCTCAAAGCAGTTTGCAACGATGAGTTTTTCCGTATCGGTGGAGGCGATCTGCGGATCCAGACTTACCATTTCGTCATAAACGGGATAATAGATAAAACAGCCGACGGATTCTTTTGCACACGCACACATCGATACCAAAAGTACAATGCACAAAAGGCAGGACAACATTCTGTATTTCATAGGACACTTCCTTTATTATTTTCCGATTCTATCATACCAAATCCGAACTGAAATTTCCACCCGTTTGTAAATATTTTTTCAGATACTTAACAAATTCGTTTTTTTGTGTTATAATAGGTAAAACTATTATTTTTCCCGAGGTACTCTTATGACGGACGTTTTACTCATAATCCTGCTCGTTGCGGTTTTCATTGCAATTGCACTTCTCTGTCTCGTTCTCAAAGCACTTAAAAACAGCAAGACCGCCGATCCCGTGCCCATGATCGAGGAGAGTATCGGCAAGGCGTTGTCGGCATTCCGCAGTGAACTGACCGAACGCGAAACGGCAAGCCGCCGCGAAACGGGTGCGGCTCTCGCAGACATGAGTACGAAGATTCAGACCGTCACCGAAAAGAATTACGATTTTCAGATGCGTTTTCAGACGCAATTGCACGAGGGACTCGGTTCCATCCGTGAAAAACAGATAGAAACGTCCGCACGGCAGACCGCGCTCATCACCGAAGCGATCGAAAAACTGCAACTCTCCAACGAGAAAAAACTCGAAGAAATGCGTACCGTGGTGGACGAAAAACTCAGTGCAACGCTCACCGAACGGCTGGACGCATCGTTTCAGACCGTTTCCAAACAGTTGGAAAACGTCTACAAATCTCTGGGCGAAATGAAGGAACTTTCCGCAGGCGTGACCGACAACGTGACCGCCCTCAACCGCGTGCTGACCAACGTAAAGGCAAGAGGCACGTGGGCGGAAGTGCAACTGGAAGCCATTCTGGATCAGACCATTCCCGGGATGTACGTCAAGAATTATTCCCCCAACGGCTCTGCCGAACGCGTGGAATTTGCCGTGTGCCTGCCTGCAGGTGACGATAAAAAACAGACGGTGTATCTGCCCGTGGACTCCAAATTCCCCATGGAAGACTACGTCCGTCTGTGCGAAGCGGCGGACAACGCGGATGCCGCGGCACTTGCGGCGGCACGCAAGGCACTCGAAGACAGAGTGTTACAGGAGGCAAAAACCGTCAGAAAATACATTCAGGTACCCCGGACCACGCCCTACGCCGTGCTGTATCTTGCCACGGAAGGCTTGTACGCGGAAATTGCCGCTTCCAAATCGGGACTTATGGAACGCATACAGCATGAATTCGGCGTGATGATCGCAGGCCCGTCCACGGTGACGGCATTGCTCAATTCCTTTGCCATGGGCTTCCGCACGGTAGCCATCAACGAAAAGGCAAACGAGATCCGTCTGTTGCTGAGTGCCGTCAAATCACAGTATGAAAACTTTACGGTACTTCTTGAGAAAGCAAAGAAGAAAGTGGACGAAGCCGGCACCACCCTTGAAGCCGCACAAAAGAGAAATTCGCTCATTTTCAAGAAACTCAAAGGCGTGGAAGAACTTGATGCGGGACAGGCGGACGGTGTTTTGCAACTGCCCGTCGATGCAGGCGATGAATAATTTGAAGTTGCACGGAAAGTCGGGTATGCACAAAGATAATTAAATTATGATTTATTGGCATAAATCATAATTTACACTTTTTTCGTATTCAATAAAAAAATTCTTCAGAAAGGAAGAAGAAGATGAAATATAAGGACATTATTTCCACCATGACACCCGAAGAAAAGGCCTCTCTTTGCTCGGGCAAGGATTTCTGGCATTTTCAGGCACTGCGTAAGTTCGGTATTGAAGCCATCAACGTAACCGACGGCCCGCACGGACTGCGTAAACAGAAAACCAAAAAAGAAAGCGGTACGGATATGTTGCAGGGCATTCCCGCCGTGTGTTTCCCGACCGCAAGTGCAACCTCCTGTTCGTGGGATCCGGAACTCATTGAACGCATGGGTGCGGCACTGGGTGAAGAATGCAACGCCGAAGGCGTATCGGTATTGCTCGGTCCCGGCAACAACATCAAACGCAATCCCCTTTGCGGCAGAAACTTTGAGTATTTCTCGGAAGATCCCCTGCTTGCAGGCGAAATGGCAGCCGCATGGATCAAGGGCGTGCAGTCGCAGGGCGTGGGTGCTTCACTCAAGCACTTTGCCGCCAACAACCAGGAAGCCCGCCGTATGACCGTGGACAGCGTAGCGGACGAAAGAACGCTTCGTGAGATCTACCTTGCAGGCTTTGAAACGGCGGTCAGAAAGGCACAGCCGTGGACGGTCATGAACGCTTATAACCGTTTGAACGGTACCTACTGTGCGGAAAACAAATGGTTATTGACGGACGTGCTGCGTGACGATTGGGGCTTCGGCGGTATCGTCATTACCGACTGGGGTGCAGAAAACGAGATCACGGACGGACTGAAAGCAGGTCAGAACATCGAAATGCCCTCCTCGGACGGTCTTGCCGCGGCAAAGATCGTGGAGGCACTGCACAACGGCACGCTCGATGAAGCCACGCTTGACGCCCGCGTGGATGAAATTCTCGATATTCTGTTCAAAGGACAGAAAACCAAAGCGGCAGTGCCCTACGACAAAGCCGCACACCACGCCCTTGCACGTGAAGTTGCAACCGGTTCCATGGTGCTGCTCAAAAACGAGGACAACATTCTGCCTCTTTCCAAAAACAAGACCGTTGCCGTCATCGGTGAAATGGCAAAAGCCCCGCGTTATCAGGGTGCAGGCAGCAGTCTTATCAACCCCACGCAGCTTGACAGCGTCTTCGATGAACTGCTCAGACAGGACATCGGCTTCCTGTATGCACAGGGATACGACAAAAAGACGGACAAGACCGATATGGCACTCATCCGTGAAGCCGTTGATACCGCAAAGCGTTGCGACAGCGTTCTGCTGTTCATCGGTCTTACCGACGAATTTGAATCCGAAGGCTTTGACCGCAGTCACCTCGATCTGCCGCAGAGCCACATCAATCTGCTGACCGCCGTCAGCAAGGCAAATCCCAACGTGGTCGTGGTGCTTGCAGGCGGTGCTCCCGTCCGTATGCAGTGGATCGACAGTTGTAAAGCCATCCTTCACACCTTCCTGCCCGGTCAGGCAGGTGCAGGTGCGGCGGTGGATCTGCTGTTCGGCAACGCCAACCCCAGCGGCAAACTCAGCGAGACCTATATTCACAAATTGGAGGACACACCCTCTTACAACAACTTCCCCGGCTCTCCCGTTACCGTGGAATACAGAGAAGGCCTTTACGTCGGCTACCGTTATTTCGACAAGGTCGGCAAGGACGTCCTGTTCCCCTTCGGCTACGGTCTGAGCTATACGACGTTTGAATATTCGGCACTCAAGCTCTCCAAAAAGAACATCAAGGACACCGACACCCTCAAAGTCACCTTCAAGGTCAAAAACACGGGTGACAGAGCCGGTGCGGAAATCGCACAGGTGTACGTTTCCGACACCGAAAGCACCGTTTACCGTCCCGTCAAGGAACTCAAGGGCTTCAAAAAGATCTTCCTTGAACCCGGTGAAGAAAAGACCGTCACGGTGGAACTCGACAAACGTGCATTCGCGTTCTGGAACACCGCGATCGGTGACTGGTACGTGGAAAGCGGTGCCTTCGACATCCTCGTGGGTGCTTCAAGTGCGGATATCCGCCTGCAATCGACCGTCAAGGTCACTTCTTCCGATCCCGATGCCGAAATTCCGAACGACCGTGAGAATCTGCCCGCTTATTACAGCGGCGACATTCAGAACGTGTCCGATGCCCAATTTGAAGCTCTGCTCGGCAGACCGATCCCTGACCCCGTACGCGATCCCAACCTGCCGCTGGACATCAATTCCACCCTTGAACTTGCCGAAAACACAGCCGCAGGCAAGGTCATCAACGGCATGATCCGCACCGTTATCAAGACCGTTGCGGGCGGTGCCTCCAACGAGGGCATGATGCTTGCCATGGCAACGCAGATCCCCATCCGCTGTTTCGTTTCCATGAGCATGGGCGTTTTCAGCGAGGAAATGGCACAGGCTCTGCTTGACATTCTCAACGGTAAGAGTGCACTCGTCGGCGTGGGCAAGATCGTTGCAGGTCTCACCAAAACCGTCGGCAAGATCGGAAAACTCATCAGTTCCATCTGATCGCAGTACCGCGATCATAATACAAAAGCAACTTCCGCAGTGCAGAACATTGCGGAAGTTTTTGGTTCTTTAGGGTTGAGACCGCAGGAAGGCTGCCGCCTTTCAAGGGTGAAACGCCGAAAAGACTTAAAAAGAGCCGTTTCCGGGCCGAAGATTTTTTACAGTGCGGATTTTTGACGGGACGAGGCACAAAACGCAGAAAATCCTTTATGGATTTTCGAGTATTTTAACGAAGTATCGGCGGAAATCCGCCTGTAAAAAACGGGTTCGGATTATATCCGTCACCCTACGGAAAACCGAAGATTGCAAAGATCCCAAAAAGACAACCGCCGAAGACAGTTGTATCTTCGGCGGTTGCGGTTATATACATTTTACGGAATGCAACGGATCAGAATATCTTCCAGAACGGTTTTAATCCTTCGGTATGAACGGTTCCGCAATCGCAGGAACTGTTGATGCCGAACAGGTTACGCAGGAACTGAACGATCTTGTAAACAAAGCGGTTAAACGGGTCGTTGCGGTGGCAGGTGCAGGTGCAATCCTCCACGCTGATATATACGGTGTTGCCGCATACGTCACAGATCTCGTCGCCGTCTTCGTCGACGTGTGCAAGTTTTGATCCTTTATCCGTTACGACCTTTCTGACTCTGCAACCGCGGTCACAAACGGCGGTCTTTGTGCCGTCTTTTTCGCAGGTCGCATCGTTGTTGGAGGTATACTTTGTAAACAGGTGCCCGAGTGCGGGAACGACTCTTTCATCGGTTTCGCCGCAGCCGTTGTCACAGACGGCAACTTCTTTGCCTTCGTTTTCGCAATCGGGGGCTTCGGTCTGTTCGTACTGCGTGAACGAATGGCCGAGGGCGGGAACCGCACGTTCGTTTTCCGTCTTGCAACCGTTGTCACAGACGGCAACTTCCTTGCCTTCGTTTTCGCAATCGGGAGCGACGGTCTGTTCATACTTCGTGAACGAGTGACCGAGTGCATCGACCGTTACGGTTTCTCTGCCGAGTTCGTCACCGCAGACGTCGCAGTAAACAACGAGATCGTAGGATCCGTCTTCTTCGCAGGTAGCGGCAACTTCGTTTTCCCTGACTGCATCCAGAGGACTGTGGCCGAGGGCGGCAACCGCACGTTCGTTTTCGGTCTTGCAACCGTTGTCGCAGACGGCAACTTCCTTGCCTTCGTTTTCGCAATCGGGAGCGACGGTCTGTTCGTACTGCGTGAACGAATGGCCGAGGGCGGGAACGTCACGTTCGTTTTCGGTCTTACAACCGTTGTCGCAGACGGCAACTTCCCTGCCTTCGTTTTCGCAATCGGGAGCGACGGTCTGTTCAAACTTGGTGAACGAATGACCGAGTGCATCGACCGTTACGGTCTCTCTGCCGAGTTCGTCACCGCAGACGTCGCAGTAAATAACGAGATCGTAAGATCCGTCTTCTTCGCAGGTAGCGGCAACTTCGTTTTCCTTGACCGCGTTCAGCGGTGTATGGCCGAGGGCTTCGCCGGTGACGGCAGTTCTTTCGAGTTCGTCACCGCAGACGTCGCAGTAAACAACGAGATCGTAAGAGCCTGCGTTTACACAGTCGGCACCGACAATGTTTTCCCTGACTGCATCCAGAGG
>JAZNRU010000052.1:0-55223 GCA_045590895.1 Acutalibacteraceae bacterium
GTTTGCACAAATTTACTGAAAAAAGTTTGATATTACCGCCAAAACCCCTCTGTCTGCCTGCGGCAGACATCTCCCCTTTCAGGGGCGACAAGGAGTGAGTGGGGGCAGTAGGTTTGTGCAATGCTGCTAAATCATAATTTACAAAACCCTAAGATCAGAACAGGAAGTAATCTCCTTTTTCGATCTTGTCGATGAGCATGAGCATACGCGGAATGTGGAACGGGCCTTTGAAGATATTGCCCTTGAGTTCGTTGGCAACCGTGCCGTCGTAATGCAGGTAGCCGTACCATTCGCCGTATTCGCGGTCGATGAAGTGCGAGAAGGTGTAGTCCTTGACGGTGTTGTAGAAGTCAAGATACTTTTCTTCGCCGTAGAGTTTGTAGGCAAGCAAGTTTGCGATCATGGCTTCACACTGCGGCCACCAGAGTTTCATATCCCATTCGAGTGCCGTGGCGGGATGTCCGTCACAGTCGCAGAAGGAAATGATGCCGCCGTCATACAGGCCGTGCTTCATGGAGATGTCGATGATGTCCTTGCCGAACTGTTTGAGGGAGTCATCGTTCCGGTACACGCCCTCGGTCATCAGAAACCATGCCGCTTCGAGCGAGTGACCGGGGTTGACGAGTCTGCCCGTGGGGGTATCCATGAACTGATTGTCAAGGCCGATGTTTTCAAGAAGTCCCTTTTCCGTCCAATGGGTGCGGATCTCTTTGACTGCCGCTTTTGCCATGGGATCGTATTTTTCTTTGTCGAGTTTACGCATGACCTGTGCGGTAGCAAGCATAATCATGGCAGGAGACAGGCCCTTGTAGGGGTGATTTTCGGGATTGAACTTGGGTTGTGTTTTGTCTTCGCCCGTAAACAGACGGTACGCAACATCAAAATACATTTCAGCCTTTTCCTTGGCTTCGGATTCTCCCGTTGCAAGATAGTATTCCGCACAGCCGATGGCGGCGAAGGTCTCGCTGAAATAGTAGCGACGCATCTGAATTTCCTTGCCTTCGCGGGTGACGGTGAAGGGCATTCTGCCGCCCTCTTTGGTACATTTGGGTAAAAATTCATAGATCTTCTTTGCGGCGTCAAGATAGCCGTAACCGGTCAGACCGTAGTTGTGGGCACTTGCGAAAATGTAGAGGGCTCTGCCCTGAAACCATACGCTTTTTTCGGTGCCGTAGATGTTGCCTTTGCGGTCAAGCTGGGTGAAAATACCGCCTTCTTCTTCGTCAATTGCGTTCTTCAGCCAAAAGGGAAGAACGTCCTGTGTAAGATGTTGAATCATGTTCGAAAACCTCTTTCTGTTTTATATTACTTTTGTGCCGTAAGCAATATTGGATCCGCTGCTGCCGATGCGTGCAAAGCCCATGCGTTCATAAAAACGCTGTGCTCCCTCGTTGTGCATCCACACGCACCACATGATGCCGCGGCAGTTTTTTTCGTGCAGATGCGAAAAGAGCGTCTGCATGAGTTTCGGGCCGTAGCCCTGTCCCTGTGCTTCGGGTAAAAGGTCGATGTGCAGGTGGGCGGGATATTCGTCTTTGAACTGTCTGTGCAGGACGGTGGATTCCTCCGCATAGCGGCTGTGCACGGGCTCGTCAGCAAGACGGGGCATGAATTCCCGCAGGAAAATTTCCCGAAAACGGTCAAAATCCTCCGCACACAGAATATAACCGACCGCACGGTCGTTTTCGTCTGCAAGCACGAAGCAGTTGTGCGGTTCTTTTTCAATGTAGTAGTCGCAATAGGTCGTGAGCAGAAAATGCTGTCCTTTTTCGTCGGCATCGCACGGACCGTCGCTGTTCAGACAGATGTAGCGTACGTTTTCTCTGTCTTTTTCTTCATAAGGGCGAATGGTCATGGAGATCTCCTGTGTGTTTTTTTTGGTTCTTTATAAAAGCGTAAATTATGATTTATCTTACCAACGGCACCCCTCAAATACTCGTCGCCCCTGAAAGGGGAGATGTCACGAAGTGACAGAGGGGTTCGCCAAATTTGCACAAACTTAAAGAAAATAGTTTGATATTACCGCCTAAACCCCTCTGCCTGCGGCATCTCCCCTTTCAGGGGCGACAAGGGTGTGGTGGGCATTCGGTTTGTGCGAACAGTTCTCTAAATCATAATTTACGTTGCGGCGGAGGAGGCGGCTGCTGTCTGTGCCATCACGCAGTCGATGGTGATAACGACGGCAAGGGCGGCCAATTCCTTGGACGGATCGGCAATGGTGAGTTCGTAACTGTCACCCCACGTCATCCATTCCTTGCGGATGCGGACGACGGGATTGCCGTTCTCGAAAACGGTGTAATCGTGTGCAAAAAGGTCACCCTCTACCGACCAGTTAAGCCCTTTGATGGTGTATTTGGGCTTGAAAAAGGTGAACTCTTTGACGATCTCGGCAATGTCAACACCGTTTACGCTTACGACGTAACACGGCAGAAAACGGAACAGTTTTTGCTGAATGAGTGCTACTTCTCGGTTGTTCGCATCGTAAATGTGCAGTTTTTTGCCGAACGTGAACAGTTCGCCCTCCACGTAATAGCGGTCGCTGCCGTCCTCTCCCCAAACGGTGAATCGGTCTTTGATCGCAAAAACTTTTTGTTTAATGTAAAGTTTCAATTTTTACACCTGCCTTTCCGTATTCGGTCTTCATATTTATTTTATAAAAGAAAACGGACAATGTCAAGAACGGGAGAAAGAATTCTTCTCCGCCTCTTTGATTGGCGGGTGTAATTTATGCTTTTTCTCTTGCAAAAACGGAAAAAAAGTGTATAATCTATAATGGTGGTATATATGAAAAAGAAAGAAACAGCAAAAAGAGCCGAACGGGTGCTCGAAGAATTGTATCCCGACGGGATCTGTTCGCTGGTGTCGCAGGATGCGTTTCAGCTTCTGGTTGCCGTGCGTCTTTCCGCACAGTGCACCGATGCACGCGTGAATCTCGTAACGCCTGCTCTGTTTGCAAAATATCCGACCGTGGAGGATTTTGCGGCGGCTGACATTGCGGATGTGGAAGAACTCGTACATTCCTGCGGTTTTTATCGGCAGAAAGCCTCCGACATCGTCCGCTGTGCACAGATCATTCTGCAGAAACACGGCGGCAAAGTGCCCGATACCATGGAAGATCTTACCGCATTGCCCGGTGTGGGCAGAAAAACGGCAAATCTCATCCTCGGGGACGTGTACGGACAACCGTCTTACGTGTGCGATACGCACATGATCCGCATATCCAACCGCCTCGGACTGGCTTCGGGGAAGGATCCGTACAAGGTGGAGCTGGCTCTGCGTGAAGTGCTGACACCGCAGACCAGCGGCGATTTCTGCCACCGCATCGTGCTGTTCGGCAGAGACATCTGCACTGCACGCAATCCCAAGTGCGAAATCTGCCCCATGGCATCTTTTTGTAAAGAAAATAAATCATAATTTACATCCGTTAAAATCCAAAAAATATATCGCGAACATTCATTTTTTTTAACTTAAATTCATTTTACGGAATAAAATATACAGTATGAGCCGCTTATTGATTGCGGACACGGAAAGGATCATAATAAATGTCAATTCTGAGTGCCATTTTCGGCGATTATTCCACAAAAGAACTCAAACGAATCAAGAAAACGCAGGAGAAAGTGCTTTCTTACGAAACAGAATACGCCGCGTTGAGTGACGACGAACTCAAGGCAAAGACCGCTGAATTCAAGGACAGACTTTCAAAAGGCGAAACGCTGGAGGATCTGCTTCCCGAAGCATTTGCCGTCTGCCGTGAAGCGGCATGGCGTGTGCTGAACATGAAACACTATCCCGTGCAGATCCTGTGCGGCATCGTGCTGTTCCAGGGCCGTATTGCGGAAATGAGAACGGGTGAAGGTAAGACCCTCGTAGCCACTCTGCCCGCGTATCTGACGGCATTGGAAGGCAAGGGCGTTCACATCGTCACCGTCAACGATTATCTTGCACGCCGCGACTCGGAATGGATGGGCAAAGTCTACCGTTTTCTGGGGTTGAGCGTCGGTCTGATCGTACACGATCTTGACAATCAGCAGAGAAACGAAGCCTATGCCGCCGAGATTACATACGGCACCAACAACGAGATGGGCTTTGACTATCTGCGTGACAACATGGTGACGTATGCGAGTGAACGCGTACAGCGAGGCCACCACTTTGCCATCGTGGACGAAGTGGACTCCATTCTCATCGACGAAGCAAGAACGCCGCTTATCATTTCCGGCAGAGGCGACAAATCCTCCGACCTGTACAAGGCGGCGGATGATTTTGCACGCAGACTCAAGGTACAGCGGATCACCGAAGTCGATTCCAAGACCGACGTGGAAACGCTCATAGAAGAAGACAGCGATTATATCGTTGACGAAAAGGCAAAGACCGCAACGCTGACCAAACACGGTATCCGCAAGGCGGAAGAATATTTCGGCGTCGAAAACCTCATGGACGGCGAAAATCTCTCCCTGCAACACCACATCAATCAAGCCATCAAGGCACGCGGCGTGATGCGTATTGACGTGGAATACGTGGTTGAAAACGGCGAAGTGGTGATCGTTGACGAATTCACGGGCCGCAAAATGCCCGGCAGACGTTTCAACGAAGGTCTGCATCAGGCGATCGAAGCCAAGGAAGGCGTCAGTGTCCGTCAGGAATCCAAGACCCTTGCCACCATCACATTCCAGAACTATTTCCGTCTGTATGCAAAACTGTCCGGTATGACGGGTACCGCCATGACCGAAAAGGAAGAATTTGAAGAAATTTATTCTCTGGACGTTATCACCATTCCCACCAACCGTCCTCTCATCCGTAAGGACTGGGACGACGTGATGTACCGCACCGAAGCTGCAAAATTCAACGCCATCATCGAACAGATCCGCATCTGCAACGAGAAAGGACAGCCCGTTCTGGTCGGTACGGTCAGCATTGAAAAGAGTGAACTGTTCAGCAAGGCACTCAAACGTGCCGGCATCAAACATGAAGTGCTCAATGCCAAACAGCACGCACGCGAAGCCGAGATCGTAGCCCAGGCAGGCCGTCTGGGTGCGGTCACCATTGCCACCAACATGGCAGGCCGCGGAACGGACATCATTCTCGGCGGTAACGCCGAATACATGGCAAAAGCCGAAATGCGTCGCATGGACTACCCCGAAGAACTCATTTCCGAAGCCACGGGCTTTGCCGAAACCGACAACGCCGATATTCTTGAAGCACGTGAGATGTTCAAGAAACTCGAACAGAAATACAAAGAGCAACTCGCACCCGAAGCAGAAGCCGTACGCAAAGCGGGCGGTCTGTTCATCATCGGCTCCGTACGTCACGAAGCACGCCGTATCGACAACCAGTTACGCGGACGTGCAGGCCGTCAGGGAGACCCCGGTGAAAGCCGTTTTTATCTGTCCACCGAGGACGATCTGCTTCGCATTTTCGCAGGTGACCGCATGAACCGTATCTTAGGCATGATGCAGGCGGATGATATGCCCATTGAAGCAAGACTTTTCTCGAAAACCGTCGAAGGTGCACAAAAACGTGTGGAAGGCAATCATTTTGCCGCCCGCCGCAACGTGTTGCAGTACGACGACGTTATGAACAAACAGCGTGAACTGATCTATTCACAGCGTAATCAGGTGCTGGACGGGGTGGATATCGACTCCACCATCCGCAAGATGATCGAAGAAAGCCTGCGTGACGGCGTTGCCTTCTATTGCCGTCCCGAAAACGCACCCGACGAATGGAATCTCGTCGGTCTGCAGACCAAATACGCATGGCTCATCGGTGAGGATGAACTGCCCGAAAAGCGTTCCGTAGCCGTTTACGGTGACTGGCTTGTGGAAAAAGCACTTGCACGTCTGGATGCACTCGACGCCGCAAGCGGTCATGAACTGGTCATGGCTCTTGAACACAAGGCACTGATCGTCAATGTGGATATGCGTTGGATGGATCACATCGACGCCATGGATCAGTTACGCAGAAGCATCGGTATGCAGGGCTATGCACACCGCGATCCCGTCGTACAGTTCCGTATGGAAAGTTATGATATGTTCGATGAAATGACGACTTCTATCCGTGAAGGCACCGTGCAGATGCTTCTGACCGCACAACTGCGTTCGGAAGCGGACGTACAACGCCGCCGCACCGTTGAGATCACGTCCACAAGCGGCGGAGACGACAGTGATAAAAAACAGCCTGTCCGCAAGGGCGAAAAGGTCGGCAGAAACCAGCCCTGTCCCTGCGGTTCGGGTAAAAAATACAAATTCTGCTGCGGCAGATAAAATTATGATTTATATGCATAAATCATAATTTGCTTTCCGTGAATACCCAAGTTTTAAGGAGGATGTACAATTGGAACAAACATCCGCTGTTCCCGCTTACGGTGAACGCAGACCGCTGAAACCCTTTGCAAAAGAACAGAAACGGCTTTGTCTGATCGCCTGTGTATGCGGCGTGGCACTGCTTTTGTATATTGCAGGAAACAGCGTGATCTCCTCGTGGCTTGCAGGCAATCCCGATATGTATAACCGCTATCTCAACGACGAGATGTTTGCCGTTACCGTGGGGATGCTCAATACCTCGTTCTGCGTTTTTGCACCGTTTGCACTCGTTTATTGTATCCTGCGTAAACAAAAGAAAATTGAAGAACTGCCCTTCGGTGCTGCCTGCGATGCATACAATGCGGTGCTGTTGGTGTTTATAGGTCTGGGATTCTGCTATATTGCCAACATCGTGACCTCTTATTTGACGATTTTCGCCTCGGCGTTCGGCATTGAATCCTACATGGCAAACTACACGCCGCCCGTTGCACGCGAAGGGGCGTTGTCGCTGGGTGTGCAGATCCTCGGCTACGCGGTGTTACCCGCCTTGTTTGAGGAATTTGCCTACCGCGGTGTCATTATGCAGTCTTTACGCCGCTACGGCGATTGGTTTGCCATTCTCATGAGTTCGTTTTTGTTCGGACTCATGCACGGCAATCTCGTACAGGTGCCGTTTGCGTTCATGGTCGGCGTACTGCTCGGTTACTGCACCGTGGCGTCGGGTACGATGTGGGTGGGCATTGCCATCCATTTCGGAAACAATCTCATTTCTACCCTGCAATCCGTGTTTGGCGACCGTTACGGCGAACAGACGGGATTTGCGTTTGCATCTTCCGTGATGAGTGCGTTGATGTTCTTCGGTGTGCTGTGTGCATTTCTGTATATACGCCGCAACCGTAAATTTTACAGACTTGATGCGGGAAAATACCGCTATATGCCCCATAAGGGTGCTCTGGTGCTGGCGGCTCCGACCGTGCTCGTTGCCTGCGTGTACTTTACCTATATCACCCTGATGGATATCGTCGGTTTTTACGAGTGGTTCGCGGAAGGCATCATGAATCTGACGAGTGCCGCGTTCATGGCGGGATGATATATAACACATGAAAAAACGTTTTTTTGATCTCAGAAACATGAGTTGCACCCGTCTGATCGCAGGCGGCTATGCAATCATTATAACCGTCGGCACTTTGTTACTGCTTTTGCCCGTTTCAAGTGCCGATCTGCAGAGTGCCGGTTTTCGTGAAGCACTGTTTACGGCTGTTTCCGCCACCTGCGTGACGGGGCTTGTGGTCGCGGATACCGCGACGGCGTGGTCCGTGTTCGGACAGGCGGTCATTCTTTGTCTGATTCAGATCGGCGGATTGGGCTTCATGTCCTTTTTTGCCCTGTTTTCCATGGTCAGCGGCAAACGCATGAGCCTGCGTGCAAGGGGACTTCTGCGTGACAGTGTCAACGCCGCAAAACTCGGCGGTGTCGGCCGTCTGTTCCGCTTTTTGCTGTTGGGTACGGCTCTCATTGAGGGGTGCGGTGCGTTGTTGCTCGCCTGCGTTTTCGTGCCGCAGTTCGGTAAAAAAGGAATCTGGTACGCCGTGTTTCATTCCGTTTCCGCGTTCTGCAACGCAGGATTTGACATCATGGGCACGCAGTACGGTGCGTATTCGTCCGTCACGGGCTATGCGGATAATCCGATCGTTCTGCTCACGCTGTCGGCGTTGGTCATCATCGGCGGCATCGGTTTTTTCGTCTGGCAGGACGTATATGAAAACAAAAAGAATTTCAAAAAATATTCTCTGCACGCAAAACTCGCAATAAGCACAACCGCTTTTTTACTGCTTGCAGGCACGGTGATTTTTTTCTTCACCGAAAAGAATGCAAGTATGCAGGGAATGCACGTCGGAGAGAGGATGCTCAATGCGTTTTTCTGCTCCATGACACCCCGTACGGCAGGCATGAACAGCGTTGATCTTGCAAAAATGTCACCTGCGGGTATTCTCGTTACGGATCTGCTGATGCTTGTCGGCGGTTCTCCCGGCTCCACGGCGGGCGGTATCAAAACGGTCACGGTTGCCGTTCTGTTCATCTCCGCAAGAGCCAATCTCAACAATTCGGGCAGTCGCAACGTGTTCGGCAGACGTTTGCCCGACGATGCGGTCAAAAAAGCGATCACGGTGGTGACCGTGAATCTGTCCGCGATTGCTTTGGCTTTGCTTGCCATACTGTGCATACAACCCGATCTTCCGTTGAACGAGACCGCTTTTGCCGTGATCTCCGCGGCGGAAACGGTCGGTTTGTCCGTGTATACGTTGGGCGAAACGCTTTTGCCTGCCTGTCAGTATATTTTAGCGGCAATGATGTTCTTCGGCCGTGTCGGCAGTATGTCGTTTTTACTCATTTTTACGGAAAAGAAAATGCCTTCAGCCGTTGTCATGCCCGAGGAATCGGTGCTGGTCGGCTGAGAACGGGAGTTATAAATATGAAATCGGTACTCATTATCGGGCTTGGCCGCTTCGGCACGCAACTGGCCCGCAAATTCCACGAACTCGGTGACGAAGTCATGGTCATTGACCGTGAGGAAGAAATGGTGCAACAGGCAATGCCTTTTGCCGATGAAGCACAGATCGGTGATTGCCGCCGCGAGGACGTTCTGCGTTCTCTGGGCGTGGAGGATTTTGACGTCTGCTTCGTTTGCATGGGCGAACAGTTCCAGAGCAGTCTGGAAGTCACGCTTCTGCTCAAGGAACTGGGTGCAAAGCGGGTCGTGAGCAAATGCGGCAGTGAGATACAGGAAAAATTCCTGCTTCGCAACGGTGCGGATGAAGTGTGGAATCCCGAACGCGAACTTGCCGCAAAATTAGCAGTGCGTTACAGTGCCAATCATCTGTACGATTATTTCAGCATCTGTGAGGATGCAGGCGTGTACGAAATGCAGATCATGCACACGTGGATCGGCAAAACGGTCGCGGAACTGAATATGCGAAACGTCTACGGATTGAATATTCTGGGTGTCAAAAAGCCCGACGGCAAGGTGCTTACCATGCCCGGTGCGAATTATACCTTTGAACCCGGCGATCACGTGATCGCCTTTGCCCGTCACGATGCGGCACAGGCATTGATGAAAAGAATAAAATAATCGGTTTATCCGTTTGAATCATTAAGGAGAATATATTTATGCGCAGAACAAAGATCGTATGTACCCTCGGCCCTGCAAGCAGCAGTGAAGCCGTTATGAAAGAGATGCTGAAAAACGGCATGAACGTGGCAAGACTCAACTTTTCCCATGGCTCGCACGAACAGCACGGTGAAATGATCGACCGTTTCCGCAAGGTGCGTGACAGTCTCGGTGTGCCTGCCGCCGTGATGCTCGATACCAAAGGTCCCGAGATCCGCATCCGTCTCGTAAAGGACGGTTGCGTGGAACTGGAAAACGGTGCTCCCTTCGTGCTGACCACCCGCGACGTGGAGGGTACGAAAGACATGGCATCCATTACATACGCGGATCTTCCCCGACAGATGAAAGAGGGGTACCGCATCCTCATTGACGACGGTAAAATTCAACTGCGTGTGGACAAGACCGACGAAACCGAGATTTACTGCACCGTTATGGCAGGCGGTGAACTGCGTTCACGCAAGAGCATCAACGTGCCCATGGTCAGCCTCGATATGCCCTATATCAGCGAGCAGGACAAGCAGGATATTCTGTTCGGCATCGAAAAGGACGTCGATTTCATTGCCGCTTCCTTCGTTCGCCGTGCCGACGACGTGATTGCCCTGCGTAAACTGCTTGACTACCACGGCGGTCACTCCATCCGCATCATTGCAAAGATCGAAAACATTGAGGGTGTCAACAATTTTGACGAGATCCTGCGTGAATCCGACGGTATCATGGTGGCCCGCGGTGACATGGGCGTGGAAGTCGATTTTGAAAAACTGCCCGGCATTCAGAAGCGTTTTATCCGCAAGTGCTATCAGTCGGGTAAAATGGTCATCACCGCTACCCAGATGCTTGAATCCATGATCGAAAGCCCCATGCCCACCCGTGCCGAGATCAGCGACGTTGCAAACGCCGTATTTGACGGCACTTCCGCCGTTATGCTCAGCGGTGAAACGGCGATGGGTATCGATCCCGCACACGTCGTCAACTATATGGCAAAGATCGTCCGCCAGGCAGACAAAGAGGCGGCAGAACTCAATGTATTCCGCGGCCTCAAGCATGAAATTGATTTTACCGACATCAGCAACGCCATCTGCGATGCCGCCTGCACCACCGCAAGGGACATGAACGCAAAAGCCATTCTCGTCGTGACGAAAACGGGCAGAACCGCACGCCGCGTTTCCAAGTTCCGTCCGTCCGAAGGCATCGTTGCGGCAACCCCCGAGGACAAGACCTTCCATCAACTTGCACTTTCATGGGGCGTTGAGCCCGTGCTGGCACTCAACCAGGCAGACAACGACCGCCTGTTCCGCCACGCCATCGACTGTGCAAAACAGAACGATCTCGTCGTCCGCGGCGACCGTGTCGTCATCGTTGCCGGTATGCCCATCACCGAACACACCAACTCTTTGAAAGTGTTCACGGTGGAATGATTCAACACCGTTTTCAATACGGAAGCCTGTTTTATTCAATACTGTTTCAAAACCGACAAGTGCCGAAAAGCCCGCAGATAAAGGGTTTTCGGGTTGTCGGTTTTTTATTTTTCAATACTGATTCAACACTGAACGCCGTATTTTCAATACCGATTTCAATACTGTACATACTATTATATATAGAAAGAATGTTTTAAAAGAATGTTATGAAAGAAAGAGAGAGAATGAGCCTTCCGCACGCACAAAAAAACAGTGGTGAAAATCTTTCAAAATTTTTTTAAATTTTTTTTTAGTTTTGGTGAGAAACGGGGAGAAATCCGTTTGCCTTATTTGCTACAATATGGCAAAACACAAACGGAGGACGATAAATGTCAGGTTTTTTCAAGGTATACAGAGATGCAATACAGAGCGACCTGTTGCAACAACGGGACGTATTACAGGTGTGGATCTGGCTGTGCAAACACGCACGGTTCAAACCGTGCGTGCAGAACAACATAGAACTTCAGCCGGGTCAGTTGCTCGTTTCCGGGCAGACCATTGCCCGTGATTGCCTTCTGGACACGAACAGGGTGCAGTATATTCTCCGTTGTCTTGAGAAGAACGGGTTTATCAGTCGGCAGAATATCCGCAACCGCTGTTCGCTGATTACCGTACGGGATCCCGCCGAACAGCAGGATCAAGAAGCCGATATTACAACGCCGACAGTGGTATCCGCATCCGATTGTGCAACGCAGACAGTTGTACCGGCATCCGATGCCAAAACACAAGCCGTTGCGGTTGCTTCTGACAGGCAAACACAAGCCGTTGTGTCTGCTCCCGATATAACAAAACAGGCGGATGCCCCTGTTCAGCCTGAAAACGGGGCAAAGACCGCCTGCGGAATATTCAGCAATGTTTATCTGTCCTCAGAGGAAAAACGCCTTCTGCGGCAATACAGTGCCGCTTATGAGAGTTACGTCAACAATCTCTCCGCATATAAGAAACGCACGGGTAAAACGTATACGGATGATTTTACCCTGCTGATGGAATGGATCAGCAAGGACGATATCCGTCAGAAGCGTGCCGCCGCAGACAGGACCGAACAGGAAAAGTCTGCTCCTGCCGCCGTGCGAGCACCGCTTCCGCGTTATGCGTATCTCGAATCAAGCGAACCTGCATCCTACGATCTGGAGAAAGCGGAACGGCAGGCACGTGAAAGCGTACCGAAACTGCGGAAGCGACCGAAGAAATAACGATAAACGCTGAATGCTGAACGCAAAACGGGCGGAAAACGGTTGTTTGTTTTATCGTTTTTTCTTTGCGGTTGAGACCGCAGGAGGGCTGTCGCCTTTCAAGGGTGAAACGCCGAAAAGACCTGAAAAGAGCCGTTTTCGGACGGGTTCGGATTGTACCCGTCACCCTACGGAATTTTTCAGAAGGAAGCGAACGATGCAAACCAATTGTCCGGTTCATCAAGACCGACGCCTGCACGCAGGAGATTTCTTGCATCGGCAACGCTGATCTTGCAGTCGCCGTCCGTATCTGCCGCGGCCGTCCGTACGTCGTCAAACGTCTCCAGACCGACGGCTCTGCGTAATGCAAGCCTTGCATCTGCAGGAGAAACGGCCGCATCCCCGTCAACGTCACCGATAACAACGGCGGGAACCTGCATTTCATCGGCAGTTTGCAGAACGTCACCCGTTGCAACGGGCTTGGACGGTTCTTTTTCCGTACCCGTTGCATCGAATACCTTTGCACCCCCGCCTGCGTTTTGCAGGACGGAATGCACGTCGGTTGCGTGTAAGGCGATCAGAATGCTGTCGCTGTTGATGAAGAGCCGTGCACTGTTGGTAAAGTTGATATCCCCTTTGTAGTTGCAGTGTACGGTGGTGAACGGCATTACGATGTCGCGTGAGGCTTCACTGATGCGTGTCCACGCGGTTCTGGTGCCGAGGAAGTACAGGTCTTTCAGTTCCGAACAGTTGGCAAAAGCGTAAATGCCGACGTTTTGTACGCTGTCGGGCAAAGTGACTGCCGTCAATGCCGAACAGGCACGGAAGGCGGAAGTGCCGATATCCGTCACGTTTTGGGGGATAACAAGGCTTTCCAGGGCCGTACAACCGCTGAAAGCACCGTCTCCTACGGCGGTGAGGCCGTTGCCGAAGGTGATCTGTGCCAAAGAGGTGCAATCGGCAAACGCAGACGGCTCAATTTTCGTGATGCGGTCGGGAATGTTGATGCAAGTCAGTTTCGTGCAACCCATGAACGCACTTTTTCCGACCTGCAGAATGCTGTCGGGAAGCGTTACGGCAGTCATACCCGAACAACCGTTGAATGCATACGCCCCGATACGCAGGAAACCGTCGGGCAGTGTGACGGTCTGCAACGCCGTGCAGTCCGAAAACGCATAGGGAGCAATGTGATCCGTTTGTCGGTCAAGAATGAATTGCCGTTCGGTTTTGCCTTGCGGATAGGCAAGCAACGTCGTCATGTTTTTGTTGTACAGCACGCCGTTTACGCAGGTGAAAGCCGTATTTTCAACGTCCGTTTCAATGCCGGTCAGTGCACTGCAATAAGAAAATGCTCCCTCACCGATCTCGGTGACCGCGGCAGGAACGTGCACCGTTTGCAACGCGGTACAGTAAGCGAACGCATGGTTGCCGATATACGTCAGCGTGTCGGGCAGAGTGATCTCCTGCAACTGACGGCAGTTCATGAAAACGGAATCGTTCAGTCGGGTGAGCTGTGACGGCAAGGTGATCTGCGTGACAGAACGGCAGTTGTTGAACGCATTCGTGCCGATCGTGCCGACCGTGTCCGCAACGGTGATCTGCGTGAGTGCCGAACAGTTTTCAAAAGCGTTGCAGGCAACGGATCTCGTACCTGCTTTTACGGTATAAGCATCCGCCGCATCCGTCCTGACAAGGATCAGATGTGAGCCGACGTATAAAGAGCCGTTTTCCCAATTTCCTTCATCTGCATACAATGCCGTGTCTGCGAACGCGTAAGGTTCAATGAAAATCTCCGTGTCGGGCAGTGAAACGGATGACAGGGACGTGCATCCGTAAAACGCGTTTGTGCCGATGAAACGTACCGTGTCGGGTATGCTTACCTCTGTCAGCATATTGCAACCGAAAAACGCATTGTCTGCAACGGATTTTGTTCCTGCTTTGATCTCATACGCAGAGGCAAGGTCGGCTTTTGCCTTTAACAGATGTGTGCCGAGATACAAAACGCCGTCTTCATAATTGCTTTCATCATTATAAAAGGCCGTGTTCTCAAAAGCGGTGCCGTGAATTTTTTCCAGGCTGTCGGGAATGCTGACGTCTGCAAGTGCGTGACAACCGTTAAACGCAAGAGCTGTAATGTTCGTAATTCCTTCTTCAACGGTGAGTGCACGGACGGAATCTGCGTACTGCATCCATCTCGGACGGTGTTGGTCGCTGTGTTGTTCCATTTCGCCCGTTCCGTAGATCGTCAGCAAGCCGTCCGTGTCCAGATACCACATTAAATTTTCACCGCAGGTACCGAAATCGATCGCTTCCGCCGCAAAAACACGGTTTTGTGTCGGCTGACAGAATCCGACCGTCATGAAAGACAAAAGGAGTAAAACGCAAAGGATTTTGCTGCGTTGTTTTTTTTCGGTCTTCATAAATAATACCTCCGATTTTTTAATATTTGTATATATTTTTATTATATATTAAAAAACGCTCACTGTCAACAAATATATCGTGTTTTGTGACGAAAAAAACGGAGCATAATTTCTTGCAGACGGTAATAAAATAAACCAAAGAAAGGAAGTGCCGATTGTGAAAAAAATGATTTTTACGGCTGTTTTTCTCTTTGTTGCCGTTTCCTGCGTGCCGCTCGGTGCGTTGTATTTGTTTGAAACGCCGCAAGGGGCGGTTGCGGACGTCGCGGTGACGGAAAACGCATCGGATTCCGTATCGGAAACGGTGTCGGCAACGGTGAATGCGGAAGAAACAGGTCAAACGCAGACCGATGTTCCGACAACGGCTGTTGAGGAGATCCTCGTGTGCATGGCAGACAGCGGTGCGGTGGAAGAAATGGAACTCACGGAATACGTGATCGGTGCCGTGGCGGCGGAAATGCCCGCCTTGTACGAACCGGAAGCCCTCAAAGCACAGGCGGCGGCATCGATGAATCTTGCCCGCCGTGCGGTGGAACAGGGAACGAGCGAACGCTTCGGCGGCGGTCACATTTCATCTTCCGCATCCGTGTCGCAGGCCTATCTCACACAAGAACAGATGCGTTCGCGGTGGGGAGACGATTATGATGAATATTATAATAAAATAAAAGAAGCCGTACAGGCGGTATCACCCTTTGTGATCGTGTATGGGGATGCGTTGTGCCTGACCGCGTTTCACGCGATCTCACCGGGCAGGACGGAAAACAGCGAAAACGTGTGGACAGAGGCGATCGCGTATCTGACGGCGGCGGACAGTTCGTTTGACAGCACTGCGGAAGCGTTCTCGACGTCCGTGCGGTTGCAGGCGGAAGAATTTGCACAGGGCTTATCCGCATACGGTTTTATACCGACACAGAACGCACGGCACTGGCTGGGAGAGAGCGTTTACAGCGATTCGGGCACGCTGATGTCTTTGCAGGTCGGCAATGTCACCGTCAGCGGACAGCAACTTCGCAGTGCGTTTTCTTTACGCAGTGCCGCCCTCACGGTCGCGTATGCGGACGGTGAATTCGTGCTGACCGCCAAAGGGTACGGCCACGGTGTCGGAATGAGCCAGTACGGTGCACAGCAACTGGCGTTGCAGGGCAAGACGTGGCAGGAGATCATAAAGCATTATTACAAAGGCGTGTCGGTGGTCGAACGGGACGGTGTTTTGGGGTAAATTATGATTTACTTTCCGTAAAAAATCAAAAAATGTGAAAAAGTACTTGACAACAGACCTTTGTTCTGTTATACTAATCAGGCAAACAAGCAGACGGCGTCAGCCGCTCTCACCCGCCGAATTTCGTTTCATCGGGTAGATAGTCAGAAAAAAACGGGTGAATACCCTTTTGTTTTGATGAGAGCGCGGGCGTATTGCGTCCGCGTTATTTGTTTTATCTGTAAAGCAAATAACATTGTATGTCCCTCCGAACGCCCGCTGTGCGAGCTCGGAGACGGACGAATCGAAAACGGTCGCCGCGTTACGGCGATGCCGTTTTCTTGATTTACTTTCGGAGGTGTTTCAGTATCGCTACCAAGGAACTGCAAATCAATGAAGAGATCCGCGACAAGGAAGTCCGTGTTATCACCGAAGACGGTGAACAGCTCGGTATCATGACCGCCAAACAGGCTTTGGATGCCGCTGTTTACAGAAATCTTGACCTTGTCAAAATTGCTCCCCAGGCACAGCCGCCCGTGTGCAAGATCATGGACTACGGCAAGTACCGTTTTGAGCAGCAAAAGCGGGAAAAGGAAGCCAAAAAGAATCAGAAGGTCATCGAGATCAAAGAAGTTCAGCTTTCCTTGAACATTGACACGCACGACTTTGAAACCAAGGTCAACCACGCCCGCCGTTTCCTGCAGGCAGGCAACAAGGTCAAAGTTTCCATCCGTTTCCGCGGCCGTGAAATGGCCCATCCCGAACGCGGTATTGAAATTATGAACCGTTTTGCCGAACAGTGTGCCGACCTTTGCACGGTCGAAAAAGAGCCCAAGCTTGAAGGCCGCAATATGCTGATGTTCCTTGCCGCAAAAACGGCAAAGAAGTAAAACACCCCGCCTGTCGGCTTTCCGTCGGCAGATTCAGTTGTAAATAATGAATGGAGGAAAATAAAAATGCCCAAACTCAAGACCAACTCCGGCGCCAAGAAGCGTTTTAAGCTTTCCAAGAACGGCAAGCCCATCCGCGCTCACGCCTACAAGTCCCACATCCTGAACAAGAAGTCCACCAAGAGAAAAAGAAATCTGCGCAAGACTGCCGTTGCCGATAAGACCAACGTTAAGCAGATCAAACGTCTTATTCCTTACAAATAAGAAGAACGATAGGATTATTGGAGGTAATTATCAATGGCACGTATTAAAGGCGCAATCATGACTCGCAAGAGAAGAAATAAAGTTCTGAAGGCTGCTAAGGGCTACTACGGCTCCAAGGCAAGACTTTTCAAGACTGCAAAACAGGCTGTTATGAAGTCCGGCAACTATGCCTACATCGGCAGAAAGCAGAAGAAAAGAAACTTCCGCCGTCTGTGGATCGCTCGTATCAGTGCTGCCTGCAAGGCAAACGGCATGAACTATTCCACGTTCATGAACGGTCTGAAGAAGGCCGGCATCACCCTCAACCGCAAGATGCTTTCCGAAATTGCCATCTCCGACGCTGCTGCTTTCACGGCTCTGACCGAACAGGCAAAGGCTGCTCTCAAGTAATTTTTTTCGGGGACACTCTCTTGAGTGTCCCTCTTTTTTTCTTTACGGTAAGGTAAGATAAATTATGATTTATCTCACTAACGGTACCCCTCAAACACTTGTAGCCCCTGAAGGGGAGGTGTCACGGAGTGACTGAGGGGTTCATAAAGGTTGCACAAACTCAAAGAAAAAAGTTTGATATTACCGCCAAAACCCCTCTGTCTGCCTGCGGCAGACATCTCCCCTTTCAGGGGCGACAAGGAGTGAGTGGGGGCAATCGGTCTTTACAATGCCGCTAAATCATAATTTATTTAGTCACGGGCATTCCCTGCGGCGGGGGTGCAAAGCCCTTGGGCGGCGGCGGAAAACCGTTCGGCGGCGGGGGCGGCAATTCGTCGTTGTTTTCACGGTAGCGTTTTGCCTGCGTGGAGAACAGTTCGAAATATTTGCCCTTTTGTGCCATGAGTTGGGCGTGGTTGCCTTCTTCGATGAGCACGCCGTTGTCGATGACGAGAATCTGATCGGCTACGGTGGCACTCGACAGGCGGTGCGACACGAAAACGGTGGTTTTGTCTTTGCGGAGCGTGTCGAACTGGTTGTAGATCTCCTGTTCGGCAATGGCATCCAGAGAAGCGGTCGGCTCGTCGAGAATGAGGATGTCCGAATCGCTGTAAAACGCCCTTGCAATGGACAGTTTCTGCCACTGACCGATGGAAAGTTCAATGCCGTCGTCCTCAAAATAACGCATCAGCGGTGTGTCGTAGCCCTTGGGGAGACGTTCAATGAACACGTCTGCACTGCTCTGTTCGGCGGCGTTGCGGACGTTTTCTTCCTCCACGGGCTTTTCGACCTGCCCGAACGTGATGTTTTCCGACACGGAAACGGCGTATTTTCCGAAATCCTGGAAGATGATGCCGAAGATCTTATACAGTTTTTCGACGTCGTATTCACGGATATCCACACCGTCGAGCAGAATTCTGCCTTCGGTGGGATCATACAGACGGGTGATGAGTTTGATGAGCGTGGTCTTGCCTGCACCGTTGAGACCCACAAGCACCACGGTACTGCCGGGCTCGAGCACGCAACTCATGTTTTTAATGACATCGCGTTCGGTACCGGGATAGCGGAAAGAGACGTTCTGCAGTTCAATACGGTGGCCGATGTGCCTTTGCGGCTCTTTGGGGGTAGCCGATACGGGTTTGATGTGCTGTTTTTCCTGCATGAAGGTAATGAGATTGTCAATGAACAGCGTGCCTTCGTACACCGTGGCGGTGGTGGAAATAAAGCCTGCAATGCCCGTTGCAACGGCGTTGAGTGCACCCGTATAAAGCGAATAGTTACCGATCTCCATTTCGCCGGCAAACACCTGTTTGGCAATGATGAGAAACAGCACGCAGTTGGCCCCACCCGACACGAGTGCAAGGGAGATGTTCCACGTACCTTCTTTTACAAACAGCGAACGCATCCCTGCAAAATAACGTTTGAACACGGTGCGGTAACGCTTGAGAAACAGATCGTACAGCCCGAACATACGGATCTCTTTGACCATGTCCTTGTTCGTCACAATGTCCGAATAGTAAGACATCTGTCTGCGGTCCTTGGAACGGAAACGCATATAGCGGAAATTTTTTCTGCGGTACACGAAGTTCACCACCGCACCCGGTACGGACAGGGCAATGACGAGCAAAGATGCCCAACGAGGCTGCACGTTGGCAAGAATGATGAAATAGGACACGAGGGTGATGACGGTGCTGATGATCGAAAAGGTTGCACCGATGATCTGAATGGGTCTGTGGTTGACTTCACGCGAGGCGTTTTCGAGTTTTGCATAAAAATCGGGTTTGTCAAAACTCGACAGATCCAGTTCGCGTGCTTTGTGCATGATCTTTTCACGCACGTGGCAGGACACGAGTTCCCCCGCTATATTGGTAACGAGATTGTTGATGTTGTTGGTCAGCGTAATGGCAAAGATGCACACGAACTGCAACACGAGCAATCCCACGATGCCTTCCCACGCACTCTCCTGCACTCCTGCACCGCTTTTGGCGGCGGTGTAAGCGGCGGCAAGGTCGTTGAGAAGCAGACTGCCTGCATACGCCTGGGCTACGGGCAACAGACCGCTGCCCACGGCAAGCACGATCTTAACGAGCAATATCCACGGCCGCGTTTCCCACACAAGGCGGAAAATATAGACCAGTCGCGAGAAAAATTTGCTCGTGACACGCTTGAGATAATCGGGCACCTCTCGCAGATTTTTCGGTTTCGGCTCCTTGAGTTTATCAAGTTCCGTCCACGGATGCGGTCCCATCGGGGGCGGCATATACATCGCCTCTTTTCTGTATTATTTTTACGATACCTTTTCAATTTATAACATATTTATTCAGTTACGGTATTTTCCTGTGCGAGATCGGTTTTCTGCAGATCCGTGCCTTTGGTTTCTCTCGTTTTCAGAAGCAGGATCACAATGCCTGCCACCATTCCGGGCACCACGGTGCAAAGGCAGATCATACCGATCGCGGCATCGCCCAAGACGTTGGAGAGGATGAGCACGGCGAGCATGGAAAATGCATAAATGACGCCCGACACGATGGGACGTACGGTGGCAACCGACACGCGGATGCCCGTGGGGACCGATTCGGCACAGATGATGGTGACCATATCGCCCATCGACCAGAAAGCACCCACCGCCGCACCGCAGAGCAGACCGACGAAATATTCATTCCACGCACCGTTTGCTCCGAAGTAGAACAGCAGATACGCACCGAGCATGAAAACGCTCATGACGATGACCGCGTTCTTTCTGCCGAAACGGTCGGCAATGAAACCGGGAATGAGCTGCATGACGGCACTGCCGAGACTGAACAGCAACAGAGCCTTCGACACCGAACCCACCGCGAGTGCGAGTGCTTCTTCGGTTGCCATTCCGCTTTCTATGTGCTGACGGGCAAAGCCGTAGTTCATGATCGTTTCATAATACTGCGTGATGAGCATTCCGAACTTCAGAAAACCGTCCGCGATCATCACCCACAGCAGTTGGCGGTTTTTGAAAACATACTTGAAAGCGTTGATGAAACCGCCTTCGTCGGTTTCTTTTTTCGTCTGTTGGCTGTTTTCGCTTTCCGTCAGAATGCGGATACGGTTGCGGATGAAAATATCCGATTCACGCACGCACAAAAGGGCGATCACGGACACAACGAGAGCGATCACAGCGGGAACGACGTATACGTACCGCCAACCCGAAAGGTCGGTGTCGGGGATAAAGGTGCGGCGAAGATACGGAATGAGAAAAACCGCAAGCGTTGCGATCGCCTTGATAACGGAATAAATTTTTGCACGGTGCTTGGGCGGAGCACATTCCTGAATATAGACCGCCTGCATATCGTGCGGAATGAAAAATGCGATCACGACCGCACCCATGGCATACACGGGAATGTTTGAGGACACAGAGATAAGCAGAAGTCCGAGTCCCATGCCGAAGGTGTTGATGATCAGAAAAATGCGTCTGCCGAATTTATCGGACAGCGGCTTATAAATGAACGCAAGTGCCGAAGCAACGGATGCCGCAGTACCTACGGCGGCGAGCCTTGCGACCGCAAATTCACTGCCCACAACGGGGGCAAAAATCTGCGATGCTATGACCGTCTGCATCTGCACGCCGATCTGTGATGCGATCTCATCCGCCATATAAATGACCGTGATGACCAACAGGAAATACGCAAGATAACCCTTTCCCTGCGGTCTTCCGAGCTGCTTTTGCAGACGTGCAAGTTCTTTTTCGCGTTTTTGTAAACGGGCGGATTCTTTATCTTTTTTGCATACGACCGATGCCAAGAAGATCACCCTTTCTTACAGTTTGAGTGCGTATACCAGCGACATGACGAGGCATTTGAAGAAATTGAAAATGCTCTTTGTGATCTTTTCAAAGCCCTGTGCATCGTCGTTATAGGCTTCGTCGACCTGCAAAGCGAACGCACCTTTTTCGTATGTATAAAGATCGGTGGTAAACGTGCCGTCTTCGTCAATTTCAATGACACGCATACCGTAAGGGCCGCTTTTTGCAAACTGACAGCCGTAGGTCAGTCCCATGGTGATGCCGTCAAAAGTGCCCGTGTAACCGCAGGTATGTTCGTGTCCGAAGAATGCACCGACAACGTTTTTCTCTTTCCACAGCAGGAAATCCTCCGTGGTCGTGCCGGGTTTTGCGGCAATTTCCGCATGACCGTGTGCATAATCCGCGTTCAGACGGTAACAGCCGCCGTCGCTGATGATCGCACCGTCATCCCACGGCGCACATTCTTCAAAGAGATTGCCCACGTCATCGGTGGGAATGTGCTCAAATACGATGGCGGGCACGTTGCCCGTTTCGTAATCACGCATCCACTCTGCCTGCTCGGCGGTGAAGCCTTTGCCGTTGTCAAGCATCCACAGACCGAATGCGGCTTCATCACCGTCGGATGCGAGAATCTCAAAATAGGTGTCGATCTTACCCGACGGATCATCGCTCCCGTCAAAGGTGATGCAGTTGGGGTAAGAAGCGTAAATGGCAATCCAGTCCTCGTTTTTCACTTCACTGGAGTAGTCGTTGTTGCCCTGCGTGACAGCGTAGGGAATGCCGGATCTTTCCAGCGGTGCAAAGATCTGTTCAACCGCTTTTTTGGCATTTTCAAGCGTTTGTTCGTATTCGCTTGCGGTCACACCCTCGCGAAGCGGCTCATCGTCCGTAGTCAGATCCCCCGGGCGGCTGTTTTCGACAATATCCCCCGTCAGCACGATAAGGTCGGGCTGTACGAGTTCGATCGCCTTTTCGATGAATGCTGCCAGTTCGTGTGCAACGGCGGCATCATCCTGCGGATCGCTCAACTGCAAAACGGTGAATTTACCGTCTTCACCGAAACGCAGTTCAGGCTTTTCCTGTGCATTTGCCGCCATGCCGACAACACTCAACAGCATACAGACACACAGAAATACGGACATCATTTTTTTCATACAAAACACTCCTTTTTTATTTTCTCAACTTTATGGGATCTTCACGGGAAGTTGGAGAATTCAAAAATTAAGATAAATCATAATTTGTAATTTTTCAGTCTTTCATATTCTTCTTCGGTAATTTCGATCACACCGCCGTGCTTGAATCCGTAGGGAAACTGCACGAGATCGGCTCTGCGTTCAAATTTCGCAACACCGGGCGTTTCGGAAATAAAGGGAACGTAACCCATTTTTTCCTTTTCGCAACCGAAGAAATCAAGCATCAGGCACCATCTGCCGTCGGGCAGGACGTAAGAGGTCGGTCCCTCGTAGGCACCTGCATTGCCGAACGAATCCATATAGGCTTCAAAATCCTCGTCATGCGTAAACGGACCGTAGGGATTGTCTGCCGTTGCGTGCATATTCATGGGCGGATGATCGGAATTCTTGTAAAAGAGGTGGTAGGTATCGCCGATCTTCGTCAGGTGGCTGTCGAGGATCTCGTTGTCCTTGGTGAAAAAGAGTTTCGGCTCGCTGAAAGAAACGAAATCCTTGGTGGTACTGCAAAAAATGGACATATGGGTGAAGTTATCTTCCGCCACGGTGGAACCCCAGTGGACGATGTATTCTTCGTTCTTTTCATCGAAGAAAATTTCGGGAGCCCACAGACAGCCGAAGTCATCACGGCCCATGTGAATGAGTTTTTCTTCGGAAAAATGCACGAGATCGTCCGTTTTCCACATACGAAGGCACTTACTGCCCGTGCTGTTGACTTTTTTCCAGTCCACCCAATAGTTTTCGTCCATGTGATAAACGATGCAAAGGTCGGTGGTGAGGATCACGAAGCCGCCCGTATGCAGACGGATGGCGGTGATGTCGCGGCATCCCTTTTCACCGAGTTGTGCGGTCAATACGGGATTGCCGTCGTTGACTTCTTCCCACAAAAGACCGTCACGGCTGACGGAAAAATAGACCTGCTCCCCGTCGGGGGTTATTTTTTCTTTGAAGTGGGTAAATAAGTAAGGCATTGTGTATGTTCCTTTCTGAATACTTTAGGGTGACGGATGCAATCCGAACCCTAGTGCAGAATGCACTTATATATCAAGTGTAGCAAATATCTCATCCCAGACCGCTTCATCCTGTTCGGTCATTTTCTTCCAGTCAAACGATGCAACAAATTCTTTCTTTTGTGCATCCGTGGGGTTGGATTTTACGAATTTGGTACGCTGTGCTGTGAATTTTGCAAGATACCGCACCGCTTCTTCCGTATAATTCGGATTGTGCGATTTATTCTTTACAAGCAGGAAACGGACGTTTTCTTTGCCTGCGAGACGCTGTTGCAGAACGTCGAAACTTGCTTTTTTGGTGCAGAGTTTATCGTTTTCGGAATAAACGAGCAAAACTTTTGCGTTCGTGTTTTGCAGAGAATCACACGCATCGTACTTTATAAATGCGGGATTACAGGCAGTTTCAAGGGCAAGAATTGCCTTTTCCCACGGTTTCAGAATGCCGCCGAACAGGGAAAGAACCAGTTTTTCCACACTCACAAAACCGCTCATGACAACAAGATGGGTAACATCGGGGTGCAAAGCGGCAATGTTCAGCGTTGAAAAGCCGCCCCAACTGTGTCCGATCACGCTGTAAGTACGGTTTTTGTTCACGTCATCCGCTTTGAGAGCACGCAGGCAATCGTTGAGATCACACAAGGATTGTGCCATACCGTTGGGACTCCCGCCGCCCGATTCCATACAGCCCGTATGATCGTAGGAAAACACGCGAAAACCGTGTCTGCAAAGCATTTCGATCTCACGCATATACGCACGGTGACCGCCGCCGAAGCCGTGATCGAACACCACGATGCGGTCGGCAACGGGATCGGCATAATTATAATAATACCCTTGCAACACGTGTCCCGCCGCGGCGGTAAATGCAAAGGGTGTACATTGCAGACCGTCAAAATCGGCAGGCGTGAAATAATATGCCGTACCGGTATCGTCACAGCGGTTGTGGGCGATGGATTTATACAACTGCAAAACTTTTTTTTCGAACAGCATTGCCTTCCCCCTGTTTATTCTTAAATAAATATCTATATTTAAGAATACCAATCCGTGCAGAAAAAATCAAGTCATAAAAGCGAATGTTTTATGATTTTGCATATCACATACCAAAACGGACAAAAATAGGAAAACAAAATGCTTTTTTTGCGGAGGTCATTATGTTTTCCGAAAAACCAAAAACAAACGTCCGGGAATCAACAACCGAAAACAAGAGTGCGGATTGCCCGAACACGCTTGTGCAACGCACGCACATTTCTCTGCGTTCCTTGCGTCGGCAACTGAAAAACGATGCGGACGTTCTTCGCAAAGGAGTACGGGAAACCGCCGACCTGCCGCAGTTTGCAAGGGCACACGAATGGCTGGCGGACAATTTTCATCTTCTGGATGCGACCGCACACGATTGCCTGCAAACACTGAAAAATACCGATCTGCCGCCGTTCGTGTGTGCAGGCGGAAATACGGATGAAAGCATTTCCTGCGAGGGCACGAAAACCAATTCCTGCTGTGCAGGAGACCTGTTCCTGCTGTGTATGGGCGTTTGCGAGGACGGTATTCTGCCCGAAGAAACTGACTTTTTTGACCGCATGGCAAAGACTGATCTTTGCGTGGCACAATGCATTTTATTACCCTGCATCCTGCGTGCTTCCCTGTTGCATACAGCCGCCAACGCCGTACGCGGAAACTGTGCAGAGGTGCTCATAAACACGATACGGTCCCTCTTGCAGCTTCGCGAGTTCGATTTTTCCGCGGCATGGGAAACGATCAGCATCACCGAACGCCTTTTATTGCAGGATCCCGCCGGTGTATACAAAAACATGGACAACGCAACCAAAACCGCTTACCGCAAACAGGTCGCCTTGCAGGCTTCCCGTAACGGGGAAACGGAAACGGCTTTTCTGCAAAGAGAACTGCAAAAGGCAAAGACAGAAAAACGTCATGTCGGATTTTTTCTTTCCTTTGCAGAAAAAAGCAAAACAAAAGCGATTGCATTCACCGTCTCACAGTACGTGGCGGCGGTGTTTGCGTGCGTTGCCTTCTCCGCGATCACACAGACGTGGTGGGTGGGCATTTTGTCGTTATTGCCGATGATCGCGGTGATGCGTGCCGTTTTTGACCGCCTCGTACCGTTATTTTTTGAAAACCGACCGCTGTTTTCCATGCAGATACAACGCGAAATTCCCATTGCGGCACAGACCGTGCTGACCGTTTGCGGACTTCTGCCTGCCGCAAAGGATGTCCCCGCAACGGAAAAACACCTTGCATCCCTGCGTGAAGCCAACGGACAGGGTGCTGTGAAAGTGCTGTTTCTTGCCGACATGGGTGAAGCGGACAGTCCCGATAAACCTGCGGATGATGCCGATATTGCCGCCATGTGCCGCTGTATTGACCGCCTGAACGCCCGTTTCGGCGGCGGGTTCGTGTTTGCACTGCGACCGCGTCTGTTTTCCGCAACGCAACAGGCGTATGCAGGCATGGAACGAAAACGCGGGGCTCTGTTGCAGTTGAGTGCGTGGCTGTGTGAGGGGGAAAGCGGTGCGTTCCGCCTGTTGCACGGTGACACGAAAGGCATTCACAACACCCGCTATATCTGCACCCTCGACAGCGACACCACCCTTACGTTCGGAAGTCTGCCGCGTCTTTGTGCGGTTGCAATGCATCCGCTGAACACACCGCAAACGGATGCTTTGCACACGAAAGTGACAAGCGGTTACGCCGCCTTCGTGCCTGCGGCACACACGGCACTGCCCGACAAAAAAACAGGGCTTTTTTCGTTGCTTATGACCGACGGCGGCGGCAGCGGTGCTTACAGTGCAGGCGTGAGCGAACGCAACATGGACGTGTTCGGACAAAGCATTTTCACAGGCAAGGGACTTTTGGACGTACGCGTGTTTTACGATCTTTGTACCGACCGTTTTCCGCCCCAACGCATTCTCAGCCACGACGTGTTGGAAGGCGGCATTCTGCGTACCGCTTTTGAAGGACGGGCAGGTATCAGTGAACATTTCCCCGCAAACGAACGCTCCTATTTTGAACGGATGCACCGTTGGCTTCGCGGTGACTGGCAGAATCTGCGGTTTGCGTTTTTTCCTTTGGGCAAAGCAAAACTGCCTGCACACACGCGGTTGTTGCTTGCAGAAAACTGTCTGCGTGCACTCACACCCGTTTCACAGTTGCTTTTGTTATTGTGCAGTTTGTTTTTCATCGAAAACCAAGCGGCTCTGACGGTGATTCTCACTCTCGTTTCGATCTGTACGGGTGAAATCCTCTCCTTACTTTCACTTACCGGACATCAGGGTTTTTCAAGCATCACGAAACTCTATTTTTCTCGCCGCGTACCGGGTGCGGCCGGCATTCTCGTGCGTGCGTTTTTGCAATGTGCCATGTTGCCGCAAACGGCGTGGTGTGCCCTGTCGGCGGCATTCACCTCTCTGTGGCGATTGAACGTCAGCCGTAAAAATCTGCTTGCATGGAAAACGGCGGCTTTTTCCGATCGCAACGCCTCTTTTTCCGTTCTGCGTTCGCTGTTGTTTCCGCTTTGCGTGATCGTGCTTTTGTTTTTCGGTTCCCATTGGCACAGGCTGACGGGCGTACTGTTTGCCGTACATCTGCCTTTGGCCGCAGGCATTCCCTTTCCGACCTCCGACCGCTTTTTCACGCTCAGCCGCAGTGAGCGTTCCCTGCTTGTAAGTGACTGTGCCGCCATGTGGAACTTTTTTGAGGACAACGCAGACGAAGCGGATCACTTTCTGCCGCCCGACAACCTGCAGGAAACCCCCTTGCGTAAGATTGCCCACCGCACGAGCCCTACCAACATCGGGCTGTATTTATGCTGTATTCTTGCCGCCGCCGACCTTGCATTCATTGATGCACGGGGGTTGTATGAACGGGTGAAGCGTTGCCTTGACACGGTGGAAAAACTGGAAAAAGTAAACGGACATCTGCTCAACTGGTACGATACGCAGACACTCTCTGCAATGCAACCGCGTTACGTTTCGACCGTAGACAGCGGCAATTTCGTCTGCTGTCTGACCGCCCTGCAGGAAGGACTTCGTGAATACCTGCACGCAGAACCTGCGTTGCAGAGCCAGATCGACCGCATTGATGATATTTTACGGCAGACCGATTTCCGCCCTCTCTACAACGAAAAACGGCATCTGTTTTACGTCGGATTTGATGCCGACAGCGGCGAAAAAAGCAGTTCCTGTTACGATCTATATATGAGCGAGGCACGCATGACTTCCTATTGGTGCATTGCACGTTCGCAGGTGCCTGCCGAGCACTGGCAGGCTTTGGGCAGAACGCAGGTCAGTGCCGACCGCTATGCAGGTGCGGTCTCGTGGACGGGTACGTTTTTTGAATACTTCATGCCCTGTCTGTTTTTACCCGTACGGCAGAACTCTTTTGCGGCGGAAAGCCTTTCGTTCTGCCTGCACGTACAGCGTAAATACGCAAAAAAACATTCGATTCCGTGGGGACTGACCGAAAGCGGATTTTACTCGTTTGATCCTGCCGTGAATTACGCTTATAAAGCCCACGGCGTTGCCTCTCTCGCCCTCAAACGCCATGCCGACTGTGAACCCGTCGTGGCTCCCTACGCATCCTATCTGGCACTTCCCCTGTTTCCTGCCGCCGCCATGCACAACCTCGAAAAACTGCGTGCGATGCACCTGACGGGCAAATACGGTTTCTGCGAAGCGGCGGATTTTACAAAAAGCCGCACGGGCGGTGAGGATTACTGCACGGTGCGTTCCTACATGGCACATCACGTAGGCATGAGTATACTTTCGGCTGTCAATACCCTCAACGATCTTTCTTTCGTGCAACGCTTTATGCGAAACAGTGCAAACGCCTCCGCCGCCGAACTTTTCAACGAGCGTGTTCCGACGGGTGAAAAACTGTACCGAAGCGTGCAGAAAAAGAACGGTTTTTCCCGTCCCGAACGTCCCGACCGCAAGGAAAAGGCAGTGCCGCAGAATATACAGATCGTCGGGAACGGGGAATGGACTTCCCTTTGTGACCGAAGCGGTCGCAACGTACAGATCTTTTCCTCACACCGCATTCTGCGGGATCAGGGCCTCGGCGGCGACGTGAGCATTGCCTGCATTGAAAACGGAAAACTTCTCCCGTTGGCGGCACACGAAGACGTGCAGTGTTCGTTCGGAGCCGGCTGTACGCTCGGAAAAAACAAGACCGATCATTTCCGTATTCGCACTGCCTTCGCGGTGCATCCGTCTCTGCCTGCCTCCCTGTTTGCCGTGCGTGCCGACCATGCAGGCGAACAAAGCTCGAAATGTTCACTTCTGTTTTATATGGAGCCGTATCTGCGGCCCGTGTTTGCAAAAAACAGCCATCCCGCCTACGAAAAACTGTTTATTTCCTGCCGTTGGGATGCAAACGAAAAAATATTTACCTTTACCCGCCACGGGGAGGACGGCACGCTCAGCACGGCGATCGGTTTTTGGGACAATGCGGATTTTACCTTTGAAACCGACCGTGAAAAAGTGCTTGCACGGGGCGGTGCGGGACAGTTTGCACCCGACGCTTCGTTTTTGCAACTGCAAAACGGTCTTTCCGGTACGGATCGCTGTCTTGCCCTGTGTCTGCCCGTAGAACTGCGAGGCTCGCAATCCGCGGAGCATACGCTCATCGTCACCGCCGCCGCAGAAGAACGCGAAGCCGCCGCAAGAATCCGTGCCATCCGTGCCAAACCCTTGCCCGATGCACACAAATGTGCAAAAAACCCGTTCGGTGACGATGCCATGCTGATGCAGACGGCGGAAAATCTGTGTGCAGGTCTGTTTTTCGGAGCACCGCCCACAGCGGCGGTACGCTATGCACGGCTTCACAACGAAACGGGAAAAAACGCACTGTGGTCGTTGGGAATTTCGGGCGACCTGCCGATTGCAATTCTTGAAACGGATGCAGACGAGGAGCCGTCCTTGACCGAACGCTTCGTGCGATTGCACGCAAAGCTGTGTGCGATCGGCATTCCTGCGGATTTCGTATACCTGCGGGGACGGACGGGCGGTTATTCGGAATCGGCACAGGCGGTACTCAAGCAGGTCATCGACCGTATCGGTCTGCCGCATACAGGCGGTCACATGATCGCGTTGCAGAAAAATACGTTTCACGTTTCCGTTCTGCAAACGCTGTGTTCGTACGCGGAGAGCATTTACCCTACTGACCTCACGACCGAACGCAAACCCGTCATCGTGCAGTCGCCCCGACGCATTCCCTGCTCACCGGCCGCCGTCGAAAACGGTTTTGTTGAGAACGGCTACGCCTTCAGCGAAACACCGCCCGTGCCGTGGTGCGAAACGTATGCCAATCCCACGTTCGGCTGTCTGTGTTCGGACGTTTCACCGGGTTTTACGTGGGCAGGCAACGCACATCTGAACAAACTGACACCGTGGCTGAACGACACCCGTGCCGAACAAAACGGAGAAGAAGTGCTCATGGGCGTGGACGGACAGACCGTATCTTTGACTTTTCACGCCGCCTGTCGCTTTACCGACCGTACGGCACGCTACGAGGGACACTATAAAAACTTTCACACCCGCGCCGATATTGCAACCGATGCCAAAGCACAGAAAAAACGCATTTCCGTACACCTGACCAATACCGCCGAAGCGTGTGCGACGGTCTCGCTCTTTTATGCCATCCGTCCGCTTTTGGGGGAAGACGTTTCCGATGCACGCTTTGTAAAAGGCTTTGCGGACGGCAACGCGGCGGTGCTTTACAATCCTGTCAACACGGACGTTCCGGGTTTTGTGCGACTTTCCTGTGATGCGGCAAACAGTGCCGTTGCATTCAGCGAACGGGAATTACAGGTGCTTTTACACCGCAAAGAAGGCTTCGCTGATACCGACAATTCCGTCTCATCCGACAAAACACCCGATTTGGTACTCACGGACAAAACGGCGGTGGGCACCGTGCAGACTTTACAACCCGGACAAACGGTGTGCGTGTGCTTTACCGTGAGTTTTGCACGCACGCAAGAGGCGGTAAAAAAGGTCGAAAACTGCGTTTTCCGTCTGCCCGAAGTGCCGAAAACACGTTTCAATACGGGGGACAAAACGCTGGACAACTTCGGCAATTCCCTCTTGCTGTCGGCGGCGTTGCAGACGAGGCTTTCTGCACGGTGCGGCTTTTACCAATGCGGCGGTGCGTGGGGTTTCCGCGACCAGTTGCAGGACGCCCTTTGCCTGATGCCTTACGCTCCCCACCTGACACGGCGGCAGATCTTACGCTGTGCGGCGGTGCAGTTTTTACAGGGGGACGTTCTGCACTGGCACCACGCTCTGTACCCCAAAGGCGAAAAGACCGCCGTTTACCGCGGTGTACGCACCCGCTGTTCGGATGATTTTCTGTGGCTCATCCACGCCACGGCGGAATATGTGTTTTTCACGGGTGACACCGCCATTCTGCATCAGCGGATCCCGTATTTGGGCGGAAAACCCTTGCAGAAAGGGGAAAATGACCGTTACGACCGCTATGTGCATTCCGATACCGCAGAAACCCTTTACAGCCATTGTCTGCGTGCGGCATCGCGTGCGTTGCGGTTCGGTGAAAACGGGTTGTCGCTGATGTTCGGCGGCGACTGGAACGACGCTATGGGAAAAGTCGGCGAAAGCGGCAAGGGTGAAAGCGTGTGGCTTTCCATGTTTGCCGTCTCGGCGCTCACTCGTCTGGGCGAAGTCAGCCGCCTTATCGCAGAGAACAAAAACAGCATCCGTCTGCGAAAACTCTCCGAAATGCTCAAAGGCAACATTGACCGCTTTGCATGGGAAAACGACCGCTATCTGCGTGCCTTTTTTGATGACGGCACCCCGCTGGGCAGTGCTTCTTCCGAAGCCTGCAAACTCGATCTTCTGCCGCAGGCGTTTTCCGTGTTCTGCGATATGCCCGACAAAAAACGCATCCGAACCGCCCTTGCAACCGCCTACAACACCCTGTTTGACCGCAAAAACGGCATCGTAAAACTCTTTGACACACCGTTCACACCCCAACACAAAACGGCGGGGTATATCAATTTTTATCCCCCCGGTGTGCGTGAAAACGCAGGTCAGTACACCCACGCCGCCGTGTGGTTTGCCCTCGCACTCCTGCAGGCAGGCTTCAAAGAACAGGCATTGGAGATCGCCAAAGCGATCTGCCCCGCCACACACTACGAAAACGGCACGCAGACCGAAACGGCTCTTTCCTATCGCAGTGAGCCGTACGCACCCTGCGGCGACGTGCTCTCGGCAGACGGTATGCAGGGTCGCGGCGGTTGGAGTCTGTATACGGGCTCGGCAGGCTGGTGGCTGGTGTTGCTCGAAAAACTCAGCCGTGACTGAAAAACAGCGGCGGCTTTTCAGTGCAAAGTGCAAAACGACCGTACCCGGGACAATCGGTACGGTCGTTTTTATGATCTACACGGAAAGTGCAAATTATGATTTATCTCACTAATGGTACCCCCCTAACTTCCCGTGAAAACCTCATTTTTGTTTGTATGTTCAATTAAATATATACTCAATTAACAGGATTGTCAAATGGATATATATTTAATAAGATATGTATGAGGAGAGTGAAGCCCGTGATTCGTCTGACACTTGATAAATTGCTTGCCGAAAAGCAAATCAGCCGCTATGAATTGGCAAAGCGTACCGGCATTCAGTATGCCGTGATCGACAAGTACTACAAGAACACCGTCAGACGGTATGACAGCTTCGTACTTGACCGTATCTGCGAGGCTCTGCAATGCGATATTGCATCCCTTCTGCACTACACCGCCGACACGGAATAAAGTTCCGCAAAAATTAAAAAAGACAGGTATTATCCGAGCGTTTGACCGCTTGAATAATACCTGTTTATCATGTTTTACAGATCTTTCCGCCAGATGCGGCTGTGGGTGTCGGGAATAAAGTCCTCGGTGGGGGTGTAGCCCATTTTTTCCCAGAAAGCGTTGCCCGTTTTGGGATCGGGGGTGAGAAGCACGGTCTTGGTGCCGTTTTCACGCATCACCTTTTCCACTCTCTCATACAGCTTTCGTCCGTAGCCTTTGCGGCGTTCGGTTTCGGCAACGCAGAAATCCTCGACCGTACCGTAAGGAAAATCGGTCTGCAAGAGGTCTTTGGACACGGTACGGATATCCGCAAAGCCGAGCACGGTCTTGCCTTCGTGCAGGACGATGAACGCACGGGGATTGTTGCTCCACACGCATTCGTCCGTACGCCGCAACACACGCATGAGTTCGCGGCGGAACACACGCAGGGGGTATTCATCGCCGCCGTGGTTAATCACCGTCTGCCTGCGGTAAGCGGCATACATAGCAGGCAGAGTGCGGAATCTTCTTCGGTTTTTGCGGTACAGATACGTAAATTCGGGCATGGTTTTTTCTTCCTTTGTGAGAGGATATTGTTTTACAATCGGAAAAACGGGTGCTTCACGCAAAACAAAAAATCATAATTTATCATATTCCGTCAGAAAGCGGTAACCGACACCGCGTACGGTACCGATATAATGGGCACCGATCTTTTCACGCAGGCGGCTGACGTGGACGGACAGGGTGTTGTCGTCAATAAAATTGCCTGCATCGTCCCATATATTGCGAAGCAGTACGTCACGCGTTACGGTCACACCCGCATTGCGGCACAGTACGGACAGGATCTGAAATTCGGTGGGTGTCAGAAACACCGATTCGCCGTCCTTGCTTACACTGCGGTTTTGAAGGTCCACACGGATGCCGCCGTATTCCATGACGGTCGGCTGCACGGTTCTTCGCAACAGGGCACGCACACGCGAGAGCAATTCACGCAGACGAAACGGCTTCGTCACATAATCGTCCGCACCTGCATCCAGACCGCTGACGATCTGTATTTCATCGTCAAAGGCGGTCAGAAACAGAATCGGCACGGGGTTGTTTTCCGCACGCAGACGGGTGCAAAGTGCAAGACCGCTGCCGTCGGGCAAGCCTATATCCAGCACGATCACGTCAAACTGCGTTTCGCTCACGGCGGAAATCGCACCACGCAGTGTCGGTTGTGCCGTGACCGCATACCCTTCCTGCGAAAACATTTGCACGAGTCCGTCCCGCAGAAAAGTATCATCCTCAACCAACAGTAATTTTGCCGCCACCGTACACACCGCCTTTTGCTTTTTTCTTATTATAACAAACAAACCGCAATTTGTAAAATGGTATTTTGCCCAAAAACGGGGCGTATTATTTTACTTGACAAATGCGGCGGTAAAGTGGTATTTTTTTATTGTACCATTTTGTACGCTGAAAGGAGTTTTTCATTATGAGCACACCCGAAAAAGTAGTTCTCTTTAACGGCACTGATCTCAACAACTGGACCACCCGTGACGGCAACGCCGCAGGTTGGGCAATAGAAGACGGCATCGCCACCGTTGTCAAAGGCACGGGCGATATCATGACAAAAGAAGTGTTCGGAGACTGCTTCCTGCACGTAGAATTCCGCGTTCCCGATATGCCCGAAGCGGAAGGCCAGGGCAAAGGCAATTCCGGCGTTTACATTCACGGCCGCTATGAAATTCAGGTCCTCGACAGTTACGGCCTTGAACCCGGCAAAGGTGACTGCTCCGCCGTTTACGATTGGCACGCACCCCTTTTCAACGCCTGCAAACCTGCCGAAGAATGGCAGACTTACGATATTATTTTCCGCACTGCCCGATTTGACGAAAACGGCGAACTGACCGAAAAACCCAGACTCACTCTCCTGCACAACGGTATGCCCGTGCACAACAACATCGTGCTTGAAAGCGTGACCGGCGGTGCTCTGGGTGAGATCGTCAAGGAAGGCCCCCTGCTTCTGCAGGATCACGGAAACAAGGTTTCCTACCGCAATATCTACGTTTACCGCCTGCCCGAAAAGGGACTGGACAGATATTGATCGTCTGAAAAGCATTCACCGTAACAAAAAGCCTGCCGTAAAAAGCAGGCTTTTTTGTTATGGGTAAATTATGATTTATATCTGCCAATCGGTAACAGGCAGATCTTCTTCATCGGTAAAATTGCCAAGGGCGATCTGAATGATATCCACAAGAGCACCTATACCGCAAAGACCGCACGTGAGCAACCACAGAACGCCCGTCCCGGTTTTGCCGACGTAAAAACGGTGCACACCGAGCGTGCCGACAAACACGGCAAGAAGCAAGGTCACGAAACGGGATTTTTCGCTGGCTGTGCTTTGCATCTGCGTACCGTTTACGGTCTGTGCATACGGTTGGGCAGATTGGGCATTGGGTTGTGCGTAAGGTTGTCCGTTCTGAGAAGGAGCTGCGTTCTGTGCGTTCTGTTTTCCGGGAAAACCGCAACGGGTGCAGAATTTATTTTCGTCATTCTGGGCGGAGCCGCAGTTGGGACAGTATTTCATCGTATCACTTCCAAAATAAATTTATTAAGTTTGATTTTAAGCAAGTCCTGCCGCTTTGCGGTAGATATTTCTGGCATCTGCCGAGGTGATGTAACCGCTGGCATCCGTATCTGCGGCGGTAAACTGGGCAGGAGTCAGTTGCATTTTACCTGCGGCACAAAGGAACGCAAGAAAGGCGTCACTGTCGGTCACAACACCGTCACCGTCGAGATCCCCCGACAACAACTGCACGGAAACGGGGGTATAGGTGGTCATGTAATCGCCCGTACGGCCGTAGGTATCGTAAACGGTCATGGTCACGGCATACCTTGCCTCGGTACTGCTGACGGTCAGTGAGGGCGTACAGTATACGGTCGTGCCCTGCACGGTCAGCGGGAACTGATAACTGCGTTCAATGCCCTGTTCGCTTTCAAGCACGTTGAGCACGCCGCCCGTACAGCCTGCTTCCACCGTGGCACTCACCGTAAAGGAACTGACGGTGGGTGAGATCTGAAAATTGCTGATCTGTATGCCCTTACCCGGGGCGGTGGGAACGTTGACGGTGATATTGTCGTAAAGAGCCATGTTTTCGGCACCGTCATAGGCGTAGATCTGTGCGAGATACACCCCCGAAGCATCGTTATATGCTGACGTGGAAATGGTTACGGTGGCCGTGTTGCCGTTGATGGTGGCTTCGTGCCACATCAGATCGTCCGTATCGTTTTTCTGCGTCCACGCAGGTACGAGCACCTTGCGTACGGCGGTGTTATCGCTCACCACGCAGGAAAGAGTGAAACTCTCACTCGTCACGTCACTGACGATGACGTTGGAGATCTGCGGCGGTTCGGTTTCGTTGGGCGGCACGAACACTGCGTATTCGGAAAGGGTTGCGTTGTTACCCAACGGATCGTAAACGGTCATGTTGATGAGGTATTCCCCCCATGCACCGCCGTGGTCGGCAGGATTGACCGTACATGAAAAATTACTGCCGCTTGCAACACCGGGATAGGTTTTTACATCGTCCTTGCCGTTTTCTTTTGACCAGACTTCAAAGGAAGCCCTCGAAATTGCCATGTTGTCGGTGGCTGTGACGTATACGGTGAAGGCGGCACTGGTGAGCATGGTGGTGCCGTAGTCGATGATCGAGGGCACGTCTTTATCGTACAGAACGCTGACGTTGCCCGTTCCGCCGTAGTTGGGTGTCACGTAGCAAACGGGATAATAGTATGCACCGAGTCCGAGGTGATACACGGAATTATCCGAACGCTGGGCTACGCTGTTTGCAAGGTTTGCGTGGATGTAATTGCCGTTGCCGTCGGTGATGGCACAGTGGCCCATTTCGTAACCGTTGTAGGAATAGAAAACGAAGTCGCCGCACTGCGGAACGTAACCCGATTCATAGTGCACGACACCGCCTGCAAGCACCATAGCCCCGAACAACACGTTGACCGATGCGGACATGGTGCTGAACACGAGACCTCTGGGGATGCCTGCCATATCCGCACACCAGCAGAAGAATGCGGAACACCAGTCTGCGTTTGTGAAGTCATAATACTGACCGATGAGCATGGATTGCTGTGTCATCCACGCACCGTAAGCCGTGCCGCCGTTGGCATCTTCGGAATAACCGATCTGGCTTCTTGCCACGGAAACGATGTCAATGGCTTTATTGCCCGTCAGATTCGGCAACGGATATGTTTTTTCATACGCCTGTGCACGCATGGGCACAAGACAGAGGGTCAGCACAAGGCACAACAACAGGCTGACCATGGTTCTGAGGGTGTTTTTCATAGGAAACCGTCCTTTATGTGAGACAATTATTTACACGAGCCCGTCACGCCGCAGAATGGCGTCCAGCACCGAAATATCGGATGAAATATCCAGATGCACCGCACCGTACAACTCATCCGCTTTTTTGCGGAACGCCTGTTCGAGGGAAGCAAACGCGGTTTCGAGTTCCGCCATGGTGTTTTGGGCAGAAACGGAAGCGGACGTGCGGTTTTGCTGTAAAAGATCGCAATACGCATTGCAGAATTTAAGCAAGGTCGGCACGTAGTAGCCGAAAAAGCGTTGCAACTTCGGCAGGAATTCGGGGCGTTTTGCCAGTGCATACAGAAGACACCGATGCACGCGGCAGATATTTTCAAGCTGTATGGCGACGTTCAGACTGTCACGCATTACAAACGTTGCACAGTTTTCAACTTCCGCGATCTGTGACTGTTGAAAAACGATCACCGCATCCACCGTTTCGTCACCCGACGGCGGAATCTGCAATTCATTTGAGGTCGCCGCAGGCGTGTCCTCCACAAAGGGGAGATCTTCATCCGCCACGTTCGGTTGCGGGGCGGGACGGTCTTTTTTGTTTCCGAACAGGAAAACGAGAAAGCGTCGGATCACTTCCGTCAGCAATTGAGCAAAACTCTGCCCTGCGGGAACGGGGTTGTTTTTGGCTTCGTTCACCGAACGTGACACGCTTTCGCCTGCATTGCGAACGCCCGTGCGTGCGGCGGAGAGATCCACGTTGATGCCTGCAATACGCAAGGCTTCGTCCACCTGTGCAAGCGTTTTGTCGATGCCCTCAAAAAAGGCATCCACACCGCCCGTGCGGGAATCGTATGCGGAATCGGAATAAGATTGATTGTTATTTTTCATAATACAGTTTATCTGAAATATAGCGGGCATTGCAAATGCGGTTGCCTGCAATGTCCGTTTCTTCTGTCGTTTCAAAACGGTCGGGGAACAGAATAAAGTTAGCGGCAACGTCATCCCATACGTAGCATCCGTCCTCCCGGCGGCTGATGCTCAATACCTGATCGGCTCTTATGATACGCGAATGAATGTCCTCGCCTACGATCTCATAGCGACGCATATCGAGCGTTCGGGTGCGGCAGGTGTCAAGAGTGATCGCGGTATGCGGAAAACGAACGCAGTAATTGAACGCTTCCACATCCAGACAGTGATTGAATTCGTAGCCGTTGAAATTGGGTTCTTCGTGAACGCAACCGCCCATAATAACCATCTGTGCAGGTGCTTTTTTCATCACTGCCGTTTTTACGAGCGTCATCGGGCCGAGGCTGAGAATGATCTCCTCACCCGTATAGGCTTCCAGCCACTGTTCAAACGTGATCTCTTGCACGTTCGGGGCTTCGGACGGATGAGTAAAAAAGTCGCCCATGCCGTCTTTGCCGTGAATATCGGCAAGATATTCATTCGGCTGTGCGATGTGGCAGGTGTTGACGACCGTTATTTTTTCGAGCAATGCAGGATACACCGACAGCACCGACAGGCAGTTTCTGTAAGACAGTTCCACCGGTACGTTACCGCCGATGGGAATGAGCGTGATATGGGAAAAGCGTTCGTGTGAATTGAAAATGCTGACCGTTGCGGCGGCATCATCCAGACCGTAATCGGCAAAAATGACAAGATCTTTCATTTTTTATCAAATCCTTAATCGGCAGTATTTTTGATATTGATTTCGATTTTGTGAATAAAATGCGATTTTTCACGGTTGGCGGCTTGCACGCGACGGATGTAATCCTCGCAATCATCGCGGCAATCGTCACGGTCAAAGTCATCTTCCATATACTCAAGTTCTTCACTGAGTGCAAGGAAGTATTCCATTTCGAAGTTTTCAAGAATGATGGCGTTGATACGCTGTGCTTCGTTATAGTGATCCCACAGGGCTTCACGCATCTTGTAAGAAGAAGAAAGGTGTTGGCGTATGATTGCCTCATCCGAGCCGAGCAGTTTATGGGCGGTTGCAAGGTTTCTGTACATATAGGCCTTGAAAAGTTCCGTGAAATTCTGATTCAGGGGATTCATGAGCAGTTTGTCGCAGATATCAAGACACTTTTTGGCGTAGTCAATACTGCTTTTCAGATATTCGCTTCTTCTTTCTTCCGGCGTTTCGGGGTTGCAGGCATAAAGGATGAGAGCGTAATTGATAACGTCGTAGAGGATCACGCAAAGCCAATGTGAGAAATCGTCCTCCTGCCAGCGTTCCACTTCCTCTGCCATGTTGACGAGTTTTCTGCGTGCCGTTCTGAAATCTTCCTTTTTCAGATACAGCGTTTCTTCGGTTTTCTGAATGCAGGACAAGGTTTCAATATAGCAGATGCTCAGGCTTGCGGCAAGTGCCAGTTCCTTGCCGGGATTGTACAGTTTTTTCGTAAACTCCTGCAAACAGGCAAGTGCTTCTTTTTCATTTGCGTGCATATAGGATGCAATGGCAAAAAAGAGCATATACTGTGCAAGTTCGTATTCGGAACACTTGGGTGTTTCCGTATAATGCAGAAGCAGGTCTTTCAGACCGTAATAATTGTTTACGACAGCCATTTTTTCTTCGGGAATGATATATTTCTGGTCAGACAGGAATTTATCCGCAATGGCTTTTGCTACGTCCTCATAGTCCTCCGTTTTGTAGAAATCCGCCCAGATCCCCTGTACGTCGGAGGGTATGATATCGTCATTCTTGTCGATATCCACGTAGAAAACGTGGATCTTGTTGGAATTGAATTTTGCAAGTGCATAACCGAACTCAAACATGAGATTGCTGCTGATGCTGCCGTTTTCCTTTTTCTGTACCACGAAAATAGCCTGGTTGCAGTGGTTGATCTCATCCAGCACCGTTTGTCCCACGTGAAGTCCCGTAGCGGATCTTGCCGCACCGCCGACAACACCTTTGTAATCTTCGGTCTCAAGATAGTCCTTGACCTGCAAGGCAAGATCGTTCTTGCCGCTCCATGCGATAAAAATACGTCCTTTCATAAAGACTGCTCCTTTTTAGTCCACAAGGTCTTTGAGTGTTCTGACCAGTGCATCGTCTGCTTTGCGGTTGTTGTGCGTACGTGTGAGCATATCCCGTACAGCCTGTGCCGCGGCGGTGATCTTTGCACGTTTTTCGTCGGAAAGATCGTTTTTCTGCAGTTCTTCTTCGGCTTCCTGCAAATATTTCTGTGCTTTGCGGATATCACGCGATTGGTTGAACTGCGGATAACGGGGATCGCTTACGTCTTTTACGTCATCGAGAGCAATGTCCACAACGAGCCGCAATGCGGTGTTGTTGGAGCCGAGCTCGTGTTCCTGTCCTTCAAAATACCAGGACGTATCCGCAAACCACGCGGTCGATGCATCCACACTGCCTTCGGGAGACAGGCGGCTGTCGGCATTCGCGTCAAGCGTTTCACCGCATTTTACCCACGCGGTACCCGGTACGGTGGAATCAATCTGAATGACGGAGTCGGAGTTGGTCTTATCCGCCGTATCAAAAATTTTCAGGAATTCAAAATCCGCTTCGGCACCGCCGAAACCGAGGTTATACCCCGCAACGAAATAAAATCCGATGCCGCAGTGTTCACGCAGGCCGTACATACGGTTTTGAAGATTGCACTGTGCGGCATAGTAGCGTTCGGCTTCCGCCTTGACGTGTGCAAGGCGGGGCACTTTCTGCATTCTCTCACGGCTGAACAGTTTATCTTTGAGTTTTTCGAAACGTCCTTTGGGAATGAGTGCCATAAAGGAACTCGTGTTCAGCAAAAGGTTATCAAGAAGTCCGTCCACAAGGCGTACGAACAGACGGTTGAGTGCATTGTAATCGAGCATCTGCACCAGACGGAACAGTGCGTCGTTGTCGAGTGCATCACGCAAAAACGTTTCGTAGAAATTTTTATTCCAGTCTTTGCCGCCGTTGCATTCGAGCAGGTCGGCAAGTCCGTCACTGCCGTCCCATGCACCGACGATGGAAATGACTTTTTGCACGAGATTCTCTCCGATACAGCCCGTATCGGTGTAATATTTGTCGAGATACGCACTGACTACGGTTGCACCCATGCTCATGGGAACGAGGATGACCTGTTTTGCACCCGTCTTGTTTTTCTGATCTTCAATGACCGCTTCGATCATTCCGTGCAGTTTTTCTGCATCCGCATACAGGTCGGAAAAGGTGGAATAGTTGAAGCAGTACATATTTTCCGCACCGTATTGAACTGCAAGGTCTTTGCAGGGAATGTCTGTGTAAATACGCCGCAGAAGGCTTTTTCCGAAATCGTCCGTATATTCTCCCGTGGCAAAATCCACGTGTTCAAGCACGTCAAACGAACGTGCACCGTAAATACGCACGTCCACTTCTTCGGGAAGTTCGCCGTTTTCGTCCACACGGCACCAACGGAAAAGATCCTGCATAAGTGCATCTATATGTTCGGATTTGACTGCGTCTTTCCCCGTCATTGCGGTTTTGATAAGTTTGAGTGCAAAGGATGCAATGCGGCGTTTGCCGCCCTTGGGATAGTCATGAAACAGCACCTCGCTGTCTCCGGGAAACAAATTCCAGCGGTGTTCGGGGTCCGTTTTCAGGCTTGACCACGTCTGCCCGATTCCCGTAACGAATACAATGGGGGCTGTTGCTTTTTTGCGTTCCGTCTGTTCCATGCCGATCCTCCGTGATGATATATTTACTCATTTTTTAATATATCATAAAAAATTATTTTTCGCAATGGGTAATTTTTACGAAACAAAAACTCAAAGACCTCCCGCACACAGCGAGAGGTCTTTTCGTGTTGGTGTGATTGGTTTTGCTTATTCAGCAGCCGGAGCGCCAACGGGGCAAGCATCTGCACAAGCGCCGCATTCGATGCAAGCGTCAGCGTCAATGACATAGATGCCATCGCCTTCGGAGATAGCCTCAACCGGGCATTCACCTGCGCAAGCACCGCAAGCGATGCAAGCGTCGGAAATTACGTATGCCATGAAAGTGCCTCCTTTGTTAGTAATTTAATATCATTGTAGCATAACAACTATAAATATCAATAGGGAAATAGCATATTTTATCAATTATTTGATATTATTTCATTCAATCCCCTTGAGTGCTTCCATTTCACTCTTGTCCACGCGGATCTGACCGTCACGGATGAGTTTGCAGTCCTTGCGGTGAAGAACCAGCGGTGCGGCTTCGGGACGGCGTTCAAGACGGACTTTGAGCATTCCCGTCAGCAGATTGACGTCCACGACCGTGCCTTTGCCTTCGCCCGTTTCCACCAAAGCACCGACCTTGGGCGTGTGTTTGAGCAGATGTTCATACGCCGCCTGTTCATATTTCAGACAGCACATCAGTCTGCCGCAGGTGCCGCTGATCTTGACGGGATTGAGAGACAGCCCCTGTTCCTTTGCCATTCGGATGGAAACGGGCTGAAAATCGGCAAGAAATTCCTTGCAGCAGAACGGTCTGCCGCAGATACCCAATCCGCCGAGCATCTTCGCTTCGTCACGCACGCCGATCTGACGCAGTTCGATGCGAACGTGAAAAACGGATGCAAGATCTTTGACCAGTTCGCGGAAATCCACGCGGTTGGGTGCGGTATAGAAGAACAGCAGTTTCGAGCAATCAAACGTGTATTCCGCTTCCACGAGATGCATATCGAGTTTGTGTGCGGCAATTTTCTGCTGACAGATCTCAAACGCTTTCTTTTCTTTTTCGGCGTTGATCGCGAGTTGTTTTACGTCGCGTTCGGTTGCGGGACGGATGATGGGTTTGAGGGGTTTCACGAGTTCTTCTTCGGCAACTTCCTTGTTTTCCTGTGCAACCGTACCGCATTCCACACCGCGGACGGTTTCCAGGATCACCATCTGTCCTTTTTCAAATTTATAGTCCAGCGGATCGAAATAATAAACCCTGCCGGCATCCTTAAAACGTACACCGATCACTTCGGCCATAGTGCATCTTCCTTTCAGATCGAAAAGTTTATTCAGTCAACAACCGTAAAACGGTCGGTCATTTCATTTTTATCACGTCTGCCAACCGTGCGGTCAGCACGCTCATGAGTAAGTTTTCGTTGGCATTTTTGTCAGCATACACACAAATTTCACGCAGTACCGCCATGCATTGCGTGATCTGCGTCATGGTAAAGGCTTTGCCTAAAAGCATCGCTTCCCTGTCACAACCCGAAAGACACGGTGCGTTGACGTCTGCCGCGGCGGCATCACGCAGAACGGATTGCAGAAATACAGCGGTTTTTTTGACCAACTGACGGTTTTTCAGCAAAGCGGCGGAGGCATCGATAAGGGCAAACTCACTGCCGGTTGCAAGGGCAGTTGCAATGGCACAGGCAATGTCACGCTCGGGCCCCTCTTTCTGTTCTTTTTCGCCCAGTTCAAACGCCGTACAGCGGGAAAGCACCGTCGAAAGCAATTTCTGCTTACCGTCCGCTGCCAAAACGAAACTGACGAACGGCGGCGGTTCTTCAAGCGTTTTGAGAAATGCGTTCTGTGCTTCACGCGTCATTCCGTCCGCATCGGGCAGAACGTAGACTTTGCGTGCGGCTTCGTTGGGAGCAATATACAAAGAGGACAGGATCCCCTCGCGGATGACGTTGATCCCCACCGTGCGGGCTTTTTCGGTGCCTGCAAAAACACTGATATCGGGATGGGTTCCTGCCTTGACTTTCGTGCAGGCTCTGCATTTTCCGCAGGGTGCATTCTCACGGTTTTCGCACAACAGGGCTCCCGCAACGGCGGAAGCGGTTTTTTTACGGCTTCTCTCGTCACCGCCCGTAAGCAGTACCGCATGGGGACAACGCCCTGCACGGATGAGCGTGAGCAAGGCCTGCGGAATCGATTCGGTTTTAGCGGCGGGAGCAGGGCTCATGGTTCCTCCGAAGGTTCTTATTCTTCAAGTAGTTCAAGATTGCGGTACACGGCGTTTTTTCGCCATGCGTAGGCTCTGGGCGGATCGGTTTCTTCTGTGAGTGCGGATGCGGTATCGCGAAAGCGTGCAAGGGGAGTTGTTTTTGCCTTCGCATTCATCGGACACACCGTCTGACAACGGTCACAGCCCCAAAGACAGTCGTATTTTTTCAAAAGGATCTCATCTTCTGCGGTGAGTTTTTTCTTTTGCGAAATATGGGATAAACACCGGTTCACATCGTGTCCGTTTTCGGTCAGTGCCCCTGTCGGACACGCTTTCAGACACGCATTACAGCCGATACAGGGCCGCACGTTTACGGATGTGCATTCCACGGCAAGATCGGTGACGATCTCCCCTATAAACACCCACGAACCGTAGTCTTTATGAATGAGAAGTCCGTTTTTACCCTTTACACCGAGCCCCGACAGACAGGCTGTCTGCACTTCGGGAATCGGAGAAGAATCCACGAAGAAAACGAAACGGTTTTCGGGATAAACAGCTGTCAGATCACGGCAGATCTTTTCGAGCATATCACCGCAGATCGCATGGTAATCCGCAGGAAAAGCATAGCGTGAAAGACGGTCGTCGGTATAGTATTTTTCCTCAAGCAGGTAGGGAAACAGCACCGTCAGCACCGTTTCAGCCTGTTCGGGCAGACGGTTTTTCGAACGCACGTCCAATAAATTCTCCCGTACGGCGGAAAACGGGCACACGCCCCACGGAAAAGAGCCGAAAAAGGCTTGCAGTTCGTCTTTTTTTACCGTTCTCATAAGCGTGCGAGAGCAATGATGCAAGGCATGGTCAGCACGCTTGCAAAGGTGGAAAAGGTGACGGTTTTGGTGGCAACACCCGTATCATGCCCGTACTGTGCGGAAAACATGACGGTGTTGTTGGCAACGGGTGCACTTGCCTGAATGAGGGTGGACACAAGAAGCGTTCCCGTCACGAAGCCCGTGGTTTTCAGCACGACGAGCATAATGAGCGGCACCGCGATATTCTTGATAAGCGTTACGAAATAGTTGTTTTTGTCCGACAGCAGACCTTTCATGCCGCAGTTGGACATATACGTACCCAACAAAATCATGGCAAGAGGCGTGTTCATGGAAGCAATGCCCGATATGGGCTCAAGCAGAAATTCGGGCAACTGAATACCCGTCACGAAAAACGGAAGTCCGAGCAGAATGCCGATCACACCCGGATTGAGCAGGATCTTTTTGATACTGAACTTCGTTTTTTCTTCTTTTTTATCCATGAGGTGAATGCCGTGGGTGAAACAGAATACCTGAAACACCAGTACGCCCATGGAGCAGTACAGTACGCCCTCATCACCGAGCAATGCCTGTGCAAGAGGCAGTGCCATATAGCCGAAATTACCGTAGATGCAGGCGTATTTATAGATCACGTCATGGGGCTTTCCCTTGCGATACAGCGGCAAGGTCAGCAGAATACCCAACACGTGCGTGATGACCGCACAAAGAGATGCAAGCAACAACTGCTTGGCGGTTTCGGGGGTAAACGGCGTGGTCGCAAAGGATTTGACGATGACCGCCGTGGTAATGACGTAAAACAAAAGATTATTGGTCAGCCTTGCCGTTTTTTCCGTGAACAGTCCTGTTTTGTCACACAGAAAACCGACGGCTACCATGACATACAGGATCAGCACCTGCCGTGCCGCGATCCATACGTTCGAAAAAAACACTTCCATCATTCAGCCGTAAAGGGCGATACGGGAATATCGCCGTCTTCCTGTTTCATTTCGTTTTCGGTTTTTTCTTCTGCCTTTATAACCATGCCTTTACGCACGGCGGACAGCATACTGACAAGGGAAAACACAGCAACGGCGGCATAGACGGCATCCGTGCCGAAACCTTCGACCGTGCCGATGCCGATGAGATCGCTTACCGTACGCGGTGCACTTGCAAGCAGACAGAACAAAACGGATCCCAGACCCGATGCATACAGTGCCCATGCACCGCCGGGTACGGTGGTACCCGTCATGAATCTTGCCATGCAGAACAAAAACAGCATCAGAAATACGGCGGCGTAGAGTTCACAGAACAACTCTGCACAAACAAGATAACTGACGGTATAGGAAAAATAGGAAATCACACGCAGGATGCCCCACAGCGGTGCGGCAAGGAACAGCACGCCGGGGTATTTAAGCCATGCGTATCTGCCTGTAAGACAAGAAACGGCATACAGCACAAAGGCAAACATACTCACAAAACCGAGTCCGCAGGAAAGAAGATCACGGAACGTACCGTTGAGCGTTGCGGAATCGTACAGCGAAAGTCCCGTCGCTTCAGCCGCCGCCTGCAAGGTATCGAGTGCCGTCAGCGATTCATAACCGAATGCAGTTGCCGCAAAAACGGATGCAATTGCACTCACGGGACGTCTGACGGGAGCGATCTCACCGTCGGGGAGGCCTGCACAGACAAAGCACAGCGCACAGACCGCCAGCGTTCCCGCTACGGCAAGAATATAAAACAGATGTGCAAAAAAGTCTCTTTCAAGGAAAAATCCCGTTGCAAGATCGGTGTTTTTTGCCAACTGCCATATACGCAAGGCGATCAGCACCAATGCACAGCCCAAAGCCGTACCGACAGGAACGTACGGCGACATTTTTTGTGCACAGCCCTTTATTTTAATTTTTTTCATACGAGGACGCTTCCCTTCATCTATGTGAATTTTACCGTTCGTCAATGGGAATATACTGCTGTTTGTGCGAAACGCTCTTGAATGCGGGACGCATGATGCGGCCGCCCGTGAGCATTTCTTCCATGCGGTGTGCACACCAGCCTGCGGCTCTTGCACACGCAAAAATGGGGGTATAGAGATCTTCGGGCAGAGCGAGCATACGGTAAATAAGGCCCGAATACAGGTCTACGTTGGCACAGATGATCTTGTCACTGCCCTTAATGTCCGCAAATACCTTAGGACTGCGGCGTTCAATGATGTCAAGCAGTATCCATTCGTCGCCGTAGCCTGTTTTTTCGGCAAGCGAACGGGCGTTTTCCTTGAGAAGCACGGCTCTGGGATCGCTCAGCGTATAAACGGCGTGTCCCATACCGTAGATCAATCCGCTCTTGTCACCGATCTCGCGGCGTACGACCATGCCGAGTGCTCTCTCGACTTCTTCTTCATCCGTGATATCCGCTACGTTCTTGCGGATGGCTTCCACCATTTCAGCCACTTTCATGTTTGCACCGCCGTGTTTTACACCTTTGAGTGCACCGATGCCTGCGGCAATGGCGGAATAGGTGTCCGTGCCTGCACTCGTAAGCGTACGTACGGCAAAGGTGGAGCAGTTACCGCCGCCGTGTTCGGCGTGAAGCATCATGCAAAGGTCAAGCAGTTTTGCTTCTTCATCGGTGAACTTGCGGTTGGAACGGATGGAGTTCAGAATGCTCTGTGCCGTGCTCTGTTCGGGCTTGAGAGGATGAATGTACATACTCTTGTTAAGATAATTGCGGCGTTTGACCTGATAGGAATAGGTCATCAGAGAGGGCAGTCTGCCGATGATCTGAATGCTCTGACGCAAGACGTTTTCGGGGGAAAGATCGTCGGGCGTGGGGTCGTAGGCATACAATGCCGCCACCGCACTCTGCATACGGTTCATCACCGACGGAGAGGGAGCCTTCATAATGACGTCCTCAATGAACGCCGAGGGCAATTCCCTGTAATGCGAAAGCACGTTGCGGAACTGCTGCAACTGGGAACCCGTGGGCAGAAAACCGAACAGAAGCAGAAAAGTGAGTTCTTCAAAACCGAAACGGTCTTCATCCACGCAACCGCTTACGAGATCGTAGATATTGACACCGCGATAGGTAAGGCGGCCTTCACGCGGCACACGTTCACCGTCTTCAATATAGTAACCGTCAACGTTGCAGACCTGCGTAAGCCCTGCCATAACACCCGTGCCGTCGTCGTTACGCAGACCGCGTTTGATGTGGTAACGGTCAAAGTCAGTCGCACGGATGTTCAGCGTGGAACGGTATTTATCACATAACTCCGACAAAAAATCGGCTTCAAATTTATTGTCGTCAAAAATCATAATTCTCATCTCCGAAAATGCAATACAATGTGAATTTATATTATATTATTTATTTTTCAATTTGTCAAGCAATGCCGCAACAAAGAAAAAAGAATCCGCAATACACCTGAAACGCTTGTAAAAAAAGCGGCAATCGGAAGAAAAAAGGATTGCATTGCCTGTCGCTTAATGTTAAAATAAATGTATATATACCGTAAATTTGTAAAAAAACAGGAGATGAGAGAATGAGCCGTCCGAAACCGTATAAAGGCAGTGAAAACTACATATTTGCCAGTTATTCGCACAACGATCGGGAAAAGGTTTTCGACACCATCCTTGAAATGCAGAAAAAGGGCTATCGCATCTGGTTTGATGCCGCCATTCGTCCCGGTCACGAATGGGATGATGAACTGGCTGACAAAATTGACGGCTGCAGTTGTTTTATCGCATTCATGTCCGAAAACTACAAAAATTCCACAAATTGCATGGATGAACTCAACTATGCCCGTGACCATGAAAAAAAGCGTGTTCTCATTCTGCTGGAGCCTGTGGATCTGTCCAGCGGCGGCGTTGCTTTGCGACACGGCCGTATTCAGAACATCTCAAAATTCTCCTACACCAGTTCCGAGGACTTTTTTGAAGATTTCTCAGAGGCAAACAACGTGGCGTCCTGCATGATGAACGATCCGCAACCGGTCGCAGCCCTTCCTCCCGTAGCAGATTCGGTCAAGAGTGTGAATACGTCTGCCGACGGTGTGATCGGTATTACGGATGTCGCAACGAAAGCCAGCACAACGAAATCGACGGACGATACGTACGGTGCGATACATGACGTTGAAAAAACGTTCGACAAAACCGTCGGCGGCAGTGTAACGCCCGAAAAAACGAAGGAAATCGTTCCGAATAACGCAACAACGGGTGCATCCGGAACCGAACATCTGATCGATCCGCTTGCCGTGGCACAGGGCGGTTGTATCGACTACCTCGACGCCATTCTCTGTGCACAGGACGAAGCCAACGGCTATGCTTTCGTCAGTTACAGTTCACAAAGAGAAGAAGAAACACTGAAGATCTGTTCGTTCCTGGAAGAAAACGGTATCAAACTGTGGAAAGCCCCCCAAAGCATTCTGCCGGGAGAAAGTTATCCTGCGGCAATCAAACGCGGTATTCAGAGTTGCCATTGCTTTTTGCTGTTGATGACACAGCAATCCGTCGTTTCACCCTTTGTTAAAAAGGAGCTGGAAATGGCGATCAAACTGTCAAAACCCGTCATTCCCTTGCAGATCGATCCCGACACCAATGACGATATGGATTGGTTGCTCGGGCTTACGCACCGCATAACGGTCGATTCCCTCGAAAGCGACAGCGACTGTATGCAGGCTTTGCTGAAAGGCGTGATCGGCTATGCGGGACAAAACATCCGTCCGCATACGGGCAACGAGGAGCCGCCTGCTGAGGAAACACCCTCCGCAGACACCGCCGCCGAAAACGGCGACGAACAGATACCGCCCGCCGTAAGCGAACAGGCAACGGTGGAAGAAGTGTTGGCGGCATACAACGGCGTGATCCCGAAAAATGCATTCAAAGACCGTACCGATCTTGTTCACGTGATCCTGCCCGACACCGTAACTTCAATCGGCAGCAGTGCATTTGAAGGCTGTACGCAACTGTGTGATCTGCATTTGCCCGAAGGCTTACAGATCATTCCCGACAATGCATTCTGTAACTGCACATCCCTGCAATCGGTCAGCATTCCCCAAAGCGTACACACCATCGCAGACAATGCGTTTTGCAACTGTTCTTCTTTGCAACGCATTTTTATTCCCGACAGCGTAACGAAGATCGGAAAATATGCGTTTGATTCCTGTACTGCCCTGACAGCCGTCCGTCTGCCCAATCAAATAAAAGAACTCGAGGATTATGCTTTTAATGAATGCAGTGCATTGACGGAGATTACCGTTCCCGACAGCGTGACCGAGATCGGCCGCTTTGCTTTTTGCGATTGTACCGCATTGACGGCTGTGAAACTCTCGGAAAATCTGACAAGTATCGGTTACTCTGCGTTCAAACAAAGCGGTCTGAAACGCATAGAGATTCCCGACAGCGTAACGCAACTCGGCAACTGGGCTTTTGAAAAATGTAAAGATCTGAAAAACGTAAGTCTGCCCTCGCATCTGAAAATTTTTGCAGGTCTTGCTTTTTCCGGTGTTTCCTCCTCGGTTCTGCACTACCGTGATGCAAACGCAAGCCAAACAGCACAAACAACGTCACAGGATACCGACGATACCGCCGGCACCGCCGACAGCGATCTTCGTGCAGGACTTCTTGCATTGCTCAACGGTAAAAAGGCACCTGCCGAAAGCAAGGAAAAAACCGAAGATTCCGAAAAAGAGACGGAAACCGACGATACGGACAAAACCGCATCGGACGTTCTGCGTATTCCCGCAGGTACGACCGTCATTGAAAAAGATGCATACAAAAACCGTACCGACATCACTGCGGTCATTTTCCCGCAAGGACTTCTGGAGATCGGCTCCGGTGCATTTGCAGGCTGTGTCAACCTGCAATCGGTGAGCGTTCCCGACGGCGTACATACCGTTGGCCGCAATGCGTTCAAGGATTGCAGTGCCCTGCAGAGCGTAGTGTTACCCGAATCGCTCAGAGTCATCCGCAGATGGGCGTTCAAGGAATGTACTGCCCTGCAGGAGATCATCCTGCCCGATGCACTTGAAAAACTCGAAGAAATGGCATTCAACGGTTGTATTTCGCTGTCCGCGATCCGCATTCCGCATAATATTCAGACCATTCCCGATTCCGCTTTTTCCTCCTGTACGGCACTCTCGGAGGTCATTCTGCATGACAATATCACCGAGATCGGTGATTACGCATTCAAAGACTGCGCATGCGTAACGAGTATTACATGGCCGAAGAATCTGACGAAGATCGGCAAATATGCGTTCAAGGGCTGTGCGGCACTGACGGATATCCGCCTGCCCGAAGCCCTCACCCACATAGCCGATTATGCGTTCTCCGTATGCACGGCACTCACAAACCTGTATCTGCCCGAATCGCTGACCTCGGTCGGTAACTGGGCATTTAAGGATTGTGACGCACTGCAGAGTGTCACGCTCAGCAAGCAGATCCGTGCCGAACGCTTCCGTTTGTTCGGTAACGTATCAGACTCCGTGTTCAGCACGTTCGAAGATCATGCACAGGATGATGCACCCGCACAAAGCGAAAGCGACTCGATCGCTAAAAAACTGCGTGAACTTTTAGGTGCGGCCGCACAACCGCAAGCCGAAGATCAGACACAGCAATCCGAAGCGGCAACAGAGCCGCAGGAAAGCGAAGCACAGGCAACGGTCGAAACGGTTGCAGACGAAACAGACACGACAAGCGAGCCGACAAGCACAGCAACAACAGTCGAAGCGGAGCCGACGGGTGAAACGGCACAGCCTGCATCCAACGCCGATCAAAGTCTTACACCACCGCCCGTTCGGCAGTTCGTTTATTACTATGCCGTCAACGGTGAGAGTTTCGGCCCTTATTCCAAAGAGAATATCGTAACGTTCATCAGACAAGGCACTATACACGCAAACACCTACCTCTGGAGATCGGATATGACCGCATGGGTTGCGGCAAATACGGTACCCGAATTTGCATCTCTGTTCAATCCCGTACCGCCTCCCCTGCCTCCGATACAATAATCTTTCAGTCAAACAACCTGCCTCGGAAGAAGCAGGTTGTTTTTTCGGTAAATTATGATTTATCTCACAAAAGGGATCCGCGGTGTGCGGATCCCTTAGGTTTTGCGGTATTTACAGATTTTTCATAACTTCCGTCAGGAACTGAACGGCGTTGCCGATGTCGGTTTCGGGGCTGTCGCCGCATTCGCGTTCGATGGTGAGGAAGCCCTTGTAGCCGATGTCAACGAGAGCCTTGACGTAGTTCGGCCAATCGACCTGACCTTCGCCCAGCGGTACTTCTTCGAAGCCTTTGCCCGTGACGAGGGCTTTTTTGATGCCGTAGACCACTTCGGGATCGTTGTCCAGAAGACGGACGCCGTCTTTTGCGTGGGTGTGCACGATGTAGTCTCTGAGAGTGTAAACAGCCTTTACGGGATCGTCACCCGTGACCATGACGAGGTTTGCGGGATCGAGGTTGACAGACACGCCTCTGGAGTTGAGGGAATCGAGGAAACCTTTGAGGTTTTCTGCGGTTTCGGGGCCTGTTTCAACGGCAAAATGAGCCTGAATGGAATCGGCATATTCGGCAAGCTGTGCACAGGCTTCCTGCATGATCTTGTAGCGGTCATGGTTCGGATCTTCCGGCACCACGCCGATGTGGGTCGTGACGATATCGGTTTCAAGATCCTTTGCAAGATCGAGAATACGCTTGCTCTTTTCAACACGCTCTGCGTTTTCTTCCTTGTGACCGAAGCCGCCGCCGAGGTCACCGCAGAGTGCGGAAATAACAAGACCGTTGTCCTTGACGAGGTTCAGAAATTCGCGACGCTGTGCCGCAGACAGATTTTCGGGAGCCATTTCGCCTCTCGTGGCATAGACCTGAATGCCTTTTGCACCGAGTTTTGCGGCGGTCTGCACCTGTTCGGCTTTGGTTTTGTCACGCAGGGAGTCAATGATAATACCAATGGGGAGAATAGACATAGGAATAACCTCCGTTATTTAATATATGTTTCCAAAGGGGAAATATCGATGTTTTCAAACGGCTCTAAAAAACCGTACAGCAATTGCGCGATCTGCTTGCATCCGCCCTGTTTGTCGCTTTCGATGTTCAGCGGCAGAATCGGATCGTGTACGCTCAGACGCAACAACAACCAGCCTGCACCGTGTTCTTCGTCGAACGACACGCGGAAGCCTTCACGGTTGTCGTCGGCAGGCGTTGCAAAGGGCAAAGCACCTGCCCACTGTTCAAGTTTTGCGATCACGTCTTCTCCGCAGGGCTTGAAATCTTCGCACAGAATTTTGAAGCGGAGTTCCTTTTCCTCCTGCGGCTCTTTGAGATCTTCAATTACCGCGGACAGCGTTTTGCCTTCTTTTCGCATATTGGCAAGCAGAATGATAATTTTGGTGATGAGATAGGCACCGTCATCCAGGAAATAATTTTCACGCAATGCCGCATGGCCCGACGTTTCAATGGCAAGCGGACAGTCAACGCCCTGTTCGTTCAGACGCAGTGCTTCGTTGATGACGTTCTTATATCCTCTGCGGAAACGGTGGTGCACACCGCCCAGATGCTCCTGTATAAACACTTTCAGCCCGTCCGAAGTCACCGAGTCGGTCACGACGGTACCGCCGGGTGCATCGGCCAGAGCAATGGCAGAGGCGAGTGCCACGAGACGGTTGCGGTTCAGCTCCCGACCGTCGGCATCCACGCAGGCGGCACGGTCCACGTCGGTGTCGAAAATGATACCGAAATCGGCTTTGTTCCGCAGAACACTGCGGCTGATAAAGCCCATGGCATCGGGGTTTTCGGGATTGGGTACGTGGTTGGGGAAGTGCCCGTCGGGCTCTAAAAATTCACTGCCCGAAACGTCCGCACCCAAGGGGGAAAGCACGTCCGTTGCGTAGAATCCGCCCACGCCGTTGCCTGCATCCACTACGATGTGAAAGCCTGCAAGCGGCAGTTCGCCGTCCTTTGCACCGACACCGCGTGTGATCTTTTCACGCAGATCGGCGGCGTATTCGCTCATAAAATCACAGGTCTGCACGGTCGATGTGCATTCCGGAAAATCGGCATCGCGTTCGGCGGCAGACAGAACGGCGGCAATGTCACTGCCTTCAAAACCGCCTGCACGGGTAAAGAATTTCAGCCCGTTCTTGTCGGCAGGATGATGGCTTGCCGTGATCTGCACTGCGGCTGTGCAATCCTTTTTAACGGTGGTCATAAACATGGCAGGTGTGGAACACAGACCGCAATCGGTCACCCGGACGCCGTATTTTGTGAACACGGCACACAGGGCGTTGCGGATGCGTTCACCCGAAAGACGGGAATCGCGACCGATGAAAACGGACATTTCATTGGGTTCTTTGCCTGTTTTTTCACGCAGGACGTGCAAAAAACCGACGGCAATTTTTTGTACGGTCACATCGCTGAGATCGCAGTTCTCCCCCAACGCCGTACCGCGGATATCCGTTCCGCTTTTTAAGTATGCAAGTGCCATTGCATTCACTCCGTTTGTTTTTATTAGTGATATTTCGGCAACCAGCCTTCGTGTGCTTCAATGAGATCGTCCACGAGGGCAACCGTTTCGTCAATGGTCAGTTCGCTCGAAACGTGCGGATCGAGCATGGCGGCCTGGTAAATGGCATCCTTTTTCAGCGTTGCGGCGGCTTCAATGGTAAGAAGCTGGACGTTTATCATGGTCATGTTCATAGCGGCCAACTGCAGAGGCAGTGCAGGCTGCTGACAGCCCTGTACGCCGTACTTATTGACAAGGCAGGCGACTTCTACGCAAGCCTCTTTGGGCAGGTTGGGAATCAGACCGTTGTTGATGACGTTACCGCCGATCTTGTAAGGAATATCCGTGACCATGGCTTCCATGATGTAAGAAGCGTATTCGTGGGTACGGGTATGGCTGACGTCATCGGTCAGGTATTTCTGACGGTCATCGTTCCAGCGTGCGATCTGGTTAATGCAACGGCGGGGATACTCATCCAGCGGAATGTTGTAACGGGTGATGAGTTCCGGATGCTTGTCCTTGATGAAGAAATTGTTGTATTCGGCGTTGTGTTCGCTGGATTCGGTGCAATAGTGACCGAAACGGCGGATGTATTCGTAACGCACGAGATCGTTGTGATCGGTCACGCCGCTTTCAAGCACTTCAATGGCTTTTCTGCGGATCTCGGGATACAGATCGGTACCGTCCGCATCTTCAATTTCCAACAGCCAGCCCATGTGGTTGATACCTGCGATGCGTTCACGGATGGGCTCTGTGAACGGAATACCCAGACCGTTGAGAAGTCCTCTGGAACAACCCTGTACGCTGTGGCAAAGACCGACGGTCTTGATGTTGGTGTAGCGTTGCATATAGCCTGCAAGCTGTGCCATGGGATTGGTGTAGTTGAGGAACCATGCGTTCGGGCAGACTTCTTCCATATCGTCTGCAAAGTCCTTGAGCACGGGAATGGTACGCAGTGCACGGAAGATGCCGCCGATGCCGTTGGAGTCGGCAATGGTCTGACGAAGACCGTACTTTTTGGGCACTTCAAAGTCGATGATCGTGCAGGGGTCGTACAGACCGACCTGAATGGCGTTGACGACGAAATTCGCACCGCGCAGTGCGTCTTTGCGATTCTCAACACCCAGATACTTTGTGATCTTTGCACGGCTTTCGTTGACGTTTTTGTTGATGGCGTTGATCATGATCCAGCTGTCTTCGAGTCTGCCTGCATCAATGTCGTAAAGAGCAATTTCACATTCACGCAAGGCGGGGGTACACATAACGTCACCCAATACGTTCTTGGCAAATACGGTGCTGCCTGCACCCATAAATGTAATCTTCATAAATTCGTGTTCCTTTCCCATACATGATTTGCAATCAACGGATTGCATACAATATCAGTATAATACAATGTATATATCACAGTCAATCACTTTTTTGGCAGAATTGTACAAATGTTAAAAGTTCTTTACGGAAACAATGAGGGGATGTGTAATTATGTAAATTATGATTTAGCGGAGAGTTTACCGTCGTTGTGCCTCTGGCACAATAGAGAACCCCCGGCGAGGGTTCTCTACGAAAAACAGTCCACCGGACTGTTTTTCTACTCTCCTGCGCTTTTTGACGGCAAGGGGAGTTTCGCCCATTGCGATGGGCGATAAGGGCTCTGCCCTTAACCCGCAAGCTTTTGCAAAAGCTTGACCAAAAATCTTTAAAT
>JAZNRU010000053.1:0-17271 GCA_045590895.1 Acutalibacteraceae bacterium
TCAAGGTTGAAACTGGCCAACAAATTGGGATTGATTAAGCTTTACAGAAACAAAACAAGTTCTATTTCATCCTCATCTAAATTACCAGTTTCTTTGAAACCATACTTATTATACAGATGCAGTGCAATTGAGTTGTCTTTATTGCAGGTTAATACTACTTTGTTAGATGGGCCAAACGGCTTGGATGCAATATAATCCAAACATTTTCTTAAAGCAAGAGCTCCAAATCCTTGATGTTGATAAGCAACATCAATCATCATATGCCAAATACTATACTCTGCAAGGTCATAATCATATATCACCATCACATAGCCAACCATTTTGTCACTATCAAATATTCCAAAAGGCGTGCATTGATTATAATATACATATGCTTGTGCTAAACTCCTAATTGGATTGGAAACAAATTTCTCTTGTTCTCTGTCCAATTTTAAGTTAAATGCTTGTATGAAGTTATTCTCATCGATTCGTGTTAGTTCAATATTAGACATAATTCCTCCTGTTTGTTGTGGAGGGTTTACAGCAAAATATAGTCTCCCTCCAAATTCAATGCTTTAATAGTAACCAGATTATAGTTTCTATTCATAAATGAACATCTCCTTTCGATTCGGGATATCTATGTAAACACAAACGTGTAATTGTATCGCTGAAAGTTCAAATTTGTTCAACAGTCCACCAAATTCTTATCTACCGAATTGATTATATCATATAAGTGCAGATTTTTCCACTTAATATTGCTTGGGCAAGAAGTTCAAGTCCTCCCCAAAGGTTGTTTTGGGGAAATGATATCTTTTGACTTACACCTTAAAAATGGCATAACAAAACCCCGAAACCGCTGTAGTTTCGGGGTTTTCCGAACCGATATCTTTTTCGGTTCGCATTGTTGGTTGCGGGGAGAGGACTTGACTCGCACGCCTGCGGGCGTTTGGTCGCTCGCGGTCGAAACAGTTCACTGAACTGTTTCTCTGTACCGATCGTGCTTCAAGTCCTCATCGACAAAAAGAAAACGAAAAGCACCCACGCAAGGTGAGTGCTTTTTATTCTGGTTGCGGGGAGAGGACTTGACTCGCTCGCCTGTGGGCGTTTGGTCGCTCGCGGTCACAACAGTCCACCGGACTGTTGCTCTGTGCCGCTCGTGCTTCAAGTCTTCGGTCGGTTTGCAGATAAAAAAAGAAAACAGATACATCCGTACCTGTTCTCTCATTCTGGTTGCGGGGAGAGGACTTGAACCTCTGGCCTCCGGGTTATGAGCCCGACGAGCTACCAACTGCTCCACCCCGCGATGTATTCACTTTTTGAGTGCTTTGTTATTATACACGATGAATACGAAAATTGCAAGTGTTTTTTTTGAAAAAATTAAAATTATTTTTGAAACGGTCGAATAATGATTACTTGCACAATCATTATAACAATTAAACAGACAATTATTCAGTATTAAAATGGTGTGAGATCGTATGAGGATCACACCGTTTTATGCAAGGTCTGCATAAATGTGCCGTCATCATTGAGAAGGTCAAGACTGTCCAGGCCGAGGAGGTTTACCACGTTCTGCCAACGCGCAACCATGTCCTTGCCTTCTTCGTCGACGTAGTTGACGGGTTTGAATCCTGCTTTGATGTAGGTGTTCAGTGCCGCAAGGCGCGCATCGCCCGTGAGCAGGAAAATGCGTTCTTTGCCCATATCGATGAGTTTGCGGATGGCAAAATCAGCCATGAATTTACCCAAGCCCAAGCCTCTGTATTCACTGCGGCAGGCGACCATGTGGATGTATCCCATGCCGGTGCTCCACATATTGGGAACGACGGTAAAGGTGGCAATTTTTATGCCGTCCTTTTCAATGAAATACGTATCGCGGTAAGGATCGGGGCCGTCGAGTTCAACGAGTTCGCAGCGGAACTTTTCAATGCCTGCATCGGGGGAGATCAGACCGTCGCGGCAGATATACAGCCAGTCGTCAATGTCATTTTCGGATTGGAATTTCGTGACGGTGAATCCGTCGGGCAGGGGGATGTCTTTTGCAACGGGGTTAAGAAAATACATTTTCAGACAACTCATAGCAGACCTCTCGTCAATTTTTTTCAGAATATTTTTTTCAACAAAAGAATCACCAACGACAATGCACCGACAATGCCTGCAAGCACGACCGACAGAAGCAGCAGACTTGTCAGCATGAAACCGCCGCGAACGACGGCGTTTGTGAATGCCTGTAACCACGCGGTGTTGAGGAAGTACAGGGCGACATCGATGAGCAGAACGGCACCTGCGAGAAACAGAAAACCGTTCCAACCGCCTTTGATGTCGGCGGTGCTCAGATCCATGTGTATGGCTATGGTTACGGCAGGGATGATGAATACCCACAGTTTCCAATCGTGCAGGTTTGCGGGATCGAAAAGGAGTTTGAATATACCGAAGGCACTTTGTGCAAGAAGTCGCAGGGAATCAGGCGTGAGCGTACCCGATGCGGCTTGGCTGAGCAATTCGCCGGTATGGCTGAACGTGACGGGCAACAGCAGACGCATGAACAGGAGCAGAACACCCGAACCTGCAAGAACGGGTGCAATGCCGATGAAGAAATTGCCGATACGGTGCCACAGATTTTTCGGATTGTAGGAATGCTTTACAAAACCCAGCGTCCCCGAACGCTTGTCGATGCCGAACAACTTGATTTGTTTGATCTTGTGACCGAACAAAAGGCACATCGCGGCGTGGGAGAGTTCGTGCACGGGCGTACCGATGATACCCGAATAATTCACGATCGCGGGGCCGTATTTACCGCAGGCACGGATAAACAACTGTTTGCAGGCATGGATAAAAAAGCCTGCCGCCACAATGCTGCCGACGGTAATGAGCATCTGGGTGAGAAAAATAACGGTCAACTGTTTCATTGCTGTGAGTTCTGCGGCGGCTGTTGGGCTGCCTGCTGTGCCGCCTGATAGTCGTAGTAAGCCTGTTGCTGGGCATAGGCCTGCTGTTGTGCCTGTACCTGCTGTTGGGCGAGCGTCTGATCGGCAACAGAAGCACCTGCATCCAGACGTTTTCTCGTGGGTGTTCCGCCGGGATAGCGGAATTTTGCCTTGCGTTCGGCGGCACGGATGGCTTCGTCCTTGAGGGTGAAATAGTAAGCGGCGAGTGCGGTTTTGTAGTAGGGGATGATCTTCACGGCAAGCAGAACCCAACCGACAAGCGGAATGCAACCGAGCAGGAACCACGGCAGGAAAGAAAGTTCAAACATGAACACTTCGCCCATGCGGCTCTTGGTGAGGAATCTGCTTTTGTTCATGGCTTCAAGCACGGTACAGTCCTTTTCGTCCGCAAGAATGAGTTCCGCAAACAGGAAACGCAGACGCATGATGATGCCGGGGACGATGAGCAGGATGGTACCGATGATGATGTAAAAAGATTTCATGATATACAGCAAAAGACCGTTCGTGTATTTCTGTGTATCCTTGAAACCGTCAAAAACGTCTTCGACTTTGCCTTTTCCGAGCCTTGCGATGTCAAGAAAGACCTTGTTCTTGCCCATCACGAAACCGCCTGCCGCCAAAGGGGACAGCACGCCTGCAAGTGCGGTCAGAAATGCAGGAACGACGGCGGCGAAAATGCTGTTTTCACCGTTCTGTGCAGAGAGTTCTTTGGCTCTCTTTTTTATGTTTTCTCTTGTCATAATGGTGATCCTCCGTTAGTTGAGATAACAGGAAAACAGGGAACCGCTGACGGTCAGGCTGTTTTCTTTGCCGTAAAGATAAAGTCCCGATGCGGTGCGTTTGGCGGAGCCGTGAATGTCGGTCGGCTCACGCAAGGCAACACGCATATCCGTCACGTTACGTACGTTCAGCAACGGACAGGGAACGCTGTCTGCTTCCTGCAGGCGGGTGATGCGTTCCATGCGAACGTTTTTGCAGTTGGTTTCGCAAAGGATCAGCGGCATTTCGGGGTTCGTGCCCGTTGCGTATACCGTCAGACCCTTGATCTGCACGTTTTCGATGTGACCGACACCCTGCGGATGATTTTCTTCCTTGAACAGCGGCGTGCGGCAATAGCGTGCGGCATCCATGTTGATCACGTTGGTGCGGCATCCGCAACGCACGTTCCGGATCTCAATGTTGCGTATGGGGTTATGTACGCTCAGCATACGCAGGAACGTATGGCAGTTTTCCGCAACGACGTTTTCAATGCGTATATTTTCGATCGCACCGCAGGTAAGCCCCAGATTTTCAACGCGATCCATGTAATCGTCGGCGTTCAGGGCGATCAGATCGTCGTTGGTCTGCACGCCGAGTGCGGCAATGTCCGCAATCGTACCGTTTTTGCATCCGCCGCAAAAATGCAGACCGTCCTGGTTCGGACGTGCGTTGTTGCCCGTGAAAATGATGTTGCGGATGTCAAATCCGTCCGTTTCGCAAAAGCGGAAGAAATAGGCAGGGGAATCCATGACCGTGAGGTCGTGCAGTATGAGATTGCGTACCCTGTGAAAGTTGAACATTGCCCCCGACCAACCGTGCGGTGTGAAAATATCGGGTTTAATATTGTATGTACCGCAACAGTTTCCGTCCCACAGACCGCCTTCCACGGTGATGTTTTCGTTTCCGTTGCGTGCATCTGCGTTTGCAAGCAGAAACTCACCGGCACGGCGCTCTGTTTCACCGCAAAGTTTCATTACGGCAAACGGATGCAGTTTCAGATGCATATTCGACGGCAAAAGCAGTGTCCGCGTGATGCGGTAGACCCCCGCGGGCAGTTCCAGATAGCCGCCGCAGGCGTTGATCGCTCTCTGTAAGGCGTATGAATCGTCCGCAATGCCGTCACCGATGATGCCAAAGTCATAGTATTGCTCGGCCATGTGCTTCTTCCTCTCAAAAAGGTTATATATATTTACTTTATCATATTTAACTGCATATTGCAATGCAAATTTTTGCCGAAATATTGAATTGCGGGTTGTTTGACAAACCCCAATGTTCCATTGTTTTTCGCTTTTTGTCGGCTTTTGAACAGTTGTGAAAAATATGTTGAAAACGGTTATTTTGAACAAAAAAATATTCTTAATTTTAACTGAAAAACTATTGACGGCTTGTTTATTTAGTGTTATATTTATTCTGTATAATTAGCGGAATTCTATGTCCGCTTGTTTTGTGTTGCCCGTTTTTCGGCAAAAAAGCGTTCTTTTTCCGAGCCAAACACAGGGAGGTCAGCTGTGTCGGATTCAGTCACTTTTTGCAACTCGGACAAACCGCAAAACGGTACAAAATACCGAACAAAAAGGGGTATCCCTTTTTGTGTTGAATGCTATTCAACACAATGAATCTTGATAGGAGTTGAATGAAAATCTTATGAAGAACAATCATTTCAAAAAAGCATTGTCCCTGTTCCTCAGCCTCCTCATGGTCTTTTCCTGCGTTGCAGGCGTGCCCGTGATCGTCGATCACGACCACAGCCATGCCGAAGCAGCAGAAGCAATAAACGAGAATTTGAAAAACAAATTCTTGTTTGCCTATTTTACCTATTCGAGTAAGGATGGACAAACCATTCACCTTGCTGTTTCTGAGGACGGTCTTAATTACACGGCTCTCAGAAACAACGAGCCTGTCATCAGACCTTCCAAAGGTACCGGTTGTGTGCGTGACCCTTACATCTGGTACAACGAGCAAGATAACTATTACTACATTCTTGCCACCGACCTTGACTTCACCGACGGCGGCAATGATCCGAATAATTATGTAACGGGTAAGGATGCCTATTCCCCCAACTCGGAAGGCTTTATCATCTGGCGTTCCAAAGACCTTGTGCACTGGTATGATGAGACCTTTATTGATATCAGATCTTTGTCCCATCTTATCGGGGATCTGGGCTGGATAAACGCAACATGGGCACCGCAGGTTCTGTGGGACGGCAAAGCTTACATGGTTTATTTTTCCCTGAATTGTGCTGCAACAGGCAGACTTTATCTGGTCTATCTGAAAACGACCGACCTGCTTGATACAAGCGCTTACTATGAATTCGGTACCCTCTTTGATCCCGGTTATGAAGCAATTGACGGTGATATCATACTGAATCCGAACGATGGTAAGTATTACCTTTTCTTTAAGAATCAGCAGTGGGAAGAAAGTTATAACAATCTTAAAACCATCCACTATCTTGTTTCTTCCACAGACAGTCCTTATGGCCCTTATACAGCGGAAGGTTTAAAGGGTACCGTCGATGTAAAGGGCGGTCTTTTGTATCCCGGCTACACAGGTCACCTTGAGGGGTGTAACTCATTCTTTGATAATAACGGAAATCTTATCACTTTTGTCGACGAATACGAGCATACCAATGCTGCCGGTGTGACAGAGGCATATTTCCATGCTTTCAGAACATCAGATTTTGCAACATTCACAAGACTTGATGATTCACTGCACAACATCAACTCTCTTTCTCCCCGCCACGGCTCCGTTGTCAAGATTACAACGGAAGAATACAATAACCTTCTCCGCAATTCCTACGGTGTAACCTCCTCCTCTTTCCCGGCAACGGAAACACTTGAGGATCACCTTGTTGCAAGATATTTTACAACCGACAATGCTGCAGAAAATGCAGTTCCCGGAAAAGCAGGCTTGTCCAATGTAACCAATATTACAATGGGACAAGAAGAATCCGGCGAGTGGTTTGCTTACTTTGAAGCTGGCTCTGCCGAAGTAAACCTTGGTGATCTCTTCACGGAAGATTTGAATTACAACGACGGTTTTGCCATTACCTTCAGTGCCCTGACACCGCCGAATGAGCCGGCCGACAGACATGACAGAATTTATGAAATTGCTGATACGTTTGGCTCACGTACCGGCTCGGAGCATTATACGCATTTTTCACCCACCGGCGGTTGGCAGGGTGCTTATGTCGGCAACTACAACGGTCCCACAACCCCGGCCGACAACAAGGATGCCCACGACTGGCTTAATACACTTGACGGCTCTCAAGGTGACGACAACGTCAAGCACGAATACATCATCAGCTATGCAAACGGCAATACAATTGTTTACATTGACGGCAAGATCGCAATGATGCGCAACCGCTTCAACGGTGTTGCCATTGACGATGCATGGTACAAAGCAATTGGCAATGCCACAATGAAAATCGGTCGCTCCGGCTGGTATCCCGATAATGCCGATTATACCGGTTATATTCAGGACCTTTGCATCTATGACTGCTCCATGTCTTATTATGACATCAAGACAATTCAGAATGAGCAGGATATAGCTGCTGGACTTATCAGTTCCGCTGTCAGCGGGTACAACGGATTTGCAAATGCTTATCCGAAATTTGAGCATGAAGACAGTGGCAATCCTACTGTATATGGAGATCATTATGCAAATATGCTTTATTGGCAGGATCTTCCTGATTTGCCGGAAGGCAATGGCGAAGGTAATAATCCTGATGGCGACTATACAACAGCAGCAGCTGTCGCTGCACAGAGTGATTATACAAATGTAGGTATCTATTACTCAAAGAATACAGTGTTATATGTTGATGGCGTTACCACACCAAAAATGCCTGTTATGTTGGGCGCTAGACTTAATAACAATCAGTATGATTCAGTCATGATAACAGCATATCCCTCTGCATCTTCGAGCAGTACAGCAGATAACACTACTTTTTATTTAACACAGCAATGGAAGGGATACGATGGCCGTGCTAATTTCCCTTATACCATAGGATTGAATACTCAGAGTATCGGTCATAATTCTTCAACAAGATTAAGTAGTGCCGATCTTGATGATAACGGATGGGGTGGTGGTCAGAGCGGCCGAGATATCTACTATTATGCAAGTGTACTTGCTCTTAATACTGATAATGTAACATTTAATTCTTCCGGTTACAATAAGTATGATCCTTCCTGGTATTGGGAAGCAAGCACTTCCGGTAGAAACTCAAATAATCGCAATGTAAGTTCAAATGAAACTTCCACGCAACATCATACTGATGGTTATAAAGATGGACAAATAAACTATATCTGGGTCATTGACCTTCGTTCTTTTGTTGCTGCAAAGAATGAAATTGCCGCAAATTATGATTCAATCGTAACGAACTCCGCATACTGCCCTGCAACAATTGATGCATATAAATCTGTTGTCGAAGCTGTTATGGCTTTCAATCCCAACAGCTACAACTATGCAGGCGGTGCAGAGGCTGCTGTTAAGGAATGTTCAACGCAGGCGCAGCAGCTTGTTGCCGCTTATAACACCGCAAAAGCAAATCTCGGTGGTCACAAAGTAGTTGAGCTTCCTGCAAGAGAAGCAACGCATGAGCTTGACGGTCTTACTGCAGGCAGCTACTGCGAATACTGCGGTGAAGTATACGAAGAACAGACTTCCTATTCAATCTACAACGCTGAGGTTCCGGATTCTGCTCACCAGATCAGAAAGCCCACTTATCTTGCCCCCGGTCTTTATTGGTATAGCTGCTCCTGCGGCTGCGGTGTTTCCGCACAGACTGCAGGCTATCCTCAGACAAGCAAATATACCTATGAAGCAAATCAGATTCCTTATGAAATCACTTATGAAAATCTTTTTGTTTTCAGTGATTGGGCAAATTCAAATTCCTCAAATCCCTCAAATGCTACAAACGGAGCAGTTGAGGTCAATGCTGAAACGGGAACAGTTGTAATCAAGAGCAAGTCAACAGACTTCTTCACTGCTTACGGCAAGGGCAACGGTCATTATAACCTGAATGCTCATGTTGGAACTACTTCTTGGACGGTAGTTCCCGGAAATACATATACTCTTGAATATACAATTGCAGAAGACGGTGCAAAGGAACAGGTCTTTGTATTCTTCTATGATGCAAACGGTGTAGGTGTTGCATATGCTGCAAACAGAGGGAATCCCTTTGCAAATGTATACGGCAACGGTAAGGCAGGAACAAAGTATCTTACCTTTACAGTTCCTGAAGAAACAGAGGCTTTAGGCTTCCGTTTCGGCGCATATGAAGTCGGTAACGCTACATTCAAGAATATTGCATTGTATGAAGATTCAAGAATGCAGGAATCCGGCGTAACGGATTGGAATCCCCGTTTGTACAGAGACACCTATTATTATGGTGAAACTCTCGGTGAACTTGCAACGACTCACAGAAAGGGGTATACCTTCGTAAGATGGGGTCTTGATTCAAATTCCGACGGTATTGTTAACGAAAATGATGCAGAAACTGATCTTGCAAGCTTTGTTGGTGCATGGCAGTTTGTTGACGGCTCTCTTGGTGTTGTAACATGTCAGGGTTGGCGTGCATTCGGCATCTGGGAAGAAGGCTCTTACAACATTGCTTTCGATGCAAACGGCGGTGCAGGTACAATGAGCGGTATTTCAAACATTAAGTTTGAAACAGAACAGACTCTCACCGCAAATGCATTCACCAAAACAGGCTATACTTTCCTCGGTTGGTCAACAGATAAGAATGCAACCTCTGCAATGTATAAAGACGGTGCAAAGGTCAGCAGACTTGGGGATGTTAATGAGACTGTAACCCTCTATGCCGTATGGAAAATAAACAGCTACACCATTTCGTTCGATAACCTTGTTGATTTCACCAAGTGGAATATGAATTCAGCAAGCAATGCCACCATTTCCAATGTTAAGGACAACGGCTTTACTCTTACATCGAATGAAGGTGCCGGAGAAGGTACGTCAACATCCGCATTCTTCCCCATCACACCGGGCAAACAGTATAAGGTTGATGTGGATATTACAGGCGATGCCTGGGACGTTTACCTCTTCTTCTGTAATGAAAACGGTTCTTGGGTTAGCTTTTCAGACAGCGGAAACCGTTTCTCCTCCTCTGCAAACAACCCCGGTAACACATCCCGTGTGTTCACTGCTCCTGCAGGTTCCGTAAAAGCACAGATCCGTGTAGACGCAAACAATGGTAACAATACAGTAACATTTGATAACATCCGTGTTTATGAAGCGGATGCAACAGTTGCAGACGGTGTTTCCTATGTTGCACCGATCACGAAGACATACGGAACAACCTACGGCACACTGCCCACCCCCACCAGAGAAGGCTACACCTTTGACGGCTGGTTCCTTGCAGACGGCACACAGATCACTGCTGACACAGCTGTATATGCAGACAACATTGTTGTTTACTCCCAGTGGACTGCAAATAAGTACACCGTCACATTCGTCGATGTAAGCGGCAACACCGTTTCTTCGACCGAATATGCCTACGGTACTGCTGCCGGCTCAGTTGCGAAGCCTGCAAATACCACCAAGGATCCTGACGCAACTTATCATTATAATTATGCATGGCCGACCGTCGCTGACGTTACCGCCAATGCAACCTATACGGAAACCGAAACAAAAACAGCGCATACCTTCGGCGACTGGACCGAAACCACAAAGCCCACCTGCACCGCAGCCGGTGCAAAGCAGCGTACCTGTTCTGCTTGCGGTTATATCGAAACGGCAACTGTTGATGCAACCGGTCATACCCCCGGTGCAGCAGCTACCTGTACCACCGCACAGATCTGTACGGCTTGCGATGTTGAACTCAACGCAGCTCTCGGCCATCTTGATGCAAACAAAGACCACGTCTGCGACCGCGGATGCGGCGTTGCACAGGGCACCTGCTCCGATTCTGCAACCGACGGCGACCACGTTTGCGATTACGGATGCGGCAAGGTGCTTGAAGACTGCTCCGATATCAGCGGCGACGGCAACCACAAGTGCGACATCTGCGGTGCCGACAACGTAACAGACCACGTCAAGGGCGAAGAAAAGAGAGAAAACATTACCGATGCCACTTGTGATGCTGCCGGTGAATACGATTCGGTCTACTACTGTACCGAATGTAACACCGAAATGGAACGCATCAACGATGTAACCATTGATAAACTTCCGCACACCTGGCAGGATGCTACCTATACATGGTCCGATGACGGCAAGACCTGTACGGCAACACGTGTTTGTGCAAACTTTGCAACCCACACGGAAACCGAAAACGTCACCGCAACAGGTGTACAGACGATTCCTCCCACCTGCGAAGAAAAGGGCACAACAACCTACACAGCAACATTCAGTGTTGACTGGGCAAGCACACAAACAACCGAAATCTACGATATTCCTGCAAACGGCCATACCGCAGGCGCAGCAGTAATCGAAAACAATGTTGCCGCAACCTGCACAAAGGACGGCTCCTATGACACCGTTATTTACTGTACGGTTGAATCCTGCAAGAAAGAAATCAGCAGAGTTGAAACCGTTGTTCCCGCAACCGGTCATACCAACGGTGCTGTTGTTGTTGAAAACAATGTTGATCCCACTTGTACGGTTGACGGTTCTTATGACAACGTAACCTATTGTACGGTATGTAATGCAGAAACAAGCAGAAAAACCGTCACGGTTGATGCACTCGGCCACACCCCCGGTGCAGAAGCAACCTGTACCACCGCACAGACCTGTACGGTATGTACTGCTGTACTTGAAGCCGCTAAAGGCCATACCGACGGGGAAGTCGTTGTTGAAAACAATGTCAAGCCCGAGTGTGAAAAAGACGGTTCTTACGATAACGTAACCTATTGTACAATCTGCGGCGAAGAAACAAGCAGAAACACTTTTGTTGTTCCCAAGACCGGTCACACCGCAGCCGCAGCTGTTGAAGAAAACAGAAACGAATCCACCTGTACCGAAGCCGGTTCTTATGAATCCGTTGTTTACTGCTCGGTATGTAACAAAGAACTCAGCAGAGAAACTGTCGCTCTCGAACTTGCCAAACATACTGAGGGTGCAGTTGTTGTCGAAAACGCAACACCCGAAACCTGTACAACAAACGGTTCCTATGACAACGTCGTTTATTGTACCGAATGTAACGCAGAACTCAGCAGAGAAACTGTTACGGTCGATGCAACCGGTCATACCCCCGGTGCAGAAGCAAATTGTACCACTGCACAGACCTGTACGGTATGTGGTACCGAACTTAAAGCCGCACTCGGTCACAAATATACTTCCGTAGTAACCAACCCGACCTGTACCGATGATGGTTATACTACCCATACCTGTACTGTTTGCGGCGATACTTACAAGGATGCTGAAACCTCTGCACTCGGCCACGATTGGGCAGCCGCAACCTGTACGGTCGCAAAGACCTGTAAGACTTGCGGTGTAACCGAAGGCGAAGCCCTTGGCCATACATGGGTAGATGCAACCTGCACAGCACCCAAGACCTGCTCCATCTGTAACGCAACCGAAGGTGAAGCCCTTGGCCATGCATGGAGCACAACCTACACCTCCAACGGAAACGGCAAGGATGCAACCCATTATCAGACCTGTACGCGTGAAAACTGCGGCGTCAAGAACGAAGCAGTTGCTCACACCTGGAACGAAGGTGTTGTAGATCCCGATGCCACCTGCGAAGACACCGGCACAAAGACCTTCACCTGTACCGCTGACGGCTGCGGTGCTACCTACACCGAAACCGTTGATGCAAAGGGTCACGCATACGGCGAATGGATCGACGAAGTTCCCGCAACCTGTATTGCAACCGGTACACTCGGTCACTATGAATGCTCTGTCTGCCACAAGTACTTTGATGCAGACAAGAATGTTCTCACCGACCTGACCATTGCAATCAACAAAGACAATCATGATATCGTTAAGCATGATGCAAAGGCTGCAACCTGCACAGAAGCCGGTTGGGATGCTTATGAAACCTGCTCTCGTTGCGTCTACACAACAAAGGTAGTAATTCCCGCAATCGCTCACAAGAACAAGGTTCATCACGAAAAGGTCGATGCAACCTGTGTTGCAACCGGTACCATTGAATACTGGTCCTGCCCGGATTGCTCCAAGAACTTCTCCGATGAAGCCTGCACCACGGAAGTCACCGAACTGACCATTGCAATCGACGGCAATAACCATGTCAACAAGACCGAACACGTTCTGCAGGATGCAACCTGTCTGACAGTCGGCTACACTGCAGGCACCTTCTGCGAAGACTGCGACAAGTGGATCTCCGGTCACGAAGAAATCCCCGCAATCGCTCACAAGAACAAGGTTCACCACGCAAGAGTGGAATCCACCTGTTCCGAAGAAGGAACCATCGAATATTGGTCCTGCCCGGATTGCTCCAAGAATTTCTCCGACGAAGCTTGCGAAAACGAAGTGACCGATCTGACCGTTACCATCAATTCCGAAGCACATAAGTGGGATGAAGGTAAAGTTACAACCGAACCCGGTTGTATCACTGAAGGTGTTAAAACGTATACCTGTCAGTATAATTCCGCCCATACTTATACCGAATTTGTCGCCGTAACCAACCACAAGTTTGACGTACACACTCCGGCAAATGCAGCAACCTGTGTTAACGGCGGTAATGAAGCATACAAGCTTTGCTCCAATTGTAAGCTGTACTTTGCAGAAGATGCTGCAATTGATTCCGAGGCTGGAGAGATTAGTGCAGATGCATTTGCAACCGCAAGCAATCCCGATAACCACGATCTCAAGACAACTGCTGCAAAGGCTCCGACCTGTACCGAAATCGGTTGGGATGCATATGTCACCTGTCAGCGTGAAGGATGCTCCTACACAACTTATGTTGAAAAGACAGCCCTCGGTCATAAATATGACCTGACAAGCGGTACTCCTGCAGAAGCAGGCAAGCACACGGTCACCTGTACGAAGTGTGCAGAAGGCACGGAAGGTCATACAGACATTGTTGACTGTACCTACGGTGAAGGCGTTGTAACAGAACCGACCTGTACCGACGGCGGTTACACAACCCACACCTGTACCGTCTGTTCCTATTCCTATCAGGATGCGGAAACTCCTGCAACCGGTCATGCTTACGGCGAATGGATATTTGTTGCAGACGGTCAGCATAAGAGAGTCTGTGCAAATGATGCTTCTCATGTGGAAACCGAAGCTTGTGCAGACGTTGACACCGATAGTGATTGTCTCTGCGACAAGTGTAAAGAACTTGTAGCTCACAGCTACGGTGATGCAACCTGTGATGCACCTGCAACCTGTACGGTTTGCGGCGAAACCACCGGTAATAAACTCGGACATGATTTCTCTGTCAAGGGTGATACGGTTGACTATACCTGTACCACCGACGGTTACACCACCTACAAGTGTTCCCGTTGTGATGCAACCGAAAACAGAGACATCACAACGGCTGCACACAGACCTGCAGATGGTTACACCGTTATGCAGAAAGCCACCTGCGAAGCAGACGGCTACAAGGCAATCCTTTGCACCGCTTGCGGTGAAAAACTTGAAACCGAAACCATTGTAAAACGTGCACACGTTTACAAAGACAACGGTGTACAGACTGATGCAACCTGTAAGGCAGAAGGTGTCATGAACACGATCTGCACCAATGAAGCAACTGACACGCACGAAGCCTGCACACATGAATCCACAAGAGTGATTCCCGTTGATCCCGATGCACACAAGGCAGAAGCAGATTACACGGTCATGCAGAAAGCCACCTGCGAAGCAGACGGTTACAAGGCAATCCTTTGTGCCGAATGTGACAAAGAACTTGAAACCGAAACCATTGAAAAACGTGCACACGTTTACAAAGACAACGGTGTACAGACTGCTGCAACCTGTAAGGAAGCAGGTGTTATGAACACGATCTGTACCAACATGGAAACAGACACTCACGAAGTTTGCACACATAAATCCACCCGTGTGATTCCCGTTGATCCCAATGCACACACCTGGAAAACCGAATACACAGTCGATAAGAAGGCTTCCTGTGATGAAGCCGGTTCCAAGTCCTATCACTGCGCACTTTGCGATGCAAGCAACGAAGAATCTGTTGTTGAAATTGCAAAGAGAGAGCATGACATTGTCGATACCACCGTTGCTACCGAAGCAACCTGTATCACCAACGGTGTTATGAATCAGAAGTGTAACCATGCAGGTTCCGACGAATACGAAGCTTGCACCTACACAACCACAAGAGAAATCACCGCAACCGGTCACGTCTTCGGCGAAACCGTTGCCGCCAATGCGGCTACTTGTACGGAAAACGGTAATGAAGCCTACAAGCCTTGCACCGTTTGCGACAAGTTCTTCGCTGCAGATGCAGACATCTTCTCCGCTGCTGCAGAAGACAACGCAGATGCATTTGTCATCAAGGCTCTCAACCATGACTTTGCAGAAGAATTCACGGTTGACACCAAGGCAACCTGTGATGTTGCAGGCTCCAAGTCCAGACATTGCTCGCGTTGCTCTGAAGTAACGGAAGTTACCGAAATTCCTGCAAGAGGACACAACCTTGTTGACACCACGGTTCAAAAGGATGCAACCTGTATCACTGACGGTGTCATGAATCAGAAGTGCGGCAATGTTGCTACGGATGAATACGATGCTTGCACGCATACCACCACAAGAGTGATCCCTGCAACCGGTCATGCATTCGATTTGCACACCGTTGCATATCCGGCAACTTGTCTTGCCGACGGTAACGAAGCATACAAAGTATGTAACAATTGTAAACTCTTCTTTGCTGCCGATGCCGCAAATGATTCCAAAGACGGCAAAGCAGATAAAAGTTCGTTTGTGATTCCTGCACTCGGCCATGACTTTGCAGCAACCTTTACGGTTGACACCAAGGCAACCTGTGATGTTGCAGGCTCCAAGTCCAGACATTGCTCGCGTTGCTCTGAAGTAACGGAAGTTACCGAAATTCCTGCAAGAGGACACAACCTTGTTGACACCACGGTTGCAACTCCTGCAACCTGTATTGACAACGGCGTCATGAATCAGAAGTGCGACAATGTTGCATCTGATGAATACGAAGCCTGCACGTACACCGCCACAAGAGTGATCTCTGCAACCGGTCACGTATTCGGCGAAACCGTCTCCGCAGTTGCTCCCGGTTGTGAAACCACCGGTAACGATGCATACAAGCCCTGTACCGTTTGTAACAAGTACTTTGCTGCTGATGCAGATGTATTCTCCGCAGATGCAAAGGATTCCGCAGATGCATTTGTTATTGGTGCAACCGACCACAAGTGGAATGACGGTGAAATTACCACAAATCCCACCTGTACCGAAAAGGGTGTCAAGACCTTTACCTGTCAGAATGACAACAGCCACACATACACCAAGCCCGTTGATGCTCTCAATCATATCGACGAAGACAACAACGGCTACTGCGACCGTGAAACCTGTAAAGAACTGATCTGCGACCACGAAGGTCAGAAAACAAAGGTAACGGACAAAAAGGCTGCGACCTGCACCGAAGACGGTTACACAGGCGATACCCGCTGTGAAAAATGTAATGTTATTATTACAGAGGGTGAAACCGTTGCCAAGCTTGGCCACGCATGGAGCGTAACCTACAACTTCGCAGAAGACGGCAAGTCCTGCACGGCAACGAGAGTTTGTGCAAACGATGCAAAGCACAACGTACCCGCAACGGCTACCATCACTTCCGAAGTTACAACACCCGCAACCTGTGAAGGCAAGGGTACAACCACCTACACCGCAACGTTCGATGTTGATTGGGCAGAAACCCAGAGCAAGGATGTTGAAGATATTGCAGCAATCGGTCATAAGGATATAAATACAGACCATGTTTGCGACAATGGATGCGGCATCTATCAGGGTGAACACACAGACGACAACAACGATCACGTTTGTGACTATGGCTGTTCCGAATCCATCGGTACTTGTGAAGACAAGAATCTCGACCATGAATGCGATTACGGTTGCGATAAAGTCTTCGGCACTTGCGAAGACACCGACCTCGATCATGATTGTGATTACGGTTGCGACAAGGTCTACGGCACTTGCGAAGACGAAGATCATGACCACGATTGCGACTACGGTTGCGGTCAGTCCTACGGTACTCATGAAGATACTGACAAGAACCACGCTTGTGATTACGGTTGCTCTGTAGCAATCGGTACTTGCGAAGATACAAACAAGGATCATACCTGTGACTACGGTTGCGGTCAGTCCTACGGTACTCATGAAGATACTGACAAGAACCACGCTTGTGATTACGGTTGCTCTGTAGCAATCGGAACTTGCGAAGATGCTGACAAGGATCATGATTGTGATTACGGTTGTGATGTATACTTCGGTGAACACGAAGACGGTGACAAAGATCACGCTTGTGATTACGGCTGTAAAGTAGCAATCGGTAATTGTGAAGATACAGACTTCGATCATGCTTGCGATTACGGTTGTGACGCATACTTCGGTGAACACGAAGACGGCGACAAAGATCACGCTTGTGATTACGGCTGTAAAGTAGCAATCGGTGATTGTGAAGATACAGACTTCG
>JAZNRU010000054.1:0-2803 GCA_045590895.1 Acutalibacteraceae bacterium
AAATTATGATTTAGCGGCATTGCACAAACCTACTGCCCCCACTCACTCCTTGTCGCCCCTGAAAGGGGAGATGTCTGCCGCAGGCAGACAGAGGGGTTTTGGCGGTAATATCAAACTTTTTTCTTTTAGTTTGTGCAAACTTGGTGAACCCCTCTGTCACTTCGTGACATCTCCCCTTTCAGGGGCGACAAGTGTTTGAGGGATTCCGTTAGTGAGATAAATCATAATTTATTTTTCAATTATTTTCAGTGCACCCGTCGGGCAGGCTTTTGCACACAGCAGGCAATCCTTGCACTGTGAAATGAGATCTTCGTCACGGCATTCGGGGCGGATGACCGTTGTAAAGCCTCTGCCCACAAGACCGAGCAGTTCCTTGCCCGTGGCGGCACAAACACGCACGCAGTTGTTGCACAGAATGCACTTGTTCTGATTGCGTTCGATCACGACGAGCCGCTGTTCGGTGAAACAGGGGTGATATTCGCCGCATACCTTTTTGCAGTCGATGCCGTAACGGTCGGCGTAGAGTGCGAGTTTGCAGTGTCCGTAATCGTGGCAACCGCATTCCAGACAGCGTGCGGCTTCACGCATGGCGGTTTCGGGTGTGAAACCGAGATTGACTTCAAGAAAATCGTGTTTGCGTTCTTGGGCACTGCGGTGCGGCATGACGGCACGCGGCTGTTTCTCACGGTCGGAGAAATCAAGGCTTTCCTCTTTGCGTTCGGACACGACGGGCTCTTTATAACTCCATTCGTAACCGCAGAGGCAGGCATCGATTGCTTTGGCGGCTCTGCCGGCTTCCGCAATGGCGGCAATGGCAACGGAAGCACCTTTGTTGGTGGCATCCCCTGCGGCAAAAATACCGTCAAGGGCGGTTGCACAAGATCTTTCATCGCTGCACAAAGTGCCGCGTTGGGTGGTCGGTATATCTTCAAATCCGAAAGCATCGTTTTTCTGACCGACGGCAACGATCAGGGAATCCAGTTCAAGAGTGACGAATTCTCCCTCTACGGGTACGGGGCTTCTTCTGCCGTTGGCATCGGGTTCACCCAATTGCATGACCTGCAATTTTACACCCGTGACTTTTCCGTTTTCACCGAGAATTTCGGCGGGATTGGTGAGAAAACGGAACGTGACGCCTTCTTCTTCGGCTTCTTTGATCTCAATATCCTCGGCAGGCATTTCGTTTCTCGTGCGGCGGTAAATGACGCTCACTTCTTCAGCCCCCAGACGGACGGCCGTGCGGCAGGCATCCATCGCCGTGTTGCCGCCGCCCACAACGGCTGTCTTTTTACCGACGGCAGGTGTTTCACCCATTGCCACGGCACGCAGAAAGTCAATGCCGCCGAACACGCCGTCAAGGTCTTCACCCTTGCAACGCAAGGCACTGCTTTTCCATGCACCGTTTGCGATCAGCAGGGCATCGTGTTTTTTACGCAGGTCAAAAACACCTGCATCCTTGCCGACGGTGAAGTTATTGATGAGCGTTACACCCAATTTTTCAATTTCTTCAATTTCTCTGTCGAGAACGGCTTTGGGAAGTCTGTATTCGGGAATGCCGTAGCGAAGCATACCGCCCATTTTGGGCATTTGATCGTAAACGGTCACGCCGTGACCTGCGAGAGCAAGATAGTAAGCGGCGGAAAGTCCTGCAGGGCCGCCGCCGATGATGCCGACGGTTTTGCCGCTGTTTTGAGCTTTTTCGGGTACGGTGTCAATTCCGTTTTTGTACACTTCGTCTGCGGCAAAGGCTTTTAAGAATGCGATGGAGATTGCATCTTCCACCTTTTGTCTGCGGCAGGCGGTCTCGCACGGATGCGGACACACTCTGCCGATGGAGGCGGGCAGCGGCACCTTGTCACGGATGGTGGCAACCGCACCTGCAAAATCACCCTCGGCGATCTGTTTTACGTATTTCTGACAATCGGTGTGTGCGGGGCAATTGAGCGTGCACGGGCCCAGACAGTCACCGTCGTGGTCACTCATGAGAAGTTCCAGCGCGATGTTACGCACTTTTTTTACTTTTTCGGAGTCGGTGTGAATGACCATGCCCTCGCTGACCGTTGCCGAACACGCACGCAACAGTTTGGGTACGTTTTCGGCTTCGACCACGCAGATACCGCACGCACCGTAGGGTGCGGACTCTTTCATATAGCAAAGGGTAGGGATCTCAATGCCGTTCCGTTCGGCGGCAAGCAGGATCGTCTGTCCCTGTTCGGCAGTGCAGGCTTTGCCGTCAATGATAAGATTCACTTTGTTAAGCATTATTCTGCACCTCCGTTTTTGGTGACGGCTTTCACGGGACAGACCGTGAAGCAAACGCCGCATTTGATACATTTTTCCGCATCGATGCTGTGGGCATTTTTGCGTGCACCCGTGATTGCACCCACGGGACATTTTTTGGCACACAGACCGCAACCGATGCATTTTTGAGCGTTGATCGCAAACGAACGCAAGGCGGTGCACTCGTCCGCGGGACAGCGTTTTTCGTTTATATGGGCTTCGTATTCGTTTCGGAAGTAGCGGATGGTGGTAAGAACGGGATTGGGGGCTGTCTGTCCCAGTCCGCACAGAGCACCGCCGCGGATGCCGTCGCAAAGTTCTTCGAGCAGTTCAATATCACCCTCTTTTCCTTCGCCTTGGGTGATACGGGTGAGAATTTCAAACATTCTGCGTGTGCCGATGCGGCAATGTACGCATTTTCCGCAACTTTCCTTGGTGGTGAAATCAAGGAAGAAGCGAGCCATGTTGACCATACAGGTGTTTTCGTCCATGACGACCATACCGCCCGAGCCCATGATAGCGC
>JAZNRU010000055.1:0-7154 GCA_045590895.1 Acutalibacteraceae bacterium
GCAGATTCTGAGATACCAAACTTTTTAGAAAGAGAGCGCACACAATGCTTTCTTTCCAAGAGAGCTTGATATATTTTCAAACGCATTGGCTCACCCAATGCTTTTAACATACGGTCAAGTTCCATACTGCTGCTCCTTTTATTTTAGTATCTACTTAATTGTAACACCATCGTTTGTTTAAGTCAACACTAAATTAAAAAACGCCCGCAGGATTTCTCCCACGGGCGGTGTATGGAGAATGAAACAACATTTATCAAAATCTTATCACCGCTGATAAGAATACTATATGTCAAAATAATAAGTGGTCTGAAATCAAGCGATTTCAGGCCACTTAGAATCAATATGCGATTATTCCCACTCAATGGTGGCGGTGGGCTTGGGGGTGGGGTCGAAGAGGACGCGGTTGATGCCGGGGACTTCGGCGGTGATGCGGGCGGTGATCTTGTGGAGCACGGCGTAGGGGACTTCTTCGACGGTGGCGGTCATGGCGTCGGTGGTGTTGCCGGCACGGATGATCGCGGGCCAGCCTTCATATCTGCTTTCGTCCTTGACGCCGACGCTCTTGATGTCGGGTACGGCGATGAAGTACTGCCAGACTTTGCCTGCGAGACCTGCGATCTCGAATTCTTCACGCAGAATGGCATCGGCTTCACGCAGAGCGTGCAGGCGGTCGCGGGTGATGGCACCCAGGCAACGAACGCCGAGGCCGGGGCCGGGGAAGGGCTGACGGTAGACCATTGCGTGCGGCAGGCCGAGGGCTTCACCGACCATGCGGACTTCGTCCTTGAACAGGAGTTTGATGGGCTCAACGAGTTCCATCTTCATTTCTTCGGGCAGGCCGCCGACGTTGTGGTGGGACTTGACGGCTTTTTTGCCTTCAGCCTGTTTGATGCTTTCGAGAATGTCGGGATAGATGGTACCCTGTGCAAGGAAGGAGATGCCGTCCAGTTTGGCGGCTTCTTCGTCGAACACTTTGATGAATTCGGCACCGATGATCTTTCTCTTCTTTTCGGGATCGCTGATACCTGCGAGCAGGTCCAGGAAGCGATCGGTGGCATCCACGTAAACGAGGTTTGCATCCAGACCGTTTTTGAAAACTTCAATGACGTTTTCGCTTTCGCCTTTACGCATCAGACCGTGGTTGACGTGTACGCAGACGAGCTGTTTGCCGATGGCTTTGATGAGCAGTGCCGCGACAACGGAACTGTCAACGCCGCCGGAGAGGGCAAGCAGGACCTTTTTGTCGCCGACCTGTGCACGGACGGCAGCCACCTGTTCGTCAATAAACTGCTGTGCAAGGGCAAGGGAATCAATGCGGGGCATGGATTCGGGACGGAGTGTTGTGCTCATAAAAATTCCTCCTCATATAATGAAAAAAATGAAAAACAAATGCAACGGGCAAGGCATACAAAACCGAAACGCACGGTATGAAACGTACAGACCGTGTGCACCGACCGCAAGGCACGGAGCAAACGGAAACGGCACGCAAAAAAACGGTTGCCCGAAAAAAACGCAGGTCGGCAGACACAGGCGGCAATCACTGCCCCTTGCCGCCGACACGGTTGGACGTTTTTACTTAGATTAGAGGTATTATACACCCGAAAAAAACAGAGTGCAAGAAAAAAATGTGCCCTTTTTGCGATTTTATGAGAATATACAGATTCGGGGGTGTATATGCACTTGCGGTTTGTATATTTTTTGAGGAACGGGGGGCGTTATGTATACACAATTCCGCTTTGTATGAAAAAATGAATCGCAAAATTACCGAAAATACAAATATCGGTATAAAATTTAATAGCGTATTGATTTTTGCGATTTGTTGTGATAAACTATTGTTGCGACATAAATTTCATATTCTGCAAAAACAGAGTATAAACTTGGTAAAAGTGTATTCTCTTTCTTGAGTTATTCTGTTTTTTGTGGAATATGGAAAAGAAATTTGTGTCGCAACAAATGAGATACATTTTTGCAGTGCGTCTCATTTGGGGCGCACTTTTTATTTTTAAAAAATAAGAGGAGGACAAAATCATGCAAAACAAATTCAAAAAAGGCATCAGCATCATGCTTGCGGTATTGATGCTGACGGCAAGCGTACCCATGGCCGGATTTGCGGGGATTGAACTGCCGGATGTCGGCTTTGATCTGACCGCTGAAGCGGCAACACAGGGGGATTTTGAATACTACGTATCAGGAGGCAAAGCGGAAATAACAGATTACACAGGCTCGGCAACCGAACTTGTCATTCCGTCCGAACTGGGCGGTTATCCGGTAACAAGCATCGGGGATTATGCGTTCCTCGATTGTACCTCGCTTACCTCGGTCACCATCCCGGACAGCGTTACAAGCATCGGTAGGGCTGCGTTCGCCGGTTGCACCTCGCTTACCTCGGTCACCATTGGGGACGGCGTTACAAGCATCGGGGAGGATGCGTTCTACTATTGCACCTCGCTTACCTCGGTCACCATTGGGAACAGCGTAACAAGCATCGGATATAATGCGTTCGGAAATTGCTCCTCACTGAAATCGGTTATCATTCTGAATGCGTCCTGTGCCATTTATGATAGTGAATATACCATTTTCCAAAACGCCACCATTTACGGCTACGAAAACTCCACCGCACAGGCGTATGCCGACAAATACAGCCGTACTTTTGTTGCTTTGGAATGCGATCATTCCGATTCCGAAACAATTTCCGCCAAGGATCCCACCTGTACGGAAAACGGAAATACCGAAGGCACATATTGTAAAACCTGCAGAATGACCACCGGTGCAGAAACATTGCCGGCAACGGGACACAATTACCAAGCTACCGTAATCACACCGACCTGTACCGAAGACGGCTACACCACATATACCTGCTCCGCTTGTAACGATGCCTACATGACCGATACAATCGAAGCAACCGGTCACAGAAGTGTCAATAAGAAAATTGAAGAAGGCGGCAAGTCCTATATTCTCACTTACTGTTCCGTTTGTAACACTGAAATCAAGAAAACGCTGATCGTTGAGTTGGTTTCCGTTGAAGTCACAACGCCACCGACCAAGGTCGAATACGTACTGTACAGTGATGAAGAACTTGATCTGACAGGTCTTGTGCTCACAGGCGTTTACACCAACGATGCAAGAGAAGTGCTTGATCTTTTTGATGCCGATGCAGACTTTAAGGTAACAAGTGATTTTGACCTCACCAAAGAGGGCGAGCAGACCGTCACCGTCAGTTACGGCGGCAAGACTGCAAGTTTTACCATAACGGTCAGAGATATGTACATACGCGGCGACGTGAACCGCGACGGCGAGTTTACCCCCGCCGATGCAAGATTGATTCTGCGTATGGCCGTCGGCCTTGAAGAATCAGAAGACATTGCCGACATAGACGGCGACGGTGCTGTTACGCCCGAAGATGCACGTCTTATTCTGCGTGTTGCAGTCGGTTCGGAAACACATCCCGGTTCCGGCCACTGGTCAACCGCTTTCGGCGGCACTGACAAAGCGGAACACGATCCGTCCGTCAGCCTTGAGGCCGATTGGGAAGCTGAAGATGGCTATGTTTATATTGATGTATGTCTTGATAATGCAATCGGTGCCACTTCCTGGCTGTTCGATCTGACTTTTGATTCCGATGTTCTTGCTTTTGAATATTGGGATGACGGTGTTGCCGTCTATGAAAGCGGTGAAACCAAGAATAATTACATAACTCTCGGAGTTGGCGACACTAATTCAGATGAAGGGTTACTGAAACTCGGCGGCTATATGAAACAAGCCATGTGGACGCAGGAAGATTTTACCGCAGATGCACGAAGCGGCAAAGATGCACAGGTCAATCCCGCTCATGCACATCTTCTGTCTCTTTCCTTCACCGTTGAGGATGCAGAAGCTTTCAATGCCGGTGACGTAAGCATTGCGATTGAGGGCACGGTCACTTATTCCGGCCTTGTGTATAATTCATGGAATTATGCAAAGGGGGATCCCGAACAGGTTTCGGATTCTGTTACCAAAGTGCATACCGAACATCCGTGGAACGCCGGAGAAGTAACAAAAGAGCCCACTTGCACTGAAAAAGGCGTAATAACTTATACCTGTACTTTAGACGAAAGCCACACCTATACGGAAGAAATTCCCACAATCGAACACGATTACAAAGCAACCGTAACCGCCCCCACCTGCACCAAAGGCGGCTACACCACATACGCCTGTTCGCGTTGTGACGAGACCTATACAGCAGATGCAACCGAAGCCCTCGGTCACGATTACAAGTCGGAAGTTACGAGAGAGCCTGCACTGCACGTGTGTGGTGAGATCACTTATACCTGCTCCGTCTGCGATGATGTATATACGGAAGAAACCCGGATGTTGCATAACTTTGTTTTGATTGAAAACAAGGCAACCTGCACGACGTTCGGAACGTTCTGCTATATGTGCGAATGCGGATACGGCGAGTGCGGCGATACGGGCGAATTACCCTTGGGACACGATTACAAAGCAAGCATAACAGCTCCCACCTGCACCAAAGGCGGCTACACCGCATACGCCTGTTCGCGTTGTGACGAGACCTATACAGCAGATGCAACCGAAGCCCTCGGTCACGATTACAAAGCAAGCGTAACCGCCCCCACCTGCACCGAACAGGGTTACACCACTTACACCTGCGATTGCGGTGATTCCTACGTCAGCGATTACACGCCTGCTCCCGGCCATGATTACGAAGCCGTTGTCACTGCTCCCACCTGCACCGAACAGGGTTACACCACTTACACCTGCGAATGCGGTGATGTGTATATTGCAGACTATGTTGAAGAAAACGGACACAAACACACTGCAACCGTTACCACACCTGCAACACACCTTGCAGAAGGCGTTATGACTTACACCTGTAATTGCGGTGATACCTACACGGAAACCATTGCAAAAACAACAGAGCACACATACAATTCCGTTGTGACCGCACCCACCTGTACCGCACAGGGCTATACCACTTACACCTGCTCCTGCGGTGATACCTACGTTGATAACTACACGGCCGCAAAAGGACACACCGAAAAAACGGTTCCTGCCGTGGCTCCCACCTGCACGAAAGAAGGTCTGACCGAGGGTGTCATCTGTGCAGATTGTTCAACGGTGCTTGTTGCACAAAAGAAAGTTGCAAAACTCGATCACGTGGATGAAGACACCGATAACAAGTGCGACAGCTGCGGCACAAAAGTAAGAAGTTGCGATTGTATGTGCCATGCAACGGATTGCTTCAACCGTTTCTTCTACAAGATCATTCAGTTCTTCCGCAACCTGTTCGGCATTTACAGCGAATGCAAATGCGGTATCGTGCATCGTTGAACAAAAGATATAAGGTAAAACAATGCGATAATACAAAAACCGCTTCCCTCATTGGGTCAATCAGCATCCCGATGAGGGGATTTTTGTATTGATTGACAAATGAGCGGAAGATGTGCTATTTTGTATATAGTTTCAGCAGAAAGCGTGGTGTGAAGAAGTGAAAAAGAAACAGGTGAAAAACCAAAAAAGCGGCAAGGCAGTGCAAGCCGAACGCCGCAATGTATTTACACCCGTGTTCGTTTGTTTGCTTATGCTTGCCCTGCCCTTGGTTATTTCAAACGGCTATTACAACACCACAAAGACCAAAAGCACCTGTTTTTATGTGCTTGCCTGTGCGTTTGTTGCTTTGACCGTGCTTTTTTACGGCGGCAGTGCGGTTTTTCGCAGGCAAAAACCGCATTTGCGGAAAACTGCAATTCAACCGTCGGATATTGCCATGCTCTTTTTTGCGGGAACTGTGGTTTTGTCTGCCGTGTTGTCCGATTTTCAGAAAGACGTGTGGATCGGAGAGGCTGCACGGTATCAGGGGGCTTTGACGGTTTGTTTGTATGCGGCGGTGTATTTTTGCATACGGTTTGGCTTTCGGGTTCCGAGATTCTTTGTTCCGTTTGCCGCACTCGGTTTTTGTGCTGTGTGTATTTTCGGCGTATTGAATTGTTTTGACATTGACCTGTTGGGCTTTTATGCACCGATTGCCGCGAAATACAAGCCGCTTTATATTTCCACCATCGGCAATATCAATTTTTACAGCAGTTACCTGTGCCTGCTGTTGCCGCTTGTGCTGTATTCTTTTTGCATGGCGGAAAAACGGTGGGAAAAAGTCTTTTATTCGGTTTCGCTTGTCGTTGGCGGAGCCGGTATGATGGTCACGGGAAGTGAAAGCTTTGCCGTCGGGTTTGTTGCCGCACTTGCGGTGATGATCCTGTTCGGTTTTGACAACGTGCAACTGTTCAAACGGACACTCATCGGAATCTTTGTGCTGACACTGACCGCACAGGTGTTTATGCTTTTTTATAATCATGCACCCGTTGCAAACGTAGAGATCTCTTTGTTGCTTTCGTATTTTGTGAAACCGTATATCAGTGTTCCGCTGTTGGCGGCGGCTGTGTTTTTGTATCTCCTCGCACATCGGTTTTCACATCTTTTGCCGAAACTGAAATGCGTGTACGTCACCCTGCTTGTGATCGGCGTATCGGGTACCGTTCTGCTGTTTGTGCTTACCAACACGGTCGGCATGGAGAGCCTGAACAGCGTATTTCTGATCGATGATAAATGGGGCACGAACCGCGGGATGATCTGGAAACAGTGTCTGTCGCTGTTCGGTGACTGTTCGCTGAAAGAAAAACTGTTCGGCATCGGTCCGGAAGCCCTGCAACGCATTTCGGACGGCAATGCTGTTTCCGCAGGCAGAACACTCGATCAGGCACACAATGAATATTTGCAGTATCTGCTGACCGTCGGCATTTTCGGCTTGATTGCCTACCTGAGCATTCCGGCAACGGTCATTGTCCGTGTGGTCAAAACCGCAGGCAGAGAGCCGCTGATGATCGGTCTGTTTTGTTCACTGACCGCGTATTGGACGCAGGCAACGGTCAATATTGCACAACCGTTCACAACGCCGATCATGTTCGTTTTTGTTGCCGTTCTTTGCGGATCGGCAAGTAACACCGTTGAAAAAAAAGGATATTCACGGAAAGTTGGGGATGTTGTAATTAATACAGGGGAATTGTAAATTATGATTTAGCGGAGAGTTTGCTATCGTTGGGCTTCGCCCAATAGAGAACCCCCGGCGAGGGTTCTCTACGAAAAACAGTCCACCGGACTGT
>JAZNRU010000056.1:0-25573 GCA_045590895.1 Acutalibacteraceae bacterium
ATACACTTTCAAGCGGATATATCATTCACCGTCAGGTGTGTTGAGTTTCTTTTCCAGCAATGCCGCAATATCGCCCACGGTTTTGATAACGGGCAGGTTTTTGTCTGCGATCGAGAGGTTGAAGCGGTCTTCGATCGCAACGGCTATGTTCATCAGGTCAAAAGACGATGCACCGATATCGTAACGCAGGGAAGATTCGGCGGTGATGCTGTCTTCGTCCGTTTCCACGTATTCGCAGATGATCTCTTTGAGAATGTCGAGAATGTTTTCCATTTTATATTTCCTCCAGAATTTGTCCGACGGTTTTCTGATCGTTTTGTATGCCTGCAAGAATGGTACGCACCACGCCGTCGTGGAAAGCGTAAACGTCTTCATCCGATGTCAGACACGTGCGGTGGATGTAAGAGAATACGTACTGTCCGCTTGCTTTGTCCTGCATGGTCAGTGCGTAAACGGGCATAACGTAGTGACCGAAATTGTAAGCGGTGAAATCGTAGGCTCTGCCGCCGAAGGGATCGTCACTTGCGGGCAGATACGAAAACATCATGCTGTTGGCTGTCTGCATGAGAGAAAGACCGTAACGGTCGCGTTCCGTTTGCCGCACTTCGGTAAAGGGTACGTCGCAGTGGCGGAACAAAAAGACCTGCGATTCGCTCAACTGCGTGATCGTCTGAGCGAAGGTCTTGTTTTCATCTAAAATCTCACGCCAAGGCATGGGAGAAGCCAGCGTGCCGCCGCAACGTTTTTCCTTAACCGTTCTTCTGCGCGGACAAAGCACCCAGAACAGCGTATCGTTGGTGCGGCGGTTGAGCTTGGAAAAATATATGCGGAAACCGAGTTGGATCACCCATTCCGCACTCAGATTGTTGTTCGTGATATAATCGGAAATACGTTTGCTGTCCTCTTGGCTCAGACGGCATTTGACGAGATGCGTCTTATCGAGCACGGGCAGATAGATGTGCGGCATGGTCATATCGCTCTGCCGCAGGATCTTTTTCTGTAAATCCAGCACTTTCGTTCCGTTGATAGCATTATAGAACGGTTTGCGGTCTTTTGCAACCCATTCGTCCAATTCCGCACGGTCTTTTGCAATGCGGGAGGCAAGATTGGGATCGGAAAGTTCCTTTTTGATAATATCCTCGTATTTTGCAAGGGGTTTGGGCAGGTCTTTGCCGTTTTTCAGGCTGTCATAAACCGCCATGAGGTCTTTGAAGAACAGAAACGCCGCGGCAAAGTCCATGATCATGTGCGAGGCACAGATGAAAACGCCGCATTTTTTTTCGTATGTACGGAAAAAGATAATGCGGAACATCTCACCGCCGAATACGTCGAGTTTTTCACCGGCAATACCGTCAAAAAAGGCTTCCTGTTCCTTTTTGCTGTCAAAATCTTTGTAAAGAATCTTCTGCAGTTTGTATTCTTTCAAAAAGAACTGTTTTACTTTCGTGCCGTCACGGAAAATGCGAAGCCGCATACAGTCGTTGCGTTCAATTTCCGCATTTACCGCACGGGCAAGAAGCATAAAGTCCAATTGCTCGTCAAACGCCACCGCACAGGGAATCTGTGTGGATTGCAGATGGACGGAATACTTCCACATATACTGCACCATTTTCTGCGAATGGATCAGATCGTAAACGGGTTCGTTGTGTTTGGGTCGCATTGCGTTTCACCTCATGCGTTGTTTTTCGTGCGTTTGATCTTGCCCGTTGAAGTCTTTTCAAGCGGCGTATCGCTTATGATGAGACGGGCAATGATCTGATTGGGAGAGGCGGTGCGGTTGCATTCATCCGTCCACTGTTCGAGAGCCGTACGGATGTCCGTAATGCCTGCCTGTTCTGCGTATTCGGTATCGGGATAGATTTCGGCAACGATCCTGTCCTTTTCGGCAAACACGAGCACTTCCGAAACGAGTTTATTGCATTTCAGACGGTTTTCGATGCCTTCGGGGGATACGTTTTCACCGTTGGAGAGAATGATGAGATTCTTGAGTCTTCCCGTGATGAACAACTGTCTTTTTTCGTCCACGAAACCGATGTCTCCCGTGCGAAGCCAGCCGTCTTCGGTGATCGCCTCTGCCGTGGCTTCGGGGTTGTTGTAATAACCGAGCATCAGACAGGGCGTATCGACCTGAATCTCACCGCCGACGATGCGTACGTCCACAATGTTCATCAGTCTGCCCACGCTGTTCACGTCGGAATCAAGGTCGGGCACGGTGATCTTACAGCCTGCTTCGCTCATGCCGTAGCCCTGTCGCAACAGAATTCCCATTTCATCGAACGCACGGGCAAGTGCGGGATCAAGATATGCACCGCCTGCGAGCATCAGGTCAAGATTTCCGCCCGTAATTTGTGCCGCCGCTTCTTTGAGGGAAAGGTCGGGATTTTTATGCTGTACCGCACGGATGCGGGCAAGCAAAGCCTGTGCGATCATGGGCACCACACGCATCTGATCGGGCTTGAACAGCAAGAGATTTTTGAACAGGTCACGCATTTCACCGTTCAGACACACGCAGTTGCCGACTTTCAGAGGGCCCACGTAGCCCGTGATGAAGCAGAAAATGTGGTGCAACGGCAGTACGGACAGAATGGTGTCCGCACGCACGACGATGTCACTGTACGGCTCAAACATGAGGTTTGCCACAAGGGCATCGCTTGACAGCATCACGCCTTTTTTGTCGCCCGTGGTGCCTGACGTATAGATGATAACGCAACAGGTATCGTGATGCATCGGGATGTCGGAAAGATATGCGAATTCCGAAGTTTCACCGTATGTATCGAACACACTCTGCACGGCAGCAAGGTCGCCGATGTTCATGGTGTATGTAACGGCGGGACAAAGTGCTTTGATCTCATTCATGAGATCCGTCGTTTCATTGCAGTATAAAACAGCCGTCACGTGAGCATCGTTGAGAATGGCGGCGGTTTCTTCGGCACTGCCGTCGGGATCCGTCGGCACGGCAACGAGATTGCCCACCAATACGCCCGTTACGGCAATCATGTATTCGTAGGTGCTTTTGCTGAGAATGGCTACGTGACTGCCTTCGGGCAGGTCATGACGCAGTTTGCGGCAGAAAGCAAGGCTGTCGCGGCGTACTTCGCTGAATTTCTTTTCGACGATCTCACCGTCACGCAGAAATTTTATGAAAGTACGGTCGTTGTGTTTGACCGGTGCTTCATCCAGCAGATCGCGAATGGTCGGTATGTTTTCGAGTTTCATTTTATTTTTCTCCGTCCGTTTTTTTCGGTTTTTTATTTGAACGCATACAAATTCATTATACTGCAAATTGTGCCAAAAAGCAAATTTTAACCCCCTTTTCCGCGTTCAAAAACATGAAAAAAAGGGGGCTATTTTTTTGATTTTTGTTGTTCTTTATGAGAATGAAGCACCGTTTGTTCATTCGGCGACAAAATTAAAAAAAGTGCCTATTCGTTTTCTGCCTGCAAAATGATCCACGCACCGCCCGACAATGATACGAAAAGATTGCCGTCTTGGGTTGTGAGCGTACCCGTGCCGCAGAGTTTTTTCACCTGCGTGCGTTCGTCTTTCAGTTGCAGTTGTGCACGGACCGCCGCTTCGGGTAAGATTTCATCGGGACTGAACGGCTCGTGGTATACGCCGTCATTGTTCATAATGAGAATCTGCCACACACTGCCGTCCGTACGGTAGGTGCAGTGTAAATTCTGCGTTACGCAAACAGGCAGGAGTTCCTTTGCCTTTTCGTGTGCCTGTGCAGGCGTGAGCACATTCCGGCGGCTGTCTGCAAGATCGGGTTTTCCCGTGAGGTCTATCAGATATTCATATTTTTCGAGATCGGCGGTCATATCTTCATGAATCAGGTCAGCTATATCGGGAAAACGGGAATTTCGCAAAGTGTGTCCCATATTGCCGTGTTTTCCGCTTGTACCGAACAGGCTCTCTGCGTTTGCTATGAAAGTCTGCATGGCGGCTCTTGAGAAAACGGACGGCTCCTCATCGGGCGGATAATCGAGATATTCTTCACGCAGGCGTTCGTCGAGTATTTCCATTTCCGCAGGCAATACCGCGGCAAAGGGGGTGTAGACCGTACCGGTCGGCTCGTAACATTCCGTCAGATCAATGAACCGCTTTTTGGTCTCTCCGTAGGGGCTCAGTTGCGTGTCGCCGACACTGCGCAACGTGTTACAGATGCCGTATTCTTCGCCCATGTATTTTGCACCCGAAAAATATGCGTACACCCATGCACGTTCTGCAAGATTCAGTGAACTGCCGCCGTGTTCTCTGCGTGCAAAGGGAAGGTGATTGCCGAAACCCTCCTCACCGAAACTCTCCAGCCAATCGTCTTTGTCATCCGTCAGGGAATAGGGAACGGAAAACTGTCCTTTTTCGTTGCAGTACCAGCATTCGTAATAAATGCCCCACGCAATGTCTGCACTTTTTGCCATTCCTCTCGTATAAGCGATCTGCAGACGCATATTGGGGATCTGCCAGCCGACTTCGGGTAACAGCAGTTTTACCTTGTGCCGCAAGGCGGTGCGGTATGCCATGAAATAACTGTCCGTGGGGAACAAAAGACCGTTTGTTTGTTCCATGCGGCGTGCAAACAGCGTTTCGCAGGCGTTCAGGAACTCCTCTCTTGAAGCGGACAGTGCAATGTGTTGCCATTCTTCGGCGGTATACGCTTCCAGAAACAGCGGCAGCGTTCCGTTTATGATCTTTTCCCAGAGATCGGGGCGTTCGTGTACCGTTCGGGGATCCGCACCTTCCTTTTTGCACAGTTCGGCAATACGCTGTTGGTCGCTTCGGAAATTGGATGCCCATTCGTGCATCTGCAGGCCGAGAAAATCAACGGTCTGTGACTGTGCATAGTGCGAAAGCAGGGAACTGTCGTACGGGTACGTGTGCGTGTTGCCCAGACCACCCTGCAGACGGTCAACGTAAAACGGACAGGCAAGTTCTTCGAGCAGGGCGTGCAGTTTGCCGTCCTTACGTGCGGCGGTGTTGAAATCGTCGGGCGGTGTACGGTCGGGTTTGTGCATGAGTTTGAGTCCGTGTCCCGCTTTGAAAAGACCGCTTTTCAGCAAGGTGTCAACGCTTTTTGGTGTGTACGTGTGAATAAAATGAATCATAATATGTACCCCGTGCGTATTTTTCTTCATTATACCACCGTTTTGTGATAAAAGAAAAGAGAAAATATTGACAAAACTCAAAGTTATGCTATAATGTATGCAACAAAGATAATATTGCATCGATCGGAACCAGCTGTCTGCAGAGGATGTTGGTTTCTTTTTATTTTTTTTTGAAAATACGTGCAAAAAACATATCTCTGTAAGCATACTAAAATGAAAAGGAGAAATACGATGGAAATACAAGTGCATGAACTGATCGAACAGATCAAAAAAGACGGCGTGCAGGCGGCTGAAGCACAGGCGGCTTCCGTTCTTGCCGCTGCCGAAGCAAAAGCTGAAAAAATCATTGCCGATGCACACGCACAGGCGGAAAAAATGATCGAAGCCGCAAAAGCGGAAAATCAGAAAACCGTGAAAGCCGGCGAAGATGCACTGCGTCAGGCAGGCCGCAATCTGCTTATTTCATTCAGAGAAAGCGTTGCAAGGGAATTGCGTGCGGTCGTCGGCGATACCGTCAACGCCGTTTATGCATCGGAGGATCTTGAAAAGATGATCGTATCTGCGGTTGAAAACTGGGCAGGCAAACCCGAAGCGGATGATCTGTGCGTGATCCTCAACAGCAGTGATCTGTCAAAACTGGAAGAAACACTGCTCGCGGCACTCAAAAACCGACTGGGCGGCGGTGTCACGCTGAAAGCCAACGATTATTTTGACGGCGGATTCCGCATTGCCGTGCAGGACGGCTCCGTTTATTACGATTATTCCGCAAGTGCCGTTACGGAAATGCTGTCGGCATATCTCAGCCCGAAAGTGGCGGCTCTGCTGAAAGAGGCTGAATAAGATGGCTGAATATTATCTTGTATCGCAGTTGCCGTCTCTGGACGGTCTGGGCGAAAATACGCCCCTGCCGATCACGTACGAACGGTTTGAGGAACTGTGCAGACGGTATTTAGGTAAAAAAGCGTTGTCGGAACTTGCAAAACTGACGCTGATTCCGCCGCGGGAGGCACAAAGATCGGCATCCGCTTTGGTTGCAAGGTGGAATGAGGAAGAACGGAGTCTTCGTTTTGCACTTGCAAAACTGCGTGCGGAAAAGGCAGGAAAACCGTTTGATGACGGTCAGAAGTCGTACGGTGCCACCCTTTTGCAGGCGGCACGTGCGGCCATGGAAGCCGAAAGTCCGCTGAAAGCCGAAGAACTGCTCAACCGCTACCGCCTCAGTTTTCTGGAAAGCATCCGTCCGACGGATACCTTTTCGGAAGAATACGTGTTTTATTACGCACTCAAACTGAAGATCATTGCACGCATCCGCAATTTTGACACGGAAAGCGGCGTGATCTGCTACAAAAAGATTTACAACTCTGTTTTGCATACAGACAGATCGGAGGTTACGCAATGACCGAAAACAAAGGCAAGGTCGTCAGTATCAACGGCAACCTTGTTTCCGTACAATTTGAAGGAAACGTTTCCATGAACGAGATCTGCTACGTTCATGTGGACGACGTAAAACTCAAAAGCGAAGTGATCCGTATCCGCGGCAACGTCGCACAGGTGCAGGTCTATGAAATGACGGGCGGCATCCAATGCGGTGATACGGTTGAATTCACGGGCGAAATGCTCTCGGCACAACTCGGCCCGGGACTTCTCGGACAAGTCTATGACGGTTTGCAGAATCCGTTGCCCGTACTCGCACAACAGGCAGGCTGGTTTCTGGAAAGAGGAAATTACGCAGACGGTCTGAACGCCGAAAAGAAGTGGAAATTTACCCCCGGTGCAAAGGTGGGCGACACGTTGCGTGCGGGTGAGAGCATCGGCACCGTACCCGAAGGACCGTTCACGCATAAGATCTTTCTGCCGTTCGGTCTGCTCGGCACCTATACCTTAAAATCAATAGCTCCCGCGGGGGATTACACCGTCAACGAAGAAATCGCGGTCGTGACGGATGAACGCGGCAGAGAAACGTCTGTTTCCATGTCGTTCCGCTGGCCCGTCAAGCGTGCGGTAAAATGCTATTCGGAACGTCTTGCACCCGTGGAGACCATGGAAACGAAGGTGCGTCTGATTGACTCGTTTTTCCCCGTTGCAAAGGGCGGAACGTACTGTACCCCCGGTCCGTTCGGTGCAGGCAAGACCGTTTTACAGCACACGACGTCCAAATATGCGGATGTGGATATCGTTATCATTGCCGCCTGCGGCGAACGTGCAGGCGAAGTGGTGGAAACGCTGACGGAATTTCCGGAACTGACCGACCCCAAAACGGGACGTTCCCTGATGGAACGCACCATTATTATATGCAACACCTCGTCCATGCCCGTTGCTTCCCGTGAAGCATCGGTCTACACTTCGGTCACCCTTGCCGAATATTACCGTCAGATGGGACTTCACGTGCTTCTGCTTGCGGACTCCACTTCGCGTTGGGCACAGGCATTGCGTGAAATGTCGGGAAGACTCGAAGAAATTCCCGGAGAAGAAGCCTTCCCCGCGTATCTTGAATCCTACATTGCCGCTTTCTATGAAAGAGCAGGTTTCGTCCGTTTGCCCGACGGCAGTACGGGTTCGGTCACCATCGGCGGTACGGTATCCCCCGCAGGCGGTAACTTTGAAGAACCCGTTACCCAGGCAACGCTCAAGGTGGTCGGTGCCTTCCACGGTCTGTCCCGTGAGCGTTCGGATGCCAGAAAATATCCTGCCATCGATCCGATGATCTCGTGGTCTAAATACAAAACCGTCATCGATCCCGCAAAATCCGCATTCTGCAAAAATATTCTTTTAGACGGTGCGGAGATCGGTTCGATGATGAAAGTCGTCGGTGAAGAAGGCACGGGCATTGAGGATTACACGGTCTATCTGAAAGCGGAAATGCTGGATGCGGTGTATCTGCAACAAAACTCCTTTGACCTGACCGATGCAGACTGCTCCAAAGAACGTCAGTGCTACGTGACGGACAAGCTTATCCGCATTCTCGGCAGTGTCTATGCACTTGATAATAAGGACTCCGCACGCAGTTTCTTCAACCGTCTGCGTCAGAAGTTCATTGACTGGAACTACGCGGCTTTTGAAAGCGAAGCCTTCGCAAAAGCCGAACGGGAAATCGATATGATCTATGCCGCAGGGCAGGGAAAATTAAGCAAAGAAGCAGAGCTTCTTCTGAAAGGCGGTGCATGAGATGAATAAGGTGTTCAACAGAATTGAATCCGTTACGGGCAGCGTCATTACCGTAAAGGCACGGGACGTTCGTTACAACGAACTCGCACAGATCAGCACCCGTTTCGGCACGTCCCTTGCACAGGTCAACAAAATTGACGGCGACACCGTTTCCCTGCAGGTCTTTGCAGGCGGACAGGGTATTTCAACGGGTGATGAAGTACGTTTTCTCGGCAGAGAAATGCGTGTTTCGTTCAGTGAAGACCTGTTGGGCAGAATCTTCAACGGTTCGGGTGAACCCATAGACAAAGGTCCTGCCCTTACCGAAAATATGAAACCCATCGGCGGCCCGTCCGTCAATCCCACGAAGCGTATTCTTGCAAACCGCATGATGCGTACCAATATTCCCATGATCGATATGTTCAACACCCTCGTCGTATCGCAGAAACTCCCCATTTTCTCCATTTCGGGTGAGCCTTACAACCAACTGCTTGCACGCATTGCCCTGCAGGCAGATGCGGATGTGATCGTGCTGGGCGGCATGGGACTCAAATATGACGATTTCCTTTACTTCAAAGAGGAACTCGCAAACGGCGGTGCTCTGAGCAAGACCGTTATGTTCATCCATACCGCCTCGGATCCCACCGTTGAATGCATGATGATCCCCGACATGGCACTGGCGGTCGCCGAACAGTTTGCATTGCAGGACAAGGACGTTCTCGTGCTTCTGACGGATATGACCAACTTTGCCGACGCTATGAAAGAAATCGCCATCACGCAGGAGCAGGTGCCCTCAAACCGCGGCTATCCGGGCGATCTGTATTCACAGCTTGCCTCCCGTTATGAAAAGGCGGTCGACTTTGCCGATTCGGGCTCGGTCACCGTTCTTGCCGTGACCACCATGCCCGGTGATGACGTAACGCATCCCGTACCCGACAATACGGGTTATATCACGGAGGGACAGTATTATCTCAAAGGCGGCAGAATCGAGCCGTTCGGTTCACTGTCGCGACTCAAACAGAACGTCAACGGCAAAACCCGTAAAGACCACCGTGCCCTTATGGATGCGATGATCCGTCTGTATGCATCCTATAAGGAAACGCTCGAAAAGAAAAACATGGGCTTTGCCATGAATCGCTGGGACGAAAAACTGTTGAAATACGGTCTGCTTTTTGAACGCAAAATGATGTCACTTTCGGTCAATCTCACACTTGAAGAATCGCTTGACCTCGGTTGGCAGATCCTTGCGGATTGCTTCAACAAAGAAGAAACCGGCATCAAGTCGGAACTCACGGACGAATTCTGGCCGGTGTAAGGAGGCTGTATTTTGGCAAAAATCAAATTAACCAAAAATGAGTTAAAGGTACAAAAAGATGCACTGAAAACGTACCGCCGATATTTGCCGACACTGACACTCAAAAAACAGCAACTGCAATCAGAGATCCGTACCGTTCAGGCAAAAGCACAGGCGGTGCGGCAGGAACGCGAAGCACTCGAAGACGGTTTTTCCTCGTGGATCGCCGTTTTCAGCGAAGAAAGAGCGTTCCCCGAAGGTATTATCACCGTCAGCAACGTCCGAAAAAGCACGGGTAATATCGCAGGCGTTGCGATCCCCGTCTACGAAGGTGCTGACTTTGCACGCAGTGACTATGATTTTTATGAAACACCCCTTTGGGTGGATCTTGCCGCAGATCACATGGAAAAAGCAATTTCCCTCGATCTGCAGGCAGAAGTGTTGGATGAACAGGTCAGATTGCTTGAAAAAGAATTACTTGCTACTTCACAGCGTGTCAACCTGTTCGAAAAGGTGAAGATTCCCGCAACGCAGGCAAATATCAAAAAAATATCCGTATATCTTGCCGATCAGCAGGTCAGTGCCGTCGTGCGGTCCAAAATTTCAAAACGCAAGATCGCACAGCGTGATGAAGCCGCTTCCGAAACGGAGGTGTTCGCAACATGATCGTACCGATGAAAAAGATCTCTCTGCTCGTAACGAGAGAAAAGCGCCGTGAAACGCTTCGAAAACTCCGAAAAGCAGGTATCGTGCATATTCAGATCACAGAAGCGACGGGAAGCAGGATCGATGCGGTCAAAGAACAGATCGACCTGCTTGAACGTGCCGTTTTTATACTGAGCGAAAAGAAAAACAAAGGAATCCCACAGGAAGATATCAGCGAACAGCAGGCACTTGAAACTGCCGAGCAGATCATTGCCGCTTCGGAAACGAAGAAAACCTGTTTGCAGGAACGGCAGGTGCTTCTCAACGAACTTGAACGTATCGGCGGCTGGGGAGAGGTCGATCCTGCCGTGATCGAATCGCTGACGGAAAAAGGCGTTGACGTTCAGTTTTACGAAATGCCGCGTGCCGTTTACGGCGAACTTGACGAAACGGTGCAGACGGTCTGTCTGGAAAAAGGAAAAAACACGGTAAAATTCGCCGTTGTCCGCACCGACCGCGATACAAACGCGGAAAATGCGGAAAAACTCAAAGCATACCGTTTCGTGTTGCCGCGGCTTTCCACCGCACAGATCAAACAACGCATTGACGAGATCAACGAAGACATCGAAAGAATCGATGCATCCGTTGCTTCTTACGCAGGCTGTAAGGACGGCATGAAAAAGGCGATCGCCGCCTGCGAAAAGAAAATGGAATTTGAAATTTATTCTGCGGGCATGGAAAGGGAAAAACTGTCCGCAGAGGACAGCAGAGAAGTCACGCTTGCTTTCTTTACGGGCTACGTGGAGGAAGAAAATCTCGCACACCTCAAAGAAATTGCAAAAGAAAACGCATGGGGCTTGCTCATTGAGGATCCCACCGAAGAAGACAACGTTCCCACTAAACTGAAAAACAATAAGTTCGTCAGCCTCATTTATCCGCTGACCGACTTCCTCGGAACGGTGCCCGGCTATTTTGAATACGATATTTCGGCATGGTTTCTGGGTTTCATTCTCGTGTTTTTCGGTATCATCTTCGGGGACGGCGTGTACGGACTTCTCATCACCGCCGCCGCACTCGCACTGATCCTGAAAGCCAAAAAAGATAAAAAAGAAGTCAATCCCGCATTTCTGCTCGTCGGTCTGTTCGGTGTTTCCACCGTTGTGTGGGGCACCGTCACCTGCACGTGGGGCGGTCTTCCCGCAGAAAACCTGCCGCAATGGCTGCAATCGCTGTCCGTACCGTTTATTTCCAACATGTACGCCGATAAAATATGGTATCCGTTCTGGACGAACGGCGAAGCAGGCTTGACCACCGCACAGAACTTACAGATCTTCTGCTTCACGCTGGCTCTCATTCAGCTTGTTGCGGCACACTGCATGGTTGCAAAACGCAACAGAAAATCACTGAAGATCCTTGCCGACATCGGTTCAATTTTACAGCTCGTCGGTATTTACTACGTGGTACTCAGTTTCGTCGTCAACGGACAGGTGTTCCCGTTCGGTCTTGTCATCGGCGGCGTGCCCGTGGGTACGATCGCACTCGTGCTGGTCATCGCGGGCTTCGTCATGAGTTTCGTGTTTGCAAACTACAACGGAAAAATTGGCGCATCCGTTCTCGAAAGCCTTAAAAACATCGTTTCGGTGCTTCTGGGTGTCGTCAACGTGTTTTCGGACATCGTTTCCTATATCCGTCTGTGGGCGGTCGGTCTGGCAGGTGCCGCCATCAGTGCCACCGTCAACGAACTTGCAAGTCCGCTGTTGGGCAATTTCATGTTCGCGGTGATCGCCGTCGTGCTTCTGGTGTTCGGTCACGGGCTGAATATGATCCTCAACGTCCTGTCGGTGATTGTGCACGGCATCCGTCTGAACACGCTGGAGTTTTCCTCGCATCTCGATATGTCCTGGAGTGGGCACAAATTCAAACCGTTTGAAGAAAATTAATGTATAAAGGAGTATATATCATGAATTTAGGTTTATTGGGCACAGCATTGGCAATGGGTATTGCCGCAATCGGCTCTGCGATCGGTATCGGTATCGCAGGTCAGGCCGCCATCGGTGCATGGAAAAAATGCTACATGAGCAACAAAGCCGCACCCTTCATTCTCACCGTGTTTGCAGGTGCACCGCTGACACAGACCATTTACGGTTTTTTGCTCATGCAGCAGATGAAATCTTCCGATGCGGATCCCGCTTTCCTGTTCGGTCTGGGTATCGCCTCCGCCCTTGCCATGGCAGTTTCCGCTTTCGTGCAGGGCAAAGCAGGTGCCGCAGGTGCCGATGCACTCGCTGAAACGGGCAAAGGCTTCTCGCAGTACATCACGGTCGTCGGTCTCTGCGAAACGGTCGCCCTGTTCGCACTCGTGTTCAGCATGGTCGCTCTCGGATAAAAAGTTTGTAAAAAAAAAGAAGTTGCAAAGCCTTGAAAAGCTCTGCAACTCTTTTTTTTGTTTGTCTTTATCTTGAAATTTTACTTTTTCAGTGCGGGGGGAAGTTCGGGAAGGTTGAGAGATTCAACCGTATCAAGGCTGACTGCCATACGCAGGATCAGACGGGCATCGTCAACGCCGATATCGCCGTTCATGGTGATGTCACCCCAGTACAAAGGCGTACCTTCGATCATTTCAAGCTTGACCGCATGACGAAGTGCCAGTCTTGCATCCGCCGTGGTCACGAAGCCGTCCAGGTTGATATCGCCCCACTGATAGACGAACCATTTTGCATACAGCGTGGTGTGTTCGGCTCTGTTGGCGGGGATCTCGGTCACTTTTTCACCCTGGAAGTTGACGTTGTTGTACCAACCCATGAATTCAAAGATGCCGTCGCCCGTGTAGGGAGCCGTGAGGGTCACTTTCTGCGAATAGAGCCTTGTTGCGGGGTTTGCGTTGTTGATCTTTTCCGCAGGCGGCGTGAGGGCGGCAATGGTATCGTGCACGTAAGTGATGTTATATTTGTTTTCCGTCCACTTTGCGTAGAAGGTCTTTTCGCCCTCGTCGGTAGCGGTAACGGGGGTTGCCGCGGCGGTAAATGCGGCATCACTGTACCAACCGTCAAAGACGTAACCTGCATGGGACAGGTCGCGCAGGGTTACTGTATCACCGTAGGTATATTCGTTCGGATTGGGATTGAAAACGCCTTCCAGTGCCGCAGGCTGTATGTAGTTGATTGCGTATCTGCCTTTGATCCACTTGGCGTAGAGGGTGATGTTGCGACCGTAGCGGTGCATATTGTAACCGTTTTCGGTCTTGGTGAGTGCAGACGAGAAATCTTCGTAATAATACCAGCCGTCAAACAGCATACCCGTTCTGGTGGGGGCTTTGATGTTGATGTAGTTTTCCTCATCGTCTATATCCACGGTGAACGAGGTGGGGTTGCCTGCGGCATTGGTGCCGCCGTTGAGCACATACGTGATGGTGTAGGTGGGCAGATTCCATTTCAGATAGAGTGTCAGATCACCCGTCAGTTCGGAACACCGGATAGCCGTGATCTCGGTGCCTGCTTTGAAATCGGGCGTTGTGTAGAAGCCGAGGAATTCAAGTCCCGAGCAGGATGGTTCTCTCAATGTTTCATCGTCCATATACGTGGTCACGAGCGTACGGTTGTAGTTGTAAACATAGCGTTTGGTGCCGTTTTCGTAGGTCACTTTGTATTCGGTCGCGGACCATTTTGCATACAGGGTGTGGTTCTTTTCGGCAGAGGTGTCGAGGCTCGTCACTTTCGTACCGTCCCGGAAATCTTCCGTGGTGTACCAGCCCTCAAATTTGTAACCGTAACGGGTGGGAATGTAATCTTCTGCCGTCAGGTCGATCACAAGAGTGGATTCTTCCGTAAACTGATCCACAATGTCGGCACCGTAGTCAAAATCGCCGGAATTGAGGTAATAGCGGATTCTGTAATAGCCGTCCAACGGAATGACGATGGGATCGGAATACGCAGAAACCCAATAGGTGTCGGCGTTGGGTTCTCTGCCGTAATCGTTGTAGGAGTAATCCCCGATCATCATACGCGCACGCAGATACACCGTATCGCCCTGTTCGTAGGCAATGCCTTCGTCCTCAAAGAATTCGGTCAGGTACTGGTTTGAGAAATCTTCGGTGGTGTAGCCGGGCCACTGCGTGGTGTATTCATACCACTGCCCGTCGTTGACCCTGAACTCAAAGCAGATGTTTCTGTACCAATAGTAATCGTCGTCGGGGAAGATCTCAAAGGTATCGTCATGGCCGGAATAGGCGGCATCGGCGGCTGCCGCGGCTTTTTTAAGCGTATCGGGAAGATCCACCGAAACGTAGTAAGTAAAACTTTCATTGTTATAGGTGCGTGTGCGGATGTGTTCGATCGCGGGGGCGGCGGTCAGATTGCCCTGTGAGGGCATTTCGTATGTCAGTCCCTTGGTGCCGTTGTTGTAGGACACAACGTCCGACCACGGGGAATAAAAGACGTTGTATTCACGGTTTCCGCCTACGCTTGTGTAGTACCATGCACGGTATCTTGCCTTGACGTAGAGCGTTTTGTTGTTGAAGTTGATGCTGTAACCCGTGTCTTCATCGTTTGCGTTGACACGGAAAGCGTTGCCCTGTGTCATATTGCTTGCCAGTTCCGCATGGTAACCTTCATAATACCATTCAATGAGACCGGTGAGATTGAGCACGGTAATATCATCAAACCAATTGTAAGTATTGTCCGAATTGGGAAGATTGACGTAGGTATACTGTTCCTTTTCATAATCGTAAACGGAAGACGGCAGCCAGGAGGTGTCGTTTTCTTCCTCGTAGTCACCGGCGTTGATCCAGTTGACGTTGTCAAACGACCATGCAAACTGAATGTAATAATCAATGGAGGCGTAGTCGTACGATTCTTCCGAGGTGTCGATCGCAAGACCGTATTTCTGCAGGAAGGCTTCTTCGCCCAGCACGCTGATCTCACGTTGCATATCAACGATCTCTTGGGTGTTGATATAGTAGGCTTTCACAATGTCGCCGTCATCTCTTGCATCGTTTGCAACGTAATAGATCTCGGGTGCTTGCGTGGGTTTGGGCAGACTCGTTTCGGCATCCGTCGTGTACGCACTCGCAAAGCAGGCAAACGCACACACCAGAAGCACGGCGGTCAGCAGGATCATACATACTTTTTTCATTCTTTTCATCCTTTCTGTATAGAATACAATTTCAGTATAGATGTAATTATCCGCTTTTACTACCCCCCGAACGGGGGGTTTTTGCTCCTGTGTGCGTAAATTCTTTGTTATACAGCCTGCGGCCGATGATATACACCTGCGGTGATGATATACAGCCATGCGGCTGATGATATACCAATGCTTTCGCAATGGATAAAAAATCCCGAAAGCATTTGCTTTCGGGATTTTTTGGCACCCCCTGCGGGAATCGAACCCACAACTAACCCTTAGGAGGGGTTTATTATATCCATTTAACTAAGGAGGCGGATGGCATATTCGGTTTTTGTGTTTTTGCCCATTCAATATAGCAGATTTTCGCCTGTTTGTCAATTCTTACTTGGTCTGTGCTTGCCGTTTTTCTGCGAAAAAAGCCTTGCATTGGGTATTTTTCTATGTTAAAATTAAGGATACCCGTGTAATATGCTTTTGAAACGGAAGAATGTGCCGTGCTATGCGTTTTTCCGTTGGCGGAAACGGAAAAAACAAAAATCAACCGAAAGGAAGTGTGTGCCCTATGCGAAAGAATCGGATCAGCCGCGTATTCTGCGTGTCGCTGGCGGTGTGGACGGTGCTGTTGCTCTCGTTGCAGTTTTCTCCTGCGTTCGTGCACACGCAGACCTTGCAGGGCACGGAAGCGGACTATGCGGCAGAAACGACGGAAGTTTTGCACAGTGCTGAAAAACCGATGCAGAGTGTAACCGTGCAGACCGAATCCGAAGCCGTTTCCGAGAAAATCCGATCCGAACTGTCGGCAGATACGACACAGATCGCACAGCCGCAAACGCAACAGGCGGACGAGCCGACACAAAGCACCGCTTCTTCGGAGATTGCCGAGCCGACAGAATATACCGAATGTACTGAATATACTGAATTTACAGAACACTCCGATTGTGCAGAGCCGTTTGACGAAGCGGTCACGCAAACGCAAGTGCCCGACACAACGTTTGCACAGAATCTATCGCAGACAGAGCAAATGACGTCTGCAACGGAGGATGAAACGGTAAGCACACCGACACTTGTGCAGACCGAAGCCGTCACCGTGCCGCCCCTTGCGGAAAGCGAGGCGTTGCCCGTTCTTCCCGCACAGACGGTTGCCGACAGCGGCAATACGGGAAGTCTGCGTCCTCTGCGTTTCGGTGCGGAAGTGTCCGTATCCCTGCCGGGTGAGAATTCGGGTGTTGTGTATGTGCTGACCGTGACCGAACGCGGCAGTGTGCAGTATAAACTGACCTATCCGTCCGTCGGTGCGTTTTCAACGGTCGGTTGGAAAGTGACCATGTACGAAGAATATGACCGTCTCGGGCTGGGCGGGGGAAAGGCGTACCGCCGTCTGAATATTCTCAGTTCCACCACCGCCGCTACCGCCGTCACTTCCGCCGCCATCGGCGTGCAACCGGGCACGTACCGCCTTGTGTTGGAGCAAAACGGCAGTTTCAGCCGTGACGAAGTGACCTTGCTTGCCGATTTCACCGCCGAAAACAACCGTGAGATCGAGCCCAACGACATTCCCGAACGCTACACCGAGATCTATCCCGGCCACGCCGTGATCGGTGCCTGCGGCAAATATGAATCGTCCACCGTGACCGACGAGGATTGGTATCTGTTTTTCATGGACTATGACGGCACGGCACACTATACCTTCCGCCACGAAGCGATGGATATGGTGTCGGTGGGCTGGCAGATCTATTTGTATGATTCCGATCTGAATCTCCTGAGTTTCAACAACGCCGCCCTTTCGCAGAATGCGGTCACGGGTGAACAGGTCGGTCTGGGTGAGGGATTTTACTTCATCTGCATCAAAGGCAGGGTGCATTCACCGCAGAACTACACCCTTTCGGTCGAAACCGAACGGGCGGACAACTTTGAACAGGAAGGCAACGATACCGCCGACGATGCCACGCCCATTCAGGCGGGCAAGGCGTACAGCGGTATGATGAACAACCGTTCACAGAACGTGGACTACGACTACTACCGCATCCGCGTGGACAAACCCGGCTCGCTGACCGTTACGTTCAGCCACGAGGCACTGGAAGAAGAAAAAGCAGGTTGGAACATTTCACTGCTGAACAAAGACGGTGCCGTGCTGTATTCGGATGTGTCCGACTGGTCGGATACGGATACCGTTTCCCCCGAAATGGGCGTTGCGGCAGGCGACTACTACGTGCGTATCGACAGCGACAACCGTTACATCAATTCCGCCGTTTACACCGTGCAGGTCGATCACGTCAGCGACGGTTCGTTTGAATCCGAGCCCAATAACAAGGCTGAAAAAGCAACGCCGCTGTATGCAAACAAGACCGTCAAAGGCTCTTTGACGCAGGACGGACTGAACAATGACGTTGACTGTTATGCTCTCACCCTTACGGCGGATTCGCAGGTGCAACTGACGTTCTCGCACGCAGTGCTGGAATCTGACCGTGCAGGCTGGAAGATCAGCCTGACCGATGCCGACGGCAGGGTGTATACGCCGTTTGACAAGGACGGTCTGCCCTACACCGATGCAAACGGATCGATCAGCGACCGCCTGATAAGCAATTGGAATGCGGAATCCGCGGACGGATATTTCCGCCTGCCTGCAGGCCGCTATATTATCCGTGTGGAAGCGGCTGATTACTTCAGCAACATAACCTACTCCCTGCACGCCGCCGTGGAGAGATCGCAATAATACAAAGCAAAAACCGTATCGCGGATCCGTTTTTCGGACAGTGATACGGTTTTTAGTTCTTCATGGAAAAATAAATTATGATTTACAAGTTCTAAACGCAAAACGCTAAATGCTAAACGAGTAGAAACAATTTGATTGTTTTATCATTTTTAATTTACGTTTTGCCGTTCTGTTTGACCGATTTTGGTTCAAACGGCAGTAAAACTTGCTGTTTCGGTCGTTTACCGTTTAGCACTTAGCACTTAAATTATGATTTATCCACATAAATCATAATTTAACTTGCCTGACGGGCGATTTTATATTATAATATATAAGTATGCATTTTATTGAATTGATTTTGTGCTTGAGGGGAGGAATGAACCGTGTGTGAACTGTGTTTGTTGTTTGAAAACGTGCAGGACGGACAGTGTGTGACACTCGAACAGAATGCGGTTTATCATGTGCGGCAGGAGGATGCATTTATTCTTTCGGGAATGTTCTGTTCCAATACCGCAAAAGTGCATGAAAACCCCGACGGTACAAGGATTGCGGCGGTTTATCTGCAAAATAAAAAGGACATCGTGATCGACGGCAACGGTGCGACCGTGTTGGTGCACGGCAAGATGACACCCTTTGTGTTTGACCGTTGTGAGAATATCACCGTCCGGAATCTCACCGTGGATTATGCCTGTCCCACCATGACGGAATTTACGGTGCTTTCCAACGAAAACGGCGTGTGTGAACTGCAATTCAACGCAGATTGCCGTTTTTGCGTGCGTGAAAATGAACTGATATGGCAGGGTGAGGATTCTTCGGACGGAACACCCTATTGGGAGGACCGTGCGTTCGTGCAGGGGCGTTACGTCAAGGTTTTCGATCCCGCAGCCTGTCAGTGCAGGGATTTCCCGCGTGACGATCTGCGTTTTGCATCCGTGGAACAGACAGGGGAGCATACCGTACGAGTGACTTTGCAGAACAAGGATGCGGATTTTGTACCCGGACATATTTTTCAGACACGCAACATCGTACGCGATCAGACGGGCGGACTTTTCAACCGCTGTAAAGACCTGATTTTTGAAGATTTGCGGATCCGCTTCATGCACGGCTTGGGTATGGTGTCGCAGTTCTGCGAAAACGTGACGTTCCGCAATTGCGATTTTACACCCGCTGAAGGCAGGACGATTGCAAGCACTGCCGATTTCTTCCAGTTTTCGGGTTGCAGGGGCGATCTTGTGATCGAAGCCTGCAAGGCAAACGGAGCACAGGACGACTACGTGAACGTACACGGCACGCATCTGCGTATCGTGGAGACCGACACCGAAAACAACAGCATCACCGTACGCTTTATGCACGCGGAAACGTGGGGCATTCAGGCGTTTGAGGTCGGTGATACGCTTGAATTTATCAAATGGGATACCCTCGTTCCCTTTGCCGAAACCGTGGTTACGGCATGGGAAAAACGCAACGATACCGACATTCTTCTGCATCTTGACCGTGCACTTCCCGACGTGGAAATTGACAAGGATGTGGTGGAAAACGCCACGTGGACACCGAATCTCTATGTTCGCAACTGCGATTTCGGCGTCACGGCAGGCAGAGGGATCCTCTGCACCACACGCGGAGAGGTCATCATTGAAAACAACCGTTTTTATCACCTTTGGGGGCCTGCTCTGCTGTTGGAGGACGATTGCAATTTCTGGTTTGAATCGGGGTATACGAAGCACATCGTGTTCCGCAACAACGAGGTCATCGGTTGTGATTACGGACATACCGACACCGATTCTCCCGTCATCCGCTATTCTCCCAAGGTACTGCGTGAAGACAGTACTGCCTTTGTGCACGGCAAACTCACCGTCAGCGGCAACACGTTCAAAGAAGCCACGCTCGGCGTGCATACGCTACGGCTTGCGTATCTTGAATGTGCCGAGATCACCGACAATACCTTTGATGCACCCTACGGTATTTCCGCACACTGTACGGGTGAGATCATTGATAAAAACAATACCGTGCCGACCGATGAGGCGGCATTGCCCGTAAGGGAAACGGCGGAAAACGTGCCGAAAAGAATCGAAAAAAAGCGGATCGTTGCACTGCTTCTTGCGGCAATACTGCTGTTTTCCTGCGGTTTCGGAGGCGGTACGCTGTATGCAAACCGCACGGCGACGGCACCCAAAAACACAAGTGCGTATGCTGAAAATCCCGCTTACGAATACATGGCAGGGGCTCTCGCATGGCAGATGAGTGCCGAAACACAGGCTCTCATACAGCAGAGTTTCAACGTTGCAAACAATAATATAGAGCAACTCAGTACCCTTGCGAAGAAAAATTCCGGCGGGTATTCCTATAAAACCGTCGGCAGCAAAAAACAGATGTATTATTCCGGTCGCCGCGTGGCGGTGGTTTGTGAGGTCGACAGCACCCTGCTCAATACCGCCCTTTTTACCGCCGCACAGTTGCAAAGCGAACGGGAACTGACCAACAAGGACTATTATGAATTCCTGCAAAGCGATGCCTGCGAGGCTCTGCCGGGTGCGGTGGAATTTGCAAACAACTGCATAAGAAACGGCATTGCCGTCTTTTACGTAACCAACCGCACCGATCTTGCCCTGAAAACCACGCAGGAAGGCTATATAGGACAGACGGGCTACAAGGATGCACAGGGCAACGTGCTGGGTGCTTCCGTGTTTGACGTGTTCGGAAAAACGGCTTACGATCTGACCGTGCAATCGCTGTCATCACTCGGTTTTCCCGTTAACGACAAAAAAGCCCTGCATTACGCCGAAGATGCGGTCGTACTGTTGAACGATCCGCTTCTGGGCAGTGCGGACAAGCAGGTATTCAGGGATGCGATCGAAAACGGAGAGACCGTTTCCACGGGCGAAAGAGGCCGTGACAGTGAAGCGTACCTGTCAACGCTGGAATTGGATGCGTACCGCATCGTCATGCTGTTGGGGGACGATCTGAACGATATGAGTTCCCTTTTCAATCAGGACGGAGAAGATGCCGTCAGCCGTGTGCAATACGTTTATGATTATGCGGACAAGTGGGGAACCGAATGGATCGTGTTTCCCGATGCCACGGGCGGCAGTGCACATGACTATGCCGCCGCGTACGGCTATCGGGCGATAGCCGAAGCGTATGCTCCCGTTGATGAATAAAAATAAGTTTTTCATGATAAGCTTGAGATTGTGAAGAAAATAAATTATGATTTATGCATATAAATCATAATTTAATGCAAAAAACCGCCGCGGAGAACTTCCGTGGCGGTTTTGCTGTATTATATTTTCATTTATTGACAATCTTTTTTATCGTCCTTGGGTTCGTCGGGAAATTCCTTTTTGCTGATGTCCGCACCGCAGGCACGCAGTTTACCTACGATGTTTTCGTATCCGCGTTCAACGTGGTGAATTTCGCTCACGACCGTTTCACCCTCGGCACAAAGACCGGCAAGGATCATGGCGGCACCTGCACGCAGGTCGTCTGCCTTGACAGCGGCACCCTTCAGCGGTGTACCGCCGTGAATGAGAGCAATGGACTTGACGGGCTGTTCAATGCGGGCATTCATAAGCGACAACTGCTTGATATACTTAAAGCGGTCTTCCCACACGTTTTCGATGATGGTGCTGTCGCCTTCGCAGGTGCAAAGAAGCACTGCAAACTGCGATTGCATATCGGTGGGGAAACCGGGATGCGGTTGTGTGCAAACGGTGCAAGGACGCGGCTCTTTCGGCGTATATACACGCACTCTGTCGTTTTCCTTGCAAACGTCGACCGCGACACCGCATTCACGCAATTTGACCGTAATGGAATCAAGATGTTCGGGGGTCACGTTGGTGATCGTCAGATCGCCTCTCGTTGCGGCGGCGGCAACCATGTAGGTACCCGCTTCGATCTGATCGGGGATGATGGTGTATTCACTGACGGCGTGCAGATCCTGACAGCCTTTGATCTTGATTACATTCGTGCCGGCACCTTCAATTTTTGCACCCATACGGTTCAAAAAGTTTGCAAGGTCGACCACGTGCGGTTCTCTTGCGGCGTTTTCAATGGTCGTAAGACCTTTTGCACGCACGGCTGCGAGCATGACGTTGATGGTCGCACCGACGGAAACTTTGTTGAAGTAAATGTAAGCACCCAACAGAGGCTCGGCTTTGGCGATCACGATATCGTCTTTTGCTTCTTCATCCACGGGCGGAATTTTTGCACCCAATGCCTGGAAACCCTGAATGTGCATATCGATCGGACGTACTTTTCCGAAAAGACAGCCACCGGGAGTGGCAACGTTCGCGTAGTTGAAGCGGCCTAACAGGGAACCGATGAAATAATACGAAGCACGCAGGCTGCTGGTTAAAGAAGACGGCAATGCACGGTTTTCGACCTTGGTTGTATCAATACGCAGGGTGCTGTCATTCAACCATTCACAGGTTGCTCCCAAGGTTTGCAGAATATCGATCAGTGCAAAAATGTCGCTGATCTGCGGTACATTATCAATCGTAAAAACGCCTTGCGCCAAAATGGTTGCGGGCAGAATAGCAACTGCCGCATTTTTTGCTCCGCTGACTCTGATTTCTCCGGTCAGTCTGTTGCCACCGTGAATAACATATTTTTCCACAGCGGTATTCTCCTTTTTTTATGATCCATATATTCAAAAAACGGTAAATGTCAAAATAAATGCCGGAAAGGGCACACAAACATCATACAGTATACCATTTTACATGGAAAAAGAAAAGAGTTTTTTTTTAAAAAGATGCAAAAGAAATTCAGAAATATGTAGAAAATTTTTAAAACTTATTGGTTATTTTGCTCAATAATTCAGTTTTTCAACCGTCCAATCGGCAAGAATCGGGCAAAAAGCCTTTGCTTCGCGTACGGCACCCTGCAGATCGTGATCGCGCCAGTTTCCGCATTCAACTGCACTCACACCGGGCACTTCACCCGTGTAAGCGGCAATAAAAGCAAAGGCATCTTTGGTGAGGGCGATGGCCTGTTCGTGCGAAACGCCGTCACGCACGAGGAAATAAAAGCCCGTGCGGCAACCCATGGGGCCGAAGTAGATCACGTCGTCCTTGTGTGCGGAATTGCGAACGAAGGTTGCAAACAGGTGTTCGATTGTGTGAATGGAAGCGTTGTCCATCACTTCTTCCACGTTCGGTCTGCGTGTGCGGATGTCGTAGGTCACGATGTCGCCGTCCACACGCGAAATGTACATTCCTTTTTTTAAAACGGTATGGTCAACGGTAAAACTTGCAATTTTTTCCATGATAAAAACTCCTTTACAGATCTGTTATTTATGAAATATCCGCGAACAATGCACCCACGGCTTCTTTTAAGCCTGCGTTTTCGCTTTTTTCAAGCAGTGCATCGTCCTTCAAAATACTGCGGGCATCGCTTTGTGCCGCGTGCAGAATGCGGCTGTCGGTGGTCAGGTCCGCGATTTTCAGCGACGGCAGACCGTGCTGACGGGCACCAAAAAAGTCACCGGGGCCTCGCAGTTGCAGGTCCTCGTCTGCAATGCGGAAACCGTCGTTGGTCTCGCACATGATGCGGAATCTCTGCTGTGACACTTCGTTTTGTGCGTCCGATACCAGCACACAGTGCGATTGTCTGTCGCCTCTGCCGATGCGGCCGCGTAACTGATGCAGTTGGGAAAGACCGAAGCATTCCGCGTTTTCAATGAGCATCACCGATGCGTTGGGCACGTCAATGCCCACTTCCACCACCACGGTGCAAACGAGCAACTGAATCTCACCGCTTGCAAAGCGGCGCATGATGTCCTCTTTTTCTTTGGGTTTTATTTTGCCGTGGAGAAGTCCCACGCGGTAGTCTTTGAATTCGTTTTTTGACAGTTTTTCATAGAGCATCTGTGCGGAAGTGCGGTCGGATTCGCCTTCCTCCACCAACGGACACACGATATAGCCCTGTCCGCCGTCGGCAATGTGTTTTTTGATGAAATTATACAGCCGCGGACGGTAAGAGGTGTCGACGGTATAGGTCTTTACGGGTTTTCTGCCTTTGGGACGTTCGTCGAGAATGCTGATGTCAAGATCGCCGTAGATGACCAGTGCCACCGTACGCGGAATGGGCGTCGCGGACATGACGAGGGTGTGCGGTGTGTTGCCTTTTTCACGCAATGCCGCACGTTGTTGCACGCCGAAACGGTGCTGTTCGTCCGTCACCACAAGACCTAAATTCTTAAATTGTACGTCCTGCTGTAAAATGGCGTGGGTGCCGATGAGCAGGTCGATCTCACCGTTTTTCAACGCCGCTTTGATCTGTTTTTTCTGTGCGGCGGTGACGGTGCCCGTCAATAATGCACAGCGAATCCCCGTGTCTTTGAAAAACTTTGAAAACGTGTTTGCGTGCTGTTCGGCAAGCACTTCCGTGGGTGCCATCACAGCCGCTTGCAAGCCGTTTTTGGCGGCGGAATACACCAGTGCCGCCGCAACCGCCGTTTTGCCTGCACCCACGTCCCCCTGCAACAGACGGTTCATGGGTTTCGTGCGTTTGAGATCCTGTGCACATTCTCTGACGGCTCTTGCCTGTGCGTTGGTGGGTGCAAAGGGAAGTGCAGAGAGGAATTCCTGCGTATGATCGGACGTGAATGCGGGGGCAGTCGTTTCCTGTTTGTCGGAACGCAACCGCAGAAGTCCCAGTTGCAGGATCAGCAGTTCTTCGTAAATAAGCCGCCGTCTTGCCGCCGTGATATCGTCCTCATTCTGCGGAAAATGAATCTTCTCCACCGCTTCACGAAGTCCCAACAGGCGGTATTTCTGTAAGAGAGGGGCAGGCAGTGTTTCCTGCAACAGGTCGGGAAAGGTATCAAGTGCCGTTCGCACGCATTTTGCAATGGCTTTTGCGTTGAGGGCTTCGGTCTGGCGGTAGATCGGGTGCAATCCCGTGCCGCCCTCTGCTTTCACAAAGCGGGGAGAGAGCATTTCTCTGCCGCCGTAAATGCTGTCCTGTATTTTTCCGAAAAAGAGGTATTCCACCCCTTCTTCCAGCTGATTTTTAACGTAGCGGTTGTTGAAAAAGGTAAGCGTCATCACCCAACTGCCGTCCGTGGCGGTGGTCTTGGTCAGAATTTTACCGCCTTGCGTGCGGTGTTCTTCGGGTGTTTGTGCCACCACGGCTTTGATACACACGTTCACGTCGGGTGCGGCTTCCAAAATGGAGACCGTGTCTTTCCAGTTTTCGTAGGTACGCGGAAAAAAACGCAGCAAAGCACCGACCGTCTCAATGCCGAGTTTCTGAAACAACTTGGCTCTTGCTGGTCCGACACCTTTTAAGTATTGAATGTGCACGTCTTTTTCCATCGGTTTTCCTCACGCAAAATATTCCGATTCTATTGTAGCAGATTCTTTTTTGAAATGCAACGACGGATGTAAAAAGGGAGCCTGGGGGAAGTTGGCGGAAAGTTGTGATCAGAATAAGGTAAATTATGATTTAGTGAACTGTTCGCACAGAGTAGATTACTTCGTCAGTATTTAAAGATTTTTGGTCAAGCTTTTGCAAAAGCTTGCGGGTTAAGGGCAGAGCCCTTATCGCCCATCGCAATGGGCGAAACTCCCCTTG
>JAZNRU010000057.1:0-19894 GCA_045590895.1 Acutalibacteraceae bacterium
TGTCATTATTTTCACCGCTTCGGTCAAGATGAAAAGCTGTAAATCCTTGTTTTCTTGCGCCGTCGACTTCTTCTTTGCAGTCATCAACAAAAATGCTTTCTTTGGCGGTAACCCCCAGTGCTTCAAGTGCTACATTGAAAATAATCGGACTCGGTTTGCCTGCACCAACCAATGAACTTGCAGTAAACGATGTAAAATACTTTGCAATACCGAGTTGTTGCAGGGTAAATTCAAGCGACGGTGAAGTGTCGCTGATAACGCCCATTTTATAGCCGTTGTTTTTGAAGTATTCAAGTACCTCTGCCGTTTCAGAAAATAATGCTCTGTCACCGTTACACCAAAGTTCATTCAGAAGCAATTCAGCCTTATTTTCAACATCTTCTGTAACACCTTCACCAACAAGCAAATGATAATAATACCGATTAAAAAAAGTACGCTCATCATCGAGTGTTTTGTACCATGGCTTTCTGCCTTCGCTTGCGAGTTGAAACAGCGACATCATTTTATCATAATGCAGTTCAAACGGCTTGCCACTCCACAAACTGATTTGTTGGTTTCTCCATTCTTCTTTTTCAGTTGTGAAGTAAGTCAAGGTACCGTCACGGTCAAAGAATATTGCCTTATAGTTCATTCTGACGCCTCTGCACATAAACTCTTTTCCATAATTACGCTGTCGCCGTAATCTTCGATCACCTTAAATCCGCAACTGAGATACATGGGGTAAGACACGGGATTATGCGGAAATGCGTTCAGCACCATTTTTGCAAACCCGTTCTGCCGTGCATCCTCCTGCAGTTTCAAAAATGCACTTTTGCCGTAGCCTTTTCCGCGGTAGTCTTCTTTTATGACATTTTCTATAACAAATGCGGCATTTTCCTCAAAGGGGCTGTTCTGATATCCGATGACACCGACCTGCTCCCTGTTTTCATTGATCACAACATACATATAATTCCCTTTTGTATCGGCACCGTCAGGAAATGCTGTAAGGAATTCACCTTTTGCCACCAACAATGCCTTGATGCGATATTTTTCTTCCCCCGATTCCAACAGATTCCGTGCATAGTTTTTGACAGACCATTTGGCATAGACTTTGAACTGCGATCCATTCATTTTCACAAAATCCACAGCAGGATATATGCGGCATTTTTTATAAATTTCTTCAATGAACGGAGCTTTGAAAGCAATGTAATCCTCGATGCTTTCGGGATATTTTTCTGCCGCTTCTTCCTTTATTCTGCCGTATTGCAACATTGCTTCGCGGTTGTTTCTTAAATAATCTCTGAATGCAATATGTCTGCGAAGTTCCGCCGAATAAGCAGGGCAAACATACAAATGATGCTTCGGCAGAACGGCCGTTCCCCTGTAATCAAAAGCTTCTCTGTCCTTGATGCCGAGATCGCCTTCATGAATGTAACCGAGTGATGCCAACTTTTCAATCAAATCATCAAACACGGAGTAGTCTTTGATCACAATATCAATGTCAATGATCGGCTTTGCGGAAAGCCCCGCAACGGATGTACTTCCGACGTGCTCAATGCCGATTATTACGTCATTTACCGTCGGAAGAAGATACTGTTTGATCGTTTCAAAATCCGTTTTCCACTGTTCGTTGTACGCGACAACAAAAACTTTTTTCGTCACTGTCTGCACCCCCGTTGACAGGTTTTCATTTTCTTGCTTTCACGATCAGAAAGTTGGGTTTAATGTATTCTTTCTCCATGGTCGGCAGTTTTCGGATCGCCCATTCTTCGGGTACGGGCTCGCATACTTCCTCAATCACAAAACCTGCTTTTGCCAATGCATTTGCGATGTTGCTGAACGTTCTGTGATACTTTATAACACCGTCCACATACCAATGTACCGTTCGCTCTCCGGGTTGATTGTAATTGGAAAAGGTATAAGAAATGCGGTTGCCGTTTTCGTCCTTGTTGAAATGTCCTTTGCCGTCCACGGTTGCGGTGATGATCGGATGCTCCTGCGAAAATAAAAGATATCCGCCTGCGTGCAGAGCCGCATGCATTTTTTTCGCAAAGAGGTCAAAATCCTTTACGTAATGAAAAGCCAGCGAACTGTAAATAAAATCAAACCGTTCGCCGATGTTGTCAATGTCCGTCATGCTCATCTGCACGTATTCAATTTTTTCGTGTGCGGATTCTTTTTTTGCGACTGCAAGCATCTTTTCGGAAATATCCACACCCACCACACGCAATGCACCGCGACGAACAAAATCCATACAATTATGCCCGTAACCGCAACCCAAGTCAAGCACGCTTTTACCTGTCAGATCGGGGAGAAGTTTTCGCATGGCGGGCTGTTCAATGAGATCGTTTGCATTGCACTCACCGTCCCGCAGGGCTTTGTATCCGTCAAAGAACGTCTGATTGTCAAAAATATTCTGCTTGCTCATGTTGTCACCCGATCATAAAAATTTCTGCATATAAACGAGATTCTGATACGTGCCGTCCATTTTCTTAAAGTATTTCGGTTTTACGCAAACGGTCTGAAATCCGAATTTTTCATACAGTGCTTTTGCACGGTCGTTGCCCTCAACCATTTCAAGGTCAATGATCTCGGTGCCTTCGTGTGACTGAGCCGCTTTTATCAGTTCACGGAACATAGCGGAACCGATGCCCAGATTCCAATACTTTTGCTGAAGTGCTATGCCTACGGTTGCTTTATGGCTCGTCTTACTGCCTGTCTTAAAAGTGATGTCACAGTTGCCCGCTACGACATCATCTACATAACAGGCAATAAATAATGTGTTTCGACTTTCGCGGACATTATGAATAAACTTTTCCTCACTTTCCACGGTAACACTCTCCCAATCTTCCGTTGTGCGGGAAAGAAACTCTGTTTCAGCGGTGGAAGTTTTAATACTGTTCAGTAACATTTCGGCATCTTTTGTTTCGGGGGTTTTCAGCACCGCCAAAGTGCCGTTTTTCAGTGTGATCTTTTTTTCCGGTAATATCATTTTTTTTCACATCCTTTATCGGTTGGTAAACAAAAATCAATTTCATCATCTGCTATGTAGTGAAAGCCGATGATGTTGCCATGGCGGTAAAGAGCATTGAATTTAATTTCTCTGTTCTTTCTTGCATTCCAAGCCATGTTCATGACGTCTTTCATACGCGGTTTGCGGTTTATTTCTTTGCAATACGCTTTCCATACACCGAAAACCTCTTTCAGCTGTGGTTTGTTGTAGGGATTGATGCCGATGAGATCGGTATCCGTGACAAGACCGGTTATTGCGGTGTTGATCATTGCGGAATCTTCATTTTCCGTAAGGTGTTTGCAATAAACCAAAAAATGTCCCCAGCCTTGATGAATACCCGTATTCTTATATCCCATTGCTTTCCAGAAATCAATGCCGCTGACAGGATCGGGATACAGCAAAACCGTATTGGTTCCGTTTGCGGTAATAATACTCTCGATATAGCCATTCAGCATTCTTCCGTATCCTTTTCGGCGGTGTTTCGGTGAAACGTAAAAATCATTGACTGCTGCGTAACGGCAGGGGATCGGAACCATGTCAGATGCTGCCGTGGATATTGAAGCAAAACCGATTGTTTCTTTTCCCGACTGCATAACAATAAAATGATCCGTGTCGCTCTGTGAAGCATTTTCAATGATGCTGTCAAAAAGGGTATAAAACATCTTCTTGCCGCCGGGTGTTTCACCGTGATTACGCAAGGTCTGTATTTTGTATTTTGCAAAGATTTTGCGGAGATTTTTGTATCGGTTGATATTCTCTTTTGTGATTCTTGTAAATGTAAATCCTGTATTCATGTAATCCTCTTTCCGTAAAAAATATAGGCACCTCCGGGAATCGGAGATGCCTGTATGTGCAGAAAGATAAAATTATCGATCGCAAACGGACAAAACGGCTCTCCGATTCCAAACGTTTCGAAGCATCATCATTTTGTCCACCTGCCTTTCGTTTTTTTTCAGTATACGCTATTGTTTTTCAAAAGTCAATTGTTTTGCAAAAGTGTTTGTTCAAAGTGCAAAAGTGTTTTTATCACTCAAGATAAATGGTGTAATCGTATGCGGCAAACCAGATGCCCGTTGCATAGTTTCTTGCACGCACTTCAACGCGGTCTTCATACACTTCAAACTGGAAACCGTTGCCCAGACCGACCTGTCCTCTGAGACCCATGTACATATAACTGGGCAGGTTGATGCTGTGCAGACTGCCGTAGGATTCCACGCTCTGATAGCCGTACATTTCTTTTGTGACGGTATCACCCAGACCGTTGTGAATGTGGCCGCTGATGAAGAAAATGTTGTCGTATTTCTTGAGAATGGCTTCCACTTCGTCGGATTCTTCACCGAAGCCACCCGTCATTTCGTCGTAATCATCATCGCCCCAGCTTTCGGGCAGACCGTGTGTCTGATTGATCGGCCAGTGGCTGATCACGAAGATCGGCTTGCCGTCAACGCTTGCTTCGCTCAACGTCGCATCCAGCCAGGAAAGCTGTTCATCGCTGATGTAGGCATCGGTGTGGTCGGCTTCACTGCCCATGACAACGAACGTATATCCGCCGATCTCAGTGGAATAATACTGTTTTTCGAGCGTTCTGCCTGCAATGACTTCATTGTAATGAATAAAGTTTTCAAGGGATGCTTCATAGCCTGCATCTGCCCACGTGTCGTGGTTGCCTTCGGCAAGGATGATCTCGGGCAGATAATCCGTGTTTGCAAAAGCGGCGGCAACGGTCTCCCATTCTTCAACCTCGCCGTAGTTGGTGATATCACCTGCATGAACGATTGCATCCACGGGGAACGCGGCATTCGCAATGTCATCCAATGCAAGTTCAAGCACAGCCTGTCTTGCCGCAGAGCCGTCCAGGTGCGTGTCGGAGATCACCGCAAAATTCAAAAGGCATTCACCCTCGTCTTTGGGCTCGTAAGCGATGTCTTTGCCGAGCATACCCGGGGAAACGAGCATGGTCAGAATGAGGATCAGCACGGAAAAGAGTGATTTGAGCATGGTTACAAGCATAATGTTACATCCTTTCGCTTTCGGCAATATCACTGAAACTTTTCAAAGTAAAAAGAAATATTGCTTCATTTTGATGAAAACAGTATAACATACTTTCCAATGATTTACAACCGCTTTTTTTTGAAAATGATTCCGACAGGGCAGCAAAGAAGTTTTTAACAAACGGCTTGCTTTTTTTTCGGAAATATGGCGTATGCTTTCTATTGAAAAGTTGCATGATAAATCAAACAAGTTTTCAACGGAGGTTATTATGGAGATCAATGCCGCCGTGAAGTATTGTGCAGTTGCACAAAGTGAAGTGAAGTGTGTCACTCACGCCCGCAGGCACTTCCCGATGCAACGCATCGCTTCACACACCGCAGGTGTGCTTATCGTGCCGTAAGGCACACTTCGTTCAAAAAACCTCTTTTGTCCGATAGACAAAAGAGGTTTTTTGTGGAGCAGGGTACGGGAATCGACTCTCGCACTGCGGTGCTCGGTCAGTCGCGGCTCTGAACGTCCACCGGACGTTCATTCACTCCCGCTCCGCTTCGATTCCCTGTCTTGATGAAAAAATAAAAACACCGCAAGGGTGTTTTTCATTTGTGGAGCAGGGTACGGGAATCGAACCCGCCCGGTCTGCTTGGGAAGCAGAAATTCTACCAATAAATTAACCCTGCATATTCGTTTCAACAATAATATTATACTCTCGGATAATAAAAAAGCAAGTCTTTTTTGTAAGAAATAATATTAAATTTACCAAAAAACAAGTAGCATTATTTGTGTCATTATGTTATAATGAACAAAAATAACATGAAACGGAGTAAAATCCCATGACAGTCGAACAATATCTCAAACATATAGACGAAGTAAATGCAAACGGAAAATATAAACCCGATTGGGTGTCGCTTTGCAATCATAAGGTACCCGATTGGTATAAACGCGACAAACTGGGGGTTTTTATCCATTGGGGCATTTACAGCGTTCCTGCTTACGGCAACGAGTGGTATCCGAGAAATATGTACGACCGCAACAGTCTCGAATTTGAACATCATCTGAAGACCTACGGTGCACACAAGGACTTCGGCTACAAAGATTTCATTCCCATGTTCAAGGCTGAAAAATTCGATGCCGCACAGTGGGTGTCCCTGTTCAAAAAAGCAGGAGTGCGTTACGTAATGCCCGTTGCGGAGCATCATGACGGTTTTGCCATGTACGATTCCGAACTCAACAACTGGAACAGTGTACGCATGGGACCTTGCCGCGACGTGGTTGGGGAACTGAAAGCCGAATGCGAAAAGCAGGAACTGACATTTTGTGCATCCACCCACCGTGCCGAGCATTATTTCTTTATGTGCATGGGCAGAACGGTTGACAGCGACGTAAACGACGATACTTACCGCGATTTTTACGGTCCTGCCGTGTACTGCAAGGAATTCGGTGAAGAAGATCTGGGCGGTTACACCGCAGACGTCACCGCAAGGGGTGCAAGCGAAGAATGGCTCAACGATTGGCTTGCCCACACCTGTGAACTCATTGACCGCTATCAGCCCACCGTGCTGTATTTCGACTGGTGGATCCACAATCATTCCTTCAAGCCTTATCTTAAAAAATTGGCGGCATATTACTACAACCGTGCCGAGGAATGGGGCAAGGAAGTCACCATTAACTATAAACACGAGGCATTCCCGCCCACGGTTGCCGTGTTCGACGTAGAACGCGGTGCTTTGACGGGCATTTCCCCCTTGTATTGGCAGACCGACACCGCCATCGGCAAATGTTCATGGGGATACAGAGCCGATAACGAGTATAAAAGCGGTCGGCAGATCGTATGCGATCTGGTGGACATCGTCAGTAAAAACGGCAATCTTCTCATCAATATCGGCCCGAAATCCGACGGTACGATCACCGACGAAGAAACGCAAGTGCTGTTGACCATGGGCGAATGGCTCTCGCACAACGGCGAAGGCATTTACGGTACCACCCATTGGAAAGTGTTCGGTGAAGGAAAGGTCAACGCAGAAGAAGGCTTCTTCAAAGACGGTGACGAAAAACAGTTCACCACCGAGGATTTCCGCTTTACGTACAAGGACGGATATTTGTACGCATTCCAGATGCGTCCGTCCGACAAAGCCGTCATTCAGACACTGCACAAACGCAAGGGCAACGATTTTCTGATTGAATCGGTAACGCTTCTTGAAAGCGGGGAAGCACTCGGTTTTGAACGCAACGAGGAAGCACTCATCATTTCTTTGCCTGCAAAACCCGATACCGATTTGCCCGTTTGCTTTAAGATTCAGATCGGATAAACAAAAAACCGAACAGAGGTCATTTTATGAAGATTGCAAATTTGCCGCAGTGTGATTATGCGTATGAGATCTTTCCGAAAGTTGCCTGTAAGGGAGAAGAAACCTCTTTTTCAGCACGCGGACTGGGCGTTGAAACGGCACTCAGACCGAACGCACAATACTGTCTGCGTGTGATACCGCAGGAGGAAAACAACTCCTCTTTGCTGCTGGATTTCAGTGATTGGAAACGCTACGACGGTATTTTTGCCGAAGCGGACGAAAACGGTTTCCTGCATTTTTCTTATACCTTCAACCGCGAACAGATCTATACCCTGCGGCTTGCACAATGCACGGACGGAGAATGGGAAGCATTGTATGATTTCCGCGTTTTTTGTGCCGAAAAAGATCTGTTTGAACGCACGCCCTTGCGCGGCAATACCCATTGCCATGTGTGCGAGTCCGCGGACGGACACGAAGATCCGTTTTTTGCAGCCTGTATGTACCGCAAAGCAGGCTTTGATTATCTTGCCGTTACCGATCACCACCGCATTGACGGCTCTGTGACGGCAGTGGAAACCGCAGGAAAAATTCCGAGCGGACTCTCTCTGTTTTACGGCGAAGAAGTCCACGTACCCAATGCCTATATCCATGCGGTGAACGTGGGTGCAAGGTTTGAAAACGGCAAGGGACTGGACGTGTATTTCCATCTGCACGAGGAGGAATGTATGCGTGCGGTTGCACAGATCGCAGAGGAATATGCAGACCGCTTGCCTGCGGGTGTTCCCGCTATGGATTTTGCTTACCGCAAGTGGATTGCAGATCAGATCCATGCACAGGGCGGCATTGCGATCCTTGCACATCCGTTCTGGGAATGGGATGCACACAACACCCGTGACGACGTATTCCGCTTTCTTGCCGAAGAAAAAATATACGATGCGGCGGAAATCCTGCACGGCATGGAAAAAAACTGCCGCGATGCCAATATGCAAATGGCTTTCTGGAACGATATGCGTGCCGACGGAATTTATATTTCTCCCGTGGGGGTGGACGATGCCCACCGCAGACATTTCCGTTGGGATTACGAAAGCAGTTTCAATGAAGTCTTTACTCTTATCTTTGCACGGGAGAATACCTTGCAGGGCTTTGCCGAAGCCTTGCAAAACGGTTATTCCGCCGCGGTGGAAGGGTATGAAAACGCACCCGATCACGTGGTTGCAACATACAGGCTTACGAAATACGCCCTGTTTTTGCTTGACCATTATTTTCCCTTCCACGATGAACTCTGTTTTGCCGAAAGCCTTTGTATGCGGGATGCATATTTCGGTGACGAACAGGCTTTGCAACTTTTACCGCAATTGACCGACCGTGTAAAACGCTACACTGACCGCTTTTTCGGCAGGGTGTAAACTGAAAAGGAGAATAAAATGCAATTCAATTGTTCTTTTGATCCGAAACTGAAAAAATGGACGGATGAAACGACAGATCTTTTGCCGCGGCACGACCTGTATTTCGGTACGCCCGTCAACCGTCCCACCGCAGGTATTCCCCTTGGGGACGGCGATACGGGAAGTCTATTATGGCTTGAAAAAGACGGTCTGCACATCCACGTCAATAAATGCGATCTGTGGCAGGACGCACCGCCGGGATGCACGTGGGACGACCGTTGTTATGCTTCGGGTTGGGAGGAGATGCTCACTTGTGTCAAACACGGCGGCGAACTGACCGTGCGTTTTTCCGAACCCGTTTTTGAATATCTGTATCAGGAAAAATTTGATTCCCGTCTTTCACTTACGGATGCCACGGCTTATCTGGACAGTTGCACACCGTTCGGCAGTGTCGCTTTCCGTGCGTTTGCAAGTGCAGAAACAGGTGTGAGCGTGGTGCATTTTGCGGTCACGAGTGAGGAAGAAACGGCACCCGAGATCCGATTGCTCCGCTGGGGAAGCCGTACGCTGTGGCGTTGGTACTGCCAGCAGAAGTTCGCACCCGAAGTCGGTTTGGATGCCACGCGATCCCATGCCGAAAACAACCGTTTGTACATAACGCAGGATCTGGGTACCGTAAAATTCTGCATCGCTCTTGCCCTTGTCGGAGAATCGGTAATTGACCGCAGTATCCGCAAAAACCGCCACTGTGCGGAAATTGATTTGCAAAATGCCGTGAAACACGATTTTGCTTTGTTTTATACGGTGAAAACCGCAGATACGGTTGAGGAAGCAAAAACAAAGTGCGACAAGGCACTTGAGGATGCCCTGCACATCGGTGAAGAAGAGATGTACCGTGCACACAAACGTGCATGGGAACGGTTCTGGAATACCTCAAAAATACATATTTCCGATGACTATCTTGAAAATATGTATTATCTTTATTTTTATATCATGAACAGTGAAAGCCGCGGAGCGTATCCGCCGCATTTTACAAGCGGTCTGTGGGGATTTTATCACGATTACGTGCCGTGGGTGTATTATTTTCATTATAATATCCAACACATGTATGCCCCGTTGGATGCGGCAGGTCACGGAGAACTTGCAAAGAACTATTACGATCTGCGTCGCAATTCGCTGGATATGGCATACCTGTACGCACAACTCGTCAAGAAAAAGAAAGGTGCGTTTTTCCATGATGTCACCGACCGTTACGGCCGCGGTGCGGATTACGATTCCAACAACTGCACACCCGCTTCGCAAATGGCTATGGAAATGTATAAGCATTGGCGATATACGGGAGACGACGCCTTTTTACACGATTACGCTTTGCCCATGATGAAAGGTGCGGCGGAATATTATCTTGACATTCTGACGAAAGAAGCAGACGGACTTTATCATCTGTACGGCACCACCGCTTACGAGGGCAATGCACCGACGGATGATACTTTGACCGATCTTGTGATGATTCAAACACTGTTTGCCGCTTTTTTGCCCTATGCGGACGGTGAAATGAAAAACAAGATGCAGGACGTGTTGCTGCATTTGCCCGAACCCATCCGGGCGGATCTTTTGTTGCAGGAGGATTGGGACGGCGAACGGTTTCTGTTCGGCATCGGCAAGGGGAAAGAACCCGTCGGTAACAAGAAAGTGTTTGCCATCGGCAAGCGTGACGGCGTACCCGTCCGTAAATCCTACGGCAATCCGCAATGCCCCTTACGCGGCTACGGTTTTCCCGATATCGAACTGTCATTCCTGTATCCTGCAGGTTTGTTGGGCCTCAAGGACAGGGGTACGCAAGCCTTTGATATGCTGACCAATCAGATCCTTTTGCATCAGTATTCCCGTGAACTCGGACACTGGAATATGTTCCCCATCTATCTCGCCCGCATGGGTATGGCGGATGACTTTTTGATCTCGGCAAGAGAAATGCTTGCCGGCAATCAAGGGTTTATCAACGGTTTCAATGCCGAAATTGCCGAGCCCGGGTCCATAGCAGAAGCACCGCCGACATGGTACAAAGTAACCAATACCGAAACCCGTGAGCAGACCTTGTTGCGTACGGATGATTTTATACACTTCGATTTTGAAACGGCACCCATTCTTGCACAGGCTGTCAATGACGCACTGTTGCAAAGCCATGAGGGTGTTCTCCGTATTTGTCCTGCAATACGGGAAAATGACTCCGTATCTTTCCGTTTGTTTGCACAGGGCGGTTTTTCCGTCGGTCTGCAGGCGGATGCGGACGGCTTCGTGCTGACGGTTGAAAACCTGCGGGGAGAGCCGCTTTCTTTGGTTTTGCCCTTGTGGTTGCAGGAAAAACACGCTTTCTCTTATCTTGCAAAAACGGACGGTGCGTTTTTGCCGACCGAACTGCAGAAAATGACGGTCGGAGCCGATGAAAGCATCACCTGTCCGAATTTTCACAAAGGGGATATGCTTTTATTGTGCAGTTCTGCATTGCAGGATCTGCAAGTGTGCCGACCGATGACGGAACAGCCGAATGAGGATATGAAAACACTGAAAACCGTTTCCCTCGGCTCACCGCACCTGATGCGAAAAACGAAAAAGGAGAATGTATAAATGATTGCTGAACAGAAACTGACCGTGCGTGCCACCGACGTCCGATTCGGTGCAAAAGCAGACGGAAAGAGCAAGGACAGAGCCGCTTTGCAGGCGGCCATTGACTATGTTGCCGCAAACGGCGGCGGGACGGTATTGTTGGATGCGGGAAAAACCTTTTTAAGCGGCAATCTGTTTTTGAAAAGCGGTGTTGAACTGCATTTTGAAGACGGTGCTACGCTGTTTCAGAGCAGTGATCCCGATGACTACGTAAAGCCTTCCGAAAACGGTTATGAACTTTGCCGTCCGCAGTACGGACACAACCTGTATACTCACATTAAATGGAGCCATTTGTGGTATTATAATTATCCTCTTTTGTTTGCAAAAGAAGGAACGCATGATTTCAAGGTCAGCGGTAAGGGGACGATCAGAATGATGCCCGACGACGTACCCGAAAAGATCATGAAAGTCTGTCCGATCGGTTTTTACCGCGTGCATGACTTTGAAATTTCCGACGTCACCGTCACCGATTACCATTCCTATGCCATGATGCCTTTTACAAGCAACAACGGACTGATTAAGAATGTGACGGTCAAAAAATGGAGTTACGGCAACGGCGACGGTATTTGTCTTATGAACTGTCAGAATATCCGCATCACGGGCTGTACCATGCACACGGGTGACGATTCGGTTTACATCTTTTCTTCCTACAAAGATCCTCGCGGCGGCGGTTGGTGGTCATCGGATGAGCCGCAGGCTTCTTTGAATATTGAAGTCGATCACTGTGATCTCAAATCCGACCACTGCAAAGCCTTCGGTATGATCTTATGGGGCATTGACTGTCCCGATCAGTCGAAAGTGGAAGTGCGAAACGTCAATGTACATGACAATCATTTTCAGACCGTCGGCAACTGGAATTACAACCCTTATACCTCTAAAATCGGCTATCCGCCCGTCACCAACGTCCGTTTTGAGAATAATGTGATCGATGCCATCGAACCGAATTTCTTTGAAACGCAGATCACGGATATGAATTATTTCCACTCGACTTCCTTTTTCAAAAACGGCGATTTTGCGGACAAACTCTGCTTCTGGTCGTATCTGCCCGACAGCACGGCGATCACCTTTGACAAAGCCGTCTTCGGTGAGGATGAGAAGAATTTTGCCTGTATAATGAACGCCGAAGACGGAACATCCGCCCTGTATCAAGGTCTGTACGTCCGCAAGGAAGCGCCCTGCTGTTTCTGGGCAAAGGTAAAAACGGACGGCTCAGAATGGCAGATGTTCGTGCGTGATCTTGATACACGGGAGACGGTCTGCACGAAAGAGTTTTCCAATACCGATTGGGAAGACCTGCAAACGGATTTTACCGTCCCCAAAAGCGGCAACTATCACATCGGTATTGAATGCACAGACGGAAAACAGGGAAGTGCCTGCATGACCAACGCGGTGCTTTTGGGCAACAATGAAGCCGCATTCGGTTACGCCCGTGTCGGCACCGATCCGCAACGCAACTGGAAACCGCTGTATTTCTTTGATCCCGATCTGTGGAAAGAGGAAGAATGATGGACGGAAAAACAAGTATTCAATATCTGCAGAATTATATCCGATCCAAAGATCACCACCCTGAACTTGTCAAAGACTATTTTCTGAAACTGTCGGGAGAAGTCGGTGAATTGGCAGAAGCCGTCCGTCACGGTCTTGTCCGCAGTGAAAACGGCGGTGTAAAGGGAACGATCGACGAGGAGATCTGGGATATTATGTATTATTGCATTGCTATTGCAAATTGTTATGACATTGATCTTGAAAAAACGATTTCCGAAAAGGAAGCGATCAACAATAAAAAATACAATACGGGTATTGAATTTGAACAAAATAAGTAATGCCAAAAAAGTTCTGTTTTTTTCTGCATAATTGGAAAACTGTAATTTTTGTTGATTTTATTTGTTAAATGTGGTAAGATAATAAGCAAGATAATAAGCAAGATTGCGTTGGAGTGAAATATATGTCGGTTTACACACCACCTTATCAGATTACCGATAAAGCATTGAATCTTGTTGCTTTGATTTCAGAAAAAACAGGAAGAATTACTCTGTGCAGCAACCTTGATGCTAAACCGCATCTGAGAAAAAACAATAAGATCAGATCGATCCATTCTTCTCTTGCCATTGAAGCCAACTCGCTGACGCTCGGTGAGGTGCGGGATGTAATTGACGGAAAGTTTGTATTCGGTGCCGAAAAAGAAATTCAGGAAGTGAAAAATGCCTACGCTGCTTATGATGAGGTGTCTTCTCTGGATGTATACAGTCTGAAAGAGCTGAAACGACTGCACGGCATCATGACAAAGTATGTTACAGACGTCAGTGGTGAATTTCGTCTTGGTGAAGAAGGTGTCTTCAGCAACGGGAAATGTATTTTTATGGCTCCGCCTGCACGGTTCGTCCCCGGACAGATGGAAGATCTGTTTGCATGGATGAAACGCAGTCACGGTGTTGTTCACCCGCTGATTCTTGCTTGTGTTTTTCACTATGAATTTGTGTTTATTCATCCTTTTACCGATGGGAACGGCAGAATGGCAAGGTTATGGCATACGGCAATTCTTACAAAATGGCAACCGATTTTTGAGTTCATTCCCATTGAAAGCCGTATCGAAAAATTTCAGAGCGGTTATTATGATGCGATTGCGAAATGTCATACCAACGGCAACAGTACGGTGTTTATTGAGTTTATGCTTGAACAGATCAATGCAATTCTCGATGAAACAGCTGAATCAATGACGGCATTGTCAAATCATATTTCGGAATATGTGAGAAAACTGCTTGCCGTAATGGAGTATGATACGCCTTATACGGCAAATGAACTTCTTGATTTGTTGGGGCTTAAATCAAAAGAAACACTGCGAAAGAATTATCTGACACCTGCTATAAAAGAGCATCTGATCGTGATGACGTTGCCCGAAAAGCCCAACAGCAGAAATCAAAGATATATTAAAAAGTAATTTATTATCTGAAAAGACAAAAAGCACCTTCTGCAATTGCGGCAAAAGGTGCTTTTAACATTCATTTTAATCCCACTCGCAACCGGTGACGGTGTCGAGGTCGATGCCCGTCGTATCGTGGGTTTTCTTTGCAAGGGCGATGAGTGCGGCGGCAAAGCCGGGTACGGTGAGTGCAAACGCCACGATCCACGTGATACCGTTTCCGAAAACGGTCAGAAGCGGCAAACTCACACCGTACGACACCACAACACCCAAAGCGACCACCACAAATTCGGCAGACATAATCGACGAACGCAAATTGGTGGGTGCGGATTCACCGATCATCATAATAATAACGTCATTGGTGGAATAGTAACTGCCGATGCACGCACCGCACAAAAAGCCGACGAGATAGGGCGGCCATGCCAGTTTTGCACCAAGCGTGAAGCCCAAAAAGGCAATCAGACAGTTGCAGGCGGTGGTAAGGGCGGCGGCTTTTCTGCCTTTGGAGTCGGAAATGAAGCCCATAATGACCTGCGATACGGCACAGCCGACGGGGAACATGAACAATGCTGTTGTGACGGGACCGACGCTCACGGCATCCATCAGAGCATCGCTCATTTCGGCAAATAAACCTTGCTTGATATAACTTTCCGCATAACCGTACGTCAGAATTACCTGATAATTGATGGACGTAATAAATCCGATGTTTGCGAGTGCTCCGACGATATACAGCCAACGCAGTTGCTTGTGCCTGAATGCGAATTTCAGTGCGGGAATCACACCGCCCTGTGCATTGTCCACGATCTTCTGCTGTTTTTCACGTTCTCTTTCGTCTTCACTCATGCGAAGATATTTCAATCTCGCATCAATGAACGCATCCGTCTCTCTTGCAAAGAACAGGGCGATGCCGCAGACAAGCAGACCGATGAGTGCGGGAATGAGATACACGTTTCTCCATTGCGAAGCATCTTCCATGAGAAGTCTGCGAAGCAATGGAACGAGCATAACGCCCATGTTTGCAAAGAACTTGATCGACGAATAGATCCTTGCCCTGTGTTTGCTCGGTGCGGATTCCATGATGTAGACCACCTGCATATCGTGCGGAATAAAGAACTGCACGATGCACGCACCCACGGCGTACAGGACGATGTTGTTTGACAGGAAAATGACCAGCATCGACAAACTCATGCCGAAGGTGTTGACAATGAGGAAAACCTTTCTGCCGAAGCGGTCGGCAAGGGGTTTATAAAAAATGGCAAGCGCCTGGAACGGAACGACTACCATCGAAAGTATATCCAGAAGTCCTACCGAACTCTCGCCGTATTTGGCAAACAGATCGTTTGCAATTTCCGTTTTCATCAGCGTGCCGATCTGTGATGCCACTTCGTCGGTGATGTAAATAAGGCTGATGATAAAAACGAGATATACAAGGTAGTATCTGTTTTTCGGACGGCTTTTTTCACGTTCCCATTTTTTGATTTCTTTTTCCCGCTTTTGTTGCAGTTTTTTCAGTTGTTCGGGACTTTTCGTTTTAGCCATAAACGGTCTCCTTTGTTGTTTTCTTCTTAAATTATGCAATCCTCTGATGCATTTGTCAAGTTGATTTTATTATATTTCTGACACGGATAAAAATTGCTTGACTTTCATAACAGGCCAATGTATAATAAAAAAGAACAAATGTTCATTTTGTGAGGGCGGTGAAGAAATGGCTTTTGCAATCAATTCCATAGGTCTTTACGGATTGCACGCATTTTTGGTTGAAGTGGAAGCGGACGTCAGTTTCGGAAAGTTTAAGTTCGATATCGTAGGGCTTCCCGATGCTGCTGTTTCCGAATCCCGTGAACGAGTGCGTGCCGCGATCAAAAACAGCGGTTACGCCTTTTCGAATAATCACATAACGGTCAATCTGGCTCCTGCGGACGTACGCAAAGAGGGGCCTATTTATGATCTTCCCATTTTTGTGGCACTGCTGAAGGCCACGGGGCAACTCAAAGCCAACGTGTCCGACGCCGCTTTTGTGGGGGAACTGGCACTTTCGGGGCAGATCCGTCCCGTCAACGGCGTTCTTCCGATGGTGATGAAAGCACATGATGCAGGGATCCGTACCATGTACATTCCTTACGGTAACGCCGCCGAAGCCGCCGTGGTAGAAGGAATTGAGATTTTTGCCGTGCACAGTATTGAAGAACTCATGGGACACCTCAACGGGGAAGACCTGTTGGAACCGCTTGTGCACACGGGCTTGCAAACCATGCAGGAAAGTCCCGTTTATCTTGATTTTTGCGATGTCAAAGGGCAGCACAATGCAAAACGTGCCGTGGAACTCGCCGCCGCAGGCGGTCACAATCTGCTCATGATCGGCTCTCCCGGTTCGGGCAAGAGTATGCTTGCCAAACGCATTCCGTCCATTTTACCTGCTCTTTCATTTGAAGAAGCACTTGAAACCACCAAAATTTACTCCATTGCAGGGCAGTTGCAGGAAAAACAGGGATTGCTTACCGTTCGCCCGTTCCGTTCTCCGCATCATTCCGTGTCCGCGGCAGGTCTTGCAGGCGGCGGAACCGTTCCGAAACCCGGTGAAATATCCCTGGCACACAACGGCGTGTTATTTCTGGATGAATTGCCCGAGTTTTCACGCAATGCAATGGAAATTATGCGGCAACCGTTGGAGGACGGTGAGATTCATATTTCCCGTGTTGCAGGCACGCTGACCTATCCGAGTTCGGTGATGCTCGTTACCGCCATGAATCCGTGTCCCTGCGGTTATAAAGGGCATCCGAAGAAGCAGTGTACCTGCACGAAAATGGCGGCAGACCGTTATCTCGGTAAGGTTTCGGGGCCGCTTCTGGATCGCATTGACATCCATATTGAATTGGAGCCAGTTGAATACGAGCACCTGCGTGACAATACACCTGCGGAATCCAGCGTGAAGATCCGCGAGCGTGTGGAACGTGTGCGTGCCGTTCAGCGTGAACGCTTTGCAGGTACGCAAACGCTTGTAAACGCCCGTATGACACCTGCACAGACAAGGCAGTTCTGCATTCTCACGCCAAGCGGTGAAAAAATGATGCGGGATATGTTTGAAACCTTAAATCTGTCCGCACGTGCATACGATAAGGTGCTTCACGTTGCACGAACCGTTGCAGATGCGGCGGGTGCAGATCTTATCACGGACGAGCATGTTTTTGAAGCGGTACAGTATCGCAGTTTGGATCGCAAATTCTGGGAAATATAAGTTATAAAAATGAGCAAGGACAGTACGGCATCACACATGGATGATGTTTGCACTGTCCTTTTTCGTTATTTTCTTTTTTTTGTTAAATGTGCCGCGACGGCAATCCCCGTGGCGGTCAACGTAGCCGCACCGCCGATGGCAACGGGTTTTATGAGTTTTTTGACCTGCATGACACTCGTGGGCATAAAAGGCTGGATGCGTTCAAACAGCACGTTGTGCACACGGTCCGTTGTCAGTTCACCGAACGTCAGAGTATAGTTTGTGTATGCACGCGGATTCTGTTCGGGAATATCAAACACACGCACGCCGCGTTTGCGGCCGGGCCCGTATACGTTGAAGCCCGTGCCCTGCGTGTAGCCGAGGTCAATGCCACGGTAGGGAAGAACAAAGGAATTGATGTGATCGTGGCCGAAGAAAATGCCGAAAACATCGCCTTTTTCAGCCAAAGCATCAAACTGACCGCTTTGCGTTTTCGGTACGGCGGGAGATTCACCCATAAATTCTCCTTTTTCGATTGAGGACGGCGGTAAGATATAATACTGATCCTTGAATGCATGGAAGGCTTCCACCGCTCCTTTGGTGCCTTTTGGTACACGTTGAATAACGTTCATCACTTCCCACGGCGGGATGTGCTGAAATACGAGAGAAGGAACAAAATCACCGTTGTGTTCTTTGAGTGCATCTCGCACGGTTCTGTAATCCGTCAGCTGTTCGGGGCCTATGGCTTTGTACGCACCGGCTTCGGCTTCTCCGTTGGAGTCAAAAACGTAAATGTTGAAGACCGTTTTTCCGTCCGATGCGACCACAGGCAGATTGAAAAGTCCCGATTGCATTTCGTTTGCATACGAGCCGCCGGCACACATGGGAGATTCCATGTAGAGTTTCATCTGATCTGCATTGGAGATGCCGCATTGGTTGTCGTGATTGCCGAATGCAACGATAAACGGTACATTATTTTCTTCCAGCGGTGCGAGCAGAGCCTGAAAGATTTTCCGTACTTTCTGTTCGGTTTTGCCTTTGAATGACGGCATCAGACCGTAGATCTGATCGCCTGTGAACACCGCGAGATCGGGCTTTGCCTTTTCAACCGCAAGGCGGATGAGTTTGACGGTATCGGGATTCATCAGCGGCAATTCCTGCGTATCGGCAATCTGCATAATACGCAAATTGCCGTTGCGGAATGTGATTGGTTGCGTGTAAGGCATATTGATAACCTCCGAAAAAAGAGGGCTGTCGCAGTGATTTGCAACAGCCCTTGTAAATTATTCCTGTTCTTCCTTGTCCGTAATTGCAAGGGCGAGCAGTTCCAACTGATCTTCGTCAACGGGGGCGGGGCAGTTGGTCATGGATTCGGTTGCATCCTTGAGTTTGGGGAATGCAATAACGTCACGCAGGCTTTCACAGCCGAGCATCTGCATCACAAGACGGTCGAGGCCGATGCCCATACCGCCGTGGGGAGGCGGGCCGAAACGGAAAGCATCCAGCAGGAAGCCGAATTTGCGGTGTGCTTCTTCTTCACTGAGGCCCAACAGCTTGAACATTCTGTTCTGCAGTTCGGGATTGGTGATACGGATAGAACCCGAGGACAATTCGATGCCGTTGAACACAAGGTCGTAGGCTTTTGCTCTGACCTTTGCCTTGTCGGTTTCGAGATATTCAAGGCATTCATCCATGGGAGAGGTGAAGGGATGGTGCATGGCAACCCAAGTCTGGCTGTCTTCGTCCCAGTCAAAGAACGGGAATTCCACGATCCACAGCAGGTTGTTGGTATCGGGAATGATATCCAGTTTTTTAGCTACGTCGCAACGCAGTGAGCCGAGAATGGAAAGTGCAAGGCTGTTTTTGTCGGCAATGATAACGACCACGTCGCCTTTTTCCGCACCGACTTTTTCAAGAATTGCCTGCATTTTTTCTTCGCTGATGAATTTGCCGAAGGAGGAAGCAATGCCGTCCTCGGTCCAACGGATCCATGCAAGACCTTTTGCACCGATACCCTTTGCTTTTTCGGTGAGTTTATCGATTTCTTTTCTGGAATAGGTGGCAACTGCGTTCTTTGCACAGAAAGCACGCACACTGCCGCCGTTTGCGATGGCTCCTTCAAATACGCCGAAACCGCAATCCGCAAGAATGTCGGAAAGGTTTACAAGTTCCATGCCGAAACGGGTGTCGGGCTTGTCGGAACCGTAGCGTTCCATAGCATCTTTATAGGTCAGTCTGGGAAGCGGCAGAGGAATATCAATGCCCAAGCCTTCTTTGAATACCTTTGCAATGTAGCCTTCACCGATGGAAAGAACGTCTTCGACGTCCACGAACGACATTTCAATGTCGATCTGTGTGAATTCAGGCTGACGGTCTGCACGGGAGTCCTCATCGCGGAAACAGCGTGCGATCTGGAAGTAGCGGTCAAAACCGGCTACCATGGAA
>JAZNRU010000058.1:0-31118 GCA_045590895.1 Acutalibacteraceae bacterium
GGGGTGTTTCGCCCGTTGCGACGGGCGACGAGAGGCTCTGCCTCCCGACTCCGCAAGCTTTTGCAAAAGCTTGACCAAAAATCTTTAAATGCTGACGAAGCAATTTACACTGTGCAAATAAGCCGCTAAATCATAATTTACCTTATTTTACAATCCCCTGACTTTCCGTGAAGATTCAAAAAAAGGCAGTTACAATCCCGAAAGAGGAATTGCAACTGCTTTTTGCGTTTATTTGTTATTTGGAGTAAACGGCGTCCTCGGGTTTGTTCTGGGTGAGGAGCATGAAGTCGATCTTCATCAGCGGTGTCTGCGGCAGTTCATCAAGATATACGAATTCTCTGGGTACGGAGAAATCCGAGAAATGCTCTTTGCAGGTCTTGCAGATCTTGTTTTCAAGGGCGGCTTTGTCCGTGTCGTCCTTGACGGACAGGAACATACGAAGCAAGATCTTGCCTTCGGCACTGTAACCCTTTACAAGACAGCATTCCTTGACTTCGTCCATGTTATCGTCGATGTATTTTTCGATGTCGATGGGATAAATGTTGTAGCCCGAAATGATAACGACTCTCTTTTTTCTGCCTGCGAAGAAGAAGTAATTTTCATCGTCCTGCCAGCCGAGGTCACCGGATTTGACCCATTTGGTGCCTTCTTCGTCAATATACAGACCTTCGTTTTCTTCTCCGCCGGGACGGTAGTAACCCGACATGATGGTGGGACCGGAAATGACGATCTCGCCGATCTCGCCGTTGGGAACACGCTGATTGTCATCGTTCCAGATCTCAACACGCAAGCCTTCCAGCGGCCAGCCGATGGAGCCGCGTTTATACTTGGTGTTGGAGTTGACCGTACACACCGAGCCGACTTCCGTAAGACCGTAGCCCTGTCTGAGTTTGCCGGGTGCACCGTTCTTTTCGAGCACGGCGTTGAATTCGTCCAGGAAGTTGTCCGAACAGTCGTCACCGCCGCAGAACATCATACGGATGTTCTTCAGCCACGGACCGTCAAAGTTCTTGTGCTTCATCAGTTTTCTGAACATGACGGGAATGCCGACGACGGCAATGACGCGGTTTTTACGCATGAGTTTGGTGAACAGACCTGCATCAAACTGCATCAGAGGAATGATGCGGCCTGCGTTGCACATAGCCATGTGGATACCGATGCAAAGACCGAAGCAGTGGAACAGGGGCAGAACGATGACTTCCGCTTCTTCACCGGGATCTTCGATCTTGTCGAGTTTGGAAACACGGCAGGCAAGTTCGTTGATGGAACGGCTTGTCAGTTTGATGACCTTGCTCTTGCCCGTGGTGCCGCCGCCGTGCAGATATACGGCAATATCGTCCGCATTGCCCGAAAGTCCGGGTTCGGGAGCGTACTTGCGGATCACTTCGCGGTATGCGGTGCGTTTGTTGATCTTTGGGAAAATGGCTTTCAGCAAGCCTTCACCTGCTTTGCAGGCGGTCTCTTTAATGGGGCTTGCATAGTCCGAAGAAGAACAGACGATACAGGGAAGTCCCGACTCGTTGATAACGTCGGCGTAACTTCTGCTGAGGATATCGAGAATCATAACACCCTTGGAGTTGCAGTCCTCAATGGCTTCCTTGAGCACTTCGGGCGGCAACTGCGGATGCACGAAGTTGACGATAACGCCGATCTTGTTGAGAGCATAGAACGAAACGATACTCTGCACCGTGGTGGGCATGAAAACGGTATATACGTCACCGCGTTTGAGACCAAGTTCATGCGTCATATAAGCTGCAAAGCAGTCTACATCATGCAAAAACTCGGAACGCATACAAATCTTATCCATGTGCTGAACGGCTTTGTATTCGCCGTAACCGACCGTGCACTCCTTGAGATATTCATAACAGTTTTGGTCGGCGGCTTCGACCATCAGGCTTTTTTCGACTTTCATTTTTCCAACTCCTGTCATTCTTTAACAAAAATGTGAATTACGCATATTCACATTTTATACAATGATAACATTTTATAAACAAAAATACATCACCCGTGCCGTTTGAATTTTGGACGATTTATATTATGCCTTTTTTGGCATAATAAAAAGCACGGATGCGGATGCACCTGTGCTTCAGCGGAATAAACCTCAATCATTCAATTTTGTTATTTATCTTTTCGGAATTATGCATTATGCCAAATATGGCATGATACATAAACTGCCACCCCGTTAATGAATAATATAATCAAGCAGTTGCTTTCGGGATTCGATGTTCAATTTGTTGAAAATACTGCGCAGGTGACTGCGAACGGAGTGTACGGAGATACCGAGCATGGCGGCAATGTCCGCATTCGGCGTACCGCGAGCGGCAAGCATGGCAACGTTGAATTCGGTGGGGGTGAGTTTGTCGGAAACGATGTCGCCCGTGAGAGCGTTGTGCACGAAGATCCAGTTTTTCAGATATATATTCGAAAGGTCAAGGATGCGTTTATAGTCCTCGGGATTTTCCGTCCGCAGGCATTTTTCAACCAGTCCCGACAGCAGACAGCGGAACTCTGCAAAGGGGGCAATGATGCCGTCGGGTTCGGCAAGCGAACGGGCGTAGCGAAAATAGTATTCAGCTCTGTCCCACTGACCGCAGTTGATGTAACCCGTTGCAACGGTGAGGGCGAGATAGATTGCCGACACGGGACGAAGCGGTTTCATCATAATGAGTGCACCTTCGGCAAGACCGATGCCGCGGTAGACGTTGCCCGTCAGCAGAAGGTAACGCGAATAGGCGTAAATGGCCATAGGCTTGAGCGAATCGTCTACGGCAAAAGCATCCACTCCCACTTCAGGAAAGGCAATGGCGGCGGTGTGATGTACCAGAATGTTACAATACAGTCCGAACAACTGTCCCGTTTTGGCGTATTTGGGATCATTTGCGGCAACCGCCGTCACACGCTCCAGAAAGCGGTAACTGTTCAGAATACGCTCGGCATCTTCCGTAAGTATGGAAGAAACCAGGCTGATGAGCAGTACACCGATCTGTGTCTGTATGGACTTCGTGTTGCCGAGATTTGCGATCAATTCCTGCGTTTCTTCGGGATGACCGCGGTAATAAGACAGTTCCGCAAGTCCGATCTTCCGTTTTTCTTCATCCGCAAGTTCGTTGAGATACAACGCCGCATCTCCCGGCACGTAGGAATCCACCGTCAGCACGAACGGATTGAACGCAGGCATGACCGATGCTTTTTTGCGGTTGTCGGTATAACGCAGGTCGGCAGGCTTTTCGGCATCGGCAGGAATGAGAATGCGGTTGTTGACGTGCATAACGCCCGGAATGCGGTCCGCTTCAAGATATTGGCGGACGCTTCTGCGTGAAACACCCCATTTTTCGGCCGTCTGTGCAGGTGTTAAATAATCCATGATATCACCTCATGTAACTATTATACAAAAAAACACCGCCGTTTGCAAGTCGGGTAAATAATGATTTATGTGCATAAATCATTATTTAAGTGCTAAGTTCTAAGTGCTAAACGCTAAACGACGAAACAGTAAGTTTTACTGTCATTTGTAGTGAAATTGACAAAAAAAGAACGATAAAACGCAGAGTAAAAACGATAAAACAAACAAATTGTTTTCGCCCGTTTTGCGTTTAGCGTTTTGCGTTTAGAACTTGTAAATCATAATTTACACTTTCCCAACTTTCCATGGAACAGTTTTACGTAAAATCAAAAAGTATTGAATTGTGTATTATCTTATGTTATAATAAATACACATCATATTACGGAACATTTATAAGGAGGTCAAAATGAAAAGTAAACGTAAGAAAATACTCTCTGTTATGCTCTCTGTCTTGCTTTTATCTGCGGTTTTTGTCGGAACGGATCTGCCAATTCCGACTGCACGGGCAGCAGAGACAGTCGCTTCGGGCTCTTGCGACGAGTTGCTGACGTGGACACTCGACAGTGACGGTGTGCTGACCGTTTCGGGTACGGGTGCCATGACGATCCAAGGTGCTCCTTGGTATGATCTGCGTTCGTCCGTTTTCTCTGCCGTGATTGAAGACGGTGTCACGAGCATCGGAAAAAATGCGTTTTACAATTGCAACGCACTCACAAGCGTTACCATTCCCGACAGTGTTACGAGTATCGGCGTGCAGGCGTTTATGTCGTGCAGTTCTCTTGCACAAATTACCATCCCCGACAGTGTAACGCAGATCGGTTGGAGTGCGTTTGAAGGCTGTACGGCACTTACGTCCGTCAACATTCCCGACGGTGTAACGGTGATCGATATGTCTTTATTTGCAGGTTGTTCTTCTCTTACCGCAATTACCGTTCCGGACAGCGTGACACAATTCGGACACGGTGCGTTCAGCGGATGTTCTGCTCTTACGAGTATTAACATCCCCGACGGTGTAACGCAGATCAGTGATGCTCTGTTTGCACGTTGCACATCCCTTGAGAGCATCAACATTCCCGACAGCGTAACAAGCATCGGTGCATCTGCCTTCTCCGGTTGCACGGCACTTGCCGAAATCGCCATTCCCGACGGCGTAACGGCTGTCAAAGCACAAGCGTTCTCGGGTTGTACGGCACTCACGCAGATCACACTCCCCGAAAGCGTAGCGACTGTCGGTGAAAAAGCGTTTTACGGTTGCACCTCTCTGCTGAACCTCACCGTCATGAACCCGACTTGTGCGATCAATGATAACAGAACTACGGTTCCCGAATCCGTCCGCATTTACGGTCATGCGGATTCTACCGCACAGCAATATGCCGAAAAATACAAGCGTCCCTTTGCCGTGATCGGTGCACAGGCGGAACCGCCCGCATTCAACAGGAACAATGCGTATAAGTATCGCGATATGCTCGTCTGTCTTCTCGGTACGAGCGTGCAGACCATGTTGGAACAGGCAGGAAAAGGTGCAACGCTGATGCCTGCAAACGGCAATAACAAAAAGGAAGAAGATATAATCGGAACGGGTGACACCATCGCTCTTGCAGACGGTACCGAGCTCGTTGTCATCGTCATGGGTGACATCAACGGTGACGGTAAGATCGAAACGTCCGATGCGAGACTTGCGTTGCGAAAGTCGGTCAATCTGGAAACTTTCACTGCCGCACAGGAAACCGCGGCAAAAGTGAGCGGCGGAAGTGCCGTCGACGTTTCCCATGCAAGGCAGATCCTTCGTGCAAGCGTCGGCCTTGAAGACGGTGCCGCATGGTTCACGCGGTTGCAGAAATAAAAACCGAAGAATGATGCCGCGGTAAATTGCAGAAAACCGCATTTTGCCCGTGCATCCCCGAACACACAAAACAGATAAAACGATGAAAAAACGGTATGTTCCATGTCGGAGTATACCGTTTTTCGATGTTTTGTTTATTGAATCGTGAATTTGGCTCTGAGTTCTTCCGCAGTGGCGGTTTTGTGTTTTATCAGCAAATAGCCGAGTATGATGAGGGAGCCGAGGATCACGAACAGCCATGCGGGAGCGAACACGCCGTATCTGAGTGCGACCGCGGCGACGGCGAGCAGGCTGCCGACGGTGAACAGCACGCAGTAGGGGGCGGCACGCTTTGCGTGTGCAGGTTGTGCAACCACAAAGCCGAACAGCACCGAGAGCACGATCACACAGCACACGGGAGCGTACATGGCGAAACCGCCGCCGACTTCAGCGTTGAGATCACCGAACAGGGCACAGCCCAAAGCCATCGGCCAGATGTTCATCACGGCGAAATTGCCGATGTAGAGTTGTTTTACAAACAGAGGTCTGCCGATGAGCGTCCATGCAAATGCAACGCCGCAGATGATCGCATACGCAGGTGCGGCGGTAAGAACGCCTGTTTTCAACAAAATAAGGGCAACGGCACTGCAAACCGCCCAGATACCGAGGAAGATCGGAAACGGATTCGGGTAATACTTTGCGGTCTTTACTTTCGGGCATTCCGAATAGCGGATGCCGGGGATGGCGTGTGCATCCGGGTGCGTTTTTGCACCGCACAGGGGACAGGCGGTGTAGTTTTCGGGAAGATCGACTTTACATTCTCTGCATCTCATACTTCTTCACCCTCCCAATCACTGCTTTCCACGCGAACACGCATTCCCAGATCCGTCAGCGTTCTGTAAAACGTCCGCACGAGGTCGGTCTGTTTGCTTGCCACGTTGAAGCAGATGTTCAGTTTATCGTCAATGCTGTTGATCGCACAGCCCACCGCATTACGCGGACCGCCCAGAAACACTTCCATACGGTCGATATGGGCTTTCATTTCGGGCGGCATTTTGCACACGCCGAGATTGGAAAGCGTGCAGGCAAATTTCTGCTGACCGTTGATGTAACCGAGTTTGAGCACGGGGCGTTTGACGCCGTTGGGCAGAATGCGGACAACGGGATTTCTTGCGGTGGATACGTTCATGGTGACATTCTGTTCCATAACTTCCTTTTGCGTACCCTCTTTGAGTTTGCCCTCAATGGCTTTGAGAATGTCCTCAAGGGTAGAGGATTTGTCGGGTTTGAGATCACAGCCGATGTTGGTAAAGAGCGAGAAATTACGCATGGAATTCAGCCCGAACAGCGGTCGCAGGGAAATGGGAACGGAGATCTTGAACGGCTTTTTGTTGGAGGCGGGGGCACACTGATAGAGCGAATAAATGTATACCGCCGTCAGAAATTCCGTAATGGTGATGTTGTGTGCTTTGCAATAGGGCTTGATGTCCTCTACGGGTACAAGTCCCTGGAAGAAGCGGTTGTAGTTTTTTACGGGCTTTACGGTGTGCTGGTAAGAGGACTTTTCCTGTCGGTTCATGCCCTTTTTGGTTTTGTCATACACCTTTTTGAAGCAGTCCTGCACTTCTTCTTCGGTGGGCGTTTCGTGAATATCCACGATCAGTTCACTGTCGGGGATCTCCACGCCTTTGAGACGGAGATACCGTGCGGTGAGTGCTTTGAGCACGGCAATGGTGGCACCGCCGTCGGCAATGCCGTGGAAGGTTTCAAGGCAAAGTCTGCGTTTGTAGTAAATGATCTTCAACGCGGGGCGGTCGGTGTACCAACGCGGCGTGGGCAGGGCGGGATGCAGGTGTTCTTTTTCCACGATGGGGGGAAGGCCTGCTTTTTCGAGATACGGCCAGAAGTAGCCGAAGCGAAGCTGTACGAAATAGGACGGAAAACGGGGCATGATGTCCCGTACCGCCTGTTTGAGCACGTCGGGGTCGATCTCCTCGGTCAGTACGAAACCGATGCGGTAGCCGCAGATCCACTGACGGTCGGAAGAATACGGATAAATGGTTGCCGCGTTGTCGAGGTCATACCATGTTCTTGCGGCATCAGCCATTGCTTTTTTCCTCCTGCTGCTTCTTGTTTTTGGCGATCATGCGTTTGGTGATGATGCCGGAAATGATAACGAAAACGATGATCGCAACCACGGGAACGGCGGCAAGCCACGGCTTTTCACCGATGCTTTTCAGTGCCGTGCCGAAGCCTGTGTAAACGATGGCAAGCGGCAACATACCGAGGTTTGCACCGACCATAAAGTTTTTGAACGAAACGTTCATGGCTCCGAACAGAAGGCTGGAGAGGTCACCGGGCAGAAGGCCTGAGAGTTTGACGACGAAAGCGGTCTGCATTTCGTTCGCTCCTGCAAAATCGTCAATTTTCTTGACGGCTTTGAATTTACTCTTGAGGGTGTCAACCATGCCTGCCCCCGTGAATCTGCCGAGGAAATAGGGGATGATAAGGCTTAAAAAGACACTGATGAGGTTGATGAGCAGAGCGATAAAGTAGTTGGGCATGATGTATGCACAAACGGAGAACACCACGGCGGGCGGGAACACCAGTGCAAAGGATTTAATGACCGAAAACAGAATGATGCCGACGGCAATGGCGGCGGTACCGCCCGTGATCATTTTGCTCAGTTCCGGGATGTTTGACACCTTGATATCGTATTTCTGAATCAGCACGATGCATAGCACCACCATGGCAAGCATTAACACACCTGCGGCGATCTGTAAGGCTTTGACGAGTTTACCGTAATTCTTTTCTTCCATTTTTCAAATCCTCTCTTTTTGATTTATTCATTTTACAGCAGAGTGAAACCGAATGCAATGACTTTTTCGCAGTAAAGTGTTGATTTTTCAGGAAAGTTTTATTGTTTTTTCCGTTTTTGTTTGGTATAATAAAAATATGAAACACAATTCTTCCAAAAAAATAATTCATGATTACACAACGGGAAATTTAGCACAGCAGATGCTTTTGTTTTCACTGCCGTTCATGCTTTCCAACGTCTTGCAGGTGTTTTACGGCATCGTGGACATGATCGTGGTCGGTCACGTGGTCGGACGCGAAGGTTTAAGTGCGATTTCCACCGCTTCGCAGGTGTTCAATTTTATGAATATGCTGTCGCTCGGTTTTGCAACGGGCGGACAGGTCGTGATCGCACAACTGGTAGGCGCAAAAAAGACCGATGCATTGAAAAGGACCATCGGTACGCTGTTTACACTGGTCGGTATTCTCGGTGCGGTCATGACGGTAGTCGGAATGCTGATCGCATCCCCCGTGCTTCGTATTCTCAAAACACCCGATGAAGCGTTCGGCATGGCAAAGAGTTATCTTCTCATCTGTTCGGCAGGCGTTTTGTTCTCGTTCGGTTACAATCTCGTGGCTTCCGTTCTGCGCGGTGAGGGCGAGAGCGTACAGCCCTGCATTTACATTGCCGTTGCCGCCGTGACGAATCTGCTTCTTGACCTGCTGTTCGTGGGTGTGTTCAATTGGGGCGTTGCGGGTGCGGCGGCAGCTACGATCATCGGACAGGCCGTGTCTTTTATATGGTCGATCATTTATCTGTTGCGGCACAAAGAGGCGTTCGGATTTGATTTTAAGTTGCAATCGTTCCGCATTGACCGTGATGCCGCAAAAAGCATCATATCGCTCGGCGTTCCCTTTGCACTTCGCAGTGCGGCGGTACACGTTTCGATGCTGTTCGTTACCGCCCTCGTCAATGCCGACGGTGTTGCGGCTTCCGCCGTGTTCGGCGTGGGACTGAAAGTGGACGACGTGGTGCGTAAGATCTCCATGGGCTTCAATTATGCAAGTTCCGCCATGGTCGGACAGAACATTGCCGCAGGGGAGTATAAACGCACAAGGCATGTGGTCTATTGGAGTTGGATCTACAGCGGCATCGTTTATCTTTTGTTCTTCGTGGTGTATGTTACAAATATCGAATTCCTGTTCCGTCTGTTTACCGACGATGTTGAAGTGCTCGCTCTTGCACCCGTGTTCGTGCGTGCGATCGTCTGGAGTTTCCCCGCTATGGCGATGATGAGAGGCACGAACGGGTTTATTTCGGGCATCGGCAACTCGTCTCTCGGCCTTGTGTTCTCGTTGTTTGACGGATTGATCCTGCGTATAGGTCTCAGTTGGTTGCTCGGCACGGTGATGGGAATGGGGCTGTTCGGATATTTCCTCGGCTACGGCCTTGCCACCTACGGAACGGCAATCCCCGGTGCGATCTATTTCCTTGCAGGCAGATGGAAAAACAGAAAACTGAAAATATAATTCCGGAAAGGATATAAATTATGATTATTGATAACATTAAAAATTGCGAAAAATATTATTCTCTGCATCCGTCTTTTGCGGCGGCGTTTGAACAGCTCAAAAAACTCACCGCCGACAGTGAAACCCGACGTTACACCGTGGACGGAGATGCCGTGTTCGTGAATATGGCGGCATACACCACCAAAACGCATGACGAATGCGGCTTTGAAAACCACAAAAAGTATGTCGATATTCAGTATGTTCTGTCGGGTGCGGAACGCATTGACCTCATCGATGCCGATAAACTCACCGTGACCGAGGACAAATACGCCGACGGTGACATTGCCTTTTTTGCCGATTCCGCCGCACAGACGAGCGTGACCTTGCAGGCAGGCGATTTCGTACTTATTTTCCCCGATGAAGCACACCGTCCCTGTATGGCGGACAACAACGTACCTTCCGCAGTTGCAAAGGCCGTTGCAAAAGTCAGGATGTAAACCATGTTTTTGCCCGATTATATTCTCTTTCTCATTGACCGTCTGCGTAAACACGGTTTTGCCGCTTATCCCGTAGGCGGTTGCGTGCGTGATTGTCTTTTGGGAAAACAGCCCGGTGATTACGATATGACCACCGATGCACTCCCATCGCAACTGCAAGCTGTTTTTGCCGATCACAGGTGCATTGAAACAGGCCTCAAACACGGTACGCTCACGGTGGTGCGTGACGGTCATAACGTGGAGATCACGACCTTTCGTACCGACGGCGAATACAGGGATAACCGCCATCCGACCTCGGTTCTGTTTACGCAGAAACTCGAAGACGATCTCTCCCGCCGCGATTTTACGGTCAACGCCATGGCGTACAGCGTTCGTGACGGTGTGACGGATCTTTTCGGCGGCAGGGAAGACCTGAAAAGGAAGATCATCCGTTGTGTCGGAGAGCCCGACCGCCGTTTCAATGAAGATGCTCTGCGGATCATGCGTGCGTTGCGGTTTGCAAGCGTACTTGATTTTGAAATTGAGGAACACACCGCCGACAGCATTCACCGCAACGTGCAACTGCTTGAAAATATTTCGGCGGAGCGTATTTTTACGGAACTGAAAAAAATGCTCCTCGGTGACGGGGCAGAACGTATTTTGTTGCAGTTTTCGGACGTGATGCGTTGTATTATCCCCGAAACGGAAGGCATTATCGGTCTTGAACAGCACAATTTTCATCATCTGTACGACGTGTACACCCACACGGCAAAAACCGTTGCCGCCTGCGAAAAGAACGAAGTGTTGCGTCTTGCCGCCCTTTTTCACGATTTCGGCAAGGCAGACACCTTTTCCCTTGACGAAAACGGTGTGGGACATTTTTACAACCACCGCGAGTTTTCCGTGCAGAAATCACAAAGTGCATTGTGCAGACTGAAAAGCGACAACGCAACACGAAGAACGGTACTCTTTCTTGTGGATTGGCATGACCGCCTGTTCGGAGATTTTACGGAAAAAACGGTCAAACGGATTCTTAGAACGCAGACGGCTGAAGAACTTTTGTTGCTTGCGTGCCTCATGCGTGCCGACAGCACGGCAACCGGCACGAGAGTGGGGGAGCCCTGCGTTTCTGCCGACCGATTGGAAGAATTCGTCACGAAAATACAGCACGAAAACCCCTGTCTGACCGTACGGGATCTTGCCGTCAACGGTCACGATCTGCTGGCTTTGGGGTATGAACCGAAACAGATCGGCAAAGCCTTGCAGGCTCTGCTGGAAGCGGTCACCGACGGCACGGCGGAAAACGAAAAACACGCTTTGTTGCAAAAACTCGGCTCTTTATAATAAATCTTGGATAACCATAAAAATGCATATTGCACATTTGAAAGTGTTGCAATGTGTATTTTTTTGTGCTACAATCTAAAATGGAAATTTATGAGCAGGAGGAAAGTTATGAAAGACCCGAGAGAGATATTGGCACAGATGACTTTGGAGGACAAAGCCGCCCTGTTGGACGGTGCGGATTACTGGCATCTGCAGGATATGGAAAAATACTCCGTTCCGTCGGTGACCGTTTGCGACGGCCCGCACGGTCTGCGTAAAAAAGATTACAGCAAAAAAGGCATCAGCCTTTCCACGAGCGTGCCCGCCATCAGTTATCCCACCGCCGTCACAACGGCGTGTTCGTGGGATCCCGACCTTTTGTTTGAAATGGGCGTTGCCCTCGGCAAAAAATGCCTCAAGGAAGAAGTCGGCGTACTGCTCGGCCCCGGTATCAACATGAAGCGTTCTCCGCTGTGCGGCAGAAACTTTGAATATTTTTCGGAAGATCCCGTGCTTGCGGGTGAAGTTGCCGCCGGTTTCATCAACGGCGTACAGAGCATGGGCGTAGGTACTTCGCTCAAGCACTTCTGTGCAAACAGCCAGGAAACACGCCGCATGACCTGCGATTCGGTTGTGGATGAACGTGCATTGCGTGAAATTTATCTGACCGCGTTTGAAATTGCCGTCAAGAAAGCAAAACCCTGGACAGTCATGAATTCCTATAATAAGATCAACGGTTTCCACGGCTCCGAAAACCGCCACACCCAGATCGAAATTCTGCGTGAAGAATGGGGATTTGACGGTGTCGTCGTCAGTGACTGGGGTGCCGTCAACAACCGCGTTCTCGGCCTGCAGAACGGCAACGACCTTGAAATGCCTTCTTCCTCGGGTTCGGGTGCGGCAAAGATCGTCGCCGCCGTCAAGGACGGCACTTTGTCCGAAGCCGTTGTGAATGAACGTGCACTCAATGTGCTGACTCTTATCAAAAAATGTGCAGACGGTGCACAGCCCGGTTACGCCTACAACGATCTTGACGATCAGTCCTTTGCACAGAAAGTAGCCGCACAGAGCATGGTACTGCTTAAAAACAACGGCATTCTGCCTCTTGCCGCCGGCAAAAAGATCGCCGTCATCGGTGAACTTGCAAGAACGCCGCGTTACCAGGGTGCAGGCAGTTCCCACATCAGCCCCACGCAGTTGGACAATGCACTGGACGCTTTCAAAAACGCGGGCGTTGCAGTCGATTTTGCACAGGGCTACGAACTGAAAAAGAAGAAAGAAAAGAAGAATCCCGCCCATTTACAGCAGGCTGTTGAAGTTGCCAAGAGAAACGATATTGCCGTTGTGTTCATCGGCCTTACCGACGATTACGAAGCCGAAGGTTACGACAGACAGCACATGAAACTGCCCGCATCCCACGATGCACTCGTGGCTGAGATCGTAAAAGCAAATCCCAACACCGTCGTGGTGCTTTCGGGCGGCTCTCCCGTTGAAATGCCGTGGAACGATTCCGTCTCTGCCGTGCTCAACGCCTATCTCGGCGGTCAGGCAGGTGCAGGTGCCATCGTTGATATTCTCACGGGTAAGGTCAATCCCTGCGGCAAACTTGCAGAGACCTATCCGCTTTCTTACGAAGACACGCCTGCAAAGAATTATTTCCCCGGCAATCCTGCCAGCGTGGAATACAGAGAAAGCATTTATATCGGTTACAGATACTATGAAAAAGCCAAAAAGGCCGTCCGCTATCCCTTCGGCCACGGTCTGAGCTACACTTCGTTTGCCTATTCCGATCTCACGGTCGACAAATTGCAGGCAGATGAAAACGATACCGTCAGCGTGTCCTTTACCGTCACCAATACGGGTACGGTTGCAGGTGCGGAAATTGCACAGCTTTACGTTGCAGACAAGCAAAGCACCCTCTACCGTCCCGTCAAGGAACTCAAAGCCTTCAAAAAAGTGTTCCTGCAGCCGGGCGAAGCACAGACCGTTACGCTCACGCTCGATAAACGTGCCTTTGCATTCTGGAACGTGCTTGTGAACGATTGGTGCGTGGAAAGCGGCAAGTTCGACATTCTTGTCGGTGCTTCGAGTGCGGACATTAAACTCAATGCCGAGATCACCGTTACCGCAAAGGAAGTTGCCGTGCCCGATTACAGTATGCTTGCACCCTGTTATTATACCGCAGACGTGCAGGATGTTCCCGAAAAGCAGTTTGTTGCCGTGCTCGGCAGAGAACTTCCCCCCACCGTCAAATCCACCGATCAGCCGCTGGATCTGACCGATACCTTTGAAAATGCAAAGCATACCAAATGGGGCGGCAGACTCTTTGCTCTGCTCACCATGCTCATTCCCGAAGGTATGGCAAGAGCCATTGCCGTGCAGACACCGTTCCGCAACTTTATCACCATGAGCGGCGGTGTGTTCAGCGAACAGATGGCGGCAGGACTTCTTCGCATCCTCAACGGCGAAAAAGGCGGTCTGCGTATGATCCTCAAGGGCATACCCGGTGCGATCAAAGGCATCGGCCCGCTGTTACAGAATATTTAAGAGGGTGTAATGATGAAAAAACTGATTTCTCTTTTATTGGTGGTGCTTCTTATGGCAGGTATTTCACTTCCCGCATTTGCAAATGCACAGGACAACACGACCGCAACACCCTTGCAGTTCGGCACGGACGGACAGTTCAGCGTTATGCACGTGACCGACACGCATTTGGACGACGACAATGTGGACGCATCCGTGTGGCTCATTGCCGCCGCCTGCGACCGTGAACAGCCCGATCTTGTTGTCATTACGGGCGACAACGTGCAGAACTGCGACGATGCAAACAAGACCAAAGGCTACATCGACAAACTCATGTCCGTCTTTGAAAGCCGCAACATCCCCACGGCGGTCACGTTCGGCAATCACGATTCCGAAACGGGGGCTATGAGCCGTGAAGAACTCATGGCGTACTACAACACCTTTTCCTGCTCGGTTTCCGTGGACGACGGTCCCGCCCTTTCGGGTTGCGGTACGTATAACATTCCCGTGCTGTCCTCGGACGGCAAGAGCGTGAAGTTCAACGTATGGGTGTTCGATTCCAACGATTATGACGGCAACGGTCATTACGGCAACGTCAAGGCCGATCAGGTGGCATGGTACAAGGCAAAAAGCGAAGCCCTCAAAACCGCAAACGGCGGCGAAAAGGTGTATTCGTTTGCCTTCCAGCACATCATCGTCCCCGAAGTGTACGATGCACTGAAAAAAGCCAAGGGCAAAACACTGTTTGCATTTGAACATATCATCAACAAAGGCGACTACTATATGTTCGATCCCAACGGCATCAACTACGGCACGCTCAATGAAACGCCCTGCAGCGGTTACATCAACGAAGGTCAGTTTGAAGCCATGGTCGGGCAGGGGGACGTGCTCGGTATGTTCACAGGGCACGATCACACCAATGCATTCGGCGTCAAACACAAGGGCATTGACATCGTCAACTCCCTGAGCACACGCTACAACGGCGATGCATTCTCCACCCAGTACGGCTACAGAATGCTTTACGTCAACGAAAACGATACGAGCGTGTACACAAGCAAGGTCGTGCACTGGTACGATCTGTTCTCCTCTGAGGACGTTGCCGACCTGCGTTCTGCCGGTGACGATTACGGTGTGTCTCTTGTCAGAGACGTCCGTTTCAAGGGCTTCTTCCAGAAGATGTTTTCCTTCATCGAACGCGGCTTCGCGTCCGTTTTCACAGGCAGAAAAGTATCCTATCCGGATTAAAAAGCAAATATCAAAGGCGGCAGGAAGATTTCTTGCCGTCTTTTGTAAAGAGGTACTTTTTATGTTATTATACATCATCCGCCACGGTGAGCCGGGGCATGACGGTGCGTTGACCGAATTGGGACAAAAACAGGCACAGGCGGTCGGTGAACGCATGGAAAAGGCAAAGATCGACCGTATTTTCACTTCTCCCTTACTGCGTGCCCGACAGACCGCAGAGCCTGCCTGTAAACGTTTGGGATTGACCGCCCAGGTCGAAGAATGGGCGGCAGAGATCGGGGACGGACGGCTGACCGTGTTGCCCGACGGCACGAAAAAATCGGTGTCGCTCATACAAAACACCGAATTTCTCAAAGACGGCAATGCCCATCTCCCGTTCAGCCGTGCTTATGAATGCCCCTATTTCAACACCTCGGGCATGAAAGAAGCGGTGTCTTATATCGAAGAACACGGCAATGCGTTTCTTGAAAAACTGGGTTATAAAAAAGAGGGTGACGTCTACCGTATTCTGCGTGCAAACGACGAAAAAGTTGCACTTTTTTGTCACGCCGCATTTTCGCGTGCGTTCATCTCGGTGCTTTTGCACATTCCCGTGCATATCATGTGGGCAGGCTTTGACTACGAACATACGGGCGTGACGGTGCTGGAGTTTGAAAACACCGAAAACGGAATCACCGCACCCACCTGTCTGCGGTATTCGGATACTTCACACCTGTATGCGGCAGGAATCGAGCCGCTTGTATCCGACAAGAGGGAAATGTAACGAACACTGCACAGGTGCAAATATTTTACATATACTGTAAAAAGCGGATTGCAAAACGGAAAAGGATATGCTATAATTTTCCGAAATCTTTTTTTTTGGCAGGTTTTGTTTATGATTTGCAATACAATATTGGATGCACTGGGAAACACTCCCATGATCCGGCTCAACCGTATGGTCGATGCTGACAGTGCAGAAATTCTTGTTAAATTTGAAGGCTTGAACGTGGGCGGCTCCATTAAGACACGCACCGCTTACAACATGATCCTCGATGCGGAAAACAAAGGGCTGATCCATGAAAATACGGTCATTGTCGAGCCCACCAGCGGCAACCAGGGCATCGGTCTTGCGTTGGTCGGTGCGGTACGCGGCTACAAGGTGAAGATCATCATGCCCGACTCGGTCAGCGAGGAACGCAGAAAACTCGTCGAACAGTACGGAGCAGAGGTTATTCTCGTCCACGATGCGGGCAACATCGGTCTTTGCATCGAAGAATGCCTGCAACTGGCACTTCGCATGAAAGAAGAAGATCCGAACGTGTTCGTGCCCCAGCAGTTTGAAAATCCCGCAAACCCCGAAATTCAACGCAGTGCCACCGCCGCGGAAATTCTGCAACAGGTGGACGGCCCCATCCACGGTTTTTGTTCGGGTATCGGTACGGGCGGCACCATTACGGGCATCGGTGAAGTGCTCAAAGCTCACAATCCCGACATGACGATCTGGGCGGTGGAGCCCGAAAACGCCGCGATCCTGTCGGGCGGCAGCATCGGCACACACGTGCAGATGGGCATCGGTGACGGTCTGATCCCCGCCATTCTCAACACAGGCATTTATGACGACGTTTGCATCGTCAAGGACGAAGAAGCCCTGCAGACGTCCAAAGACCTTGCCGCCAAAGAGGGCATTCTGTGCGGCATCAGCAGCGGAACGAACGTGGCGGCGGCTCTCCGCCTTGCGAAAAAATTAGGCAAGGGCAAAACGGTGGTCACGGTCCTGCCCGACACCGCCGAACGCTACTTCTCCACACCGCTTTTTGAAAAATAAAAAAAAGAAAACAGCCTGATGAAGGCTGTTTTTTTATGCTTTGGCAGAGTGACAAATTGCGGGTTGTTTAACAAACCGCAATAATGATATACGCCCCGTTGGGGCGAATGATATCAGCACGCCTTCGTCGTGATGATATCCGCTTTGCGGATGATATATTTGTTGCACAAATATGTCGGATGCTGTCGCTTGTTCCGCTTCGCTCTATAAATATTCTATAATCGGAGCGTAAGCGACCCTCAATATTTTTCGCAAGGAAAATATATCATTCATCATATCGAAGATATATCATATCCGCATGAAGCGGATATATCATTGTCGAAAGCATTTCGACAAACCCCAATTACTCTCATTCTGCAAATACGAAAATGAGCCGCATCGAAAGATGCGGCTCTTGTAGTTATGTCCGGAATCGGGAGAATCAGTCTTCTTCGTCTTCCATATTCTTCTTGGCTTCTTCGATAACCTTCATAGCCACGTTTGCGGGAGCTTCTTCATAGCGGACGAATTCGAAGCTGAAGTAGCCTCTGCCTGCAGTGACGGAACGAAGAATGGTTGCGAAGTCGCCCATTTCAGCCATGGGAACTTCTGCTTCCAGACACTGGAGTTTGGGATCTTCTGCGGGGCCCATACCCTGTACACGGCCGCGGCGTTTGGTAACGTCGCCCATGATGTCGCCCATGTTGTCGCTGGGCATATAAGCTTTCAGCGTGCCGATGGGTTCAAGGATAGCGGGGGATGCATCGGGATTGAGTTTCTTGAATGCAAGGGAAGCGGCGGTCTTGAATGCCATTTCAGAGGAGTCAACGGGATGGTAGGAACCGTCGTACAGAGTAGCCTTGATGCCCACAACGGGGTAACCTGCCACAAGACCTCTTGCAACGCATTCACGAAGACCTTTTTCAACTGCGGGGAAGAAGTTCTTGGGAACGGAGCCGCCGAAGACTTCTTCGTCGAAGATCAGATCGTCGCTGTCGCAGGGAGCAAAGCGGATCCAGACGTCACCGAACTGACCGTGACCGCCGGACTGTTTCTTATGACGGCCCTGTACTTCAACGGTCTTACGGATGGTTTCTCTGTAAGCCACACGCGGAACGGTAAGGTCGACTTCAACGCCGAACTTGGTCTTGAGTTTGCTGATGATGATATCAAGATGCTGTTCGCCCAGACCGGAGAGAACCTGTTCTTTGGTTTCTTCGTTGACCATGAAAGCGATGGTGGGATCTTCTTCCATGAGTTTCTTGAGGCCGGAAGCGACTTTTTCTTCTTCACCTTTCTTGCGGACTTTGACAGCCATGGAAAGGCAGGGTGCGGGGAAGGAAACGCCTGCAAGTTCGATTTCGGACTTGGGAGCACACAGAGTGTCACCGGTGATGGTGCCGGAAAGCTTTGTGATAACGCCGATATCACCTGCGGGGATAGCGGTTGCGTCTTCCTGCTTGCCGCCGCGGACGGTGATGATCTTGCCCATTCTTTCGGAGTCACCCGTACGGCTGTTGACAACAGCGGCATCGGCGGTGAGTTTACCGGAGATGACCTTGAAGAAGCTCATCTTACCTACGAACGGGTCAGCAACGGTCTTGAAGCAGATGGCGGCTACGGGGCCGTTTTCATCGCACTTGAGATCGTTTTCAGTGACGGTGGATGCGGCAGGAGCAAAGTTTACGATGGAGTCAAGCAGAATGTCAACTGCATCGGTGGTGTAACCTGCACAAGCGAATACGGGATATACGGTGCCGTCCGCAATACCTGCGGAAAGACCTTTGACGATTTCTTCGTGGGTGAATTCTTCTTCCATGAAGAATTTTTCCATCAGTTCGTCATCAGCGGATGCAACGGCTTCACTGAAAATGGCTTTCATTTCAGCGATTGCATCGTTTTCGGGCATGGCAACTTCGGAAGCCTTGCCGTTGTTGTAAGCGTAAGCCTTGCCCTGTGCAAAGTCAACGTAAGCCTTGACTGCATCGTTTTCCATGTAGGGAACGATCACGGGGCAGATGGGTGCACCGTATTCTTCTTTGAGAGCGTCAAGCGTCTTGAAGAAGTCGGTGTTTTCTGCGTCGCAGCGGGTAACTGCGAACATTTTTGCAATATTTCTCTGGTCGGCGGCTGCATAAGCCTTTTCTGCACCGACGTCAATGCCGCTGCCTGCGGAAAGAACGATGAGTGCTGCATCTGCTGCACGCATACCTTCGCTGACACCGCCTGCAAAGTCGAACAGACCGGGAGTGTCAATGATGTTAACCTTTGTATTTTTCCATTCCAGCGGAGCAACTGCCGTGGAAACGGATGCCTTGCGGCGTTTTTCTTCCGCATCAAAGTCCATAACGGTATTGCTGTCGGCAGTACGGCCGAGTCTGTCGGTTGCACCTGCAATGTAGAGCATTGCTTCTGCGAGGGTGGTCTTACCCTTGCCGCCGTGACCGGCGATCGCAATATTGCGGATGTTTTCTGCTGTGTAGAGTTTCACTGTTTTTCCTCCTTATGCCTTCCGCAGCGTTTCGTGCGGACAGGACCTATTTACACGTATCGTGTTTAAAAAACACGGCAACATAAATCATTATAACATACGAAAAACGGTTTTTCAATTATTACATTTTTCAATAATTCAGCCTCACTTTTAGGCAATATGCATATTTTTTACTGTATTTTGCCTTCTGTGAGCACTTGCAGATTCTTTTCCATTAAATCGAAAAAGCGATTGACGATGCGTTTATCTTCATCATTTCCGCGTACGCACATGGACAGGGTGAGAACGCCGTTGAGGGAAGTTGCGGAAACGAGTGCAAAGGGTTTGTACTTGACAGCACCCGTCATAAAACCGTCCGTCGGAGCGTTGCCGCACAGGGAGTAGCCTTCGCTGTCAAGCACGCCGATGTTGCTCATGGCAAGCAACGGATTGGAATAGCCGAGTTTGATAACGCCTTCGGCGGCCGTCTGAGGCAGAATGCTGTAACCGAATTTCAACAGCGGCAATCCGTACAGCCCCATGAATTTATCGTTCTTGAACCGTTCAACGGACTGCTTCGTGTATTCGAGCGTTTCAAAAATGTCAGCACCGCGGCGTGGAATGTTGCATTGCATGAAGGCGGTGTGATTGGTAATACCCATACCCTGCGTATCTTTTAAGTGACGGCGAAGGTCAATGGCACAGGAGATCGTCACGCTTTCGTTTTCACCGTAGCCAGCCAGTTCATACAAACTGTAAAAATAAGCGGCAACCAGCAGATCGTTGACCGTAGCTCCCAATGTTTTGCCTGTTTTTCGCAGAGCCGAGAAGCGGTCGGCATCGATTTTCCGCAGTGCAATAAAAGATTGATCGAGCAGGCTGTTTTCGGTCAGCGGAAAACGGTGATCGTCCTTTGCACACACGTTTTTATAGAGATTCTGTGCCATTTTCTTTTCACGGCGTGAAAAATCGCGGTACACTTCGTCATAAGAGCGTGAGCCTTTTCGCAGATTCAGCGGACTGATGCCTTTTTCGACGTAATCCGTGTATCCCTGACACAGTGAACGCACGAAATACTTTAAGTCGCCGCCGTCCATGCACATATGATTTTCCACGATGCAGAGCACGCTTCCCGTATCGTTGTAAAACACGCCGACGCGGATCTGCACGGGGGCATCCGGCTCAATGTACTGCGTCAGGAAACGGTCGGCGGCAGTTTGCAGATCGCTTTCTTCCGACACGGTGAGCACGTCGTCAACGGTGTAGTCGTTGACTTTCCAATGGGCGGTCAGTTTGGTGTCTATAAATGAAGAATGCAGAACGGGTGCTTTTTCAATGAAACAGAGCAACACCGTTTTGAGTGCTTCAACGTCAATTTTTGTATCGTAATACAATGCAACGTGTACCATGCGGTCGTTGAAACCGCGGAACAGATAGTGCATTTTATCCCATAATTCGGCGGTCAGTTTTCTTTCCATATATTCTCCAGCTCCTGTTGAATGGAATATCTGCCTTTGTAAAGGACTGTACCGAGAACGAGCAGAACGTCAAACGCAACGGCGGCAACCATCAGCAACCAACCGGGATTCCACGGTACGACACCGGTCAAACCCAACAGCGGATAAATCAGCCCCATGCTTGCGGGAATATAAACGAGCCAGCTCAGAAATGCGAATTTCTGTTTCGTAAGGCTTGCAAGAACGCCGTCTGCAAGCAGCATCATGGCGATCGCCGCCAAAAACAGCAGATAACTGTTCTCAATGCCGAACGGGATACGCATCACGAGAAAAACGAACTGCGTTGCCATCATCACCGAGCCTGCCACGCACAGACGGGCAAGCGGATACAATACCGTATCGGTCAGGTGAGCCGCCAGAAACAGCAACAGATAAATGACCATGACCGAAACGCCGCCTTCGACGATGAGCCACGTCGGATGCCATCCCTTCGTTGCAAAACCGACGGCAAGAAACAGGATCACAAGCCCTGCCATGTAGAGAGCAATGTTGCGGGGCAGGTTTTTGATCCGCTTTTTGTCCTTTTGTTTTTCGAGATATTCAAAATATCCTTCTTCCACGACACTGTTTTCTTCGAAAATGAGTTCGCGGATCACGTTTTCATTCGTCAGTCCACGTTTTTGCAGTTGCTTTCTGCGTTTTTGCATTTCCTGCAGAACACCTTGCTTATATGCAAAAGTCACGTCGTCATTCGGGTGATCCTGCATGCTGTGTTCTATAAAATCCGCATACGCTTTCATGGTATCACTTTCCTTTTTTATTGCTTCTATGTTCAAACAGTTTGTATATTTCACCGTTTTTACTGTCAAAGCGGAACAGCCATTTTGCGGTGTTGCCGTTGCTTTGGTTTGCGTATTTGAAAAAATCGATCTCCGTTTCGCTGTATACTTTTGCATCTGCGATACCGCAGGCGATTTTTTGCAGAAGCGTGCCGTCTGTCGTAATGCCGTACAGCGACAGATGCTTGTTGACACGGGTGGCACCCGTCACGTCCTGCGAAACCGTCACGTCGTCCGCTGCGGTGAAATACACCGTATGATCGTGCCACAACAGCACTTTTTCAACGTCGGCAAACAGAATGCGGCGAGAGGTTCCGTCTGTCTGCACGCAACAGAGATTGTTTTCGGTGTCCGTAAAGAACACGTTGCCGCAATATACCCGCAGTACGTTTTGTACCGCATCGCAAAGCTGTTTTTTGCGGAGTTCGGTGGGACATACGCAATACAGAACACGGTTGTAAACGTCACCGCATACGGCATAGATGCGACCGTCTTCCGCAATATGAACTTCGATTGCGTTTTTGGCGATCGCTTTTTGGGTGTGCGTTGCCGTATCCGTGCATTGCAGGCTGTTCTGCAGTTTGTTGCCGACGGTATAAAAACTCTGTCCGTTGCGAACGCCGCAGAAGGAGAGAATGTTGGCTGCAAGCAACTGTTCTTGTTCCTTCGTTCCCCATTTGAACGTATAGAGATTTTTGTTGTCGTCGGACGGAGCGTTGCGTGTGTAATAAATGCAATCTTCCTCTACGGCACAGAAATCGATCTTTCCGTTGCACACGGAAACGGTTTCATCGGTGTGTGTATGACGGACGAAAACTTCACCGTTGGTGTCTGCGTACAGGATCATACCGTTGCGTATCGCATATACGCAGGAGGCGTTTTCGATCAGGACGGTTTCGCTGACAGTATCAAGATCCATTCTTGCAACCGTACGCGGTCCTTTGCCGTCTTTTGAAAGATAGGATATATATATTTGAGAACAACGGTCGGTTTTGTAAATTTCGGTTTTCGGAAAACTGCGTTTGCGGTCAAATTCATGGTCGGTCTTATCCGAAAAATCAAAATAACGCAAACGGTTTTTGCCGTCCGTGTAAAACAGTACGGTGCCGTATGAGGTCAGAATGTGTGCGACACCTTTGACGGTCGGTTCGCTTGCGGGTTTGCCGTTGACGATGCCGTAAATGCCGCCGTCGTATTTGTCGTCGGGCATATACATATATAATTGACCGGTGATCTGTAAAATCTCACGGAAACGGTAATCTTTGCAAACTTCCGCCGCCAGGTCATCGGTGTTTTTGTAACCTGCAATGCTTTGCAACAGTGCAAGGGCAGGCATGAACTGCTTTTGTGTGAGATGTACGCCGATCTTGCGGTATTGTGCTTCGGCATCAATGCCGATCTCGGCAAGCCCTGCGGCCACTTCCTTGTTTCTTTGTTCAAATTCCGCCTTTACACCGGGCAGATCTTCAATTCTTTCGGGTACGATCAAAGCATCAATAATACCGTGCAGGGCGTCCGCTTTTTCTGCGTACGGAGGCAGTTGCGTTTCAGTGAGATCAAAACGGCGTAAGCGGCCGAGAATTTCGGTTGCTTCCTGTAAAAGTGCATACAGTTCCTCACGGCAGACGCAAAGGCAATCACGCAGAGAATTGAATATGTACAGTGCTTCTTTCTTCCTGCCTTGCAGATACAGTTCTTCCGCTTTTTTCAGTGCCTGTGTGAAACCGATCGCTTTTTGCAGGGCAGGCTCACAGGTGCATTCAAAGAGAAGCATCCACGCGGTGCTGTCCTCTGCACCGATCTGCAGGAACGTCCGTGCAAGGGCATCCGTATGCGGCAGACGTACAGACGGCAGAAACAGGCGTGCATCCCAATCCGTGTTTTCAAAAACGTACCGTGCATACGACAACGCGGCAGATGCCGTACGCGGCAACACCGTTTCTTCCGTGTCCGCTTTCGGTTTCGTGACGGCACACGGTGTCGGTCGGACGGGCTGTTCGCAGTACGGGCAGAAACATTTTTTTGTTTCATCCGCAATTTTCAGCATCGCGGCACATTGCGGACAATACATGATACGCAGGCGAATGTCCTTTTCCATAATGTATCTCCTTTGTATATTTTTCAACAAAACGCTGAAATCGTTTTTTAAAAATATTATTGTTTATAAGTTCCGCAGTGAACGGGCTCTATGACGGTCTCCAGTTTTTTCAGAGCTTTATCGGCAAGGTTCTGCATGGGTTTGCTTTTTGCCATACCGCGAACGAAGCCTGCAATGTTGTCCACCATCATGGAAATGGGCGGTGACATGGTGGGTGTCATTTCCGCAGTTCCGTTTTCAAAACGGAACAAAAGCGTGCGGGAAGCAAGGCATTCCATCGGTCGCAGGGTAACGCGAAGCGTGAATGCATCTTCCCAGACGGCGGCACCTGCAAACAGGTACGGTCTGCTGCACAGAAGTCCCTGTGTGTAGCGGTAGTATCCGTCCATGCCGCATTCGACGGTGTTGATCTCGTCCCCCTCCCGCCACGTGAGCAGACACGAATCGGAACGGAACTCAAATTGCACGTCGTCAATGTTGCCGCCTCTGTCTTTGGTCATGTATACGGCAGGCGTGGGGATCACGCTGAACGGAAAACCGATTTTGTCAATGAGTTTGTGCGGTGCGAAACGGATGGTTTTACCGTGGAGTACCTTTTCCATCGGACTGCGGAGAACGGAAGGTGTCAGCGTGTCTGCGGGAATCTGATCTGCAAAAGCTTTCAGATCTGCTTTTTCGGACGGTGCCGTTTCAAAGGGTGCACGTGCCATGATCTGCAGGATCGCGTTCCACATATCACCGTTTTCAGCCTGTCCGCCCGTAAAGCAGACGACCATACCGTTGTTGCGGTGCATGGCGGCGCTCTGACCGTACATTCCCTCGCCGCAGAAGATGTTTTTATCACGCATCCAGAAACTGAAGCCGTAACCGTTTTCAAGGATATCACCGCGTTCGATATTTTCACGCAGTTGGCTGACGGTGGCTTGTTCGAGCCATGAGGCGGGAATGACCTGTCTGCCGTTGAAAACTCCCTTGTTCTGTACGCAGACGAAAATTTTTGCCATGGATTCGGGGGAGAGGTTGATACCCCAACCGCCCGATTCAATGCCCTTGTGATCGGTCTCCCAGTACGGTTTTACAATGCCCAGGGGTTTCCACAGGCGGTCATCCAGATAATCGACCACGCTTTGTCCGAGTACGCGGTGCAGGATCGCACACACGCAATAACTGTTTTCATTTACGTATTCAAATTTTTCGCCCGGCTCACTGATCCATTTTGCATCGAATAAATGGGGAAGCCAGTCGGCATCCGTTTTGGATAAAAGATAATTCGGTCTTTTTCCCGATGTCATGGTAATGAGATGTCGTACGGTCAATTTCTTTATATTTTCAAGATCCTCACCGAAATCATATTCGGGAAACAGATCAATGATACGTGCATCCAACGAAAGTTTTCCTTCCGTGACGGCAAAACCGAGTGCAATGCCCGTAATGTTTTTGCTGATGGAATACATACAGTGCGGCTGTGTTGCCGTAAACGGAAAACGGCAGACCTCCGCCGCCACAACGCCGTCTTTCATGACCATGCAGGTATGCCAGTTGCTGCCTTTTTCGGTCAGTTCCTGCAATATATCACGGATCACGGTGCTCGATAATCCGAGATCTTCCGCATTCTTTGCTCGCGGCAAAAATACTGTATCAGCCTGATTTTGAAGAATTTTCATAAAACTCACCCCAAATTAGTATACCAAAAAATATGAAAACAGTCAATTTTTGTTTTATTTTTATTTTCGATAAAATGATTGCAATGTTGCAAAAAGTATAGTATACTGATTATATCTATGCACATCAGGGAGGAATCCGAATGAAAAAAGGAATCAAGAAGATCATCAGCATTTTCCTGTGCTGTGCGATGTTTTTCGGAATGTGCAGTGTCTTTGCACAGGCAGCATCGGTCACACCGGTCATTATCGTCGGTGACGTCGGCAACAGCATTCTTTATTCCTATCCGAATGCCGCCAATCCGTCTCCTGCCTTTCCGCCTGCCGAGGATGAACTGGAAGAACGTGCTTTGCAGATCGTCGGCGGTCTGCTGTATACCACCGTCGTCGGTGATGCCACACAGGGAACGTCGCTGATGAATCAGGGTATCAACGGTCTGTTGCGTGACGTGATCTGCAATGAATTCGGTGAAACGCAGAACGGGATCGGTGTAAACAAATATAAATATGCCTTGTCTAACTATAAGAGTGATACGTCTGTTATGACCGATCTGTTTATGGCACTTGATAAAGCCGAAAACTCGGTCGGATTGGAACATACATATCTCTTTACCTATGACTGGCGACTGGATCCTTTGGAAAGTGCCGCTTCTTTGCAGGAATTTATTAAAGAAGTCAAGGTCAGAGAAAACGCACGCAAGGTTTCTTTGCTGTGTACGGGTAACGGCGGCGTGATCGGCAACGCCTATCTTTATAAATACGCCGATACCGCAAACAGCGACGTTGCATCCTGCGTGTTCCTCAATTCTCCCTTGCTCGGCAGCAGCCTCGTCGGTGACATCATGAGCGGCAATCTGAATACGAAAGACGACGGTTCGGGCGGTATTTTTGATCTGTACGAACAGATCACTGCCGCAGAACGTTCCAACGCACTCGTGCGTTACGTCAACGACGATCCCTACGGCGTGTTCGTTACCCTGTTTGAAGAAATGCTGGGTGAAACGGAAGGTTCCAGCCAGGCGGTCAAGGCACTTGTGTGGTTTATCAACAGCATTATGGGCGGCGAGGATATATGGAAAAGTCTCGCAAAATCCTATAACGATTATCTGGAAGACAATTCCGAAAAACTTTACGGCGAGACCTTACGCAATTTTATGCGTTATGCACCCGGTCTGTGGGCACTCGTACCGCAGGACAGTTTTGAAGAAGCCCGGAAATTCATGTTCCCCGAAAACGATGCTTCCGTAAAACTGACGAAGAAGGTCAACGATTTCCGTGCCGTTCTCGATGCAACCGCAAGCACTTTGCAGAAAGCAAAGCAAAACGGTATTTTCGTCAGTGTCGTTGCCGGCTACAACCTGCAGATCCTTCCCGCTACCGCTACCATCGACGAACACAGCGACTGTATGGTGCTTACCAAGTCCGCATCGGCAGGAGCCTCGGCTGTCAAGCACGGTTCGTCCGATACGCTCTTGCAGAAGAACAACGACGGGCACAGGCATCTTTCTCCCGATTCACAGATCGATGCATCCACCGCCGCACTGCCCGAAAGTACGTGGTTTGTACGCAATCTGCCGAATCTTCGTTATGAATGCGACACGGCAGCCGATTTTGTGATGTGGTTGCTGACAACGGGACATCAGCGTACGATCTGGGAAGATACCGACTATCCGCAGTATATGGGGTATTCCAATGCAAATGAAGCCATTTCCGCACTGGATAACGGTAAGGTATATTATTTCCGGGGCGATGCCAACGTGGATTTCCACGTCAACGTTTCCGATGCACGTACGGCTTTGCGCATTGCCGTCGGTTATACGCAGGATGAGACCGAGATGGGATTGCGTCTTGCAGACGTCGATCAGGACGGTACGGTTACGGTTGCCGATGCACGCGAAATTCTGCGTTTCTCAGTCGGTCTGTATTCTCCGTATTTTCAGCAGCAATAATGAATAATAAGAAAGAAACGGTCGTGTGTTTACGGCCGTTTTTTTTGATAATTACAAAAAATCATTTGTGAGCAAATAGTATAAAAACAAGAGAAAAACGGAGAAAATAAGAGTAAATGCAAAATAATTTTAAAATGTTCATTTTTCCTGTTGACAAACGCTTTTGAAAGTGATACTATACACGGGCAAAGATAAATCAAATCAGGAGGAAACACAATGTCTACTTACATGGCAAACGCTGCTACTGTTGAGCGCGCATGGTATGTTCTTGATGCTGAAGGCAAAACGCTCGGTGCTCTGGCTGTTGAAGCTGCTAACCTTCTTCGCGGCAAAAACAAGCCCACTTTCACCCCTCATGTTGACTGCGGTGACAACGTCATCATCATCAACGCTTCCAAGATCGTTCTCACCGGCAAAAAGCTTGAACAGAAGCACTACTATCATCACACCGGTTACATCGGTCACCTGAAGGATGTCAAATACGGCACTCTCATCAAAGAAAAGCCCGAATTCATCGTTGAAAAGGCTGTTAAGGGTATGCTCCCCAAGAACTCTCTCGGCAGTTCCGCTTTCACCCGTCTTCATGTCTACGCAGGCGCAGAGCACAAGCACGCTGCTCAGAAGCCCGCTAATTACGAATTCTAAGGAAAGGGAGGCAATTGAAAATGTACGAAGGCAATCCTTATTTCTACGGCACCGGCAGAAGAAAGAAATCTGTCGCTCGTGTTCGCGTTTATCCCGGCACCGGCAAAATCACCATCAATGACAGAGATATCGACAATTATTTCGGTCTTGAAACCCTCAAGCTCATCGTTCGTCAGCCTCTCACTCTGACTGGCACTGAAGAAAAGTTCGACATCGTCTGCCGTGTTGCAGGCGGCGGCGTTACCGGACAGGCAGGCGCAATCCGCCACGGCCTTTCCCGTGCTCTTCTGCAGTACGACGAAGAACTTCGTTCTCCTCTCAAGAAGGCAGGCTTCCTGACTAGAGACCCCAGAATGAAGGAAAGAAAGAAATACGGTCTCAAAGGCGCTCGCCGTGCACCGCAGTTCAGCAAACGCTGACCTTATATTTCTTGCTTATCACCCCGAAAACTTCGGTTTTCGGGGATTTTTTTTTGTTTGCTGAACTGCGGTCCTCACGGCTCTTTAAGTGCTAAGTTCTAAATGCTGAACGCTAAACGACCGAAACAGTAAGATTTACTGTCGTTTGAAGTAAAATCAAAAACATAACGGTAAAAAGGAATGTGAAAATGATAAAACAAACAAATTGTTTTCGTCCGTTTAGTGTTTAGCATTTTGCGTTTAGAGTTTGTAAACCATATTTTATTTGATAAACACTTTGATTTTATTTTTGCCTTCAAGCCCCATTGCAATTTGAATTCATAATATGATATAATAGTAAAAATATCACTGTGTCGGAGAAAGGAGCGGGTGTTTTTGCTGCATTTTACCTGTTTGTCCTGTGCTTCTGTTTTGCAATCGGAAACGGGCACCTCTTTATGTGAATGTCCTGCGTGCGGGATCCAACAGGCGGTGCCGCTCGGGCTCAATCCCGAAATGATGTCGCTGTATGCAAAGGCGAGTGATGCCTTCCGTGACGGTGCATTTTATGAAGCCTTTGCCTTGTGTGAGGAGATTCTCAACGTGTTTCCCGACCATGCTCCGTCGCATTGGCTGGCTGTGATGTCGCGTTACGGTGTGGAATACGTACGCAGTGCGGATGATAACAAACCGCGTGCCCAAAGCGGTTTGCTGAATGTCATTCACATTACGTCCGCCATGCATTACGTGGCGGCGATCGCAAGTGCCGATGCCGAACAGGCGGCATTTTTTGAAGAAAACGCCGCATTGATCGATGAACGGCAGAAAAAACTGCGTGAAGAAGCACTGCACACACCGATCTATGACGTTTTTATTTCCTGTCTGCCGTCGGGTGAGGACAGGGTATCGCAGGAAGACCGCCTGATGGCCGTGTATCTGTATCACCGCCTTGTGAAAAACGGTCTGCGTGTGTATTTACGCGGCGTAAACGGTGACACCAACGAGGTTTGCGTGTTCTCGGCCTTGTATTCGGCAAAAGTACAGTTTGTCATCGGCAGCAGTATGCAGAATCTCACTTCTTACGAAATGCGAAGCGACTGGATGCGTTATATACAGATGTCCTGCGAAACGCAACGCGGAAAACTCGTGGTGCTTCACGACCGGATTCCGTTGGATGAAATTCCCCCTGCTTTACAGAAATATGAGCATTATTGCTATAAAAACAACAATACGATCGGGTCATTGATCCGCAAAGCCACCGATCTTGCACGCCGTTTTCCGCTGTTGGATTCGCCCGATGCAAGGGAAGAAGCCTTTGCCGCCGATGCGATCGCACAGAAATTTGACGTTGCCATGCAACTGCGTGAAAAGCAGGAGAAAAAAGCAATTCTCTTTGAACAGCTTTGTGCAAGACAGCGTACCGCGGAAACACAGCAGGATTGCGAACAACTCGCCCAGGAGTTCAGACGTCTGTCGGATTACAAGGATGCATCCGAACGTGCCCTGGCTTGTGGTCGCAGAGCCGAAATTTTCCGTTTTGAAAAAATGCAACGGGAAGAAACCGAACGCCTGCTTGAAGAAAACCATGCACGGGCACAGAAATATCACACCGATGAAAAAAAGAAAGCCGCCGCAAAGAAAAGGAAGCAGGAACGCCTGCGTTTCACGGGTGCTACCGCCCTGTTTACAGCCGTGTGTGTCTGCATCATTTTGTTGCTGACACAATTCGTGTTCCCCTTTTTTGATTACAAAACCGCACAAAAGGAACTGGCGGCAGGGAACGTGGAAGTTGCCGTGTCTGTGTTCGAAGAACTCGACGGTTTTCTTGACAGTGAAGAACAGTGCAGTCTTTTGCGTGAAGCCATGGATACGGACGTGCCCACCGATCCTTTTGTGATCGCAAGAATGCGATAAACAACACAAATTTGTCTGCTTTTTGTGCAATATGTTGAAAAAATCTGTAAAAATTTAAGAGAATCGCATATTGACAAAAGTGCTTGTTTCTATTATTATAATTTTTGTTATGTCTTATAAGAAGGGATGTCTATGTCATCTCCCGATTTGAATAATAAGAATTCCATGGCGGATGATGTGCTCGTCTCTTTGGCACAGTCAGGCGATCAGGCGGCTCTCAACACCCTGCTTGTCCGCTACACCGCAATGGTAAAAAGCATTGCATCCTGTTCCTTTGGCGCTTCGCTTGAACCCGATGATCTGGCCCAAGAAGGAATGCTCGGTCTGCTTGCAGCCGTTTATTCCTATGCACCCGAAAAGGCGGCCTCCTTTCACACCTACGCCTCGGTCTGTGTATCCAACCGCATCGTGTCTGCCGTGCGTGCAGGCAACCGATTGAAGCATTCGCCGTTAAACTCATTTGTTTCGTTACAGGAATCCGATGCCGCATCGCAGCCCGATCCGGAAGAACTGCTGTTGGCTGACGAAAAAGCGGAACAATTGTTATTGTTTTTATCCGAGGAATTATCGCAACTGGAATATAAAGTTCTGCGGTTGCACCTGTCCGGGGATCGTTATGAAAATATTGCAGAAAAACTGCAGATCTCCGCAAAAGCGGTTGACAACGCCCTGCAACGTGTTCGCAAAAAACTCAAATTCCGGTTAAAGGAAGGTTCATAACAGCGAAAAGCTGTATGATAGATGCCACAGCACATAATCTGTAAAGGTCTATGCGTCAGGGGTAAATTTATTTTTTTGAGCGAGGTAAACCAAAATGTTCGAAGACAAAACACTCATCTGCAAAGAATGCGGCAACGAATTCGTTTT
>JAZNRU010000059.1:0-11776 GCA_045590895.1 Acutalibacteraceae bacterium
ATTTAGTGAACTGTTCGCACAGAGTAGATTACTTCGTCAGTATTTAAAGATTTTTGGTCAAGCTTTTGCAAAAGCTTGCGGGTTAAGGGCAGAGCCCTTATCGCCCATCGCAATGGGCGAAACTCCCCTTGCCGTCAAAAAAGCGCAGGAGAGTAGAAAAACAGTCCGGTGGACTGTTTTTCGTAGAGAACCCTCGCCGGGGGTTCTCTATTGGGCGAAGCCCAACGATAGCAAACTCTCCGCTAAATCATAATTTACAGCACTTACAACCCCATCTTTCCGTGACAAATCCAAAGATCAATCTTTGTCGCCGAACATGAAGTATTCGATCAAGAGGCAGATCACGGCGGGAACCAGGGAGAGTGCCGCCATGCCGACCGAGGGAAGAAAACCGCCGAAATATCCTTTTATAATCAGCACGAGCACGGCACAGTACGCACAGACCGTGCCTGCGGTAATGGCGGACATTCCCGTACCGATACACGCATCCCAGAAGAATGAACGCAGAATACCGCCTTTTCTGATAAGCGTTACAATAAAGGCGATCACCAGCAGAATACCGCTTGCAATAAGCGTATCGATGTTGTTTTCTCCTACCCAACGCAGAATGAAGGATGAAATGAACACACCGGCAACCGTCGGCAGGATCTCCACGCCTTTTCGTCCGATGAGCTGTTTGAAAATAAATACGCAAAGACCGACGATATACATACTGAATATGGATTCGGAGATCGCGTTGACCGTGTATTCAAACAGATTCATACCGTTCAGGTTTTCGACCGAACCGATTGCCTTGAAATACTCGACGAGTACGTTGATAACGGGAATTTCATCCAGCGTGTTCATAATGAAATAGCCGATGGACTCGGGTGCGATCGCTTTGATAAGAATACAGGCAAAGGGCAGAAGCAACACAACGATCAGAATTTGTGCAATTGTTTTTTTGATTACTCTGTTGAAAGTTCTGAGGTTTAATTTCATTTTTTTGTTTTTCCTTTCATTCAATTATATTTACATTTTAGTCGAAAATATAAATATAAAAAGAGGGGGGATACGGTTTTGTCAAAATTCGTTTTTGCACCGTATCATAATCCGTCGGATGCTTGACAAGTATGGCGGTTTGGATTATATTATATAATGAATATAATGTCCGCAGTTTTCAGTAAAATCTGCGGTCAAAGGAGACTGTTTTTCCCGCCTATGAACTATTCACCAAACCCTCAACTCTTTGCTTCTGCCTTCGTGTTGCCGTCGGTGATCGCTGACAAATACCTGGCACTGGCATCCGCCGCACAACTGCGGGTGATCCTTGCCGTATTCCGCACGCAGGCACAGGCATTTGACATACAAACTCTCATGCGAATGACGGGTTTATCCGAGCAGGACGTTTCGGATGCCTGCTGTTTCTGGGCACAGGCAGGCGTGTTGCTGTGTAACGGACAAACAGCACCCGCCGCCGAAATCACATCCCCGACCCCTGCGGCAGAGCCGTTACGGGAAACGCCCGCAGAAACCGAACAGTCAACTGCAACGACCTCTCAAACGCCGACTCCGACAGAGCCGACGGCAAAGGAAAAACCGACGGCAAAAGAAAAGATCTCCGTATCCCCTACCCGTCCCACCCACGCACAGATCTGCAAACGGTTGGACGAAAGTGCCGAATTGCGGGAACTGTTCAATGAAGCACAGACGGTACTCGGCAGGCTCATGGGCACGGGCGATCAGGCAGCGTTACTGCTTTTGTACGATTATTACGGATTGCCTGCGGACGTGATCCTGATGCTGTGTGAATATGCACGCACCCGCGGCAAAGCCGGCAATCTCAACTACATATACAGCGTCGGACAGGATTGGAGCGAACGCGAAATTGACACCTTTGAGCGTGCCGATGAAGAACTGCGGCGTCTTTCCGCCGTGGACGACAACTGGTCGGCTCTTTGTGCACGCACGGGCATTCAGCACCAAAAACCCACCAAAGGACAGCAGAAATATCTGAGCGTATGGCTCAACGAATGGCATTTTTCCGTTGAAATGATCGCTCTTGCCTATGAAAAAATGGCGGAACGCACGGACGGCATCCGTTTTTCCTATATGAACGGCATTCTTAAAAGCTGGTACCAAAAAGGCATCAAAACCGTTGCGGATGTTGAAGCGGAAGAAAAACAATTCCGCGAAAAAACGGAACAGACCGCCGCAGGAGCAAGCGTAAAAACACCCAAATACACGCCTCGTACCGACGGTGTAACTGCCGCCGTTGCCAAAAGCGGCATTGCGGACGGCCCTGCTTCCTACGACCTTGAAAAAGCAGAACTGGCGGCACGCACAAGCGTACCGAAACTGAGAAAACGCAAAAAGAAATAAGGAAAGGAGCAGTTCCATGGCTTATTCCAAAGAAATATTTGAAGCCGCACAGGAGATCATTGATTCCCGCCGTGCAAAAAACGAGCGTGATGCCGAACGCCGCCGCAGAGCCTTTGCCGCAGAAGAACCGTTGTATGCGGATCTTTTACAGCAATCCATTCTGTGCACGAGAGATATGATCCGTTGCATCGGACAGGGCGAAAAGGCAAAGGAAACGGTGGAGAAGGCGACCGCACGTCACAAACAGTTGCAACGCAACATTCAGGATCTTCTCTCCCGGCACGGATATCCTTCGGATTATCTGGAAACGAAATACACCTGCGAAAAATGCAAGGACTACGGCTTCGTGGACACCTCTTACTGCACCTGTTTCACGCAGTTACTCAAAAAACTTGCCTTTGAGGAAGCGGCAAAAAACACACCGCTGACCTGCAGCCGCTTTGAGGATTTTTCACTCGACTATTATCCGGGCGAACTGCACGATCACATGGAAGAACTGTTTGACTTCTGCAAGGAATATGCAGACAGTTTTGACCTTGATTCGTATTCCCTGCTGTTGTACGGCGAAACGGGACTCGGAAAAACCCATCTGTCGCTTGCCATTGCGGGGGAAGTCATAAAAAAAGGCTACTACGTGCTGTACGATTCCACGCAGAGCATCATGAACCGTCTTGAGCGTGAGCGTTTCGGCAAAAGCACGGACGAGGATTATGAAAAACTGCTCACGGAAAGCGATCTGCTTATCATGGACGATATGGGCACGGAGTTTTCGACACAGTTCACCCTTGCCGCCCTTTATAATATTCTCAACACACGCCTTCTGCGTGGCCGCCCGACGATCATCAGCACAAACCTGGATCTCAAAGGCATCGAAAACCACTACACCAAACGCATTGCATCCCGCATTGTGGGCGAATACGAGCTGTTGCATTTTGTAGGCTCGGATATCCGCCAGCAGAAAAAAGACGAATAATTGCAGGAGAAGAAGACGATGGCTGAAAACATGAACTCAAACGTCACCGCCGATGCGGTGGAAAAACAGCGCGATCATCAAAATAAGAATTATCTGTCACCGCGTGATTACATTGCCTACAACCTTTCGGGTTTCGGTGACAAAAACTGGGATACCTTCAATTCCCGCAACGCATCCTTTTTCAACCGCAACATTCTCGGCGTTTCTGCATGGACATTGAGTAAAGCGAGCGTGGTCTCGGGTATTGCAGATACGCTTGACAACGCCGTATCGGGTGCCATCATCGACCGTACCCGTACACGTTGGGGCAGAGTACGTCCGTTTCTGATCCTGACCTTACCGCTGTGGTGCATCGCCCAGGGTGTCAACTGGTCGCTGCCCGTCAACATGAGCCAATCGCTGTATATGGTCATTTTCTCGGTGCTGTATTATTTAGGCTCCATTGCCAACTCCTTTTATACTCCTGCCTACGGTGCTTTGCTTTACAACCTCACGCCCAACGTGGACGAACGCAACCGTCTGATCGCAACCGACACCTACGCCGACCTCATCGGCGGCAGTGTCCTGCCCGAAATATTCAAATTGCTCGTCGATATTCTGCCCAAAACCATGGCGAGACGTACCATTTATATGGGCGGTGCGTATGCAGGCGTTATCATGGTCATCATCTTCCGCATTTACGGCTTCTTTGCACTGCGTGAGCGTGTGCCTTTGGCATCCCGAGAACAGATGAACGAAGTCAGCGTGTGGAAATCGCTCAAATCCGTTGCCTTCTGCCGTCCGATGTGGGTCATCCTCATCAAGAGCTTTTTCGGCGTGGGAAAGGGCGTCAGCTCCCAGATCGAATCCGACTTCTGGATCAACTGCTACGGAAAACTCTCCTACTCCACCATTGCAGGTCTGTTTACGGGACTTCCGAGTTACTTCGTCCTGCCCTTTGCACCCAAACTCACCCGTAAATTCGGCGTTCGCAACCTGTGCAGCGGTTCGTATGCGTTCTGCGGCATCAGTTATATCATCATGTATCTGATCGGCTACCAGCCGTTCGGAAAATCCCGCAAGGTACTCAACATTATATGGATCACCTTTGCACTGACCGTCTGCGGATCGGTCAACAGCATCCAGCGTTACAGTTCCACCGCCATGACGGGCGATCTGTACGACTACGTGGAATGGAAAACGGGCATCCGCAACGAAGGCATGATAAACGCCGCCATGGGTTACGTATCGCTCATTACCAACCAGGCGGCAAACCTCATCAGCGGTGCACTCATCACGAAACTCGGCATCCGTACCACCTACATCAACGGCAATTTCGTGCCGTCGGATGATCCCACGCTCCTGCGTAATATCTGGATCGTGCTCGCTCTTTGCCCTGGACTCGGCAGACTTGCCAAGGGTATTACGTTGCTGTTCTTCAACGTCAACGGCAAAACCAAAGAAAAAATGATGGAAGAACTCGCCGTTGCCCGTGCCGCAAAGGTTGCCGATGCAATGCCCGATGCGGAAAGTGCGGAATAAACGAAAGCAAAAACAAAAAAACAAAGAAAAAACCTCGTCCGGCAATTGACGAGGTCTTTTCTGAATATATGGGATTTGAAGTAAGAAGATGTTCGTTGTTATGAACATATTATACACTTCGAAAAATAAAAAATAAAGTTTGTTTTGATTACAAAAAGACTACAACTTTGTAACTTTTATAAGGGGGAAAACACCGTGAACAAACCCAAGCCCGTACGCGGCAGTACGCCGCAACCCGACCACATCATGCTCAGCATCAACGGGGATGCAAAAACCACAATGACTGTCACGTGGCGTACCTGCACTTCCGTCGAAACGGGCTACGTGCTTTACAAAAAGCCCGACGAAACGCAATGGCTTCGCTGTGATGCGGAAAATCACGTTTTTGAAAGCGACATTGACGAAAGCCGCATTTTCTCGGCACATCTGCCCTCCCTGCAGGCAGGCACGAAATACGAATACACCTGCGGCAGTGATACCGACCGCAGTGCCGTTTTTTCCTTTGAGACCGAGCCCGAAAACTGCACGAAGTTCAGTTTTGTCTGCGTATCCGACCAGCAATGCGGTTGGCCTTTTGAAAAACCCGATTACTCGGGCTTCAACAAATTCCTCAAAGACGTTCTTGCCAAACATCCGGAGATCCGTTTCATTTATACGGGCGGCGACAACACCGATTGCGGTCAGCACGAACAGCAATGGAACGGTATGTTCAGCGGCTGTGAAGGCATCATTGAGAGCATTCCCTACATGATGACCATGGGCAACCACGACAACCGCGGTTTCCGCCTTTACCGTGAACACGACTCGCAGGGACGTTTTTACGCCGAGCCCGCCACCTTTTTCAACACCCAGTTCAAAGGTGCTTACGCCTGCAACGGTCCCGAGGGGTGGACTCCCGAAAACTACACCTTTGATTACGGCAACTGCCATTTCACCGTGTACGGCGTGAACGAGCCCGTGCTTGTCAACGAGTGGTCCGCCGCAGATCTGCGTTCCTGCAATAAAACGTGGAAGATCGCATCCTACCACTTCCCCATCTGCTATTCCATTCCCGAAGGCAGCAACTACGACGCCTACCCCATGATGACGGAATGCATGGAGATGAACGACATCCTGTTTTCCGGACACGAGCACAACTTCGCACGCTCCTTCCCCCGCCGCAACGAACAGCTCTTTGACCGTCCGTCCGAAGGCACGGTACACTATATCCTCGGCAACGCAAACGGACATCCGCCCGGAAGCAGATCGCTTTGGAAAGTATGGCACGCTGCGTTCAATCCGCAGGAAGAATACCGTTATTTTTACACCCTCGTTGAGGTGGACGGCAACAAAATGACACTCACGGCTTACTTTGACGACGGCAGGATCGTGGACAGATGCGTGATCGACAAAGACCGTGACGAGATTCAGCCCTATGCCGTAGCTCCCGTGTATTCCAACACGAGGATCATGTACAAAGGCTGTGACATCGGCCTTGCCGCCTGTCAGACACCCGGTGTGAACAAGGACGGCGTATGGTATATACCGGCTTCCGTGCTCGCACACTACATCGGTGCGGACGTACGGACGGATGCGGGAGAGATCTGCATTTCCATGTACGGCACCACCGTAAAATTTGCCGAAAACAGCGATCTCTGCACCGTGAACGGTGAAGAACAGAAAATGTGTGCCGCCGTGTTCAGAGGCAACCGTGAGCAATTATACGTACCCGTTGACGGTTTCTGCAAGGCGTTCAACATGAAATGGTGTTACGCCGAACGCAACAACTTCCTGAGCATCGAAAAAGAAAGCGAGGACAAACCCGTCCCCGCACAACCGTAAATGCGGATTTCCGCAGAACGCATACTTTTATCTGCACTTCTTTTTCTTGCTTTTATTCCCCGTGCGTGTTATACTGATAATTTGTAATGATTTTTCGGAGGCGTATTATGGACTTTTTCGGCGGAAAATATCAGGTAGCGGTCATCGGTGCAGGTCATGCAGGTATTGAAGCGGCACTCGCTTCGGCAAGGCTGGGATGCAATACGGTGTGCTTTACCGTCAACCTCGATTGGGTGGGCAATCTCCCCTGCAATCCGTCCATCGGCGGAACAAGCAAGGGACACCTTGTGCGTGAGATCGATGCACTCGGCGGCGAAATGGGAAAAGCCGCGGATGCCACACTCATCCAGAGCCGTATGCTCAACGTCGGAAAAGGCCCTGCCGTGCATTCTCTGCGTGCACAGATCGACCGCCGTGCTTACAGCCAATACATGAAACACTGCATGGAACTGCAGGAAAATCTTGATCTGATACAGGCAGAGATCACGCATCTTGAAAAAAGCGAAAACGGCTGGAAAATGCACACGCAACTCGGCTGTGTATATGAAGCGGATTGCTGTATTCTCGCAACGGGTACCTTCCTCGACGGCAAGATTTACGTCGGTGAACACGTGCATTCCTCGGGCCCCGACGGTATGTTCCCTGCCGTAAAACTGTCCGCATCTCTCAAACAGATGCAATTGCCGCTTCGCCGCTTCAAAACGGGCACACCCTCGCGTGTCAACCGCCGTTCGGTGGACGTTTCCACCCTCGAAGTGCAGTACGGCGATGAACAGATCGTTCCGTTCTCTTTCGATTGTGCAAAATTGCCCGAAAACAAAGAAGTATGCTATATTACATATACTAATAGTGAAACCAAACGAATTATCATGGAAAATCTGCACCGATCTCCTCTGTTCGGCGGCATGATCGAAGGCGTCGGCCCGCGTTACTGTCCGAGCATTGAAGATAAAATGGTACGTTTTTCCGAAAAGGAACGCCATCAGATTTTCATTGAGCCCTGCGGATTAAACACGGAAGAACTGTATTTGCAAGGCCTGTCCTCCTCTTTGCCCATTGATGTGCAGGATGCGTTTTTGCGTACCATTCCGGGACTTGAAAACGTCAAGGTCATGCGTAACGCCTATGCGATCGAATACGATTGCACCGATCCGCTTTCCCTTCGTCCCACGCTTGAATTTCTTGATTTTGAGGGCCTGTACGGAGCAGGACAGTTCAACGGATCTTCCGGTTATGAAGAAGCCGCCGCACAAGGTCTTGTTGCAGGTATCAACGCTGCACACAAAATATTGGGTAGGGAAGCCTTCATTCTCGAACGCAGCGGATCTTACATCGGAACGCTCATCGATGACCTCGTTACAAAGGGATGCAACGAACCGTACCGCATGATGACGAGCCGTTCCGAATACAGACTTGTTTTGCGACAGGACAATGCCGACCTGCGTCTGACCGAAACAGGCTATAAACTCGGTCTTATTTCCGAAGCACGGTACAAAGACTTGCTAAAAAAGATCGACCTGATCGCCGCTGAACGCAAACGTGCGGAAAACACCATCATTGCACCGTCGGATGCACTCAATGCGTTGCTTGTTTCACGTGAAACATCTGCCATTCAATCGGGTGCAAGGCTGTCTGACCTTATCCGCAGACCGCAACTCAACTATGCCGTTCTTGCACCGTTCGACACAAACCGACCGCCTCTGGCATACGAGATCTTTGAACAGGTTGAAATTGATCTGAAGTATGAGGGTTACATCAAACGCCAGTTTGCCGACATCCGCGAACAGCAGAGATTGGAAGGGAAGGTATTGCCCGAAAACATCGATTACAGTAAGATCATCAATCTTCGTACGGAAGCGGCTGAAAAACTCGCAAAGATCCGTCCGCACAGCATCGGACAGGCGGCAAGGATCTCCGGTGTCAGCCCTGCCGATATTTCCGTTTTGATGATCTATCTTGCAAAACACAATAACGAAGCATAAAAGGGGAGTCATTATGACGATTTCCAAAGAACTTTTGATGCAATCCTGTGCCGCATTCGGTGTGACGGTCAGCAATGAATGTGCAGACCGTTTGGATACCTACGCAAGATTGCTTATTGAGTATAATGAAAAGGTCAACCTGACCGCCATCACACAACCCGATGAGATTGTAAAGAAACACTTTGCGGACAGCCTTGTTCTGCTCTCTTACGTGGATCTGCATAAGGGGATCCGCTTTGCGGACATCGGTACGGGCGGCGGTTTTCCCGGTGCCGTGCTTCTGTGTGCCGTACCCGACATGGACGCGGTGCTTGTGGACAGCATCAATAAAAAACTGGATTTTGTACGCTTTTTACTGCGTGAACTCGGTTTATCCGCAGAAGTGCTGACCGCAAGAGCCGAAGAACTCGGCAGAAAAGGGGAGTACCGCGAAACATTTGACGTGGTAACGGCACGTGCCGTAGCACAACTCAATCAACTTTCCGAATACTGTATGCCGCTTGTGAAAGTCGGCGGTGTATTTGCACCGATGAAAGGGAAGTTGGAAGAAGACGAACAGCAACGCGGGTTCGGTGCGATTGCAAACCTCGGCGGCAAAGTGGAAAAGAACGCCTGCCTTATGCTCGATGATGCACAACGTCATATCGTGGTTGCCAAAAAGATTTCGCAAACTCCGACAAAATACCCACGCAATCAGGCACAGATCTCCAAAAAGCCGCTGTAAAGTGCGTAAGGAGACATAATATTACAGACAAATTACATTCATATTTTCAAATTGATTGTGGTATATTTCAGTTGCAAGGACAAAAAGGACAAGCCTTGCCGATGAAATATACCGCTTTTATTTTGGAGAAAATCGGATGCCGCAAAATCAATTGGCACGAGGCGGTCGGATATTTCCGATTGCAATTGATAAAATTTTGCCGAACCGAAATCAACCCCGCGTCATTTTCAAGGATGCAGAGTTGCAGGGACTTGCCGCCTCCATCGCGGCAAACGGCATTTTACAACCGCTATGCGTGCGACCGGCAGGGGAGTACTTTGAACTCATTTCCGGAGAACGCCGTTTGCGTGCCGCAAAATTAGCAGGACTTCGCAGTGTTCCGTGTCTGATCTGCGATGCGGACGACCGAAACAGTGCTCTGTATGCTCTCCTTGAAAACATACAGCGTGCGGATCTTCATTATTTTGAAGAAGCCGCCGCATTGCAAAATCTGATTCTGAACTTTCATATATCGCAGACCGAAGCGGCAGCCGTCCTCGGACGGTCCGATTCATTTATATCCAACAAATTACGATTATTACGCATTCCGTCCGATATACGGGAACAGATCATAAGGCATGGACTGTCTGAACGCCATGCAAGATCATTATTACGGTATCAGACAGATGATGCGATGAAAAAAGCACTGCGTGAGATATGTCTGCATGATCTTTCTGCTGATGAAGCAGAAAAAATACCGACACAAACTGATTTTTCCGCAAAACCGAAAAAAACAAGTGTCGATCACCGCAGACAAAGGGCAGTGTTCAAGAACATTCGCATTTTTCTGAATACATTTAACCATGCTGTCGATATCATGCGTGAAGCAGGAATTGAAGCAGGAACAGACGAGGAGGAGACAGACGAATACTACATCTACACGGTAAAGATTCCGAAAGTGACACAAAACGGAAACAATACCGACTAACACAACCATCTTCCACCCATATCTTTCTCTTTCACACCCCATATCCAAACACAGGCAGGCGGCAGAAATGCCGTCTGTCTGTGTTTTACGGAAGAATGTTTCACGTGAAACAATGATTGACGGGAAAGGGGAGTGGTCAGTTCGTTTACGGCAAAATGTTTCACGTGAAACATAAATAGTGGTTGATTTTTATATTTACCTGCTATATAATATGGATATTATATTTATATTAAGGGCAGATGCCTTTTACACTATATACGGAGGTATGAATATGGCAAAAACCGTTTCCATACTCAACCAGAAAGGCGGCGTAGGAAAAACCACAACCGCCGTCAACCTTGCCGCCGCAATCGGTCTGCAAGGTAAAAATACTCTGCTTGTGGACATTGATCCGCAGGGAAACTCCACAAGCGGATTCGGTATCAATAAAAGAAGCATTGCTTGTTCATCATACGATGTGCTGACGGGAAAATGTACCGCCAAAGAATCCATCATCCGCACGGAATTCGAGAACATTGATATCATGCCGTCCAACATGAATCTTGCCGGTGCGGAAATTGAGATCATTGAGATCGCAAACCGCGAAACACTGCTTAAAAAGGCGTTGGCGGCTGTGTGGGACGAATACGAATACATTTTTTTGGACTGTCCGCCCTCATTGGGGCTTATCACACTCAATGCACTCACCGCATCCGACACGTTTTTAGTCCCCATTCAGTGCGAATACTACGCATTGGAAGGTCTTTCACAGCTTATGGCAACCGTCAGACAGATCAAAAGACTTTACAACCCTTACATTGAACTGGAAGGCGTTTTACTCACGATGTATGACGGCAGACTGAATCTGACACAACAGGTTGTGGAAGAAGTCAAAAAGTTCTTCCCGAAAAAGGTGTTTACCACCGTTATTCCGCGAAACGTCAGACTTTCCGAAGCACCGTCTTTCGGTCAGCCCGTCATGTATTATGACCGTGCAAGCAAGGGAAGTGTCGCATACTGTGACCTTGCAAAAGAATTTTTAGACAAACAATCCAAATAATCAATACAAGGAGGTCAGCCCATGGCTACCAAAAAAGGCGGTCTCGGTAAGGGTATCAGCCAACTGTTCGTTGAAAATGCACCCGAAGATGCCCTCAACGAAGGCGTTGTGCAACTTCCTATCGGTGATATAGAACCCGACCGAAACCAACCGCGTACCGAATTCAACGATGAGGCACTGCGAGAACTTGCAGACAGCATCATCGCACACGGCATTTTACAGCCCATTCTCGTCCGTCCGCAATCCGACGGTTCATACCGCATCGTAGCAGGTGAACGCCGCTGGCGTGCCGCACGCATTGCCGGGTTGACCGAGGTGCCCGCCATCGTCAAGGATGTCACCGACGCCGAAGCGATGGAGATCAAGTCGGAGGCCAAGCGGGCTTAGG
>JAZNRU010000060.1:0-41079 GCA_045590895.1 Acutalibacteraceae bacterium
TACCTCTACTCCACTCAAGAAAAACAGTTTCAATGGCAGTTTATGGGTTAAGCCCATAAATTTCACCACTGACTTGCTTTCCCGCCTGCGCTCCCTTTACACCCAGTAATTCCGGACAACGCTCGCCACCTACGTATTACCGCGGCTGCTGGCACGTAGTTAGCCGTGGCTTCCTCCTCGGCTAATGTCACTATCATCACCGAAGACAGAGGTTTACAATCCGAAAACCGTCATCCCTCACGCGGCGTTGCTGCATCAGGCTTTCGCCCATTGTGCAATATCCCTCACTGCTGCCTCCCGTAGGAGTCTGGGCCGTGTCTCAGTCCCAATGTGGCCGTTCAACCTCTCAGTCCGGCTACCGATCGTCGACTTGGTGGGCCGTTACCTCACCAACTATCTAATCGGACGCGAGTCCATCTCTCAGCGGATTGCTCCTTTGATCACAGTGTCATGCGGCACCGCGATGTTATGCGGTATTAACGTTCGTTTCCAAACGGTATTCCACTCTGAGAGGCAGGTTACTCACGCGTTACTCACCCGTCCGCCACTAGCTTTCATCCCCGAAGGGAATCGGCTCGTTCGACTTGCATGTGTTAGGCACGCCGCCAGCGTTCGTCCTGAGCCAGGATCAAACTCTCTAAAAATTGTATAACATCGGGTCTCCCCGTTGTCACCATTCTTAGAGCTTTTAATTCGCTCTTAGTACGTCTTACTGACGTTTATCAATTCCAGAATTTTACTTCCGAGAATTACTGTCGCAAGTTTTGCTAAACTTACAAAAAAAATCTCAGGGTTTTTCTTTTTCAGTCGTTGTTTAATTTTCAAGGTCCGTTCCTCGCTCGTCTTCGCTTTCGCTCTCTCTCGCGAGTGCCTGACTATCTTAACACATTCTTTCGCGTTTGTCAAGTACTTTTTTAACTTTTTTCAAAGTTTTTTTTCGCACTCTCTTTTCCTTCCGCTCCGGTGTTCGCCGTCTCCCCGATTCCCTCGGTTCCTACTCACCTTCGCTTCCGTTCCGCGCTTTCCTGCGTTCCTCAGTGCTCACTTGTTATACACCTTTTTTCTCCCTTTGTCAAGCCTTTTTTGGAAGTTTTTTCAGCTTTTTTGTCGATTCTTAAAACGCCGCCGGGTGTATCATTATCCCCCTTATTACAGCCTTTTCACACCATCTTGGGATACGTTCTGCAATGCATCCGCAACTGTTTGTGTATAACTGCTCTCCGACAGCAGGATATCCTGCAGAGGAACGAGTGCAAAAGCACGTTCAAAAAGCCTCGGATGCGGCACCGTCAGTTCATCGGTACTGCATTCTTCGCCTTCATACAGCAAAACATCTATATCTATAATGCGTGGGGCATTACGGAAACTGCGTTCTCTGCCGAGTGCGGATTCAATTCCAAGACACACGCCGAGCAAGGCCGCGGGAGAAAGTTGCGTTTTCACACGCACGCACTGATTGATAAAATCCGGTTGTTCCAGATATCCGACGGGAGCCGTAACGTAATACGGTGACACGGCATCCACCGAAAGCATGGGAACGTGATCGAGTGCACGGACGGCATTTGCCAACTGCTGTACGGCATCACCCAGGTTGGCACCGAGACCGAGATAAGCAATTCTTTCATTCATTCCATTCTGCTCCTTTCAATTTCAACCGCCACGTACCCGAAATCCGCCTTGACGGGTGCTTCAGGTTTGCGAAGTGTGACACGCACGGTCTTTATCGCCTCAAAACTCTCCAGCACACAATCCGCAACCGCCTGTGCGGCACGTTCGATCAGATCGTACTTCCGTGCGGTGAACGCGGCAGTGACCGCTTTGACAACTTTTGAATAGTTGACCGTATCGTTGAGATCATCCGTCTGACCTGCCTTTTGCAGATCCGCAAAACAAACGATATCAAGATAGAAATTCTGTCCGTTTTCCTTTTCTTCGGGATTCACACCGTGGTATGCAAAAATGTGCAAGTCCTTTATAATTATTTTATCCATAATATGTCAAAATCCTTTCAGCATTTCTCTGTGTTCTTTCACATCGTGCACACGCAGGATGCAACTTCCCTTTTCGACCGCAACACGGTCAAACTGCAACGTTCCTGCCAAACGCTTGTCGGCTTGTTCCGTTTGTGTCATTTCACCGACGAAACGCTTTCGGGACAGGGCGATCATCAAAAAGCAACCGTGCGTTTGCAGGGTATGGAGATTTGTGAGCAATTCCATGTTCTGCTGTGTGTTTTTTGAAAACCCGAAACCGGGATCGAACATCAGTTGTGCGGCATCCACACCGCACCCGACAGCCTTTCTGTAAAAATCATCAAAGAAGTCCTGCACGGCACAAGTAACACCGTCGGGATACATGACCTCACTTGCAGATTCCCCGACCGTGTGCACGGCGATCCAACCCGCACCGTATTCCCGTACGACCGCCGCCATGTCTTCGGAAAATGCACCGACGTGATTGATAACCGCCGCCCCGTGTTCCAAAGCCACTCTCGCAACCGCAGGACGGAACGTATCGACCGAGACAGGTACGTGCAGTTTTCCCTGCAAGGCTTTCAAAACGGGAATCAACCGCCGCATTTCTTCGTCCTCACTCACAAACGAAGCCCCGGGACGGGTGGATACCGCACCGATGTCAATGAAATCGGCACCGTCCGCCTGCATTTTCAACGCCTGTGCGACCGCATTTTCGACAGAGAAAAACCGTCCGCCGTCCGAAAACGAATCGGGCGTTACGTTGAGAATTCCCATTATATATATTTTATCATTATAATAGACTTTTTTACGGCACCTGAAGACCTGCATACGATCACCCCCGTTACCATTGTATTTTACATGGCGGGAAGAAAAATGTCAACGGAAAGAACGGGACTTTGTTTTCTTGCAAACAGAAAAGCAGGTGCTTGCGAATGCAAATTGCATTGAAGCACCTGCTTTGTTTTGCAAATCAGAAATAAATGCAAGTCCGATCAGGGTTTGTCAGTCTGAAACAGCCCATTTTTCTTTTGGATTTGCCATGGGTTCCATGTCGGATGCGGGAATCAGATCATCTTCCGATTCGATTGCGGTGTCATGCCCGGTTTGCGTTTGCGACTGTATTCCGTCCTTCTGCGTGGTATACGTTTCAGAAGCGTCTTGTGGACGGTCGGCGTACAGGTCCGTATCGGTCTGCTGTCGGGAAGATGTATCTTCCGGGGATAAATACTCTTTGAGAATTTCATTTGCGGCCTGCGGATCTGCCTTTGCAGGATCGAGAGGAATACTGAACATTGCCTTGAATCCGCTGTAACCGTCCGAGAATGCAAACGTACCGTCGGGATTCATGCTGATAATATCAACCCCGGGTGTCATGCCTTCGTAAACGGCGAGATAAACGTTCCTGTCGGCAAAGATCTCAAGATTTTCGCAATCGTAAAGATAGTACAGAATTCCGTTTGATTGCATACCGCTTGCACTCGTATTGAGTGACCACGAGTTGATCTGCCATGCAGGATATCCTTCGATAATGATCGACATTCCCAACGGGTTGCCGTCTGTGAGCGAAAGCGGAGAGCCGTCCGCTGCGGCTACGGACACAACGTAATAACTGCAATCGGCACGTATTGCATCGCTACCGAATTTTTCCCCTTTGACGGCACCGAAGAAACTGACCGTGTATCCTTTTTGTGTCACGGTTTCGATCTCTGCATCCCGTTCGATGAAAGATACTGCAACACGGTCTTCACCGAAATGTTCCGCAACCTCACCTGCGGACAGCAATTTTGAGATCGCAAATGCACCTGTGGAAAAAAGCGCAATAATAAATATGGCAATAATAAGAGCTGCTGTGGTTCTGTTCATGGTTTTGTTCATACCGTTTTCCCCTTTTTGTTCTGCCGCAAGGACAAGTTTTGTGATCGTTTTTTCTTCAAATCTTTCCGAAAAACGGATGTCGGAAAGAGCTTCTGTGTATTTTTCTTTGAAGTTCATAAGTCAACCTCTCCCTTTAACATTGTTTTCAGGATATTTCTGCCTCTGGAAAGCCGTGTTCCGACGGTTGCGATCGGCAGACGCAAAACGGACGCGATCTCTTTCAGTGAATATTCCTCGTAATAATACAAATGAATGATTATCCGATATTTTTCATCAAGATTCAGAACGCTTTCCAACACTTCATTGGTCATGCTCTGCGATTCGTCGACCTGCTCGGACAGGATCTCCTCACAGACGGGCAGATTTTTTCTTTCGGAAGATCGAAGCATATTTTTTGCAATGTTTACCGTTACGCGGATCAACCATGCTTTTTCATGCTCATAGCTGTTGAACACGGGTCTTTTCCGTATGTATTTCAGAAAAGCTTCCTGCACGGCATCTTCCGCATCATGCGTGGACAACAGGATTGAATAAGCAGCTTTCAGCATCGTTTGGCTGTACTTTCTAACTGCTTCTTCTATATATTCATTACCGGTAAAAGAATACATATCGGAACCTCCTTTCACCTATAAAACAACGCAAACCGTTCATATTTTTCATTCCGCCGAAATTTTTTATCTTTCCGACCGACGGTATTCGTTTTTTTTCTTATAACACGATTATAGCATTCTATTTTATTATTTTCATTATAATAAACTACGGATCACGGTTCGGGGAACTGTCCGTAAAAAAAACAAAAAAATAATTTTTCCGTTTAGTTTCTCAAGTTTTTTCACAATGCTCTTGCATCTTAGCCCCAAGTGGTGTAAAATAGTACGATGAAATAATGTAATTTGGAGTTTTGTATATGAAAGCTGTTATCACCGTTACGGGTAAAGACAACGTGGGTATCATTGCAGGTGTCAGCACGCTGTGTGCGGACAAGGGTGCAAATATCCTCGACATCACGCAGAGCGTTCTGAGTGAATACTTCGCCATGATCATGCTGGCGGACATTGATGCACTGACCATTCCGTTTTCCGATTTCGTGGATCTGCTTGCCGATTACGGCAACGAACGCGGTCTTGTTGTCAGTGCCATGCACGAAGATATTTTCAACACCATGCACCACATCTGATGCGGAGGAAGAACCATGCTCAATACCGCAGATATTCTTGAAACCATCAGTATGATCCGCCAGGAAAACCTGGATATACGCACGATCACAATGGGTATTTCCCTGTTGGATTGCGTAAGCGAGGATGCTGACAGACTGTGCGATAAAATTTACGATAAGATCACCCGCAGTGCCGAACATCTGGTGCAGACGGGCATTGATATTGAAAAACAATACGGCATTCCGATCGTCAACAAACGCGTTTCGGTCACGCCGATCTCTCTTGTGGGCGGCAGTATCTCCCCCGAAGGCTATCTGAAAATCGCAAAAACACTCGACCGTGCCGCAGATACGCTCGGCATCAACTTCATCGGCGGTTTTTCAGCCCTTGTACACAAAGGTTTTACCGTCGGAGCAAGCAATCTGATCGAGATCATTCCGCAGGCTCTGTGCGAAACGAACAAAGTCTGTTCCTCGGTCAACGTGGCAACCACCAAAGCGGGCATCAACATGGATGCGATCAAATTGATGGGCAGTACCATCCGCAAAACGGCTGAACTGACCGCAGACCGCGATTCCATCGGCTGTGCCAAACTGGTCGTATTTGCAAACGTACCGCAGGACAACCCGTTTATGGCAGGTGCATTCCACGGCATCGGTGAACCCGAAACGGTCATCAACGTCGGCGTTTCCGGTCCGGGTGTCGTAAGCTCCGCCATTGAAAGAGCAGGCAACTGCGATCTTTCAACTCTTGCGGACATCATCAAGAAAACCGCGTTCAAGATCACCCGTGTCGGTCAGTTGGTCGCAGGTGAAGCGGCAAGCCGTCTGGGCGTTCCGTTCGGTATCGTTGACCTGTCTTTGGCTCCCACACCCGCCATCGGTGACTCCGTGGCACGCATTCTTGAAAACATGGGCCTTACCTGTTGCGGTGCCCACGGCACGACAGCCGCGTTGGCCATGCTCAACGATGCGGTCAAAAAGGGCGGCGTTATGGCCTCGTCCCACGTCGGCGGTCTTTCGGGTGCCTTCATTCCCGTTTCCGAGGACGAGGGCATGATCGCGGCGGTTGCAAACGGCAGTCTTTCCATTGAGAAACTGGAAGCCATGACCGCGGTGTGTTCGGTCGGTCTGGACATGATCGCCATTCCCGGTGACACCCCCGAAGACGTCATTTCGGGCATCATCGCTGATGAAATTTCCATCGGTGTCGCCAACACCAAGACCACAGCCGTACGCGTGATTCCCGTGATCGGCAAAGGCGTCGGTGAATCGGCAAGTTTCGGCGGTCTACTCGGTTATGCACCGATCATCAGGCTGAATCCCGAATCTCCTGCCGTATTCATCAACCGCGGCGGCAGAATCCCGGCTCCCATTCACAGTTTGAAAAATTAACATATAAACAGGAGGAAAAAACTATGAAAACCACAGCAAAGCGTATTCTTTCCCTTGTATTGGCACTGAGCATGATGTTCACACTCATGTTCGGTACCGTTGCATCGGAAACCGAAGTCCCCACCCGTGACACATCTTCCGTTGTCGTCACCGAAACCACGACACCCGTCAACCGCATTTTCTATGAAGTGCTGAACAAACTCGTTTACGTGCTTGTCAGCGGCATCATGGCGATCTATCCCGATCCTGCCGATTGGAAATGGGAAAAGGATTACACCGCCGAAGGCTTCATGGACGGCAGAGATACCTACCAGACCGAAGCCGGTGAAAACAACAAGTGGTCTCTGGGTTATGCGAGTGCAAGCCTTGTTCCCGATGATCTGACCGAACAGAAGTATTACATCGGCAGAGACCTCACCGAACGCATTGCACAGGGCGTGTATGACGATATGCGTATCCGCAGTGTTGCCATGGACGACAACTCCGGCAACGGCATCGTCATTTACGCATCCGTCGACACCCTCGGCGTTACCAACTCTGACACCATCTCCATCCGTGAAGGCGTGCTTGCATGGGCAGAAACAAAAGGTATTGAAATTGCAAACATCAACGTTACCGCAACCCACAGCCATTCCGCACTTGACACACAGGGTGTTGCAACCGGTTCCATTTACAAGATCCTTGCAAACTCTTTTGCAAACCTGCTTCACATTGACGAACTTGCCGGCATGGAAAGTGCTACCGCTTTCAAGAATATGTTTATTGAAAGAAGCATCAAAGCCGTTATCGCATCCGTTGAAAACATGACCGAAGGCGAAATGAGTTACGATAAGATCGATGCAAGTTACTACATCAAGGACAAGCGTGATCTCATCAAAGCCGAAGACATTCCCGAGATCGTCAGCATTCTCTTTACGCCCGACGACAAGAGCATCAACGAGACCTATTTCGTCAACGTCACCTGCCATCCCACCAGCTTCAGTGCAAGCAACGGTCTTGTTTCTTCCGACTACATCTACTGGCTTGACAAGTTCATCAACGAAAACTCTCCCGTTGCAAACGGTGACGGTGCCAATACCATCGTCGTCCAGGGTGCACTCGGCCAGGTTTCCAGAGACAACATCGAATACGATGAAAGCACAATGGATGAATGGGAAGCAATGGGTGCATCCGCAAAAACGCTCGGTGAAACCCTTGCAGGTCTGATCCTTGCCGCAGAGTACGACAATGAACTCGCTCCTATCCTCAACACCCTTGCAAACGAATTCCTTATCTCCCCCACCAATGCCATTCTCGCTCTTGCCTGCAAAGCAAGACTCGTCAACAACCAGATCTACCGCACGGGCATCGGTCCGATGAGTGCCGCAGTTGCAACTGAGATCGGCTACGTTGAATTCGGCCATGAGATCGCATTCGCAACCTTCCCCGTTGAACTGTATCCCGAAGTTTTCTGGGGTGCCGACATCACCGGCAACGCAACGTGGGACGGCACTGCATGGGAATATCCCGCAATGCCCGAAATGATCGACGGTATTGAACTGCACTGCATCAGCCTTTGCAACGATGCACTCGGTTACGTTGTGACCGACAACTACTTCGCTTACATGGGACACATCATCGGTGAAGAAGTGGCAGATGAAATCCTTTCTCTTGGCGGCACCGCAGGTTCCACCATGGTCAAGGAATTCGCAGTCATTGCAAATCAGGTTAACGCTTACAACGCAAAATAAAATTATAACATCACCGAAAAGCCGCCGCAGAGAAAACCTCTGCGGCGGTGCGGCTTAACAAAAACATCTGCCGACAAAACAGGTGTTGACAGAACGCAACAAAATTGCTATAATATAAATGAACAAGGCAGACCGATAGACGGTCAGCCTTCCGCAAAAAGACGAAATAACCGCCTCAGTTGGAAGCTGTCAGGGCGGTTATTTCTTTTTTATGCTTGAGATGTATTTGAAGATCTCGAACACAAGAGTTGCGAATGAAACAAAAAAACTTAACATGAGGAAAAGTTCTTCGTATGTCATTGCCCACATCCCCTCCTTTCCGGAGGGAAAAGACACCCTCCGAATGGAAGGTAACCGCCTACCGTTATGGTCTGCCTTGCCCGTGTGATATTATAACACCCTTTGACAAAATTTGCAACAAAAAAAACAAGATAACAGAACAGCACCGCCGCAGGGAAAACCTCTGCGGCGGTGCTGTTTTAGGGTGACGGACAGAATCCGAACCCCATGTTTAAGATATCTTTTTCATACGCAATCTGAGTTTGTCTGCGATCATGGCAATAAACTCGCTGTTGGTAGGCTTTCCGCGGGAATTCTGAACGGTGTATCCGAAGTAAGAACTCAGCACGTCAATATCTCCCCTGTCCCATGCCACTTCAATGGCATGGCGGATGGCACGCTCCACACGTGACGAGGTGGTGGAATACTGCTTTGCAACCGTGGGATACAGCACTTTCGTTACGGAATTGAGCATTTCGTTGTCCGACACCGACAAAATGATCGCCGTACGGAGATACTGATAGCCTTTGATGTGAGCAGGTACGCCGATCTGATGCATGATATCCGACACGATGATCTCAAGGTCGGATTCCAGCGGTTTTTGCAGGTGCGTATTCTGTGCCACGGGACGCACGCTTGCCCATCCGCTGAGTTGTACCACCCGTTCCGCCAGCACTTCGGGTTCGACGGGTTTGAGAAAATAATAATCCGCACCGCCCGTCAACACCTGTTCTTCAAAACGGGGATTGTCTACACCCGACAGCAGAATGCAAAGCGGTTTCTGTTTCAGATGCGAGGACGATATACGGCTGAGGACACCGAGTGCATCCAGACGCGACATGATGGCATTGAGGATCACCACCTCGGGCATCTGTGTCTGAATGGTATCCAGCACCTGCATACCGTCTTTGGGTACGACTGTGACCTCATACCCGTAAGCAGTCAGAGCTGAACAGCATCTGCTTGTAAATTCTCCGTTTTCTTCTGCAATAATTACTTTTCTCTGATTTGACATCTTGTACTTCCTTTCTTTATGGGGATTATTTCCAATTTCTGCCATATTTTACCATATCGATTTTGATTTTTCAAGAGGTTTCGCAAAAATAATTGCCATTTTTTGGAACTTATTTTTCTTCTTCCATTTTTTATTCCAATATGATATAATAATATTCAACAAACAATGCCGAAGGAGGTTTTTTTATGAGCAACAAAATACGCATGGGAATCATCGGCAACGGCGGCATTTTCAAAGGGGCACACCTGCCGTTTTATCTGAGGGACAAACGCGTGGAAGTGGTAGCCCTGTGCGATATCCGTCAGGACCGTGCGGAATGGGCAAGAGACAGACATTTCAAGAAGGCTGCCGTTTATACCGATTACAAGGAATTGTTGCGGGATCAGAGCATTGATGCCGTTGACATCTGCACGCCGAACTATCTGCATTCCATTATCGCCGTGGAGGCTTTTGCGGCAGGCAAACACGTTTTCTGCGAAAAACCCGATGCGATCAACGTGGAAGAAGCCTTAAAAATGAAAAAAGCCTCCGAGCAGGCAGGCAAAACGCTGATGATCATGCGAAACAACCGTTGGCTTGACATTTCTAAAATTGCAAAGGAAATGAGCGAAAACGGTGAACTCGGTGATATTTACGCGGCACGGTGCGGCTGGATCCGCAGACGCGGCATCCCCGGCAAAGGCGGTTGGTTTACAACCAAAGCCATGTCCGGCGGCGGTCCGCTGATCGACCTCGGCGTGCACATGATCGACCTTGCCGTATGGCTCATGGGAAACCCCAAACCCGTTTCCGTCAGCGGCGGCACGTTTTGCAAGTTTGCCGATTCCGACACTTCCGATTCCGCAAACTCCAATTTCGGAGACAAAGTCGAAGGCGGCACGTTTGACGTGGAAGATCTTGCCATGGGCATGATCCGTTTTGAAAACGGGGCGTTGTTGCAGATCGAATTCAGTTGGGCATCCAACGTGGCAAGGGAAAAATCGTTTGTGGAACTGCGAGGATCGAAAGCCGGTATCGACTGGTCGCAAAGCCGCATGAAGATCTTTACCGAAGCAAACGGAAAGCTCAAGACCGTACGCAAACAGCGTAAAACCGCATCGGGCGGTCACGATAAAAACCTCGCCCACTTCATTGACGTTATCACGGGCACGGCAACACCCGACTTCGTACCCGATCAGGGCATAGATATGATAAAAATACTGACCGCGATCTACGAATCCGCCGCAACGGGAAAAGAAGTATTGCTGTAAGTACAAAAAAAACATCGCATTCCGTTTTTTCGGGATGCGATGTTTTGATTTTACATTTAGCGAATACCGAGCAAGAGAAGAACGAGTACCCCCAGCACGATGCGGTAAATACCGAATGCCTTGAAATCGTTTTTCTTGATGTAACTCATCAGGAATTTGATAACCAGCACGGATACGGCAAAGGCGACCGCCATACCGATGACGAGGATCACAAACTCGGAAGAAGTGAAATCCAATCCGAATTTCAGAATTTTAATGGCACTCAGACCGAACATGACGGGTACGGCCAGGAAGAACGTAAATTCAGCCGCCGCCACACGGGAAACACCGATAATGAGAGCACCGATGATGGTCGCACCCGAACGGGACGTGCCCGGAATGATGGATAAAACCTGGAATAAACCGATCAGCAGTGCCGTTTTATATGTAATATCATCAAGCGTTTCGGTTTTAGGAGTACGCTTCTTGTTCCACATTTCAACGGCAATAAATGCGATACCGTAAAGGATCAGTGCCGCGGCAATGACGGGCGGCGTGTGCAGATGGGCTTCGATCCAATCGTCAAACAGCAAGGTGACGACCGCACCGGGCACGCAGGCAACCACAACTTTGAACCATACCGAAAAAATATCCTTGCGGATAGCGGGTTTTTCGTTTTTGCGAATCGTGAACGGCCACATTTTTTTCCAAAACAGAAGTACGACGGCGAGGATGGCACCCAACTGAATCACCACGAAAAACATCTCTTTGAACGCATCGTCCGCGTTGAGTTTTACAAACTCATCCACAATGAGCATATGTCCCGTACTGCTGATGGGCAACCATTCGGTCACACCCTCCACGATCCCGAGCAGGATCACTTTGAGTATCTCAATAATATCAAGTGTCATTTCTAACCTCCGATCATTTATTAAATATATACTATCATAATCATATTCATATTACAAGCACAAAAAGAGGGATTGCCGACGGCAATCCCTCCTCCTGAATTTATGCTGTTTGCATTTAACGGTTTACCAGGTTTCAAGACCTACGGCATAGCGAAGAATCTTACGGGCATCTGCTACTTCTACCTCACCGTTGCCGTCAACGTCACCGGCTTTCTGCTGCACTTCGTCCAAAGTTTCAAGTGCAACGGCAGCACGCAATGCAAGTCTTGCATCGGCTACTTCAATTTTTTTATCACCGTTGATATCGCCGAGTACATACATCTGCTTGACCGTTACGGTAAAGCTTGCGGTTTTACCGTCATAACTGACGGTAACGGTCTGTTCACCCTCTTTGGTAAGATCAAGTCCGCTCACTACCTTAAAGTCTGCATCTTTGTCTTCAAGATCAAGCACTGCACTCTTATCGTTGGTGTATACACCTGTCAGCACAAGACCTTTCAGATCAAGTTCTTCATCACTGTTCAGACCGTATTCGACCTTGTTCGGAGCCGTTGTGACCGTTACGGAAGCCAACTCAATAAGCAGCGTTTTCTTGAGTTCGTCACCGCAAACGGAGCAGTAAGTAAGATCATAGGGCTTTCCGCCTTCTTCAATTCTCTTGTGTTTCTCCTTGTGATCGGTCTTCGGTGTCTTTTCACGCAAAACGTAATCACACTTCGAACAGGTCGTACGCTGAATACCGCCTTCTTTACAGGAAGCATCCTGAAGGGATTCTTTATCCGTGCTGTGTCCGGTGGCTGCAGTTTCTTTGAAATCACCGACATACAGACCGCAGGTTGCACAGGCGGTAACGGTGTGTCCCATTTCGTCACAGGTAGCGGCAACGGTGGCTTTCTTGGTGGTACCGTGATTGTTTTCAAACAAAGCGGTCAGAAGTCTGTCTGCAACGGACAGAATGGCAGGAGCCGTATTCATATTCAAAATATTACCCGCATTGTCATTGACAGCAAACAGACCGAGAATGCCCGCAATGTCAAATTCGTAAACGTTGCTGAGAATGCCGTCGAATACAAGGGTTTCAATGTCAAGGGTGAACGAACCGTTGGAGCAGTTGCTCAGGAAACTCCAGTCAATGAGTTCGTTGAGCAGAACGTTGATCTCATAGAACGGACCGTATTTTGCATCACCGGGAAGTTTATCGGTAACGGCGGGAAGGCCCTTGACCATACCGATCGCCCAATCGGCAACCGCACCGAGGAATTCTTCATAACCCCAACCGGCAGCCTTCTTGGTCTTGATGTCGGCAAGCGTGTAATCAAAGGAGAAATTGTCTCCGTTGAGGGCAAGACCGTAGAATGCGGCGTCCACAGCCATGCCCAGCATGATGTCGCCCCAGTAGGAGTTGCCGAGATCGTTGATGTTGTCTTCGTCGAAGATCATCGCATCCCATTCTGCTACGTAGTCGTATCCGCCTTCGAACATAACGGGATTGAATTCTTTGAGTGCGTAGTAAACGGCCATGGTTGCAACTTCGCCCATGGTATCCATCTGTGCTACGATCGCTTTATCTGCATCGGCAAGATTGAACCATTCGGGGAAGAAGATCTTGAGAATGTCAACTGCAAGATAATCAAGTTCCTTGTCGGCTACAAATTCTGCGGTATATTTGGTAAAATCGTAATCGGCACGATCCACCACGTCAGCAAGAATGGGAAGAATGTACTTGATTACGTTTTCAAGGTTTTTGTTGAGGTTGGAGTTGTCGCCGGTCTTAAGGTTGAGTTCGTCCAGAACGTCTTTTGCAAGCAATTTGTTCAGCAATGCAACCACAACGTTGTTGAATTCACCGAGAATGCCGTTCTGTGCACCCGCAAAGTTAAATTCGGAAGCAGAGAAAGAAGCACTCATGTTAAAATACTTTGTAAGTTTGTATTCAGTTGCAAAGTTTTTGATAACGGGAATAACTTCCTCGTTCAGCAGAGAAAGCAGGAACTTGTCGTAGAGCTTGTCTGCATTTGCAGTGAGAAGCTTATAAATGGTGGAATTCAGATAAACTGCCATTTCAGCCTGATCGTCTGCTTCGGGAGCCGTGCCTGTCAGCAATTTGTAAAGAGCACCGACGAGAACTTCGTCCATCTTCCATTCCTGGTATTCGCTTTCTTTGAAAGAGGATGCTTCGTCGGGAGCACCGAGGAGTTTTTCATAAACGAGATCTTCGATCATAGCGGTGATCTCACCGGCATAGGAGTTGACCTGTGCAACAAGACCGGCAGCAAAAGTGTTAAGAATGCCGCCCAGATCCAGATTGCCGTTCAGGAAAGCAACGAAAATGTCTTTATTGTCTGCCAAAAACTGAATCAGATTTTTGACAATTGCCAAGTCACCGTTGCCTTTTCGTGTTTGCGCCGAAGTAGCACCGAGAGCACCGAAGTTCATCAAACTGTCAAGATTCAAATCGGCAAAAGCTCCGCCCAATACACCCTTAACACCGTTCACGGATTCCAATGTAGCCAAAATACCGTCCACGGAGTTCAAATTAACAGTCAGGCCGGGCACGTTATTCGTGATATTCAGAATATCATCACCGAGTTTTCCGTTAAGATTTGTTTCAGTAAGCATGTCGTCAAGGAAATTCATGACGTACGTTGCCTTTTTGGCGGTATCTTTGCTGTCAAACAGATCGGTGCCTTCGGGTACATAGGCATTGATATCCTCAACGTAAGTACATACAAAGTTGAGCACCGTATCCATGTATGCATCTTTTCTGTTGTTGAGAGAGGTCAGAAGCCATTCAACGAGCCCTGCAAGCCCTGCAGGCTGTACAAGTTTGTCAAAGGTATCGACCGTGTTGGGGATGGCAGCGGATGCGGGCACTGCAACGGCGGAGAACACCATTATGACAGCCAGCAACACGCTGAGAAGCTTTTTGGATTTTTTCATAAGAATCCGTTCCTTTCTCATATTGATGTTTTTCTGCGAAACAGCAAATGTATCGCATTGTTTCACTATTTCATTTTACATAAAATTTATAATGAAATCAACCTTCGCATGGATGGTAAACTGAACAATAATTTCCACCGAATTTTGTACACATTCATTAGAAAATATACTTTCAACAACGCTTGTTTATATTTTTTCGATCAAAACGTAGATTTTTTACAGCCATTAAATCATCAGCGACCGACACCGAAGAACAAAATTGTAACAGGGGTGTAACCTTTGACGGATTTTCTTTATCAAACTACCCATAAATCTGCTTTAGCGTTGTAAATTTCTTTGGTCAAAACATAGAAAAGAGTCATTTTCGACTGAGGAAAAACGATTTCTATTGATTTTGCAAAAAGATTGTATTATAATTCAAAGCGTTATTTGAATGATTTGAAAGCAAAGGGGAACGCGTACATGAAACTGCTTGAAGACCGCATTCTCAAAGACGGCACCGTACTTCCCGGCAACGTGCTGAAAGTGGATTCCTTTTTAAATCATCAAATTGATTACCGCTTGATAAAAGCACTCGGTGAGGAGTTTTACAACACGTTCAAAAACGCGGGTGTCACCAAAATACTGACCGTTGAAGCATCGGGCATTGCCATTGCCTGTGCCGCCGCAGAACATTTTGAAGTTCCCGTTGTTTTTGCCAAGAAAGGGCACCATAAGAACGTGGGCAACGATGTTTATTCAGCCGATGTTTTTTCTTTTACAAAAGGTATCACCTGCACCGTTTCCGTATCCAAAAAATACATCAATGAACTCGACCGCGTGCTTGTCATTGACGATTTTCTTGCAGACGGACAAGCCTGTATGGGGCTTAAAAGCATTTGTGAACAGGCAGGTGCACAGGTAGTCGGTTTCGGCATTGCCATCGAAAAAGGTTTTCAGAACGGCGGCAAACTCCTGCGTGAAACCGGCATTCCCGTTCAGTCTTTGGCGATCATTGCTTCCATGACGGATGATTCCATCTGTTTTGCAGAGCAGTGACCGATAAAGAAATAAATCAGTCCAAAAAATTTTTTATGGAGGATGAACAAAGTGAAAAAGACCCTGAAGATTCTCGCACTTGTACTCTCCCTCTGCATGGTTATTGCCTGCTTCGCAGCTTGCAACAACACAGAGGACCCCACCAATGCATCTGATGATGCAACAAACGAAGTTGTCACTGACGAAGTTACCGAAGCTACCGAAGGTTCTTCCGAAGACGCAACCGCAGACGAAGTTGCTCTTGATTATTCCGATATCAAAGTCGGCTTCATTTTCCTGCACGCTCCCACGGACTCCACCTATGACAAAAACTTCATGAACGCTGTTGACGCTGTTCAGGCTAACCTCGGCCTTACCGACGATCAGGTTATCGTTATGAGCAACATCGCTGAAGATTCTTCCTGCTACGAAGCTGCTATGGACCTTGTTGACCAGGGTTGCAACATCGTATTCGGTGACTCTTTCGGTCATGAAGACTACCTCATCCAGGCTGCTAAGGAATGCCCGGACGTTCAGTTCTGCCATGCTACCGGCGACAGCGCTGCTGTTGAAGATCTCCCCAACTTCCACAATGCATTCGCTTCCATTTATGAAGGCCGTTACGTTGCAGGTATCGTTGCAGGTATGAAGCTCAACGAAATGATCGCTGACGGCAAGATCACTGCTGAACAGGCTAAGATGGGTTATGTCGGTGCATTCCCCTATGCTGAAGTTATCTCCGGTTATTCTTCCTTCTACCTTGGTGCAAAGTCCGTTTGCCCGAGCGTTACCATGGAAGTCAGATACACCAACTCCTGGTTTGACATCGACGCTGAAAGAACAACTGCCATCGCTCTCATTGAAAACGGTTGCGTTCTCATCAGCCAGCATGCTGACTCCGAAGGTGCTCCCAAGGCTTGTGAAGAAAAGAACGTTCCCAACGTTGCTTACAACGTAAGCACCATCGACATGGGTCCGACCACTGCTCTTATCTCTTCCAAGATCAACTGGACTCCCTACATGACCTACATGATCGACTGTGTTGTTAAGGGCGAAGAAATTGCTGACGACTGGTGCGGCGGCTTCAACGAAGGCGCTGTTGAACTCACCGAACTCAACACTGACGTTGCCGCTGCTGGCACCCAGGAAGCAATTGATGCTGCTGTTGCTGCATTCAAGAACGGTGAACTCAATGTTTACGACACCGCTACCTTCACCGTAAACGGTGAAACCCTCACTTCTTACCTCGCTGACGTTGTTCCGGATGCTGCTTACACCGGTGACACCGAAGTTATCATTGACGGTTGCTTCGCAGAAAGCGAATTCAGAAGCGCTCCTTACTTCAATCTTCTCATCGACGGCATCACTGCTGTTGTTGAAGGCTAAATCCTACCCCCTGTCTCGCACGGGCGGAGCACCAATCCTGCTCCGCCCGCAGTTGTTTTTTCGAGGTTTGAAAATATACACTGCACAGCGTACATTTTCAAGCTCCGCAAAGAAAATAAATCCGGGAGGAATACCAATGGAAACGATCGCAGTACCTGCCATTGAACTGCACGGAATATGCAAGTATTTCGGCAAGATCGTGGCAAACAAAAACGTAAACCTCACCGTTGAGAAAGGCGAAATACTGTCCATTCTCGGTGAAAACGGAAGCGGAAAAACCACTTTGATGAACATGATCGCAGGCATTTATCAGCCCGATGACGGTGTCATTTTCATCAACGGTCAGGAGGCTTTCATCCACTCCCCCAAAGATGCATTCGGATACAAGATCGGCATGATCCATCAGCATTTCAAACTCATCGACGTCTTTTCAGCCGCCGAAAACATCGTGCTGGGCATCAAAGAAAAGGGAAAGTTCGATCTGAAAGCGGAAAAGGCAAAAATCAAAGAGATCTGCGACCGTTACGGTTTTATGATCGACCTTGACAAAAAGATCTATTCCATGTCCGTTTCCGAAAAACAGACGGTGGAGATCGTAAAGGTACTGTATCGCGGTGCGGATATTCTCATTCTCGACGAGCCCACCGCCGTTCTGACACCGCAGGAAACGGTCAAACTTTTTGACGTTATGCGTGCCATGAAAGCAGACGGTAAATCCATTGTCATCATCACCCACAAACTCAACGAAGTTATGGAGATCTCCGACCGTGTAGCCGTTCTTCGCAAAGGTGAATCCGTCGGCTCCGTTGCAACGGGTGAAACCAACCCCGAAGAACTGACTGCACTGATGGTCGGCAAAAAAGTGGAACTGAACATCGAACGCAGTGAACCGGTCAACTGTGAAGACCGTCTGATCGTTTCCAATCTTCTCTGCCGCAACAGAGAGGGTGCGGAGATCATCAGCAACGTAACCTTCACCGCAAAATCCGGTGAGATCTTCGGCATTGCAGGCATTGCAGGCAGCGGTCAGCGTGAATTGCTCGAAGCGATTGCAGGCTTGCAGAAACTTGAAAGCGGCGAGATTCTTTATAACGATCCCAACAGCGGCAAGCAGGAAAATCTGCGTAACAAAACGCCGATGCAGATCCGCCATCTGGGTGTCCGCCTTTCCTTCGTTCCCGAGGACAGACTCGGCATGGGCCTCGTAGGCAACATGAACATCATCGACAACGTGATGCTCAGAAGTTACAGAAAAGGTCATTCCGCATTCCTGAGAAGAAAAGAGCCCAAAAATCTTGCCGAACAGATCATCCGTGACCTTGAAGTCGTCACACCCGATGCAAAAACCCCCGTACGCCGTCTTTCGGGCGGTAACGTACAGAAAGTGCTTGTCGGACGTGAGATCGCCTCTGCACCCAAAGTGCTGATGGTCGCCTACCCCGTCCGCGGTCTTGATATCAACTCCTCTTATACCATTTATAATCTTCTGAACGATCAGAAGAACAAAGGTGCCTCCATTATCTTCGTCGGCGAAGACCTGGACGTTCTGATCGCACTTTGCGACAGGATCATGGTCATCTGCGGCGGCAAAGTAACGGGCATCGTAGATGCAAGAACCACAACAAAGGAAGAAATCGGTCTTTTGATGACCGGTACCGGAGGTGAAGAAAAATGAGTCATGTTTCTCCGCACAGTGAACCCTTGGTACGTCTTTCCAAAAGAGACGTCATGCCTGCATGGAAAGGTGTGCTTGTCCGCGTGGTCGGCATTCTGCTGGGCATCGGCCTGAGTTCGCTTTTCATCGTTCTGGTTACCGATCTGAATCCCGTTGAGGTTTTCACTTCCCTGTTTGACGGCTGTTTCGGCACGCCGCGAAGGATCTGGAACCTGGTGCAGAACACAGCCATTCTGCTGTGCATCTCTCTTGCCGTCACACCGGCATACAAAATGAAATTCTGGAACATCGGTGCTGAAGGACAGGTGCTGATGGGTGCCGCCGCAACCGCCGCCTGCATGATCTATTTCGGCAACTCCCTCAACCCGTGGCTGCTCATTCCCGTCATGGTCGTTGCAAGTTTGTTTGCAGGTATGGTATGGGGCATGATTCCCGCATTTTTCAAAGCCTACTTCAACACCAACGAAACGCTGTTCACGCTGATGATGAACTACGTGGCAACGCAGATCGTTGCATTCCTCATTACATACTGGGAAAACCCCAAAGGCTCGAACTCGGTCGGCGTTATCAACGCCACCACCCGTGCAGGCTGGCTTCCCTATCTTTTCGATCAGCAATATCTCATCAACATCATCGTCGTAGCCGTGCTGACGGTCGTGATGTACATTTACCTCAAATACAGCAAACACGGTTACGAGATCAGCGTTGTCGGTGAAAGCGAAAACACGGCACGCTATATCGGCATCAACGTCAAAAAAGTCATTCTTCGCACCATGGCTCTTTCGGGTGCCTTGTGCGGTCTTGCAGGTCTTCTGCTCGTATCCGGCACGAGCCACACCATTTCCACCGCAACGGTTGACGGCAGAGGTTTTACCGCCATTCTCGTATCGTGGCTTGCAAAATTCAATCCTGCCGTTATGATGCTCACCTCATTCCTCATCGTATTCTTTGACCGCGGTGCTTCGCAGATCGCAACCTCGTTCCGCATGAATGAAAGCCTTGCAGACATCATCACGGGTATCATTCTGTTCTTCATCATCGGTTCGGAATTCTTCCTGAATTACAAGTTGAATTTCCGCCGCAAGCATAAGGAGGGATAAGAAATGGATATTGCTAAATTTGCAGGATTTCTGACACAGGCCATTATTACGGGCATTCCCCTTCTTTACGGTGCGATCGGTGAAATGATTACCGAAAAATCCGGTAACCTCAACCTCGGTATTCCCGGCATCATGTACGTCGGCGGTATTTCGGGTGTTCTGGGCGGTTATTACTGGGAGACCTACGGCGATAAATCCAACGCTCTTATGTGCGTACTCGTACCTCTGCTTTGCTCTTTGATCGCAAGTGCGGCAATGGCATTCATTTACAGTTTTCTGACCATTACCCTGCGTGCAAATCAGAACGTGACCGGTCTTGTGCTGACGACGTTCGGTATGGGTCTCGGCTCCTTCATCGGCGGCTCACTGTCCACCATTCTCGGCTCGGGCACGACCGTTTCTCTGAATGCAACTGCGGCATTCTTCAAACAGCCGCTTTCCTTTGCAGACAAACTCGGTCTGTTCGGCAAGACGTTCTGTTCGTTCGGCTTCCTTGCCTATCTTGCCGTTATCATTGCTTTTGTAGCGGCTTTCCTGATAAAGAGAACCCGCGTCGGTCTGAACCTGAAAGCGGTCGGTGAAAATCCCGCAACCGCAGATGCCGCAGGTATCAACGTCACGGCGTACAAATACGTTTCCACCTGCATCGGCGGTGCCATTGCAGGTTTGGGCGGTCTTTACTACGTTATGGACTACGTAGGCGGCACATGGTCAAACGGCGGCTTCGGTGACAGAGGCTGGCTTGCCATCGCCATCGTTATCTTCTGTCTGTGGAAACCCGACCTCGGCATTCTCGGTTCCGTGCTGTTCGGCGGATTGTATATCGTATATATGTACATCGACAATCTCCCCCGTGCATCGCAGGAGATCTTCAAGATGCTCCCCTACCTTGTAACCATTCTGGTGCTGATCCTCATCAGCGTCCGCAAAAAACGCGAAAACCAGCCCCCCGCAAGCCTGGGCGTATCCTACTTCCGCGAAGAAAGATAAAAAAAGCGATTGCATTCGGAAAGCCAAATGCAACCACTCCTATACGTATTTTCCGTCACCTCACGGTGGCGGTTTTTCTTTTGGTTATTCACGGATATTGCAATTAAAACAGAGTATGATAAATTATGATTTATCTTATTTTGTGACCCCACAACATTCCGTAAAAAACCTTTCTTTCACCTCGGCAGTTTTCGAAAAAGTGTAACAAACACCGCTTTATTCGCTCATGAAAGTGTAAAACTATACAGATAATTCGCTCATGAAAATGTAAAAAAGGGTTGATTATTCGCCCCGTTTTGTGTACAATATAAATGCTACCACTACGCGGAGGGATCGTATGTATTTATCACGGAAGATTGATTCCTATCTTCTTGATTGGAAACAAAACGAAAACAGAAAGCCCCTGATCGTCAAAGGGCCCCGTCAGATCGGCAAGACCGAATCCATAAAAAAATTTGCAGCGGAGAATTACAAAAGTGTCATTGAGATCAACTTTGTCACCTCGGAAAAATATAAAATGATAACGTCCGACGGCTACGATGCTGCTTCGGTCATTAAAAACATTTCCTTAATTGATCCGTCTTTCCGTTTTATTCCCGGTGAAACACTTATATTTTTCGATGAAATTCAAGAGTATCCCGAAATCGCAACCACCCTTAAATTCTTTCACATTGACTCAAGATTTGACGTGATCTGTTCGGGCTCTCTTTTGGGTATAAACTACAAAAGAATTGAAAGCAACAGCGTGGGATACAAAACGGACTACACAATGCATTCGCTTGACTTTGAGGAGTTTTTATGGGCAAAGGGATATACCTGCGAGCAGATCGACAGTCTGTTGCAGTCCATGATTGCCGTCAAACCTTTTTCTCAACTGCAGCATACCGTTTTTTCATCCCTGTTTTTGGATTATTGTATTCTCGGCGGTATGCCTGCGGTCGTTAAAGAATACATCAAAAACAATACGTTTGAGGGAACACTTGAACTGCAACGACAGTTGATTGCCGATTACAAAGAAGATATCCGCAAATATGCGGTAGGACTCGATCAGGCAAGGATCATGAACGTGTTCAACAGTATTCCTTTTCAACTCTCGAAAGAAAACAAGAAATTCCAGATCTCAAAGGTTGAAAAAGGAGCAAGATTCAAAGACTACCGCGGTTGTATTGAATGGTTGCAGGATGCAGGCATGGTCCGTCTTTGTTACTGCCTGCAAAATCCGGAACTGCCGTTAAAAGGTAATTTTGATCCGGATAAATTCAAGGTGTATTTCTGCGATACCGGCTTATTTGTTGCATTGCTTGACGATGAAGCACAGGAAGACCTCCGAGCAAACAAAAATCTCGCCGTGTACAAAGGTGCTTTATATGAAAGCATTGTCGGCGAAGCACTTGTAAAATCAGGCTACGACCTTTATTATTACAAAAAAGAGGATTCCACTTTGGAACAGGATTTCTTTGTCCGCACGGCAAAAAATCTTGTGCCGCTGGAGGTAAAAGCCGCAAACAACAGATCAAAATCACTGGCAACGCTGATTGAAAAAGAAAAATACACAGATATTGCATACGGCATCAAACTGTGTGCGGGAAATATCGGATTCAACAACGGTATTTATACGTTCCCGTATTATTGCACATTTTTATTGAAGAGATATTTGCAGGAAAAAGGATAAAACCGAATAAAGAAAGCAGTGCAAGCCCGTTCAAGTAAGCTGCACTGCTTTCTTTTTGTGTTTATTTAAGACTGTTTTTCGTACAGAGCAATCATTTCTTCTCTTGTCGCGGTACCCGTAATACCGATCTTCTGCACGGTCACGGCACTGGCATGGGCGGCGACGAACGCCGCATCACAAGGTGATGCACCGCCTGCAAGGCAGGAGGAGAATGCCGACAGGAACGTATCGCCGGCCCCGCAGATATCCACGGGACAATCCAGATGCACGGCGGGAATGCGGTCAAGTTTTTCACCGTCGGTGAACACGCTTCCCTGTGCACCGAGCGTACACAAAACCTTTGCACGGTTCTTTTGAGCCAACTGCACGGCGGCATTTTCAAATTCCTCACGCGATGCCGTCAGATACCCTTCGTTGCCCCAAACGGCTCTCCAGCATTCGACCTCGTTGGGTTTGAGAATGCAGTGCGTATATTCGGCAATGCGGTAACGGCTGTCCACCACAACGGTCAGTCCCTTTTCGGCAAGTTCTGTGATCTTTGCACGCACACGGTCGGTTACGATGCCGAACAGAAACTGATCGGACACGCAAAGCACGTCGATCTCTTTTGCCATTTCACTAAGATTTGCAAGCACCCTGTTTTCCGTTTCTTCGTCAATGGGTGTGTCGGCGGCAAAATCAATACGCGGGTCTTCGTATTCCACGGCGGAAATGCCTTTTCGCATGGGCTTGCAATAGGCATTGGTAAAACGGCCGGGTGTTAAAACAAACCAACGGTCGTCAATGCCGCTTTTCTGCAACACGTCACGCAACAGCATACCGCGCCAATCGTCACCGTAAAGCCCTACGGCATACAATACACGCGGTTTGAGTGCGGCAATGTTGTTTGCGGCGTTTCCGCCCGCACCGGGATACACACGCTCACGCACCACGGGCAAGGGATAATGCGGTGTTTCGCGGGAAAGCTCGCTTTTGGTCATATCGGCGTGCCAGTAGATATCCACGCAGAAGTCACCCAACAGACCGATACGGGCATTGCTTATGTTTTCAAGAACGCAAACAAACTGATCTCTTTTCATTCCTGCATTGCCTCTTTCACACGGTCGTACAAAGTCGGGATCGTGACGAGATGATCCCCCACGAAATGCCAACCCATACCGCCTTTGCAGGTGGGACGGTTGACGATGTTCTTACGCGGACGGTAATAATAATTCGGATCCTCATAACCGATCTTGCAACGGTAGTTTCCGAGATTGACAAGGTCAAAGTTTGCAGTCGTAATGGCAAAGGTGGGATAGCCGAGATTTCTGGCAACGGAAAGTGTTTTCAGGAACACTTCGGGGCCTATGACGGACGAACCGAAGTTCAGGAATACACCGCCGTCCAACTGTGCAACGGAATACGCCATACGCTTGAAATCCACACCGCTGCACGCACCGATGGCGGCCATGTCGCAGGTGGGATGCTGATGAATGATATCCGTACCCAATGCTATGGCGTAGGTTGCGGGAATATCGAGTTTATAGGCATTCCAGAGAATACAGTCCTCGCGGTTGGGGAATTTCTCGGGATGTATATCAATGTAAAACCCGAGTGCTTCACCGTAACCCATACCGTTTTTTGCACCGTATTGCAGGGCTTCGTTCATCCAAGCACCCGTTTCTTCCCACATACCGAACGAACCGTCCTCAATGGCGGTGGGAACGTCCTCGCTCGTACCGCCGAGATACGCCAGTTCAAAATCGTGGATGCTCGTTGCCCCGTTTGCCGCAATGTGGGTGATAACGCCCATCTTCATCAGTTCGATAATGTAACGGCTCAGGTGGTTTTTGACAACGTGTGCACCCATGCTCCAGATCACGGGACGACCGTTTTTGCGTGCGGTGACAATGCGTTCAATGAGTTCGTCAAATCCGTCCGCCGTATACGTTTCGTGTTCGGTCACACCGGGCACCATCAGTTTTTCAATGGTAACGAGGTTGATCCTGTTTTTGGCTGAATACGTGGTAATGCCCGAAAAATCGAGGCTCTGTTCTCGTCTCATGGCAGTTCTCTCCCTTAAAATTCAATATTTACAAGCAATGCCGAGGCGGCAATGCAGTACTGTGCGAGGTAATAGGTCGTATGATTGGTGATCACATCCACCTTTTTGACGCCTTTTTCACCGAAATAAGTGCCCGACAGGATCAGATCGGAAACGATGAACAAACCGCCGCCGATCGTCATCAGCAGAATGCCTGCATTGCCGTGATCGTCAAAAAGAGCCGTATTCAGACAGAATGCAAACATGGAAACCAGAATTGCACCGTAGATCATGGTAATGAGTTTGAATTTACCGTAGTGCATCTTCGTGGGTTTTTCGAGCACAAGCAGGAAAATGACCGTACCCACAGCCGAAACGGCGGCAAAGATCGCCGCAAGAGGATCTACGATACCGTAATGCGAGATCACGGCGGCAAAATAGAAAAAGTGACCTGTCATAAAAACGAAGAAACCGGAAAACGTCCAGAAATCGCTGTCCTGCGGATATATGTATTTCAGATCCAGCCATATATCACCGAGAAGTCCGAGAATCAGACCGCCCGAAAGCAATGCCGTATACGTCCAATCGGCGTTCACGCCTGCGGCAAGCGTACCCGCCATAAGCGTCAGCAAAAAGAAAACGCTGACGAGGGCTTTGATAAAAACAGCCTTTTTACGGTCGCCGTTGACACGGAAATACAAAAATACGCAGAGAAGCACCATACCGATCGCAATGCACGCAAAAAACAAATACAACATAAATATCTCCTCTTTCTCTCTCATTTATCCTTATTTTAATCACTTTGCATAAAAATGTCAATCATTATTGCAAATTCATGTCGTATATGCTAAAATATTTACAAATCCAAGCAAATGAGGTGTGTTTGTATGAAAATCATGAGTTTCAATATCCTTTGCGGCGGTCCCGAAGGACACAGTTGGCCCCAACGCAAGGATCTTGTAGCAGATACCATCCGCAAGGAAATGCCCGACTCTTTCGGCGTGCAGGAAGCACATTACAATTGGATGAAGATTCTCGTTGCCGCCTTGCCCGAATACGATTACGTCGGTGTCGGCAGAGACGACGGTGACAAAGAAGGCGAATTTTCCGCCGTGTTCTATCAAAAGGCAAAATACGATCTGCTCGACAGCGGCACGTTCTGGCTCAGCGAAACACCCGAAAAACCCGGCAAGGGCTGGGATGCGGCGTGTGTCCGCGTTTGTTCATGGGCAAAACTGAAAAACAAAGAAAGCGGAAAAGTGTTCGTACACTTCAACACCCATCTTGACCACATCGGCTTGGTTGCCATGCAGAAAGGTGCCGAACTCGTGACGTTGAAAGCCGCCGAGATCTTCCCCGACGGTCCTGCGTTCTTTACGGGTGACTTCAACGTAACACCCGATTCCGCCCCTTATAAAACGGTCATTGCAGGCGGCTTTTCCGATTCGAGACTGCTCGCTCCCGTGACCGATCACGGCGTTACCTTCCATGCGGACATCAAAGTCAATCCCGAACGTGAACCGTTCCACAGCATCATTGACTATTGCTTCGTCAAGGGTGACATCAAAGTGCTTTCCTACAAAGTCATCCGCGACACCTATGAAGGCGACCTGTATCCCTCCGACCACTTCCCCGTGGTAGCGGAAATTGAGTTTTAAGCAAATCGAAAAATGAGAGGCTTTGCAACGCGGCAAAGCCTCTTTAATTAAATTATGATTTATCCCTCGTTTTCAACATCAACCGGTTCCCGGATATTTTTGTTCTGCAGGCGGATCTCATGCAGTTCTTCCAATATCCGTTCGCGGTTTTTGCCCGTGTAATTATCAAAGCAATACACGATCATCGGCAAGAGGTTGCCGAGGAAGCCGCAGAGTGTCATGACCGTATAAATGCCTTTGAGCGTGGCATCCGTCTGCACCGGCTTGACAGCCGCCCCCGTAACGGGATCGGTATAACCCGACTGATAGCCGATCGCATTCAGAAGACCGTTGTAGGCATTGGCTTTGAGCAGTTCTCTGAACTTATCCACAAGGCTCTGGGAAGCCAGCACCATGCCTTCACTGCGTATCGCAAAGCCGAATTTTTTATGCGTTACCCATTCCATATAATCGGTGGAATCGGCAACGATAATTCTTCTTGCGGCACTCATGGCGTTGTTCGGCATACCCGAAAAACCGATCAGAATACCGATGATCCATTTGAATTTGCGGATCTTGCCGACGGAGAAACCGATGTTGAACAGGCTCATAAGACCGTAGAAAAATGCCGAATATCCGTAACTGAGCATCATCATGTTACGCGAATCCAGACGGTTGCCGACAAGGGGCACCATAAACAGACCGACGTAGGAAAGGGCTCCGCTGATGATATCCACCTTGGCTTTCATGCCGTAATCACCGAGGGTGTTGTCGTAGAAATAAGGAAGATATTTATAAGCGATCTCGCGGATGGTCTGGAACACGTTTGCCGTCAGCAGGATCATGAGAGGACGGTTTGCCAATACGGCTTTGACGTTGATGTTTTCCTTTTTTTCTTCGTACGAGCGTACGAACACCTTTTCCTGCAAGGTGAAATACGGTGCGTACATGGAACTCACACCCAAAATACAGAACACGAGGGCCACAACGAAGTATGCCCATTTCTCCTGTTCACCGCTTTGCATCTTACCGACGATCATCGGCAACAGCCAACCGGGCAAGGCAGAGCCCAATGACGTTGCAAGCACGGCTACGGTGTAAAAATTCTTTCTGTCCTTTGGGTTGGTGGTCATACGGATGGATATGGCACTCAGAGCCATATCGTAAAACGTATCCGCAATATTAAACAGAAGTGTCAGTGCAAAGGTATAAACAATACGGAACACAAGCCCCGTGGGCGGCACCACGAACAGTAAAAGCGATGCGATCGCAAAGGGTATGGGTGCGAATTTGAGCACCGGTCGGGCTCCGCCCTTGCCGTTTATAACCGGTCTGTCCACCACGGCACCTGCAATGGGCGGTGCGGCAAAGGACAAAACGGTGCTGGCGTTGCCCAGTGCAAGGTTGGGCTCAAAACGGACACCGAGTGCTTCGTTTTTCTGCAATCCCATAAAGTCACGGTTGAACTTATCCGAATACGTGCCGATGCAATCCTGTCCCATGCAGTTGCCGAACAGACCGCCTGCATAACCGAACTGTTCTTTGACCGTAAAAGAAGGATTACGGAATATGCCGTCTTTGAAATTCCGCAGTTTTTCACCAATGGTCATAAAATAACCTCCCGCTGTTCTTTATTTCAATATATCATACTCTTTGCTCTATTGCAAACATTGTTTTCATTTGCTATAATTTATTGCGAAAGGATGTGTTACCATGAAAATCGTTCCCCCTTTGACCGTTGAACAGAAAAGACTTGAAAAAACCGTGCCGAAACTGCGTTTTGACAGTTCTGTTCCTTTTGCCGAATGGCAAAGACAGGGCAAAGCAAAACTCAGCGAACTGCTCGGAATGCACAACATAGAAAAATGCGATCCGTTGCTTGACATTGAATACGAAACGGAAGAAAACGGCGTAAAAGAGATCCGTTTTACCTTTCAGAGCGAAGAAGGCTATTTCGTTCCCTGCCATCTCGTGTATCCTGCCGATGCAAAAGAGCCTTTGCCGCTGATGGTCTGTCTGCAAGGGCATTCCACGGGTATGCACAATTCCCTCGGCAGACCGAAATACGAAGGAGATGCGAAAAGCATCGGGCCGAACATCCGCGATTTCTGCGTACAGGCGGTAAAGCAGGGTTTTGCGGCGGTAGCCCTTGAACAACGCGGCTTCGGAGAATGCGGCGGCAACCCCGAACCCGATTGCTACCCCGTTGTGATGACCGCACTCGGCAACGGAAGAACGGTGATCGGTGAGCGTGTATGGGACGTACAGCGTTTGCTGGACGTCATAGAAAATGCGTTTCCCTGTGTCGATAAAAACAAAATTTACTGCATGGGCAATTCCGGCGGCGGCACGGCAACGCTGTACACGACGGTGCTTGAAGACCGCATCAAAGCCGCCATTCCCTCGTGTGCGATCTGCACCTACGCAAAATCCATTTACGCCATGTATCACTGTTCGTGCAACTATATCCCCGGCATCACGCAATGGTTTGACATGGGCGATCTGTGCGGTTTGTGTGCACCGCGTCCGCTTCTCATCGTCAACGGCAGTAAAGATCCCATCTTCCCGCTTGACGGTGCAAAAGAATGCTACAACATTGCAAGATCCCTCTACAAATCAGCCGATGCCGAAGAATCCGTACAGCATTGCATCGGCAACGGCGGCCACCGTTTCTATGCGGACGATGCATGGCCGATGTTCCGTGACATGACGAAAAACATCTGAATATAAACGATCCTCCCCGACTTTATGAGCCGCGGAGGATCTCTTTTTTATTGCTTTTGCAGATACAGATAGGCTTTGAGCAGGGCGGTCTGCGTTTTGCCGTCCTTGATCTCACCCGACATAATACGGTCGACGAGGTCTGAAAGCGGCACTTTTTCGACACCGACAAACTCATCCGCATCCAGATGCTGTTCCCCCTGTGTCAGCCCGGTTGCAAGGTACATATGAATGGTCTCATCCGAATACGCACACGTGGGATAGTACTCTCCGAGATAGATCATATTTTCTGCACTGTAACCCGTTTCTTCCTTGAGTTCACGCAACGCCGCCTGCAGGTGCGGTTCTTCTTTGGAATCGAGTTTGCCTGCGGGAATTTCGGTCAGCACCGCAGAAAAGGGATAGCGGAACTGCTTTTCCACGATCACGTTGCCCTGTTCATCCACGGGCACCACGCAAGCGGCTCCGACGTGTTTGATGTATTCCCTTACGGACGTATGCCCGTTGGGCAATTCCACCGTATCCACATACAGATCGAGAATACGGCCCTTGAATTTACACTCGCTTGCGATCTGTTTTTCAAAAAGATTATCCATCATTATACTCCTTATTGTTGACAAATGCACTTCGCTCCTTTATAATTTAATATACTAAAGAACTGATATTATTACAACTCTTTTTCACATATTTGTGTATCTTATACAAACAATGTGTTGATTTTTATACAAAAGTATCAAGGAGGGAAAATTTGTGAATGACCTTGAACTTCTGCAAAGAGCACAAAGTTATATGCTCTCGCTTGCAAACGGCATGGATCCGTTCAGCGGTGAAGAAATTGAAAACGACAGCGTGATCAACAACGTTCGCATGAGCCGTTGTTTCTTTTATGTGTCCGATGTGCTGAAAAAGGTGATCGAGAACGGCGGCGAAGTCGGTAGTAAACCGAAAAAACCGAAACGCGAACTTGCCGTTTTAACACAAGAATACATTGATGCTTTCCCCTTTGACGATGCCGGAATGGGAATCAACAGCATTGTCCGTGCCTTGCGTGCAGTCGCGGGCGAAAACGAAAAAGTGATCTCCGCCGTACGCATTACGGATTGGCTTGTTGCGGGAGGATATCTCGTTGAAAACATCCGTTCAGGCAAACGTGAAAGAGTTCCCTCACCACGCGGTGCGGCTCTGGGGATCCGCGTAAAGGAAGGCACAAACATCCGTACGGGCATCCCCTATCGCATGAATATTTACGATATAAAGGCACAGCGGTTCATTCTTGAAAATTATAACAATATTTTACTCGAACAGGAGGAAGAAGCATGAAAGTTGCCATTATAACGGGCGGCAGCAGCGGCATCGGCCTTGCCTGCTGTCAGAAGTTTCTCGACAACGGCTTCAAAGTCTACGAATGCAGCCGCCGCGAAAAAACGAACGAAAACAAAATTATACATTTACAGGCGGACGTGACGAATGAAGACAGCATCCGTGCCGCGTTCAGCCGTGTCTTTGAAGAAGAAGGCAGGATCGACGTACTTGTCAACAACGCAGGCTTCGGCATTGCAGGCAGCATTGAATACACGGACTTAAACGATGCAAAGCGGCAGTTTGACGTCAACTTTTTCGGCACGGTCGTCTGCATTCAGCAAGTGCTTCCCTTTATGAGAAAACAGGGCTTCGGCAACATCGTCAACATCAGCAGCATGGCGGCACCTCTCGCCATTCCCTTTCAGGCTTTTTATTCGGCAAGCAAGGCGGCGATCAATTCACTCACGCTGTCCCTTGCCAACGAAGTGCGTCCGTTCGGTATCACCGTTCGTGCCGTGATGCCCGGTGACGTCAAAACAGGCTTTACCGATGCCAGAGAAAAGACGGCGACTCAAAACACACCGTACGATACGGTGCTTCAAAAGAGTTTGTCCGTTATGGAGAAAGACGAACGAAACGGAATGCCGCCGCAGGCCATCGCCGATGCCGTGTTCAAAGCGGCAACCGAAAAAACAATGAAACCGCTGTCCACCAAGGGAATACAGTATCATCTGTTTGCAGGACTTTCCAAAGTTTTGCCGACATCCCTTGTAAACCGCATCGTGGGTATGATCTACGCCAAATAAGAGGAGAGAAAACAATGAATTTACGTGCACCGAGTTATCCGTTGATTACGGTCGATCCGTATTTTTCCGTCTGGAGCCCTGCCGATCAACTGACGGACAGTGTCTGCGTACACTGGACGGGCAAACCCAACACGCTTGTAGGCACCGCAGAGATCGACGGAAATGTTTACCGTTTCCTCGGAAAACTCAGCCGAGAGGACGCAAGTCCCGCTATGAAGCAGGTCAAAAAGGATTGCAACGCCCTTTCGACCACCTATGTTTTTGAAGAAGCAAACATCCGTCTGACTGCGGTTTTCACCACACCCTTGCTGTTGGATGATCTTCATATCGCAAGCCGTCCCGTGAGTTTCCTGCACATCACCGCCGAAGTGCTGGACGGACAGGCACATTGCATGAAAATAAAAATTGCCGCAAGCGAGGAATTCTGCTTAAACTACCGCGGCTCGGAAGACGTGCAGGCAGAAACACGCACGTTCAACGGCATCAGTGCCGCAAAACTGGGAAGCACCGAACAGGACGTCCTTTCGGTCTGCGGTGACGATCTGCGTATCGACTGGGGTTATTTTTACCTTTGCACCGATCAGGGTACCGCCTACACCGAAACGGTGAAAGTGCCCGTCATGCAGGATATGCCCGCAGGTGAGAGCGAAGAAATGACCTTTGCCTGTGCCCAAACCGTATTCTGCACCGACAGCAAAATGAGTGCCCTGTTCGCCTTTGCCTACGATGATATCCGCAGTATCCGTTATTTTGACAAAGAACTGACTTCCCTTTGGAATGCCGACGGTAAAACGATCGAAACGGCAATCACCGAAGCCTTTGCGGAGTACGAAACACTCTATGCCCGCTGTGAAGCCTTTTCCGATAAAATGTTCCTTGACGGCGTGCGTGCAGGCGGAGAAAAATATGCGGAACTGCTTGAAATCGCCTACCGTCAGAGCATTGCCGCCCACAAGATCGTTGTTGATACGGACGGTGAGATCCTTTTCATCTCCAAAGAATGCTTCTCCAACGGCTGTGCGGCAACGGTGGACGTCAGTTATCCCTCAATTCCGCTGTTTTTGCTGTATAATCCCGAACTCGTGCGCGGTATGATGCGTCCGATCTTCAAATACGCAAAAAGCGAAGCATGGCCGTTTGACTTTGCACCGCACGATGCAGGTTGCTATCCGCACGTGACGGGACAGGTATACGGTCACAATGAACTCAAATATCAGATGCCCGTGGAAGAATGCGGCAATATGCTCGTCATGGCAACCGCCGTCACCCTTGCAGACGGTAATCTTGACTTTATCCGCGAAAATCTCGACCTGTTGGAGAAATGGGTAACCTACCTTGAAACCAACGGAGCCGATCCCGACAATCAGCTTTGCACCGATGACTTTGCAGGTCACCTTGCACACAACTGCAACCTTTCACTCAAAGCCATTATGGGCATTGCAGGTCTCGGTATTCTGTACGGTCTGCTTGGTGAAAACGAAAAGAAGAATGAAAAAATAAATCTTGCACGCTCCATGGCGGCCGATTGGGCAAAAAGAGCCTCCAACGGCGACGGCAGTTACCGCCTTGCCTTTGACCGCCCCGACACGTGGAGTATGAAATACAATATCGTATGGGACAAACTCTGGGGTACGTGTCTTATGGATGCTGGCGTGATCCACTCGGAATTTGCATCCTATAAAAAACACGTCAACGCCTACGGAATGCCTCTTGACAACCGCGAAACCTACACCAAGAGTGACTGGCTCGTGTGGACGGCAACCCTTGCAAATGAACGCAGGGATTTTGAAGATTTCGTATCTCCTCTGTGGAATGCATACGACTCGTCCCTTTCCCGCGTGCCGCTGACAGACTGGTATTTCACCGTCACCGCCGCCATGCGCGGATTCCAGCACCGTTCCGTACAGGGCGGTCTGTTCATAAAACTTTTGGAATATAAAAATATTTTCTGATTCAAAGAGGAGAAATGACTATGGCACAGTTGAAAATGTACAGATTCCTGAACGCACCCTACAAGGAAGCACCTCTGCCCGAGGGCTATACCATCAGTGCTTACGAGACCGAAGCGGACAAAATGGCTTGGGTGGAGTGTTGCAAAAACGGTCTGGTTGCAGACGATGCAACCGAAGCCGCCTTTGATGATTGTATCGCCGACGACGATGACATCATCCTCGAACGCGACTGCCTGTTTCTGAATTACAACGGTGAGCGTGTGGGAACGCTTTCCGCCATTTACCGTCCGGGTGAAAACATCGGCAACTTCCACATGGTCGGCATCCGTACCGATTTCAGAGGCAAAGGTCTGGGCAAATACCTCAACGCATACGCCGCAAAGAAAATGGACGAACACGGTGCAAAATGGTCGTACCTGACCACGGACGAATGGCGTATTGCGGCGGTCAAGAGTTACATATCCGCAGGTTTCCGCCCCGTTTTCTACGATGAGAATATGCCCGAACGCTGGGAGATCATGCTGGATGCACTGGGCATTGACAGCCTTGAAATGTACAACGAGGACGGTACGTTCAACCGAATGCTCCACAGAGCCGAAAAAGTGAAGATCGGCGTTCTCGGTGCACGCCGCGGCATGACGATGATGGAATATTGCAAAGAATCCGACAATGCGGTGTTGGTTGCCGTCTGCGATAACCACAAACCCACGCTGGATACGGTCAAAGAGGAGATCGGCACGGACGGCATCACCTATTACGACGATTTTGAAACTTTCCTTTCGCACGATATGGATGCGGTGGTGCTTGCAAACTATGCAAATGAACACGCACCTTTCGCCATCCGTTGCATGGAAAAAGGGCTTCACGTCATCAGCGAAGTTTTACCCGTACAGACCATGAAAGAAGCGGTAGAACTGATCGAAACGGTTGAAAAGACAGGTATGACTTACGCCTACGCCGAAAACTACTGCTATATGCCCGCACCGCGTAAAATGCGTCAGCTGTTCCGTGACGGAAAACTGGGTACGTTTGAATACGGCGAAGGCGAATATATGCACAACTGCGAACCGATCTGGGCAGAGATCACCAACTGCGATCCGAACCACTGGAGAAACAACGGCTCCGCATTCTTCTACTGCACGCATTCATTGGGTCCGCTGATCCACATTTCAGGTCAGCGTCCCGTCAAGGTCACGGGCTTCGAACTGCCCTACAACGCAAGAATGGCACGCATGGGTTCCAAAACAGCCCCCGTGGGCATTGAAATGGTAACGCTGGAAAGCGGTGCGGTGCTCAAGAGCATTCACGGCGGCGGTCCTGCCAAGAATTCAATATGGTTTTCCGTTTACGGCAGTAAGGGCAGAATGGAAAGTGCCCGTGAAGATGCCGACTGCGGCGGCGTGCAGACCCTGTACGTCAACTGCGACGAAGAAGAAGGCGACAACTGCTCGCAGGCCGTCAACACACCCACGGGTGACAGACACGCCCACCGTGCAAACAATGCAGGCCACGGCGGCAGTGACTTCTACACCATGTTCAACTTCTGCGAAAAACTCCGCAAAAGTCCCTTTGCCGACGTGATAGACGTTTATGAAGCCATGGATATGTGTCTGCCGGGCATATTTGCTTACCGTTCGGTGCTTGCAGGCGGTATTCCGATGGATATTCCGAACCTGCGCAACGCCGAAGAACGCGAAAAATGGCGTCACGACACCGCTTGCACGGATCCTGCCGTCGCAGGCGATCAACTGCAACCCTCCTATTCCAAAGGCAACCCCGACGTAGATCCCGAAGTATATGAAAAACTGAAAGCAAAACGCGATCAATAAAAACAACAGCGAGGTATTTTTTATGAATCATACCTATAAGTATGTTGCCCTCATCGGCATTGACGGCATGGGCAATTTCAACCGTCTGACCGATACCCCCTGCATGGATATAATTTTTGCAAACGGTGCTTATACCTACGATGCACTGTCACTGGATCCTACCATCAGTGCACAGAACTGGGGTGCGATGCTTCTGGGTGCCTCCCCTGCCGTACACGGTCTGACCAACAGCATCGTCGGCTCCCATCCCTACACGAACGATGCTTTACCCTCCGTGTTCAAACGCCTGCGTGAAGCGTATCCCGATTCTTATCTTGCCGCCTGCAACAACTGGAATCCCATCAACATCGGCATCATTGAGGACGGCATCGGCGTGGACAAACACACCGCCCCCAACGACGAAGAACTCACGCCGATCATTCTTGAATGCGTTGCCAAAAAACCGAAATATCTGTTCGTTCAGTTTGACGACGTGGACGGAGCCGGACACGGCAACGGTTACGGCAACGAAGGACATCTGCAATGCATCACGCGAATCGACAAACTGGTCGGCAAGATCTATAATGCCTACAAAGAAGCCGGTATTCTCGATGATACGCTGTTCATCGTCACCGCCGATCACGGCGGCTGGATACGCGGTCACGGCGGCTACACGGACGGTGAAAAATACGTGTATTTTGCCGCAACGGGCAAAGGCATCAAGCACGGCGAGATCGGCTACACCACAACCAAAGACATGGCGGCGATCGTGCTGTACGCTTTGGGACTGGACGTTCCCGACTACGATGCAAAAGGCTTTTCATCACAGATTCCGCAGGGCTTATTCCCCGAATACACAAAACCCTACTTCCGTCCGCAGGTACGCAGTGTGGAATACACGTCCTCACCCACGCCGCTCATTGAATCCCGAGAAGGCTTAGGTGCGTACATCGACAAAAACAGATTGCTCCTCGCCCTGTTTCTGGACAACGATCTGTCGGATGCCACGGGAAAACACGACGAAAAAGAGATCGGTCTTTGCAAATATTACACACAGGGCGTTTACGGCTCACGCGGTGAATTCGGCACCACGGGCTGTGCGGTGTATGAGGACTTGAAGATCGGCACCAACGATTTTACGATTGCCGCATGGCTTCGCATAGACCGTTCCCTCATTTTTGAAACCGACGTCTGTGCCACCAAAGGCGGTTACGGTCCCAACCGCCGCGAAAAAGGCTTCGTGTTCGTCATGCGTAACAACGATACGTTCATCAACATCGGTATCGGTGACGACGACGATGATTTCATTACCGCTTTCCCCGAGGACATCAAAGACGGCTGGTTGCACACCATTGTATCGGTTGACCGCAAAAACGGTGAGATCCGTTGCTATTACAATTTCAGACTCGCCCATGCAGGCAGATTCAACAAAGATCTCCTGACCGACATTGACTGCCTTCCCTTCACGGTCGGCAACGATGCACTTCACAAATTCAACAACGAACACAACACCATTTTCAACATGGACGATTTCCTGTTGCTGGACGGTGTGTGCACGGACGAAGATGCAAAAGCCCTCGCCGCCTATTACAAATTCGATATTGAATAAGGAATAAGAAAAAACGGACACTGTTTTTGATCGCAGTGTCCGTTTTGTTTGTGTTTTTCAGTTGTATATGAAATTGTAAATCATAATTTATTCTTCATCCATATAAAACTCCTGCATATCATCCAGCCGCAGTACCATGGGGGCATAGCCGCCTGCCGCACCGACGTCAATATCGATCCACGTCTGCGTTTTCAGAGCGTGCTTTTCGTACATCTGCGAATAATACAAGGTCGGCGTATGGCCTAAAACCGTTATTTTATCCTCATAATACCGTTGCGAAATAACCGGTCGCGTCCATACAAGTTCATGCAAGGTGTAATCCTCCAAAGGTTTCTGCGGATCAAAATTGCCGAGTCCTGCGTGTACGAGCACGAACTTTTGACCGTTGACCTCCGTTTCCGCGTACAACGGCAGTTCGTCCAGAAATCGCATAATGCGTTCCTGTTCTTTTTCACGCAGTGCCGTCATGGCACGGAACGTCGGTCCGCCGCCGTTTTCGATCCAATGTTCAAAAGAATCACGGTTTCTGCCTTTCATGTTTTCGATCGCAAGAAAGGTGTCACCCTCAAACAGAAACGCACATTTCCGCATCATATCCTCGTGATTTCCCAGAAGCATTTTCACGTTTTTTTGCTTCATCACCCATTGCAGGATACGGATGCCATCTTCACCGCGGTCTATAACGTCTCCGAGAATATAAAGTTCATCCGCATCGCAAAAACCGATCTCCTCTAAAAAAGACAGTATTGCATCCAAAGGATATCCGTGCAGATCCGACATCGCATAAATCATTTTTATTCCAACTCCAATGTAATTTACCCGAACACAGCCTTATGTTCTTTCCGTTATCAATATACGACGGCACGGCGATAATAATACAAAGGGGGAGCAATTATTCTTTGATCTCTGCCATCTGATGAATATACACTTCGGGAACGCTGAACGATACATAACCGTCCGCATAGTCAAAATCAATTGACTTACCTTCAGGTACAAGAGTAACAGCGGAAGGCTTGTTTGCACATTTCACCTTGCAAGGCACATTATAAAGCGGAACGACGTCCTCGATCACTTCCGTGCGTTCACCGCGAACGGTGGTGTGAGCAAACAGAAGATGCAGTATTTTTCTGTTTTTATCCGCCTGTCCGGTCAGCGTTACAACGCCTCTGTCGGGCAATGCGACCGCAACCGATTTCTCGGTACCCAGCAATTTTTCGATCACAAACGTGAACAGTTCCTTAAAGCAAAGATGACCGTGCTGTGCGTAGGCGGTAAAAATATTCCAACCGATATATGCAAGATTGCCTTTGACGATCACGGCAGGTGCGGACACTTCGGGATTGTTGGGTGCGTGTGCATGGGAGCAGAAATGCTCTGCGGTGCGATTGAAATAAGGATTCTGCACGTCGGCAAGCACTTCCCCGTCCGTAGCGGTAAAGAGATAGGAATTGCAACGCATGACGTATTCCGTGTTTCCGTTGACGGTATCAAAGTGCGGCACGAAATAGGTCGGCTCGTATTCATTCTTTCCGATGTATTCGGCTCCGAAATCCAATACGAATCTGCCGTCTTTTACGAGGGCTTCACCGCTTGCGATCACCTTTCCGCCCCGTGCGGCAAAGGCTTTTATTTTTTCAAGCACCGTATCGCAAAGCACCGCCACGTCGGGAACGATCAGAAGTTTGTAACCTGCAAGATCCATGGTGGAATCGACGAAATTATACAGGTATTTACCCTCCAACAGCATTCGGTTGGCACCGAAATCCGCTTTGTGGTTGCGCTGTCCCGTCAGCGATTCCGCACTGAGCACGGCAATATCGGCAATATTGACCGCACCGTTCACCCACGGCTCTTTTTCTTCGACCTGTGCGTAGGCTTTTCCGATCAACCCGTAGGTTGCCATGTTCATTTCACCCAAAGGATGCATCTGATCTCCGATGGAACAGCCTGCCCCGTTGGCAATGCTGAGTGCGGTTTCATAAATGAGTGCGTTGGGATGCTTGAAACCGCCGAACTCACCCCATGAATGGTGGAATTTACCCGTCATGCCCAAAAACTCCACGTCTTTGAGCGTACGTACATACGCCGCCGACAGCGGAAAATGGTCGTAGCCCCAACCGCCCGTGGGCAGACTTTCAAGTTCAAGATGCGTATTGGCATCGATATAGGTATAATCCCCTTTCGGCACGTGTCCTTCGTTGTGATAGATCGTTGCGGTGGCACTGTGCCTGCGTACGGCTTCGTTGGTTCTTTGCAGATATTTCTTAAAAACAATATCTCCGAACGCAACGCGGTCTTTTTCGCTTTCGACATCCAAACCTGCCGCTTTCATATCCGCAAGGCATTTTTCGCAATAGCAAACACGCGGAGAAATAATATCCAGGAAAATGCCGCAGGGGTCATATTTTACCATTACTTCTTCGATCTGTGCACACAGGGCCTCCAGATAGCCCGTATTGAAGCAAAGCAGATGAAAATGTGTTTCGCTTTCGTATTCGGCAACGTCCGCCTTATCCGAAGAACGGATATGATGCCATTCGGGATGCTTTACGAAATCCTTTTCGTCATAGCCTGCCGAAATATAAACGGGAGCCCTGACATCGATCTCCTTGCAGGCTTCCAGCTGTGCACCCAAAAGGTCAAAATCGAGTTCGGGGTGCATTTCATTGGCTTGCGTGGGATGATACGACCAACCGTGGTGGCATTTGGAAAACACGGTGATGGAATCCACGTGACCGATTTTCAAAGCGTTCTGAAACTGTTCTTTTGAAAACTTTTTTCCGACGGGCAAGGTGCCGTTGGTATGAAAATCAAGATGTACCTGTCTTTTTCTGAGCATGGTTTATTCCTCCGTTTTTTCAAAAAATCATGGTTTCACTACTCCTTTATTTTACCATAAATCAACACCGCAGGCAACAGAAAAATCAGTCGTTTTATGTCACAATTTTACAACAATTCAGACAGTGCAAAAGAAATTTATTTACAATTAAAACAACGCAAATTGAAATTTGTTTGGTAAAATAAAGAAAACAAACATACGAGGTGTTCATTTTGACTTTGAAAATGAAAAAATGCATCAGCATTCTCCTGACGGTTCTGTTGTTCGGATCCTGTATGCTGCCCGCTTTTGCAGGAACGGATCCCAACGCATCCCGCAGTCAGATTCCCGTCATCCGCATCTCCGGCGACGGCGAACCGCTTTACAACGAGCAGGGCGAACGCGTTATGCATTTCCGCGGTTTTCTGGAAGACAGCGGTGAAGAAGATGACAACAGCGAATTGTATGAATCGATCAGCAATATCCTGATGCCGTTTCTGAGTGAGGGGATACTACTCAATCAGTGGGATAATTATTACGCCGCGTTGCAAACCGAGATCGGTGAAATTTTCGGTGATGCACTTCTGGACGGCAACGGAAATCCCACCAACGGAACGGGACTTTCCAAAAGCCGCGTTGAATCCATAGAGCAACTGAAAAAAACGGACAAGAAACAGGGCAAAGGTTATTACGGCGTTCATGATTATTGGTTCAATTACGACTGGCGTCTGGATCCCCTTTACATCGCCGACCTGTTCAACGATTTTATACAGGCCATCAAAAAGACGACGAACAGTGAAAAGGTCTGCATCATTTCAAGTTGTTTGGGCACTTCCGTCGTCACTGCCTATATCGCAAAATACGGTTGCGACGATATTCACGGCATTGCCTTTGACGGCGGCGTGAGTTACGGTGCGGAACCCATCAGCGAAGCCATCAGCGGTCAGTTTGCCGTCAACGGAGAAGCCATTGAACGCGTACTGATCGACTGTGCGTATTACGGCTTATTTGACGTCGGTGCATTTGCCCTTCAAACCATTGACCTTGCCACCAAAAGCGGACTTCTGGACGGTGTTGTCGGCGTTACCAAAGCAACGCTGTATTACCGCATCGTAAAAGGCGTGACGTCCGCACTTGCCCTGTCAACGTTCTACACGTGGCCGAGTTACTGGTCCTGCGTTACAAGTGAAGATTTCGATGCGGCACTTTACTATGTATTCGGTGAAGAAGGCAGTGAAAAACGCAAGGAATATGCAGGTCTTATTGAAAAGATCATGAATTACGATGAGGTGGTCCGTCAGCACATTCCTGAGATCATGCAAAGCATCAAAGACAGCGGTGCAAACCTTGCCATCATTGCAAAATACGGCAGTCAGATGATCCCCGTGTGCAAATCCGCCGATATGATCTCCGACCAGATCGCATCCGTATACAGAGCCTCTTTCGGGGCTACCACCTCCAAGGTATACCAATCCCTGTCCGATGCCTACATTGCACAGCAAACCAAAAAAGGGCTCGGAAAATATATTTCTCCCGACGGACAGATCGATGCTTCCACCTGTATGTTCCCCGATTACACATGGTTCTTCAAGGGAGCCACGCATTCCAACTGGACTTCCTATGAAATGCAGATCCTGTATGACGTCGTAACCGCCGATGAACAACTGACGGTCGACGATCTTGCTTACACGCAGTTCATCGTTTATGACACCGAAACGGACACCGCAGAGCCTATGAACGCAAACAACTGCAATACGGAAGCGTGGTACGAGGAACAGCCGACTACGTTTTTTGAAAGAATCAAAGCATTTTTTGAATCTCTGATCGCATGGTTCAAGGAATTGCGTGTGCTGTTAAACAAAGAAGAAACAGCGGAATAAGACTTAATAAAACAACAGCAAGCCTGCCGAAAAAGCCAATGTCATTAAGTTAATAACAACCCAAGAAAAGTAAAATTAGTTAGAGCATCTGAAAGCAGTAAAGGAAACTGTTTTTGGATGCTTTTTTTGACAAAAAGGCAAGAAAAAGCAGCGGATTGAGAAAATCCGCAAAAAAAA
>JAZNRU010000061.1:0-3695 GCA_045590895.1 Acutalibacteraceae bacterium
ATTGCCCCCACTCACTCCTTGTCGCCCCTGAAAGGGGAGATGTCTGCCGCAGGCAGACAGAGGGGTTTTGGCGGTAATATCAAACTTTTTTCTTTGAGTTTGTGCAAACTTGGTGAACCCCTCTGTCACTTCGTGACATCTCCCCTTTCAGGGGCGACAAGTGTTTGAGGGGTGCCGTTTGTGAGATAAATCATAATTTATCTTATTTTTTCAATCCCCCGGCTTTTCGTGAAGACCCGAAAAACCAACCTCCCTGTCCGAACAAACAGGGAGGTTTTGTACTTTCAAAAAGCATCTTTACGGAATTTCCCTTTTGCATTTTCGTGCCGATTGTGCTAAAATGAATGCAGATATTTTTGTTTGCGGAGGAACGTATGTTTTTTACCCCTATGCTGTCATATCTCAATGACCTTGAAATGCACAACAACCGCACGTGGTTCCATGAAACGCACAAGCGGTATGAATCCGTGCGTGCCGATTTTGAAACCTTTACGCAGGCTTTGGTGGAAGCCGCCGCCGAAGTGGCTCCCTCCATGGCGGAGAGAATGCGGCTGTTGCCCGTTAAAAAATTTATTTACCGCACTGCCCGCGACGTCCGCTACGCCGCAGGCAAGCCGCCCTACAAAACGTGGTTTGCCTGTGCTTTGTCCGACGAAGGACGCGAAAAAACGGCGATGTCGTTTTACGTGCAGATCGCACCGCAGGAAAAATCGGAGATCTGCGTGGGCGTGTGGTTTACCGACAACCGAAAAACGACGGACAGGATCCGCCGTTACATTTCCGATCACGCCGAAGAATTTTCTGCCGTTATGGCAGACGAGACCGTGCAAAGCTGGTTCTGCGGTGACAAGGTCAGCCGCACCCCCAAAGGCTTTGATGCACACGATCCCATGATCGAATACATCAAACACAAGCAGTGGATGCTGTTTTGTCCCATCCGTGACAGCCAACTGACCGACCTTGAAAGTGTGACCGCGTATTGCAAGGAAATATTTTACAAAATGGAGCCGTTCCGTGCATTTTTTGAGCGTGCCATGCGTTGGTATCCGGATGAAGCCGATACCGATGACGTGCAGGAAGAAACCGAAAGCGCCGACACCGCACCTCTTTTCTGGCCGACTGCGAAACCTGCGGACGACTGGGATTTCTGACAGGGGGGGGATGCCGAAAAGTGTAAATTATGATTTATGTGCATAAATCATAATTTATTTTTTTACAATCCTCCAACCTTCCGTGAATAACCTAACAAGAGCCGTTTGCGGGCGTATCCGTTACCCTGAACCGCAACAGAGCAATTCCGTCTTTTGCAAGTGCGAATGCCGAGCCGAGCAGACACAATCCCAACGCAAAGCGTGTCAGAGCATCGGGCAGGATCCACTGCCGATAACTGCACACGACGCTGGACACCACCAAAAGGGAAGAAAAACAGTCCGATCTGTGGTGAAATGCATCCGCAAGCAGGCATTCGTTGCCGCTTTGCCGTGCAATGCGTTTGGTGTTGACGTACATGGCGGCTTTGGTTGCAACGCACAGCACCGCGATCGCCAACGCAAGGCTGTCGGGCGGCAATTCCGTGTGTCCGCACAGTATTTTTACCGCACCGGCGAGCATTCCCAGAGCCGTGGCACCGATCACGGCAGACAAGACCGTGATGATACCGCCCTGCATTTTTTTTGTATCCGCCTGCGGATGCTTTGCTTCATAGCCGAGTCCCGACAGTACGAGCACCGTACACAGCGTATCGGCACACGAATGCAACGCATCGTTGAGCAGGACCGGACTGTGGGCGAACACGCCTGCCGCCGCTTTGCACAAAACCAGAAAAAAATTGAGAAAAATATTAAAAACGGACACTCGCATTGCTTTTTGCAGCGGGTGTCCTTTACTGTCTTTTTTCATGAAACCCCTCCGCTTACAGACTATGCAAAACGGACGGGTTGGTGCAATAAAACGGGTTGATTATAAATGAGAGAAATTATGATTTATTTTAATTGCAATATGCCCTTTTCGTCCACGGAGAAAACCGTGTACTGCAAATGGGCGGGCTCGTCTTCGTACAGCAGTGCAAAATTGCCGTCGGAAAACTGCGTCAGGCACGAATAAGCAAAAAAGCCTTCGTTGACGGGATGCGTGTGAATCCAATCCACGCTTTTATCCGCCTGCACGAGACCGACACGCAGAATGCCGTCGGCACGCTCTTTTGTGTTGCCGCCTGCGGAACAAAGAACAATCTGCTTGCCGTCAACAAAACGGTCGGCGGCGATGAAAGACACCATGCAGTTTTTCGTGCCGACGAGTTGTTTATCGGGGATAAATTTCGTCCACGTCTCACCGCCGTCAAAACTGTCGGAAAAGCCGATGTAATTGCTTAAATTGCGTGCGTACATACGCAGGAATTTTTTCCTGTCTGCAGTGAGTTCGACCAACTGCGATTCGCTGGTTTTTCGAAGCGTGCGGCTGATCTTGATTTTTTCACTTCTGTGCCAGGTTTCGCCGTTGTCATCCGAATAAATCGCACAGGCGTTTTCAAAAACGGGATCCGAAAAGATGCCGTGGTTGTTGTAAACGCAGAACACAATACGCTCTTTTCCGTTGTGTTTTATGACCGTACCGCGACCCGGGCAGATGCCGAAAAAGGATTCATTGTCTTTTTTGAGCGTATCGGAGAGCAGTTTGGGGGCACTCCACGTTTTACCGCCGTCGTCGCTGTATCGCATCCACAGGTAAACGGTACGGTAGCACTGTAAGTCTGCGGCGCTGTAAAAGACGGTCTGACGGACCTGTTCCGGTTCACCCGTTGCACCTTTCTGTGCACAGTATAAGGGTTTGCCGTCTTTGTAAAGACGAAATTCGCGGTCAACGGCGTAGGGTGTTTTTTGGTCGCCTTTGCGGGTGTAAACGGCGGCGGTATCGCCTTCAAAATCACCGATATAAAAGGCAAAAGCGGAGAGTTTTGCATTGTTTTTTCCGTCGGTCAGAAGCATTCTTTTTTTGCCGCCGATGCGAGCAAAACCCGTTCCCTTTTTGGCTTGCAGATAACCGCCCTCGGACGGAAACGCATCCGTAATGACGATGATTCTGCCGCTTTCGGTCTGCACAAGGGCGGAATCAATGAACGATGCACTGTCCTTTTCCGTCGTACCGTCGGCATAATCGTCAAAGTGATTGAGAATGCGGTATTGCCAATCGGAGTAACCGTCGGCGGAAAAGGCAAGGGCGATATCGATGTTGTTGGGCGAGTCCGAACCGTGTCCGTAGCGTACGTCCGCTCCTGCAACGACCGTACCGTCGTGTAAGGTATACAGGGCAGGAATGCGAAAACGCTCACAATTGAGCGTTCCTTTGTCAAAGGGTTGTGTATACGTTGTTTTTTCAGCCATGTACGGGTTCCTCCTGTTCAATGATATACGCACCGATGTGCGTATGATATCACACCTGCAGTGTGATGTTATCCGCGTTGCGGATGATATATTTGTTGCACAAATATGTCGGAAGCTGTCGCTTGTTCCGCTTCGCTCTATAAAAATATATAAATCGGAGCGTAAGCGACCCTCAATATTTTCCGCAAGGAAAATATATCATTCATCATAGCGAAGATATATCATATCCGAATTAAGCGGATATATCATTCACCGTCAGGTGTGTTGAGTTTCTTTTGCAGCAATGCCGCAATATCGCCCACGGTTTTGATAACG